>JAEPND010000040.1 GCA_017643585.1 Maricaulis sp.
TCCCTTGTGCTGGTTCCTAACAGCTCCAGCATGGCACATCGCGATGCCGTTGGTCGGGGCCGTCCACCCCATCAGACGAAAACGGATCGGTCTCGGAGCGAGGCTCTTTCCAGACCTAAAACCGCTTACGGTCTCCTGGAGTCTGCGCACAGAATTTTAGCTGTTTGAGACTGTGCCTTGGCAAAGCTGCGCCTAAACGAGCTTCGAGATGAAGAGGCTGTTGGCGCCACCGGTCTCAAGCGTCTCCCAACCAACCGAGGCGACCGAAAGGAAGATCGATAAGCTCATTAGGACGGAGATCGTACTGGTCAGCGTGTATCCCGGCTGGCGGTGGTTTGAGGTCTGGCGTTTCATGTCATCCTCCATGGCATTGGCAAGGATGGTGTAGTCGGTCGGGGGGCTGGATTATTGCCTGGTCACGCCAAGACTTTGACGCCAGGCGCCAATCTTCAGGCAAAACCTATCCGAGCCGATAGGAGCGCGGCGTCTGCCCCGCCCAGCGTTTGAAGGCGCGGGTGAAGCCGCTTTGCTCGGAAAAGCCGGTCAGGAAGGCGATTTCAGCCAAGCTGTAGTCTGTTTCCGTCAAGAGCTTCTGCGCCAGATCCTTCCGCGCCAAGTCCACCACGACCTGGAAGGAATACCCCTGATCCGACAGCCGGCGCTGGAGCGTGCGGGCGCTCATCCCCAGGCTGGAGGCGATATCGGAGACAGGCGGGACACCTTCGCTCAGCGCCTTGGTCACGGCGATGCGGACTCGCTGATCGAGTGAGACGCTGTCAGCAATGGCCGCGAGTTCCTGCTCCAAGTGCCGGTCGAAGAATTGGGCGATCGTCGCATCACCGAGCTTGTTGGGCGCAGAGAGCAGCGCTTCGCTGACCAGCAGCGCATCGCGCTCGTCTTCAAAATGCACGGGGCAGCCGAAATGCGCCTCATAGGCCTCAACCGGACCGCGCGGCGCATGCTTGAAGAAAATCGCGTCAGGTGTGAACTCGGCTGTACTGATCTGATCGCTGATTTCTGTGACCGCAGACAGACTGGCCTCGTTGGAAAGCTGCATACCTCGGCTGCCATCACCCTCTTTGAGGAGTTTGTAGTATGCCCCGCCGTCGGTTGGCTCCAGCTCGTAGACCTCGACGCTCGACAAAACCCGGGCATAGCGCTCTGCGCGATTGTAAGACCCACGGAGGTCGGGCGCAGACTTCCAGGCCAAACCGAAGGCTCCGTATTCGTCGGTTTGCATGGAGGCCCCGATTCGAAGGGGCAGATTCAAACCGTCGGGATCGCGCGCCTCCAGGTCGGCAAAGAAACGATAATAGTCCGGCGAAGAGACCATCTGGGAAGGATCGATCGGCCCGTCGGGATTCAACCCCAGGCCTTCAACGAGGTCGCGCGTTTCTACCCCCGGACTAGCCTCGCTGACGACTCTGTAGACATATAGCGACGTGATTTGCCCCATGTGGGTAACATAGCCCCAGCGCATCGTTTTGCGAATTCGTCTCTCGCAAAAGCGACGAGGCCCGATCGGCATTGTATGCCGAAATCGGACCTGTCGGTTGTTGGGGGAAGGCGGGGCGATGGCCGAGGGATCAGACTTGTCCGCTGGCAACGAGGGCGATCGCGGCGGCGCCGTAAAGGCCTGCGGTGACAATGCTCCCCACCGACCGGAGGTGGTTTAGCCGTGTCCATTTGCGCCCGTAATCGCGCCAGTAGGTTTCGGTATCGGCGTCATGCGGATCGAGGGCAGCGAGCTTATTGTTCATCGGTACATTCCCGAACAGCGTCATCAAGAAGACGGTGGTGACGTACACGATCGGCGCGGCGATCAGCATGGCCCGTGCGGTGCCGTGGAATGCTGGCAGAGCGTAGATCGCGAGCGCGACGGAAATAAATGGGATCAACAGTATCCCGGCAACGAACTGCGTCTTGATAACGGTGCGGTTGATTTGCTGCATGGCTTCGATGCCCGCGGCGGGCTCCGAGCGCAAAAGCCCCGACATAATGAATTCGGAGAAGGCGGAGAAGACGCCTGCAATGATGGCGCTCCACAGTGCCAGGAAGAGGATGGCGAAGAGGATCCAGTCATAAGTCATGGTCGTGTTCCTTTGATCAGGGAGAGAGGGTGGCCGCCGCTATTTTGGAGACAGGACCGATCGCGACGGCCGGTGCAGTAGCCGTCAGATCAGTCCACCTCGTTCCAGACGCCCTTCGCAACAACGTCGCGGGCATAATCGGCGAAATCCTTCGGCGGACGTCCGAGCGCACGTCGTACGTCGTCGGTCAGATGCGCATTGCGCCCGTCAAGCACTGTGGCAAAAAGATAATCCAACACCCAGGCGACGTCTTTCGGGGCGCCTGATTTGGAGATTTCGTCGACGAAATCGGCGTGAGGGATATCGATATAGGCGATCTCACGACCCGTTGCGTCCGACAGATCCGACGCGATATCCGCAAAACTCATCAAGCGGGGACCGGTGACCTCGTAGATCTCGCCGACATGACGGTCCTCGGTGAAGGCGGCGACGGCAATCTCCGCAATGTCATCGATATCGACGAACGGCTCGGGCGTGTCGCCTGCGGGAAGCGTGATCGCGCCGTTCAGTACCATGTTGATGAAAGCGCCTTCGGAGAAGTTCTGGTTAAACCAGCTGGCTCGCACGATCGTCCATTCCAGGCCCGAAGCCTGGACGATCCGTTCACAGGCCTGCGCCTCTTCTTCACCGCGGCCGGACAAAAGGACCAGACGCTTGACCGCCGCCGCCTTGGCCTTGCGACAAAACGCTTCGATCGCATCGGTGGCACCGGGGATGGCGAGGTCCGGAGCATAGGTGACATAGGCCGCGGTGATCCCCTCCAGGCAGGCGTCCCAGCTTTTCTCATTGTCCCAATCAAAGGACGGCACGTTCGACCGAGAACCCACGCGAACCGCGTGGCCTTTGGCTTTGAGACCTTCAACAACACGGCGACCGGTCTTGCCGGTGCCGCCAAGGACGAGCGTGGTATTGCTTGTGGTGGTCATGGACTTGCTCCTGTGTGCGGGTTGCAAGCTCATGTTTAGGGATTAGCCGCGCAGCCCTCTTGCCAACGCGCGACAGAGTTTTGACCGAACGCGCCAGTTTGTGGCGCGAGGATCATGGTTGTCGGGACGGAGACTGAAAACCCAAGTCTGAGTGGCGGCGATGTCATGTGTGGACGGCCCCTGTTCTGCAAGGGCAGATATAAGTGATGATGATCAAACGGGGCCGCAGCCGGGAAAACCCGAGGTGCTGTCAGGGCATAAAAGCTCGATCGTCTGA
>JAEPND010000041.1 GCA_017643585.1 Maricaulis sp.
TGTGAGTTCTCATAAGGTTGTTCACCCGGGCTGAAGCCTTGAGACTGGTTGATGCGAAGCAAACAGCGATCAAGGAGAGCCCGGATGAACAGCCATAGGAATGCCAGAACCACGCCGTATTCGCGAGCCCTGATTGTCGAGCGTCATGCAGCCGGTGAGCCGGTTGCGGTCATCGCGGCGGCTTTCGGGGTCTCGCTTCGCACCGTCTACAAGTGGCTGGCGCGCCATCGCAGTGGCGGACACGCGGCGCTGGACACGGCATCGAGCGCGCCGCACCGGCCATCCCGACGGATCGGTGCGTGGTGGCGCGATAGCGCTGCCCGGTTACGCCGGGACTACCGTATGACGGCTGCCGAGATCGCCGAACGGCTGGGACTGGCCCGCTCGACTGTGGCCCGCTGGCTCAAGCGCATGGGGTTGGGCCGCCTGTCGGCCCTGGAGCCCAGACCGCCCGTCATCCGCTATCAGCGCGAACGCCCTGGCGAGCTCATCCATCTGGATATCAAGTCCCTGGGCCGCTTCAACAAACCCGGCCACCGTGTAACCGGCGGGCGCAAGGGCAACCGCAATCCCGGCGCCGGCTGGGACTGCGTCCATGTGGCCATCGACGATGCCACACGTCTGGCCTATGTCGAGGTTCTGCCCGACCAGAAGCGCGCCACCACGACAGCCTTCCTGGTGCGGGCTCTGCGCTGGTTCAAGGCGCGCGGCATCACCGTCGAGCGCGTCATGACCGACAATGGATCAGCCTATGTCTCAAAGCTCTTCGCCAAGGCCCTGCGCTGGCTGAACATCCGCCACATCCGAACCCGGCCCTATACGCCCAGAACCAACGGCAAGGCCGAGCGCTTCATCCAGACACTCCTGCGCGAATGGGCCTATGCCATACCCTACCGCTCATCCGACAGCAGAAACCAAGACCTCGCCCGATATCTGGACTGGTACAACACAGGAAGACCGCACTATGCTCTCAACAAACAGCCGCCAGCCAAAAGGCTCAGCCAGCTGAACAACGTCTTGAGAAACGACA
>JAEPND010000042.1 GCA_017643585.1 Maricaulis sp.
TACCACTAACACCCCCACCACCAATATGACCCAAGTAAATATTTCCCGATAATCAAAATAGTACTTCAAATACAGAAGAACGAAACCTGCCAAAATCGCATATTTGATAAACGCAATCAAAGCCGCGGGAAAAAAGACATGGAAGACTAGATGACTAAACTCCTTCATCGCCAATCCCCAAAAGAATTGCGTAACATGATACCATCGTCCAAATTCGGGTTCCACCGGTGGAATCGCCGCCCTTTAGCGGGCTCTGTCAGACCAAAACGGATCGGTCTCGAAAGATCGGGTTTGAATTTATCTCAAGCCACAAGTTGACGCCATTCGGCCAGGGCTTGGGTGCGGTTCTCCTTGAAGTCTGACCGGCGATAAAGATGACGTTCGAGATTGAAGTGGTTGTGAATGGAGGACTGGACGGCGGCTCCGAGGAGGCTACGAAACGGCGCGTCAGTCCTCAAGTCGAAGTTTTTCTGACAGAGCCATCGAAGGCGTAGCCACTCGTTCCTGTTACCGATTGCTCCTCGGTAACGGCGTTGTTGAGCGATGTGAATTTTCGATAACGCCCACCAAAATACCCATCACACCCTCTCCTAGCTCGACATCATAAATACTCTTAACACCAAGACTAGACTCGACGTCTATCCAGTAATCGCCGGTTTCAATGTAACTAGAAATAAACTCACGCACAGCAACATCAAAATATTCCGACAGTATTTTTCCATCACACCTGTCGTAGATTATCTCCTCGTAATAATCCACGTTAACGGCATGCTG
>JAEPND010000043.1 GCA_017643585.1 Maricaulis sp.
AGGTCCGGTCTGACAACAAGAAGCTGGCCCGGACGCGGGCACCGAGCGCTTCATCGCTCGTGGCTCGCGCACTGGGCGGTCGGGTCAGCCAGGCATGGAAGCCACTTCGAGAGACACCGAGCGCCCCACACATCCAACTGACCGGCCATATCCCCCGGTGCTTCGCGATGAACCCGAACATTACAGCGGGTCCCTCGCGAAGTAGGCCGCGGCTTTTTTAGAATGTCCCGCTCGGCCTTCAGCCGTGCGACCTCCCGCTTGAGCTGCCGAACCTCGTCATCGGCAGGTGTCAGCTTGCCTTGCCCGGGAAACGCTTCCTCCGCCTGATCCCGATACTGCTGGATCCATCTTCGAAGCACCGTCTGGTGCAAATCCAGATCCCGCGCCGCCTGGGCAACGCTTACCCCAAGATCCACCACAAGATGGACCACTTCCCGCTTGAACTCGCGCCTGAACTGTCGTCGTGTCATTCTTATGCTCCGGTTCCAAAAACACCTTAAATCGGTGTCCTCAAAACCGGCAGCAGCTCAGTGATCCAACTTCGCGCGCCTCACGCGACCTACCTGTGAGTTCTCATAAGGTTGTTCACCCGGGCTGAAGCCTTGAGACTGGTTGATGCGAAGCAAACAGCGATCAAGGA
>JAEPND010000044.1 GCA_017643585.1 Maricaulis sp.
GAATCGTCCTTGGAAACCCCGTTATCGGGCGATTCGGCCTTCAACTGGCGCGATTGCGCTTTGCGACGCCGCAGGTTTTCACGCAGCTTCGCCGCCATGCGTTCCTCACGCGACATTTTATTGCTTCGGCCTTCACTCATGCGAAACCCATTGCCGTTAGAGGCGACAACCTTCAAGCCCCGCTTGACATTCGCATCGCGCGCGACAATAGCGCGCGCCTGCACCGGCAGGCTGCTGTAGCTCAGTGGTAGAGCGCACCCTTGGTAAGGGTGAGGTCGAGAGTTCAATTCTCTCCAGCAGCACCACCTCCTGCCCATGCCCGTCAGACCGGGTTTTTGCGGCACCAACACCCCATACCCACACTTTTGACGATACGCCTGCACGGCAGGCTTCGCTATCCCTTTGCCCATCACGGTATATGCGAGGGAGAGCGCACGATGGATCTGGGACTCAAAGGCAAGAAAGTCATCATGAACGGCGGCGCGCACGGGCTGGGGCTTGCCTCGCTCAAGCTGTTCGCGGCCGAGGGCGCCGAT
>JAEPND010000045.1 GCA_017643585.1 Maricaulis sp.
GCTCGCGCTCCTCGCTCGTCGGCCCAGGCCGGGCCCCACTGTCACGCTCAGCCTGACGAACCCAACGCCGTAGCGTCTCTGGCGTACAGCCGATCTTGCCCGAAACCGAACAGATCGCCTCCCATTGCGAGGCATGATCGTCCTGATGGTCCAAAACCAGTCGGACGGCCCGCTCGCGAACCTCCGCTGGATATCGTGTCGTGTGTCGTTCCATAATGGCTCCTACTTCTCACAAGTCGGAGCCTCCGGAAAACCCGGGGCGGTTCATTCGGGGGAGTAAGCGTGTGATGAAGCGGGTTATTAAGGTGCAGATTTGCCCAAGCTTGGGCAGGGTCCAAAGACTCGCGATGGTGATGGCTCTGGGGCTCGCCCTGATCGCGCCGACGCCGGTTATGGCGCAATCGAATGCGGACGGACTGCGTCAGGCCTTGTCGCAATATCAAGCTGAAATTGGTGATGGCGGGACACCTTCGCCCTCGACCCTCGCAGGATTACGAGCGAACCGGGAATTGCTGGAG
>JAEPND010000046.1 GCA_017643585.1 Maricaulis sp.
ACCTGCCCCTCTTGCACGCTTTGGAGAAGATGCTGTGCTGCGGAGGGGTACGAATAACCGCCAGAAGGTTGCACCCTGCTAGTGAAGGTCAATCTCGAGAAAAACTGACCAGCTCTCACTAACAATTCATCTTAGCGCGGTCCGAAGGAAAATAGACGCTAGTCGGCTAACTCCAACCCCATAGCTTTAAAATTCGCTCCCAAGAGCTCGATACAAAGTCGACCTACCTACGCCAAGTTGTTTGGCAATATCAGCAGAGGACAGATCACCTGCGGCTTTGAGGCTCCTAGCCATCAAAATTTGTTTTTCTGTCAAAGCACTGGGGCGACCAAGCTTTACACCTCGCCCTTTTGCCGCCTTTAACCCGGCAACCGTTCTCTCTCGGTGCCCGTCAATGAGCGTAAATGTGCAGTTGGTCAGGCCTGCGCAGGCATGCTTCGCCGGGCAATGTCCCACATGAACCCGACGAGTTCCCGGGCCAAAGCCGTTGTCGCGACCGT
>JAEPND010000004.1 GCA_017643585.1 Maricaulis sp.
TCCTGGCTAAGAGGTGGAGTGTTGCAACCCCAATCTCTCAACCCAGCCCCGGGTGAACAACCTTCATAGCTTTGACAACTAGCGCCCCTCTCTCGTCGGCAAGGCCCGCAGCGACGGCTGGTCGAATGCGGCCGAGCGGAGTGACCAGGAACAGGCTCGACCGGCAATCCTCGACGGGAGACACGGATCACCCGGCACAAAAAGACCGCCAGACCCGAAAGCCTGGCGGTCCATATTCGCGGTTGCTCGGTCCGGCCTTGAACGGCCCGGATCAGGTCACCCCGATCCGCTCGCGTGAAACGCGGGACCCGTGAAATCACGTCAGAGGAAAAGGGCTGCCTTTACCGCCGCACCTGATTTCGATCCAAGACCGCAACCTTTAAAACCACTGATCATCGGATCACCTCCTCTCGTCTGTTAGCGTTGAAAGGAAAGCTAGCACGACGGGGGCCGGGAGCAAGGGCAAAGCCCCCTCACCCTCGCTTCGCTCGTCCTCTCCCCGTGGGGAGAGGGATGCCTCGGAGTTATCCTTCTCCCTCGGGGGAGAAGTGCCCTTCGTAGCCTTGGCGAAGAAGGGCGATGAGGGGGAAGCACCAAAATCTCCACGATCTCGCGATCTGGAGTGAGAGGCATGCGGGAGACCGATTAAACCGGATATTTATGCAATAGCAGGGGTTAGGGACCTCCCGCACACGGGGCTGCTGTCTGCCATGTCCTGATGACCCCGCAGGGTCGACAGAAACGTCCCGCACATCCACGCCCGAAAAGACTGAGCTCTCGCCTCCCACGACATGGATCGAGGGAGAGTATGGGGCAGATTTGAACGGCGTGGATATCTTCCCCGCACGCGGGGAAGTGGGCTCGCCGTAGCCTTGGCGAAGGCGAGGTCGAAGGGGGTGCGAACGCCAGTGAGCAAAGACCTCCGCGCTGCGCGCTCCGGCCCCTCCGTCCCTTCGGGACACCTCCCCGAGGGGGAGGATAGGATTCACCGGCGCCTTCGCTTCTATCCTTTCCCTTGATGGGAAAGGTGGCCGCGAATCGGACGGATAGGGTGCGGCCCGAAGGGCCCACTTTAAGTCGCGCCTGGGGCGCGCACCCACTCCACCATTGCCCCGCAATGGTCCCCCTCGCCCATCAAGGGCGAGGATCAAGCTCTGCTAGCAAAACACTGACGCCCAACGCCTTAGCTCAGACCGAGAAAACAAATCTTGTCATCCTCGCCGGATGCCCCGCGAAAGCGGGGCACAGCGCGAGGGCCCATTTTCGTTCCTCGCGCGTACGCTGATGACGCATCCAGCCGATCTGCTACCTTAACGCAGCAGGGGGAAAGATCATGATTGAACAAATCGACTGGACAATGCTTGCCGACGCCAGCGCCTTGGTGGCGCAGCACCCGACCACGGCGCTCCTGGCACCGGTGGGCGCATACCTTTTCAGGGGTTATCAGGGACGAAAACAGGCTCGCGACTATATTGCGGACAGGTTGATCGCCATCCAGCGCGATCTCGCAGCGCTCGCATTTGGCGTCGGAGGCGGGGCGAAACAACGTGACCACGTCAATCAACTCATGGCCAGCCAGTTCAGTCGAAGAGTACAGGACCTTCGTGAACACGCTGCCACACGCCCCCTGAGGGCCAAAATCACCGTATTGCTCGATCAGTATAGCCGCGCCATCGAGAACTACATATCCGACTGGATTATGGCGAGCAATCAGAGCGCAGGTCTAACCGAACAATACGATGCAACACGCCGCGACCTGCATCGGGTGTTGAGGGCTCTGGGCCGGTATTCAGTGATGAAACGGGAAATCATCGAACTAGAAGACCGAACGCGTGCCGACCATCCTGACAAGGTCCAGGCTGACGAGGGCAACGCCTCAAGGCAACGCAATGGTCTTCGCTATCAGGACGAGCCTGTCAGCGAGATCAGGCCGGACACGGCTTTGCGTGTTTAGAGCTTGCCATAAAACCCTTGCGAGCAGGGGGCCGTATTGAATTCCCGCGGTCAAGGGCGGCAAAGCCGCCGCCTCGCGGTTCTCACCCTTGACCGCGGGAATTCAATACGGCGGGGTCTCGGCATGGGGTTTATGGGGAGGTTTGGGGGTAGTGAATATCCGACTTTTTAACAGATAATCACGAAATCGCTACGCTTGGACTAATGCGCGGAGTGCTGGGATTGCGCGAGCCAAACTAGGGGAGCGCCTCTCCGCGTGCCCTGGCCGCCATTGGTTCAGCAGAAACTCTTCCAGCATCGGATTGTATAGTGGCCCGGGGCGGGCAACCCCGAGGTCTCCAGCAAAATCAGACCGGATCCGTACGCTCGGCGAAGAGTTGGCAAGCCGCCGCAACTCGATTTTTGCGTCTTCGAATTCATCCGGACGATCAGAAATCGCCGCCTCGCGAATTTGTAAAAAAGTGGCCAGCGCCTCCGCGTCGGCCATGATCCAAGATTCGATTTCAGTCACAGGGCATCGCACAGACAAAAATGGATTTCTCGGTGCACCGAGAGCATCAGCGATTAAGTCTTCCGGACAGGCTCTCAGCGAGTCAGTATCAAGCAAAGCAACGACTTTCAAATGTTGGTTTGCCGCGCGGTTAAGATTCGGGAGTCGGCTCCTCACATATCCTTCCCCCTGCCGACCGATTGCATTCACTACCTCGACTTCTGGATCAACGAACTTTAGCAACTTTATTGCAACCAGTTCGCTAGGAAGGTCTTCCGTGAGTATCGTAAAGTGCTTCGGCATATGTGCGACTTAGAACGAAAAAAGCTGAAGCTGTTTAGGTGCTGTTCTTGGTAGAGCCACTTCGCCAGCAGTCATGCCAGCGTCCATCAATCTTCGAATGTCTTGCATCTCCGACAACGGTGTCACGGAGGTTCCCTCTTTACTAGGCTCCAGCAACAAAACCTCGTTGGGCCGGACACCAGGGTCTCGCAGAAGATCTACGCTGTGTGTACTCACAACAACTTGCCGTTTTCTCGATTTTTGCATCCGATAGATAAGCGGGGCCATCCGACCAACGATTGCTGCATTCAGCGACAACTCAGGTTCTTCAAGCAATAGCAACGAGTCTCCTTCAGTCAGTGACCAGAGAAGGCCGATCAAGCGCAATGTTCCATCGGAAAATTGATCCTCCCGCTGCCGTGCTGCGTTCGGCCGCCAATGGTCATAGAGCGCTGCCAAATGCGGCCGCCCAGTCACCTCATCCTTCTCAAATTGCAGCTCCCGTAACTGCGGCAGAGCACTCTTCAATGCTTGCGCGATCCTGCGCAGCCTGGCTTTCTGAGTTTTCTTCGGCGTTTTCGCAATACGTTCTAGCAAGCTCTGACCAAACGGGTCCGCTTCGAGTACGCGCCCTTGAAACTCATCAGAATAACGCAAAAGCTGCGGAACCAAGTGCAGATAAGTAACCCCTTCAAGAAAAGTAGCGAGCTCACGAAAAGAGCGATTTTCATTCACCTGCTCAAGAAAACTTTGGGTGAGACGCACGTCGTCTTCGCTATCTTCCTCGTTGGGCCGCAGCATAAGCTGATCGCCGTTTTTCGTGACACTCTCGTGGGACACATACACCTCTCGGCGCCCACGAGGTTGTTGCCGTATACCAATCTCGTATACCCATTGATCAGGAGAATCGCCCTCGCTCCGCAACTCGAGAACCAACCGCACCTCAGGGTCCGTGCGAGCTGACAAACAGCGGAGTTTTGATAACCCACCTCGATCCGCCACGGCCTTCTGCACTCCCCCCCCATCAGGCCGTGCGATATCGCGAAGAAACCTAAATGCGTCCAAGAAGTTGGACTTTCCCGAAGCATTCGGGCCTATTATGAACTGTCGATCTTGAAGCTGGACATCGACAGACTTGAAATTTCTCCAGTTCTTCAATGCCACACGAGATATTTTCATTCTGCGACTAGCTCCGCTTCGGTATCGCGAACCACCTTAGTCTGATGGCTCTGCTAAATAAATCTCCGACCCCTTCGCCTTGAACTCCTCGGCTTTCTCCAGCATGCCCTGTTCGGCTTCTGTCAGGGTGTTCGGCGCACGCGCCGACCCAAACGTATCCCGGATCTCCCTTGTAATCTCCATCGAACAGAACTTCGGCCCGCACATGGAGCAGAAGTGCGCCACCTTGTGGGCGTCCTTGGGCAGGGTCTGGTCGTGGAAATCGCGGGCGGTTTCCGGGTCCAGGGCCAGGTTGAACTGGTCTTCCCAGCGGAATTCGAAGCGGGCGCGGCTTAGCGCGTCATCGCGGATCTTGGCGGCGGGGTGGCCCTTGGCCAGGTCACCGGCGTGGGCCGCGATCTTGTAGGTGACGACGCCGACTTTCACGTCATCGCGGTCGGGCAGACCGAGGTGTTCCTTGGGCGTCACGTAACACAGCATCGCGCAGCCGAACCAGCCGATCATCGCGGCACCGATGCCCGAGGTGATGTGGTCATAACCCGGCGCGATGTCCGTGGTCAGCGGCCCCAGCGTGTAGAAGGGCGCCTCGTGGCACTCCTTGAGCTGTTTATCCATATTCTCCTTGATCTTGTGCATGGCCACATGGCCCGGCCCTTCGATCATGACCTGGCAGCCTTTTTCCCAGGCAATCTTCGTGAGCTCGCCCAGGGTTTCCAGCTCGGCAAACTGGGCGCGGTCATTGGCGTCGGCGATCGAGCCCGGACGCAGGCCATCGCCCAGCGAGAAGGAGACGTCATAGGCACGCATGATGTCGCAGATCTCTTCGAAGTGCGTGTAGAGGAAGCTCTCCTTGTGGTGCGCCAGGCACCATTTCGCCATGATGGAGCCGCCGCGCGAGACAATGCCGGTGACACGGTCTGCCGTCAGCGGGACATAAGCCAGGCGCACGCCGGCATGGATGGTGAAATAGTCCACGCCCTGTTCGGCCTGTTCGATCAGCGTGTCGCGGAAAACCTCCCAGGTCAGGTCCTCGGCAATGCCATTGACCTTTTCCAGCGCCTGGTAGATCGGCACGGTACCGATCGGCACCGGCGAATTGCGCAGGATCCATTCACGCGTGTTGTGGATATTCTTGCCGGTAGACAGGTCCATCACCGTGTCGCCACCCCAGCGGATGGCCCAGACCATTTTCTCCACCTCTTCCTCGACCGAGGAGGCCACGGCGCTGTTGCCGATATTGGCGTTGATCTTGGTCAGGAAATTGCGGCCGATAATCATCGGCTCGAGTTCCGGGTGGTTGATATTGGCCGGGATGATGGCGCGGCCGCGGGCGATCTCGTCGCGGACAAATTCCGGCGTCACGTGTTCGGGGATGGAGGCGCCAAAGCTCTCGCCATCGGCCATGCGCTCCCTGGCGCCCTCAACCGCCTGTTTGCGGCCCAGGTTTTCGCGCTCGGCGACATAGACCATTTCCGGCGTGATGATCCCGGCGCGGGCAAATTCATACTGCGTCAGCGGCTGGCCTTCCGTGCCCTTGAGCGGCTGGTGCTGGGTCGGGAATTCGCGGGCCAGGTATTTGCCGGTCGCCCCGCCATTATCCAGCGGCGAAAGCGGGCGGCCTTCATATTGTTCCACCTGGCGGTCCTTGTACCAGTCCAGGCGATGCCGCGGCAGGCCGGTCTCGACATTGATGGTCGCGTTTGGATCTGAGTAAGGACCCGAGGTGTCATAGACACGCACCGGCGGCTCGTTGGCGGTCGGGTGCAGGTCGATCTCGCGATGCGGGACTTTCAGTCCGGGCGCCGTGCTGGGCGATGTATAGACACGCCGCGAACCCGGCAGCGGCCCGGTAGTTACTTCCGGCGTCTCGAAGGAGGCTTGGTCAGTTGGCTTGTTCATGGAGGGTCTCCTTCAGGTATAGGTCTCGCGGACGAACTCGAAGAGCTCGTCGGGTTGGTCAGTGTAGGCGATGTTGAAACTGTCGAACTTGCCGGTATCGGGCTTGCGCCAAATCACGACGAGCTTCTTATCAAGCATGACATCATCGATATCCTCGCGCCGCACATCATCGAGCAACGCGCCGGACTCGTTCAACAGCGCTATTCGATTGTTGGTGAAAACGTATCGATCGAGCTGCGCCCAAGGGCTTGGCTCAGACTTACGCAAACTCATCACCCCCAGATACAGAATTCCCAACGCCATGGGGAAAGTAATGAGTTGCCACCACTCAAACCCCTTCTCGATGACGCCCGTTGTTTGCCGATAGAGAAGGAAGGCCCCAAAACCACCGAAAAGGAGAAGGCCTAAGGCTCGCGCCCACGGATTGTCACCTTCTCCCAGATCACGCAACCTTCGGTCGGCCCGCTCCTCGCGCAGCACTTCCTCGCCGCTCTCGAGGCGCCAGGACTTCGGGACAATCGGCATCGCTTCGCTCACGACGCACCTCCCGCCATTTCTACAACCGGCGCCTTGCGCGCGCGGGCCCGCACCGAGGCGGCGGTGTCATTGAGGGCGTCATTGCGTGCGGTTTCAGCCGCCGCGCGGAATTCGGGATGGTGGATGGCCAGCACGCACAGCGCATTGACCGCCCAGGCGCGCACAAAGGGGCGCGCGTGGGTGATGTAGGATTGCGCAAACCGCGCCAGTTTCGGTCCTTCCGGCAGCGGACGGTCATAGGCGTCCAGCGCCTGCAAAATGTGCAAAACGGCGCCCCAATGGGTCAGCCGGCCCAGCCGGGGCGAGATCGCGGTGGCGATGTCGGCCAGGATCAGGTCACCGCATTTCAGGCTCTGCTGGACCAGCCAGGTCGAGCCGGCCTGGATCAGCGGTTCATCGTCATCGACAAGGTCGTAAAGCGCGTCCCAGAAACCGGGCGCATCACGCAGCTGGACTTTCGCCTCGCACAACAGGCTCATCGCCTTGCCGTCAAACTCGCTGATCGCTGCCCTCAAACGGGCTTTTGTGTGCGCGGTGGTCTGGTCGCTCATTTCCTGCTCCGTCCCGACGCCGGCATGACCCGGATCCGGTCCTAAGGGTCTTTCTCAGCACCCGCATGCGGGGCACCCCTCGGAACTCAACTGGTCAGGAAAATGGACGCGCACCGGTGATTTGGCAAGCGTGCCTCACTCATGCCCGTGCACGTCCCGCGTTTCACCGGCCTCGGTGAAAAAGTCCTCACGACTGGCGCGTACGGAGATGGGCGTATTGATCGGCACGTGGATGCCGGTGACATGGTCGGCATTGAGCGTCTCGCGAACCGTATCGCCGCCCCAGCGCTCAATGAGCCAGTAGGGCGGAAAGGCGTTGTGGGTGGTCTCCTCCTGGAAGTGCCCGGCATGCGGGGCATAGGCCGACGGATCCGGAGTGGCATCACCCAGATGCATCACCGTCGCCTCGCCGTTCAGCGTCACGCGGTAGACCATGTTCTGGATATGCGCCCGGCCGGGCCCGCCGGCATGGGGGATGTAGACCGCCTCGATCGAGATGGCAGCGCTGTCTCCATCGGCCGCGATGACCAGGTCCTGCGGCTGGGCGACAAACGGCAGGATGCGCATCCGCTCGGCAAAGTCCGGCTGCCAACCCGCATCCGCCTGCATGTCCAGCCGCGCCTGGTGCGGCGCGACCAGGATCACCTCAGGGTGCGCGGCCAGATAGGCATTCATCTCCGGCGCGTCGAAATGATCGCCATGCACATGGCTGACAAGCACGGCGTCGACACCGGCAAACTCACCCTCACCCGCCATCAGGCGCGCCTTGGTGTCCGGCGCGACCAGCGGATAGCCATAGGAATGGGTAAACAGCGGATCGAACAGGATTTTTGTCTCCCCCGCCGTCACCATCACCGCTTCATTGGCGAGGAAGTGTGCAGTGGCGCTCTCGTCCCCCGGCTGGGGATGGGTCAGCGCCGTGCCGCTGCCGGCCAGGGCGAGTGTCAGTGCAAGGGCGATGCTCATCGGCTACCTCTGAAAACTTTCAACGACATGAGTGAAGCTGATCGCTTTTTTTGGCAAGTCGGGACGGATTTTTGTGGGAACAACCCGAGCGTGTCTATAAGGTTCAATCTAACCAAAAGGGGGATCTGATGTCTGTTCTCAAAAATGCGCTTAAGGAAGTCCGCTCCAAGATCAAGGATTTGTCGGAGGTCGAGGTTCGCACCTATACCGGCGAAGCGACCGCCGTCATTGCCGCCATCGGTGGCGAGGACGCTGCCTTTGACAATGTGCTGACCCGGCTCGATGCGGACGATTCAGAGGTCCATCTGGCCTATCTCTCGCGCCTCGATCTGGATGGCGATGCCGTGTTTTTTCGCGCTACCGGGGCCCCGGCAGATCTCGCCGATGCCCATCGTGCAGCAGTGGAAAGCGGTATCCAGAGTCGTGCGGCGATCATCAATCTGTTCAAGGACCTGCTCAACTGGGGCAGCGACGACTAGGCGCACCCGCAGGAGCGCCCCTCGCCCATGGCCCGCCCTCCCCGTTCGCCAGGACCAGACATGCCCCAGGCTTACCCCGCGCTGGATCCAAGCCATGCAAGCAATGATCCGGGAGAGCGCATCTGGGAGCTGGAGCGTGCGCTCGACAGTCCCGACTCCCGACGCATTGCGCCGGCACTTCCGCTGGCGCGGGCGGAGTTCGAGACCAGCCGCGCCGATCCGGGGCAGATCAATTTCTTCCGGACGATTCTCGACCGGCTGGGCAAGCTTGGATATCTGGCGCGCGAGAGCCGGGCCCAGCTCTGGACACGGCATGGACAGACCCCGTCAGACTTGGCGCGACACCCGGCCTTCAAGTCCGCGATCGAGATGTTCCAGTCCGAGGCTGGCATTGCCAGCGATGGCTGGTGCGGGCCGCAAACCTGGGATGCCCTACAGGCCCTGTATTGTTTTGAGGGCGCAAAATCGGAGCTGGGTCGCCATGCGCGGATCCGCTCTGGGCCGGATTCTGAAGCGGCGCGGCTGAGGGCGGTCCTGCTCCGTCTCGACGCGCTGGGCCTGGCCCGGGCCTCGCTGGGCGAGGCCCCCCTGGCCGCCGTGGAAGCCTTGCCACTGGATACCATACACGCCCCCACGCCGGACCAGGTCGTCGCCAGCGTCCGCCGCGAACTGGTCGATCCGCTGAACCTGCTGCGCTACGCGCTGGGCACGCTGGGAGCGGGTACCGGTCAGGAAAGCGATGACGCGCTGATTGAGCTGGTGCTGGATTTCGACAGCCTGTCCGAACGGCTCAGCCGCAGCACGGCCTACCCGTTGGCGACAGGGCGCGTGCAGCTGGACCCGGAAAACCCCGGCGGGACATATCTGCTCAAGAGCTTCATCGGCCGCGTGCTGAATGTCGAAATGTGGATGCTGGATCGCGATGTCACGCTACGCGGCAAATCCACAGCATCCGACGACGACGCCTTCTCCACGCTGCGCCGGGCAATCAAGACCTTCCTGGCCGAGCTCAAGGAGCTCCCCGAGCAGGAAGAGGATGAGCGGGCCCGCGCCCTGCAAGACGGGCTGGTACGCGTTTTTGGTACGGGTCGCGCCCGAATTTCCCACCAGGACATGGCTGAACAATTCGAACGCTTCTATCCCGAGATCCTGCAAGGTGTTCAGCTGGTCCTGGCCAATGCCGCGCATGATCGCGATGTCAGCCGCGAGCTGGCCGAGCGCAGCGACTGGTCCGAGGATTTTTCCCGGGCGATGGAAGCCGAGGCCGGCAAGTTCAGATCCCGTCTGTGGGACGGGGTGAAACGCGCGATCGGCTGGGTCTGGCGTCTGATCAAGCGGGGTTTTCGGGCGCTGCTGGGCGTCGCCCGCAAAGTGGTCCGCGTTGTCTTTGCCTTCAGCGCCGAGGCACTGAACGCGGCGCGCGATGCGATATTCATCTGCAAGCGCGGACTTGAGCATTTCCTGCAGCGGGAAGTCCGCGGTCCCTTTGGCGCAATGGTCAGCGTGCGCGACGGCGATTTCGATTATCGCGTTATCGCGCTCAACGAAGATGCCGAGGCCCTACGCAAGGATGCCCGCCTGCTGAAACTGCGCGCCCGGGCCTTCGAACTGGCCTCACGTCTGCTGGCTTCGATCATCTGGCTTGTCCGCAAGGTCGCGGGCGGGCTGCGCGGCTCCTGGATCGGGGTCAGCATCGCCTTGCTGCATGCATCGCGACGCGCGCGGCGGGCCGCCCGGTGGCTGGCCCAGGTCCGCGCGCTTAGCAGCGAGTTCGACGGGTTGCAAGAGGCCGTCGTCTGATCGCCCGACTGCCGCCTGCCAGTTAGGAATAACCGCCTTCTAGTGAATGGCAGCCGCTTCCACGGCCCGCATCACGCGCAACACGGACAGCCCCCAAATCTTGGCGATATCCTCCTCGGAATAGCCGCGGCGCAGCAATTCCGCTGTCACAGCCGGCGTGGTGGTGGCGTCATCCCATCCGCCAACGCCGCCGCCGCCATCAAAGTCCGACGCAATGCCCACATGATCGATACCGGCCACGGCGACCGCGTGGTCGATATGATCGACAAAGTCCGAGAGGGTCACGTCCGGGTATTGGCTCTGCAGCACAGCCATGCGCGCCCGGGCCTCGGTGAAGGTTTCGGCCGATGCATTGGCCCGGCCCTCCGGCGTATCCAGTCCCATCTCGACCATCAGCGCATTGCGGGCTTCGGCGAGCCCCTCATCCATCGCCTGGACATAGCCGCGGAACGCCACCATCTGGGCGATGCCGCCATTATCACGATTGGCCCGAAGCTGTTCGTCATCAAAATTGCGCGGATGAGCGTAGACACCCTGGACACCGGAGTGGGAGCCCATCACGGGTGCACGGGACATGCGGATGGCTTCCAGACCGGTCTCCTTACCCACATGGGAGACATCAATCATGATGCCGTAATCATTGAGCTCGGCGACCAGTGCGCGGCCAAGGTCGGTCAAACCACGATCGACCGGATCATCGCCGACGGTCAGGTTCGGATTGGACGAGGTGCCGAACTGGTTATTGCCGAAATGGGTGATCGACATGTAGCGCACGCCGCGCTCAGCCCACATGGGAATATCGGCAATCGACGGCCCCAGCGGAAAGGCGTTTTCCATTCCGATCAGCGCGACCCGGCGTCCGGTTGCGGCGATCTGCTCGACCTCGTCCGCCGTCACGGCAAGCGAGATCTGGTCAGGATGGTTCTCCAGCATCAAACGGATGCCTTCATACTTGTTCTCGGCTTCCGCATGGGCTTCGGCATAACCCTCTGCGCTCAACGCGCCCTGGCCGACATAGACGATGAAGAAGGCCGCATCGAGCCCGCCTTCGCGCATTTTCGGCAGGTCGACCTGGGCATCCGTGGGTCCGCCCGGATCCAGTGCGGGTGTCCCGAAACCCGGTCCCGTATCCACATGAGTATCCAGCGTCAAAATCCGGTCATGGATCTCTGCGGCGCGGGCCAGGAATTCCGCTTCGCTTTCCCCGTCATTGCCGGATGGCGCACCACAGGCCGCCAACAGGGCTGCCGCAGCAGCCGTCATCATCAGTGCACGCATTGTGTGTCCCCTCCAAGACATGAGGCGCCAGACTAGAAAGCCTGGCGCCTCGTGCAGTGAATTTGATCTCCGCCGGAACCGACCGGGGGCGATCCCGGCGGAGGGCTCCCCAGCCCCAGTACGGCACAGGGTGGGCTGCAGAGCGTCAGCGACGTCGTGTATAGGTCTGGCCACCCCAGCTGAACGAGACCAGCTGACCGTCCGCGTCACGGTTGAAGGCAAAGGCTTCCAGCGAATCGAATGGGTGGGATTGTCCGGCAAACAGGTCTTCGCGGGCCGGTTCCAGGCTCATGCGGGCATCACCCCATTGGGCCTGCAGGGCCTCGCCTTCGAGCACCAGCCGGATTTGCAGATACTGGTTTCCGCCGTCCCACTCGCCTGCATATTGGGCAAGCTCGGACGCGTTTGGCTGCCAGCTCCAATCACCCCAGCTTTCGTCCGCACGGGCCTCGGCCTCGCGCTCGTTCCGGATCTCCAGAACGCGCGCAACACGCTCGGGATAGTGATTGACCCGCAGTTCGGACATGCGATCCGAGTCTTCGTCCTCGACGAGATACATGAAGAACATGTTGATCACGGCGCGGCTGACAGCCCAGCCAGTCTGATTGTCGGAATTGGAGAAACCGGCAATGCCCACGCCCAGTTCCGGCGCAAACGCCATCATCGTGCGATTTCCGGTATAGCCGCCGCCATGGATATGGATGTCATATCCAGCGAACTCGCACAGCGACCAGCCCAGCGTATAGCCCGAACAGGACAGCTCGTAGGGATTGCGACCGTCTTCCTCGCCGGTCTCGGCATAAGATGTCTGCGCCATGTCCATCATGGATGCAGTGATACCGGACCCGGCTGGTCCTTCGCCGCGCAATTGCAATTGCAGGAATTCCGCCATGTCGGCCGTCGATGTCACCAGGCCACCGGCTGACTGCATCATGCCATCGGTCTTGGGGCGCACCTCGTACCAGCCGCCGTCCTCGCCCGTCCAGATGTGGCTCCAGGCCAGCTCGTCCAGCGAGAAATCCGAGGTCCGTGCCGAGGTCTGATCCCAGCCCATCGGATCGAACAGCGCATCGTCCATCCAGTCCTGCCAGGACTTTCCAGTCGCGGTTTCCAGGATGGCGCCATAGATGTTGTACCCCAGATTGGCGTATTCAAAGCCCGGCTCACGCGCTTCCGAGAACTCCGCGATCAGCGCGGGATAGTCTACCGGGTCGACCGTCGTCACATAGGCTTCCAGCATGGTGATCATGTCATTGGAAATGGCGACCTCGTGAGACAGCAAGTCGCGCAAGGTAAAAGCGGACGGGTCCACCCCGTCCGGGAATTGCAGATCAGGCCAGTGATCGGTCAGCCGCGAGTCCAGGCTCAACACGCCCTCCTCGTGCAGGCGGGCCGCAACCAGGCCCATATAGGCCTTGGTCTGGGAGGCGATATAGATCGGTGTATCGGCTTCGATCGGGGCGCCGGTGCTTACGCGTCGTGTCCCGGTCCGACGGTCCAGCAAGATATCATTGGCGTCGACCACGACCACCGCCAGGCCCGGGCCGATATCCGGCATGCGATCCAGGTGGGCATCGAGCAGGGCCGCAGCGCCCTGCGGGGTTTCAGCAAGGGCTGTCGCGCTCAGCCCGATAGTCGCCGCAGCGGCCAGAAGCGCAAATTTAGCCATGGGGGTTCTCCTTCAAACTTTGTGCGACGACCCTAGCGAGGTCGGGAGACCCGTTCTTGTACGCATGTAACGCCGGACTGCAGAAGGCAGTCCGATCAGGCGGCCATCAAACGCTGCAGGCGTTTGGGCGGCAGGCCGGTCATCTTCTTGACCCAGCGCGAGAAGTGGGACTGGTCGGCAAACCCGGCATCGAGCGCGGCGAGTGCCGGCTCCTCACCATTGACCAAACGGCTCAAGCCCTGTGCCGCCCGGCTGCGCGCACGATAGACACTGGGAGGAACGCCGAAATGCCGAACGAAGCTGCGAGAGAGATGGACACGGTGCACGCCGGCGCCTGCGGCAAGGCTTTCCAGATCCGGGGCAAATTCATCATCACGCAATTGTTCGCGGACCCGGGTCAGCCAGGCGGGAACCTCCCGGTGACCGGTCTGGGAGATGCGTCCACTGCTGGCCAGAAGATCAGCGACAGCGTCACGTGCCAGCTCCCCCCCCGTAGCGATGACATTCATCAGGGCGTGGACATTGGCGTTGCCATCCTCGCTCTCACCCCATCCCCAATCCAGCGTATTGCCCGGCAGGAATTGGCGCACGGCATCACAATCAAGATTAGCGGACAGGATCAGGGAGCCCTGTTGGCCATAGACATTGGCGTGCATGCAGCCGGCGGGCTTGACCCCGCGCGCAGGCTGCAGGACCTCGCGGTCGCAACGGGAAATACACTCGGCGATTTCGCCCGCCAACAACCAGGACACCTGGTGATATTCATGCCCGTGAGCGGGCATGGACTCATTGGCACCGTAATGGCTGAGACGAACACACAGCCCGTCGATTTCAAAAAGGGTTTTCTGGCGGATCGGCATTTTCAAACTCACTTCGCGGCCGTCATACCCAAGGGATGCTTCGCAGCACCTGTTTGGATGATGAAACAACAGTAAGACCGCCCGAACGCTGCCATCGTGATGCAAGAAAACGCCGACCTCAAACGAGATCGGCGTTCCCACAATCCCCCTGCTGTAAAGCCGGGTCAGTTGAAGGCCATGGCCCGCCGGTGGCAGCGATCAAACAGGGCCAGGAAGGCGTCGGCATCCCGGTTGCCGGCCCGCGAGGCGTCGGCGAGATAGGCGCGCGCCTGATAAAAGTCGGCCTCGCCCTGGTCGTCCGACAACATCAATCCGACCAGAAGACCGGCAAAGGCGTGGTCGCGTTCGAGAAAAATCCGCGCCATCGCCGTTTCAGCGCGTTCGGTATTATTGCGCCATCCATAACTGGCCAGGGTCAGCAGCGAGAGCGAACGCAGGCTGGCCGGGTCATCGGCCCGCATCAGATCGCCGCCCCAGTAAAAGGCTGCCGCCTCGATCGGCACACCGCGCTGCTGGGCCATCTGGGCCAGCGCCTGCTCCATGCCCACACTGCTGCGATACAGATAGCTGTCGCGGTGCTCGGCGAAACGCGAACAATCATTGGCAAAGGCCGTACTGGCAAAGACCAGGTGGGCAGACAGGCTGGCGACAATCGCCATCAGGGTACGCATTCGGACCAGGGCCATGGGGCTCTCCCTCAGTTTCGTGAGGAAGAGCGTGCCAGTGGCGTTTTAAGCGAGGCTCAAATTGCGCGGCCAAGTTTGATGCGAATTTTACGGGTTGGAGCGCACGGCTCGCCCGCCCGAACCTACCCCCTGAACGGGTCCTGCATCAGGATGACGTCCTCGCGTTCCGGCGAGGTTGAGACAAGGGCGATCGGGCATTCGATCAGTTCTTCCAGGCGACGGACATATTTGACCGCTTCGGCGGGAAGCTGTGCCCAGGAACGCGCACCGGCGGTGGAGCCGGTCCAGCCCTGCAGGGTCTCATAGACCGGTTTGACATTGGCCTGGGCTTCCTTGCCGGCCGGCAGGTAGTCGAGGCGCTCGCCGTCGAGTTCATAGGCGACGCAGACCTTGATCTCGTCGAACCCGTCCAGCACGTCCAGCTTGGTCAGCGCGACGCCGGTGACACCGCCCTGGGCCAGGGTCTGGCGGGTGATGACCGCATCAAACCAGCCACAGCGGCGCTTGCGGCCGGTGACCACGCCGAACTCATGGCCCTGCTCGCCGATGCGCTGGCCGATTTCGTCGTGCAGCTCGGTCGGGAACGGGCCTTCGCCCACGCGGGTCATATAGGCCTTGGCGATACCGAGCACGTAACCGACATCCTTCGGTCCCAGTCCCGTGCCCGCAGCGGCCTGGCCGGAATGCGTGTTCGAGGAGGTCACGAAGGGATAGGTGCCGTGGTCGACATCGAGCAGCGCGCCCTGGGCGCCCTCAAAGAGGATTTTCTTGTCGTCCTTGATGGCCGCCTGCAGGTCGCGCCAGACCGGTGCAGAATAGGGCAGGATTTTCGGTGCGATCTCGAGGATTTCAGCCACCAGCTTGTCGGCATCATATTCCGGCTGGCCCATACCCCGGCGCAGGGAGTTGTGGTGGAAGAGAATGTCGGCGACACGGGCGCGCAGCGCCTCCTCGTCCGCCAGATCAACCACGCGAACCGCGCGGCGACCGACCTTGTCCTCATAGGCCGGGCCGATGCCCCGGCGTGTCGTCCCGATGGCCTCGCCGTCATCACGGTTCTCGCGCATGGCATCGAGCTCGCGGTGGATCGGCAGGATGAGGGCGGCGGTTTCGGAGATCTTCACGACGTCCGGCGTGATATCGACACCCTGCTCACGGATGCGCTCGACCTCGGAGACAAAGGCCCAGGGATCAACAACCACGCCATTGCCGATGACCGAGAGTTTTCCGCGCACGACGCCGGAGGGCAGCAGGGAGAGCTTGTAGACCTTCTCGCCCACGACCAGCGTATGACCGGCATTATGACCACCCTGGAACCGCGCGACGACATCGGCGCGATGGGACAGCCAGTCCACCAGCTTGCCCTTGCCTTCATCGCCCCATTGGGCGCCCACAACAGTCACATTGGCCATGTCGATCTCCAGTCCTGCATGCGGGACGCATATCTGTCACGAAGGCGTGAGCGGGGCCAGTTCTATTTGCACGCATCTGCTATGCGCCGCAGTATTTGCCCCGCTCGGAGGCAAGAGAGACCAAAATGTTGCGCTTTTCCATGACCATCTGTGCCGCACTGCTGGCCACATCCGCCGCCAGCGCGCAAACCCCGCCGCCGGCCTGCACGTCCGACGTCCATGACGATTTCGACTTCTGGGTTGGCGAGTGGAATGTCTATGCCCCCGATGGCGGGCCGTATCAGGGCCAGAACATCATCACCAAGGTGAATGGCGGTTGCCTCATCCTGGAAGACTGGTCCGGCGCCGCAGGGTCCACTGGCGACAGCATGAATTATTATGATCCGTTCGCGCAGGCCTGGCGCCAGGTCTGGGTCTCGGCCGGCGCGGTGATCGACTATACCGGCGGGTTGGACGAGACCGGCTCCATGGCCCTGACGGGCGAGATTTTCTACCCGGCCAATGGCGTGCGCGCGCCCTTCCGTGGCACCTGGACCCCACAGGCCGATGGCTCGGTCCGCCAGCATTTCGAACAACAGGGTTCCGACGGCGCGTGGGCCGTCTGGTTCACCGGTATTTATGTGCGTCAGGAGAATGATCCGCGCGCCGCTGAAGCGGCAACGGCACGCGGGGAATGATGGTGTCGCGGCCGGTCTGGACCGCGACACACCATGTGCGGGCCGACTGGTGGTCGCATCTCATCAACGACCGACAAGCCATTCATCCGAGCAGTACAGCCGCTTCAAGGCAGGATACGGTCAAATCGATAGGCTCGCACTCGTGCAGTCCCAGCCTCACACATCCTTTGAACGGCGATTTCATCCCCCACACCGAGGCTGACACCCGTCGGCTGCAAGGCGCGTCGATCTCCGGATGAGAGCTCGACATTGGCATGGGAAAGCGCGCGAGCGTTTTGACTGTTGACGTCCAGAGTGACGTTGACTTCAACAACTGTCGCGGGAAGCGGGTCGCCGCACGTTTCGAGGTCATTCCCCCGAAAACTAACGACCAAATAGCCCAGAACCAGCGCGCCAATCAGCACCCAGCCAACGCTCACAACAATCCGCTTCATTCGTGCGCTAGCGACCGAAGCGGTAGCTCAGGCGAATACCCGCATTGTCCAGCGCCTGGTTGCGGCCGGAAGCCAGGATCTGGCCGTGCGAGATGTGCTCGTAATAGGCGCCAACGGACCAGTTGTCGGACAGGTCATAGTCCAGGCCCAGACCGTTGTAGAACAGGATGTGATTGCCCATCAGCGCACGTGTCGTGGCCAGGCGAATACGTTCCGGGTCACCGGGCGGTGAGTTCTGGTCGATATCCTTGACGCCGTCATTATAGGACAGGCCGAACGTGTATTCGATGTCCCAATTGCCGCCGAGATCCCAGTCCCAGGCCAGGCCAACCGCACCGAAATTGGTCAGGCTGTTGGTATTGAAAGACCCGTAGACGAATGGACGCGGCGCCCAGATCGGCTCGAGGAAGTCCGGGCTTTCAAAGAGCATTTCCAGGGTGATGTTCGGGCCGTCCTCGACATGGTCAGCCAGATCGTGAGCGGTCACGCCAAAGCGAAACTCGATGCCCTCGTCTTCAGCATGGGCCATGCCCGTCAGGAGTGCTGCAGCGGCAGCGGCGGTCATCAAACGCGTCATGTGATCCCCCTTGGAACTCGCGCAAGCGGCGAAACTTGCGCCCACACCTAGCCTGTTGCTCAAAGCGCGTCCAGCGCTTCGCCATAGCCCCAGTCAAGCCAAGGTCCAAGTGCGGCCAAATCATCACGCTCGATGGTCGGACCGCACCAGATGCGGATGCCCGGCACGCTGTCACGGTGCATGATGATGTCCAGTCCGGCGTTTTCCCGCTCGAGCAGGGAAACGATCTTCTTGGAAAAGGCCCATTGCGCCTCGACATCCAGCGCCAGAACGCGCGGATCCTTGAATTTCAGTGTCACCGAGACCTGGGAGCGATGCGCGGGAACATCACACAGATATTCCGCCCATTCGCTCTCCTGCACCCAGGCATCTAGCGCAGCAAAATTCTCGCGCGACCGCTCGACCAGGGCTGACAGTCCACCAATCTTGGAGGCCCACTTGCACGCGGCCACATAATCCTCGACAGCCATCAGGGACGGGGTGTTCAGGGTGGAGCCTTCATAGACTTTCATATTGGCCTGATCGCCCTTGTGCAGCGCGAACAAGCCCGGGATGGGCCAGGACGGTTTGTAGCTGTTCAGGCGCTCGATCGCCCGCGGCCCCATGATCAGCATGCCGTGCTGGGCCTCGCCGCCCAGGCATTTCTGCCAGGAGAAGGTCAGCACATCGATCTTGGACCAGTCGATATCCACCGCAAAGGCACCGGAGGTGGCGTCACAGATGGTCAGGCCTTCGCGGTCATCATCGATCCAGTCATAGCCCGGGATCCACACGCCGGCCGCCGTGCCGTTCAGCGTGAAAATCGCGTCGCGCTTGCCGTCATACTGTGACAGGTCCGGCAGCGTGCCAGCCTTTTCCTGGAAGATCCGCAAATCCTCCAGCTTCAGCTCGTCCCGCGCATCGAGGATCCAGCGATTGCCGAACACATCCCAGCCGAACACGTCAACGCCACGCACACCCAGCAGCGACCACATCGCCGCCTCCATCGCCCCCGTATCCGAGCCCGGAATGATGGCGACGTGATAATCCTCGGGCAGTTCCAGCAATGCGTGCGTGCGATCGATCGCTTCCTTGATGCGCGCGACGGCAGCCCCGGTCCGGTGCGTCCGCGACAGCGGCGCTTCAATAAGGCTTTCCCAGCTCCAGCCCGGGTGTTTCTTGACCGGGCCACACGAAAAGCGCGGATCGGCCGGCTTCAGGACGGGTTTTTGGTATCTGCTTTGGGCGGGGGCGTGCGTGATCTCGGACACGGGCAGAACTCCGTTGGGAAGGATAAAGACGAGTCAGTCCTCACGTTGACGCCCTGCTTGGATGCGGGCAAGAGCAAACTCCATGATACAGACACGTCAAATATTCATAGCTCCGGCCCCCGCGCCCCGGCGCATCCCCAATACAGCGACCGCCGGAGTGGCTGCATCATGACACAAACCCCGGCTCACCCGACGCTCCAGAACTGGATTGCGCTGGGCATTCTCACCGTCTTGTGGGGATCTGCCTTCGCCTTCATTGGCTATACGGTCGACTTCCTGCCGCCCATGGCCCTGATATTCGTGCGCCTGTCCCTGGCGGCGATGATCCTGCTGGGCTGGGCGATTTTCCGCGGGCGTCGCATGCCGCCACTGACCGACAAGCGCTGGCTGTGGTTCACCGGGCTGGGCTTTTTCGGCAATACACTGCCCTTCTTCCTGATCGCCTGGGGCCAGCTCAGCCTGGACAGCGCGCTGACGGGCATACTGGTCGCAACCATGCCATTGGCGACGCTGGGCCTGGCGCATGTGTTTGTTCCAGGCGAACGCATGAACGCCCAGAAACTGATCGGTTTCCTGGTGGGATTTGGCGGCGTGATCGTGCTGATGGGCCCCAGCGCCCTGCAAGGCATATTCGACAGTTCCTTCATCGCCCAGATCGCGGTCGTCGGGGCCGCAGTGTGTTACGGTATCAACGCCGTCATGGCCCGCATGCTTCCGGAGACCTCACCGTCAGTGTCCGGCGCCGGCATGCTGATCACAGCGGCCCTGCTCGCCCTGCCCTTCGGCCTGTGGGAGCTGACGCAGGTGCAAGATGTGCCCCCGATGGCCTGGCTCTCGGTGATCTGGCTCGCCCTGGCGCCCACGGCGATCGCCTCGGTTATGCTGATGCAGATCGCGCGCACGGCCGGACCGGGTTTCCTGGCCATCGTCAACTATCTGACCCCGGTCGCAGCCGTGATAACCGGCTTCATCATCGGTGAGAGCATCGGCTGGACTGCCCTGCTGGCGCTGGCGATCATCCTGGCCGGTGTCTGGATCGCGCGGAAGCGCTAGTCGCGGACCACCCACATGTGATCCACAGGACCGTGCCCGGTACCGAAACCCGGCGCGCGCTTGATCGCTTCGTGCAGATAATCGCCGGCCTGCTCAGCGGCCTCGGGCAGGGAATGCCCCTGGGCCAGCAGCGACGCGATCGCCGAAGCGAGCGTACAGCCCGTGCCATGGGTGTGCGGCGTATCGATCCGCGGACGCTCCATGACCTCCAGTCCCCGCTGGGACACCAGGACATCACGCACGCTGGAGCCATCCAGATGCCCGCCCTTCACCAGCGCCGCCGAAGCGCCCATTTCACGCAACGCCTTCGCCGCCTCGATCTGGGTATGCAGGTCCGTTATCTCGATCCCGGTCAGGCGCTGGGCCTCGTCGCTATTAGGCGTCACCAGTCGTGCCCGGGGCACAAGCTGATCGCGGATCACGGTCTCGGTGCCCTCATCCACCAGCGCATCCCCCGATGTCGCGATCATGACCGGATCCACGACCAGCGGGATATCCCGCGCCAGCTCCTCCAGGACGCCAACCACCGTCTCAATGGTCTCGCGACTGGCGAGCATGCCGGTCTTGATGACATCTGCACCGATATCGCTCAGCACAGATCGCATCTGCTCCGCGATAATGGTCTGGGGCACAGCGTGGATACCGGTGACGCCCAGCGTGTTCTGGACGGTGATCGCCGTCACCGCCGTTGCCGCATATCCGCCCAGCGCGGACACGGCCTTGATATCAGCCTGGATGCCGGCGCCACCGCCGCTGTCCGAGCCAGCAACAATCAGCACACGACCCCGATGATGGCTCGCCGTCATTACTGGCCGCCTTCCAGGGCGCGGGCTCGCTGCAGGGCCGCGGCAGCCTGGGCGTCAGAGCGCGCATGGCTTGCCGCCTGCTGATACAGGCGCAGCGCCGCATCACGGTTACCGGCCGCTTCTTCCAGATCTGCCAGCGCGACGGCCGCGGCATAATTCTCCGGCTCGAAGGCCAGGATCTGGCGATAGATGCCCGTGGCTTCGCGGGTCTGTCCCTGGTCGGCAAGACAAGCGGCATGTGGAACCAGCAGGCGTTCATTCCAGGGGTCATCGGCAACGGCACGCGCCAGACGTTCGCACTCATCCTCGGACGACACGCTGGGCTGTGGGGTCGGAGCAGCCGCCCCGGAAGACGGGGGAGGCGGCGCTGGAGCCGGTGCTGCGTCCGCCACAACCGGCCGGGTCTCCGTCGCGGGTTCAGTGCTCTGCCTGGACACAGATGCGGTCGTGATCTGGGCCCCGTCCTCCACCGGCGACACGGCGTCCTGTGCTGGATGCGTTGCCGCAGTGTGCTCGAGCCTGACCTGTGCGGCATCCCCGCCGTCGGCTGGCAATCCGGTGGTCCCCAGCTGGATCGAAACGAGTACGCCGCCATGGCGCAATTCTGCACTCACGCCGGCCCAGTCGCGGGACGCGTCCAGATCGATATGGGCAAGGCCGGCTTGCGGTGTCAGCGTCACGGCACGCACCAGATCGGTGTGGGCGGGCGAAACGACGCGAGAGCGGACATCCACACCTTCAACCACCAGGCGCACACCATGGGCGGTCTCTTCCAGGGTCAGCGACGACGGTTGGGTGTCAAAGCCGATCCATATCTGGCCGTCCAGGCCCGTAGTGCGGGCACGCAGATCGGTCAGCTCCGCATGGGCCGCGGAAGTAAGCAGGAACAGGCAGGGCAGAAGCGATAAAAGTCTCATACGCCCTGCCTGTGCCTATCCGTTTAAAACCGGGTTAAGAATTTCCCAGACTGGCCATCGGGACACTGTCACACGTGTCATAGCCCAGCGCGCCAACCAGGGAACCGTCCGCGAGACGCACGCTCTCATAGACATAACAGGCATCGCCGAAATCGGGCATCTGGGAGCGAACGAACACCGGATCGCCTTCGCCCAGCAGGGCATCGGCCGCATTCAGCTGTCGGATCGAATTGATCGCGCTATCGTCTTCACGCGTGGTGCATTCCCACGTCGCCCCGTCCTGGTCCACCAGGCGCACACCGGTATTTCCACCGGGCTGCGAATAGGCCAGCGAGACATGCTGGGCCCGTGCGCCGAGCTCCCCCAGACAGATATCGATCGCGGGCATGAAGTCCATCAGATAGTTCGACCAGCGGTCAATCTCTGCGCGCTCCAGGCCACAGCCTTCGAACTGATGGCTGCCAATCTCGACTATGGCAAAATGTGTCAGCGTGTCACCGCCCTGCTCGCAAGGTCCGGCCTGCAGCTCGACAAAGACATCGCGGCCATCCACGGTCGAACCGTGATAACGACGCACACCGTCTTCCAGATAGGGCATGCCCACCCGCAGCTCGGCCTCGGTTCCATCCGTCATCGAGAAGACAACCGAGAGGACTCCACTCTCTTCTTCAAAGGCCAGATCTCCCTGCCAGCCATCATCGCCGGCCAGTTCGTAGCCAAAACGCGTGCCCGCCTGTCGGGTCGCATCGGATGACGCATAATCGAACGCCGAAAGAGCCAGGCCACCGGCTGCGCCATCACCCCCCGTGGTGGTACACGCACCTAGGCCCGCACATACGGCCGCCAGAACCAGAAACTGTCTCATTTCCCCCTCCATCGAGATCGATGCCTAAAAACAGCCTAACACATGAACCTGCGATGATCACAGCCTGTACGGGTCAGATGCCGTCCGCGAAATGAGCTTTGAGGTGATCGACGAACAAGCGCACGCGGTGTGCCAGGTAACGCGAGGACGGGAAGACCGCCCACAGATCACGATGCTCCAGCTCCCAGTCATCCAGTAGCCGGACAACCCGCCCCTCTGCAAGGGCCTGTTCCGCGGCCCAGGCCGGCGTCCCGACAATACCCAACCCGGTCGCTGCCGCCTCCACGGCTGCGATCGCGCCATTCAGTGACAAACGCCCGTTGATGCGCACTTCCGCGCGCTCATCGCCCCGGCTGAGCACGACCTGATGGGCGGCGGGCTTGTTTCGGTCGATGATTACGGCGTGTTTGGCCAGCTCGTCCGGTGTCGCCGGTACACCGGCCGCGCTCAGATAATCCGGCGACGCGACCAGGACCATTTCTGCGGGTGCCAGCTGACGTGCAATCAAGGCGCTGTCCGGCAAGTTGCCGATGCGGATAGCCACGTCGAACCCTTCATTGACGAGGTCGACCATGCGATCGCCCATCGACAGGCGGACCTCCACGCCGGGCCATTTATTCATGAAATCCGCTATGGGTCGGATCAGCTTGCGCGGGGTAAAATCAACCGGCGCCGAAACGCGTAACAGCCCGGCCGGAGCCTGTGTGGCACAGGCCACGCCCTCTTCCAGGGCGTCATATTCATCAAGCCAGGGGCGAACCCGTTCCAAAAGTGCCGCCCCCGCTTCGGTCAAGCGCACTGACCGCGTCGTGCGTTCAAACAGGCGCGCCTGCAAACGCGTCTCCAGGGCGGTGATCTGCTTGGACGCCGCGCCCGGCGTCACACCTTCGCGCTCCGCCGCCTGGGTAAAGGATCCCAGCTCTGCCACGGACGAGAACAGGCGCAGGGCATCAATACGGTCCATTTATTCCTCCAGAGAAATTGTATTGCTCAAAAATAGATAATTATCGCCAACACGTCAAAACACTATCTCTCTCGCATCGCAATCAGATCACTGGAGAGACACATGTCTGACCAACAATCCCAATACGGAGTGGCACTGCTGCGCGTCAGCCTCGGTGTCCTGTTCCTGGCCCACGGCCTGCTCAAGCTCCTTGTCTTCACCCCGGCCGGAACGGTCGGCTTCTTCGAGAGCCTGGGTCTGTCCGGTCTCTTCGCCTACCTGGTCATGGCTGGCGAAATCGGCGGCGGCCTGCTGCTGATCGCCGGTGCCTATACCCGCGTTATTGCCCTTGCCCTGTTACCGATTGCCCTGGGCGCGACCTTTGTTCACCTAGGCAATGGCTGGGTGTTCAGCGCTGAAGGCGGCGGCTGGGAATTCCCGCTCTTCCTGGCGGTGACGACCCTGGCCCAGGCGCTGCTCGGCTCAGGCGCATTTGCGCTGCGCGCACCGGAACTGCCCTTCATCCCGCGGGAATTGCAGGCCTGATGCCGCGCCCGCTCTTCATCTCCCATGGTGCGCCGGATGTGTTGCTTCGCGACACCCCGGCGCATCGCGCCATGCAGGCCCTGGGCACGCAGGCCGCACCCGATGCCTATCTGGTCATCTCTGCGCACTGGCAAGCGGGAGATCTGCAGATCACATCCAGCGCCGCACCGGAAACGATCCATGACTTTCGCGGGTTCGGCCCTGCGCTTGAACAGGTGCAATATCCCGCGCCGGGGGCACCGGAGCTGGCCCTCGCACTCTCGAAGGAGCTGGCCGCAGGCGGGCTGACCATCCGTCTCAACGAGCGTCGCGGGCTTGACCATGGCAGCTGGATCCCGATGGCCCTGATCCGTCCGACGGCGGACATTGCCGTGCTGCAACTCTCCCTGCCCCGTCAAAGCGACGCGGACAGTATCAAGCTGGGTGAGGCGCTTCGTCCGCTGGTCGACCGCAATATCCAGATCATTGGATCGGGCGCTCTGACCCATTCCCTCGCCGACAGTCTAGACACAGTTGAGGACGCGCCGCCCGCTGCGTTTGCGACCGCGTTCAGGGACGCAATGATCCCCACGCTCGAGCGCAATGACCTGGCAGCTGCAACCAAATGGCGGCAGGCGCCCTTCGCGCAACGCAACCACCCGACGCCGGAGCACTTCCGTCCATTGCTGGTCGCGATGGCCGCAGGAGGCCAGCCGGGTCACTGCCTGCACACCTCGTGGAGCCGGTCGGCACTGGCCATGGATATCTGGGCGTTCTAGCCGGGCTTTCGTGCCCGACTGGTCAGCACGCAGGGGGTCATCAGCAAGGTTGCCGGATCAGCCTTGCGGCGTTCGATGAAGGCGTTGAACTCATTCGCATCGTCCTGCGACAGGAAACCCAGCTCGACCAGTCGCGACGGCGCCTCCTCGAGCCAGGAAATCGGCCAACGGAAAATCGGATCGGCCGGACGCGCCGCATAATGCACGGGTGTCAGTTCATCGACCTCCAGGCCGAGCTCAGCAAACCAGGCAGGAAAACGACGCGCCACATTCGGATCGGCCTCGAAATGTCTCCAGCTGGCGTCCACTGCGTCCACGAAGATGTCGAATACCGGCTCGCTCGGCTCCAGCCGGAAGCTGCGATAGTCGACATATTCCTGCGCCACAAAAACTCCACCGGGCCGCAGTGACCGCACAATTCCGTCGAGCGCGGATTTCGGGTCCGGCAGAAAACACAGCACCCAACGCGTCCAGACCGCGTCGAATTCTGCGTCCGGCCAGTCAAACGCATCGATTGCCGCGTGCACTGTGCGGATGTTGTCGAGACCCCGAATTCTCGCCCCATGCTCAAGCGCCTTGAGGAAAAATTCCGACTGGTCGACACCAACCACCTCACCCTCTGGCCCGACCAGCTCGGCCAGGTCGAAACTGGCATAACCCGGGCCGCAACCCAGATCGAGGACACGCATGCCCGGTCGGATGCCCGCGCGGCGCCAGGCGCCCAGAGCCGACTCGCGCCACAGCGTGTGCTGCAACCCCAGTCGTTTCACCTCAAGGTCATTCGTCCCGATGATATAGTCTTCATCGGCCAGCTTGCTGTCGCTCAACATCACCTCCCCGGGCTCAATCCGAGCGCAGCTAAGCACGACTTGGCACGCTTGCCAGCCCGAAAAGCGCGATCGCGCAGAAGAGATGATGACGCGTTTGGTATGGACACGCCGTTGCGCGAGCCCATGACGCCGGGTCTAGTGACTGGCGTCTTGCAGGCGCTGGCTGATGAACTGCGCCTTCGCAGCCTGTCGCTGCAGGCCTTCCACATAGACCCCGTCAGAGCGCACCTGCTGCACAGAGGCGACCGCCATCCAGCCGAGCAACAGCGTCAGGCTGACCGCGGAGGCCCAGCACAGGCATGTGAAGACCCGGAGCGGGTCGCGCAGTATTTCAAGGCCGGCCTGCATCATGCGTCGGCGTTTTCCCTCGCTAAGACGCGGGCATTTTGTGTGAGACCACGCCGGTTGCATGTCATAATTCATTCGAATCCCGCATATCTGCATGCAAAATCGAGTCTGCGTTTGGAATCATGATGCTAGACAGATGGTTTCGTTACGTTACCAGGTGTTGTTTTCGCCCAAAGAGGGAAAGCCGGCAAAATCCAGGCTCCGGAATCAGGCTTATTCCTCGGGCAGGGCAATCTGAATTTGCTGGTAAACGCCGTCACGAAACCCGGTAAACCACAGACGGTCTCCAGCCGCATTGACCCAGGCTCCGTATTCATATCCCGGCGAATTGACATCCTCGCCCAGGGGTATTGGCTCTGACCAGCCCGCATCGCTGGCCTGGCTGATGTAAAGATCATCCCCGCCCTGACCATCCGGCGCATCGGTCCGGGCGAAGATCACATAAGCTTCGTCTGGCGCGACAAAGATATCAGCCTCGGAGTACGCGCTGGACAGCGCAGGCAGTCGCTCGACGCGCCAGCCTGCCGCCAGATCGGGAATGGCCCGATAAAGATCCGATTCACCGGCACCGCCGCGACGACGCGACGCGAAGTAGATCGTGCCATTGGCCGCGATCGAGGCGTGGACGTCGTGGGCGCTGGAATTGACCGGACTTTCCAGCCTGCGAGCCGCCACAAACCGCCCGTCATGCCAGTGCACATACCACAGATCCCAGTCGTCCCGGGTTTCGCCGGGCAGCGGTGCCGAGGAGAACACCGCACCGCGACCGTCCGGTGAAAACCGCATGGCGCGCATCTGCGTGGGCCAGGGCGCCCCGTCAATCTCGACCGGACGCGCGCCCTGCCAGCCTTGCGGCGAGCGGACGGACATCATGACCCGGTGCGCCCCCCAGTCAGAGTCATGGCGACCAAACAGGGCGACCGTCTCATCGGGCGTGAAACTGACCCAGCTGACATGAGCGTCCGGCTGATCCGACCAGGGCTGATCGGTCTCGGTAACTTCCACTGCCTGAGCACCCAAGAGCGCGGCCAGGCTGAACACCAACTGGACGGACATGCACAACTCCCTCGCCTGTAACAACAGGTCCGTCACCACTATCGTCCAGATCGATGCGGCTCATCAAGGGGATGGCTCTCGCAACAGGCAGAACGGGGAGCGCGGTTGCGTGCAGGCAAGGGGTTTGCAAAAACACCAACCGCCCGTCCTTAGTCCCCGAGAGGAGTAAGAGGCGGGCGGCCGCGTTGCTTGGTCGTCGCGCTATAGTCGCGCCTTCCTTGCACGTACCCCTGAGCGGGTGAGCTCGGGAGCGTCCTCCGAGGTCGGAGGTTCGGTCAGGACGGTCCTCCCCGAAGGGAGAGGCCGCCTCACCGGGTCCGGCTTTGACCCCGAACCCGCGATATCGTCCCTGGTGGTCCGACACCGCTGCCTCCAGCTTCCCCACTTGCGTGTTTCCGCCTCGGGCTGGCCCGGTTTTGACCCCGTGCCTGATCCATCTCCCAGGGGATCTGGATCTTCGCCGGTTCTTTCCCCGCTTGCGCGGCTTTGTCCCCGACCGGCCTGATCTTTCGACCTCACCGTTGGCCCCTTTCCCGAAGGTCCGGCACCGGTGCCTCCGGCTGTCCCACTTGCGTGTTTCCGCCCTTGGCCAATCCGGGTTTGACCCCGGATCTGATCCTTCTCCCGAAGGGTCCGGATCTTTGCCGGCTGCGGCCCCGCTTGCGCGGTTTCCTCACCGACCGGCCTGATCTCTCGACCTTGCCGCTGGTCCGTTTCCCGAAGGTCCCGGTCCGGATTTTCATGCCGCTTCACTAACGTGCTCCGGCTTGCGATCCACCGTCGGCTTGGTCCGCTTTCCCCTTGCAGGGTTGGCTTTCCGCCCCGTCGACAATCAAACGGTAAGTCGGGAGAGCCCGGCCGGTCAACGCAACGGCCTGTGGGTTGCGTGGATAAGCAAGCGGGCTCTGTGGACAAAAGAGCGCTTTTTGTGGAAAACGCATTTTTTCGCACCGAACTCCGGTTTCGCGAAACAGGTGTAGCGTCACCTTGTATTTATCGCGCGAACTAAGGGAATTTATTGCTGTCGCGTCAAGCGGCCGGGCTGATATTTTTTGGCCGTCGACGTCTCGCAGCTCGACACCGCAACCGACGGCAAGATGGCCCACTGCTCGTGTGGATTGCCGCCGTCAGGCCTCGCCTCGGCCAAGCTTAAAGGCGAAGACGATGCACCAGAGGTAAAGCCCCGTCTCCAGCGCCCGCTGATAGAGGCCGACCACAGGATTGTCCGGGGTCAGCTGGACAAAGCAGAACAGCGCGAACAGGCCGACTGCAAAACCACTCAGGGCGAGCGCACGATCCTCGCTACGCCACCGGCCAGCCGCGAGCAGAAACAGTCCGAGAATGCCGAACAGATAGGCCCCGAGACCACTGGCGATGTGAACGAGATGCGTAGCGCTTGGATCGTCCGGCCGGCACCCGCTGTCGCAGGGGAAGAAGGCTGCGATGAACAGTCCGACGGCGTAAAGCGAGAGCGCCAGCAATCCCGCCCGCAGCCAGCCATTGCGCCCCACCCGGGTCAGAGCGAGCCCGATAAAGGCCAGGAAAAAAAGCTCTGTCGGCAGAAAACCGAGATAATTGACCGCCCACGCATTGGGCGCCTGCTGCGCCCCCAGCTCGCTCATGAACTGGCTGGCATGATCATAGCCGGGATGCAGGGCGCCGGCGATCAACACAGTGGCCACGAGCCAGGCATAGCTGACAATCGGCAGGACTTGCAGCCAGGAATTTGTACGCACGACATTCTCCACTGTTTCGGTAGGCGAAACACTCACACAGTTTCCGAACGCATGCTAGCGGGGCATCGCGATCCCGACAGGAGGATTGTGCCGCGTGCTATCCCCATGAAAAAACCGGCCCGGATCGCTCCGGGCCGGCTCTTTTCAGAGGTCAGGTCGGATTACTCCGCCGCGACAGCCTCGGCCGGCGCGAAACGGCCGTAGAAGGTCTCGCCCTTCTCGGCCATTTCACGCAACAGGGCCGGCACTTCGAACTGGTCGCCATAGGCGGCTTTCAGCTCGTCGGCACGCTTGACGAAAGCGGCTGCGCCATAGGTATCGATGTAGGACAACGCACCACCGGTATAAGGTGCAAAGCCCCAGCCCAGGATGGAGCCGACATCGGCTTCACGCGGATCGATGACGATTTCCTCTTCCATACAGCGGGCCGCTTCGATAGCCTGTGTGAAGAGGATGCGGTCCTTGATCTCGTCGGTAGACGGCTGGTCTTCCAGGTATTTGCCACCCGGAGCGAATTGTTCCAGCTCAGGCCAAAGGCGCTTGGGCTGGCCCTTCTCGGCCGGATAGTCATAGAAGCCCTTGGAATTCTTGCGTCCGAAACGCTCGTATTCCTCGACCATCTTGAACAGGATCGGCTCGGTCGGGGACGGCTTGTAGTTCTCGCCCAGATCCGACTTGGTCTGTTTGATCAGCTTCACACCCAGATCCAGCGCCACCTCGTCCTGCAGGGAGAGCGGACCAACCGGCATGCCGGCCATCTTGGTCGCGTTCTCGATCAGGACCGGGCTGACACCCTCGGCCAGCATGTTCATGCCTTCACCGATAAAGCGCATGACACAACGGTTGGCATAGAAGCCGCGCGTGTCGGAAACTACGATCGGCGTCTTCTTGATCTTGGTGACATAGTCGATCGCACGCGACAGGGCGTAATCACCTGTATTGTCGCCCATGATGATCTCGACCAGCATCATCTTCTCTACCGGCGAGAAGAAGTGGATGCCGATGAACTGGTCCTCGCGCTTGGACGCCTTGGCCAGATCCGTGATCGGAATGGAGGAGGTGTTCGACGCAAAGACCGCATTCTCCGGGATGACCTCTTCGGACATCTGGGTGATCTTGGCCTTCAGCTCGGAATTCTCGAACACGGCCTCGATGACCAGGTCGACATCGGACAGCAGGGTATAATCCGTGGTCGCCGTGACCAGCGCACCCATCTTGTCGGCCTTTTCCTGGGAAAGCTTGCCGCGCTTCACACCCTTGGCGAAGTGATCGGTGACATGCTTCTTGCCCTTGTCGGCGCCTTCCTGGTTGGCGTCGATGAGCACGACCTCGATACCGGCCTGGGCCGTAACCGTGGCAATGCCAGCGCCCATGAAGCCGGCACCGATGATGGCGACTTTCTTGACGTCAGCCTTTTCCTGGCCGGCCGGACGACGTCCACCCTTCTCCAGCGCCTGCTTGGACAGGAAGATGGAGCGGATCATGTTGCGGCTTTCCGGACGCAGCAGCAGCTTGGTGAAATAGCGGCTCTCGATGCGCAGACCCTGGTCGATGGAGACCTGGGCGCCTTCATAGACGCAGGACAGGATGTATCGCTGGGCCGGGTAGTTGCCATAGGTGTTCTTGCGCAGCATCGGAGAAGCGGCACCGAAGACCTGGGCACCGGCGGGATGGTAGGGACCACCGCCCGGGAATTTGAACTTGTCGCCATCCCACGGCTGGGTCGCATTCATCGGGTCTTCCTTGACGAGTTCCTTCGCCTTGGAGACCAGCTCGGCCATCGGCACGGTGGCGTGGGCAATGCCCAGCGCCTGTGCGGACGGACCATCATGCTGCTTGCCCTGAAGCAGGACCGGCGCGGCATTCATGACACCAACCAGGCGCGGCAGACGCTGGGTGCCACCACCACCCGGCAGCACGCCGACCATGGCTTCCGGCAGGCCGACCTTGGCCTTGGGATTGTCGTTCGGCATGACGCGGTAATGGCAGGCCATGGTGATCTCGAAACCACCGCCCAGGGCCAGGCCGTTGATCGCAGCTGCGATCGGCTTGCCGCAGGTTTCCAGCTCGCGCAGCGTCTTGTTCAGGCGATAACACTGTTCGAACAGTTTCGCCTTCATCTCGTCTTCCGGCAGCTTGGCCATGTCGGAAGATCCACCGCCCAGTTCGGACAGGTCCGCACCGGCACAGAAGGCCGACTTGCCGGAGGTCAGGACCACGCCCTTGATGGCGTCGTCGGTTTTGACCTTCTCGGTCAGTTCCACGAAATCGTCCATGACGTCCGCAGAGATGACATTCATCGACTTGCCAGGGCTGTCGAATGTGACGAGGGCAATGCCGTCGCCGTCGATTTCAAGTGTGAAGTTTTTCATTGGGATTATCCCTTTATAGGTCGCATCGACGAAATGGCGAGAGCCTGAGTGACCTGTCCCTGATCCATTTCATAAAGAAAGAGATCGGAGCCGCCTGGCACGAAGTCGCACCGGATCCAGTAGGCCAAAGGCTCGTCGCGTTCGACGATGTGAAATGCTCGACCACATTCCCCGTCAAAATCCATGTCGGGAAAATCGGCCGCTGTGTAGTCGGAATGAAGCTGCGTGGTGTCGACACCTTCCGGCATGCCTGCAATCCAGCTTGCGTTCACGATCGGAGGCATTGGCACATCATTGGATGCCTCCCCCGCGGAATCACAAGCCGCAAGCGCGCAAACGCCGGATAAAAAGCCGACACGCAACATTCTTACACCCGCTCGATAATGGTTGCCGTGCCCATGCCGCCGCCGACACAGAGCGTGGTCAATGCGGTTTCCTTGTCGGAGCGTTCCAGCTCGTCGAGGACCGTGCCCAGGATCATCGCGCCGGTTGCGCCCAGCGGGTGACCCATGGCGATCGCGCCACCGTTCACATTCATGATGTCGTGGTCGATCTCATAGGCCTGCATCAGGCGCAGGACGACGGCCGCGAATGCCTCGTTCAGCTCCCACAGATCCACATCGCTGGCATCCATGCCGGCTTTCTTGAGCACCTTCGCGGTGACCGGGACCGGGCCCGTCAGCATGATGGTCGGCTCGGAACCGACAGAGGCCATCGCCTTGATGCGTGCACGCGGCTTGAGGCCGGCCTTTTCACCCGCTTCCTTGGAACCGATCAGCACCATGGAGGATCCGTCAACGATACCGGAGGAATTGCCGCCCGTGTGGACCCAGTTGAGATATTCAACTTCCGGGTAACGCTGGGTGGCAACATGTTCGAAACCGACGAAGTCGGACAGGTCCTTGAAGGCAGACTTCAGCGAACCCAGCCCTTGCATGTCGGTGCCCGGACGCATGTGCTCGTCATGATCGAGAATGGTCAGGCCCAGCTGGTCCTTGACCGGAACGATCGTCTTCTTGAAACGACCTTCCTCCCAGGCGCGCGCTGCACGCTTCTGGCTTTCCACGGCATAGGCGTCGACATCGTCACGGGAGAAACCGTGCTTGGTCGCGATCAGGTCGGCAGAAACGCCCTGCGGAACGATATAGTGGTCAAAGCCGATCTCCGGATCGGACATCATCGCACCACCATCAGAGCCCATCGGGACGCGCGACATGGCCTCGACACCGCCACCGATGGCGAAGTCAGCCTCGCCGGACATGACCTTGGCGGCTGCAACATTGACCGCTTCCAGACCGGAGGCACAGAAACGGTTGAGCTGGAAGCCAGCAGTCGTCTCGGCGTATTTCGCGTTCATGACGGCAGAGCGGGCAATATTGGAACCCTGTTCGCCGACCGGGGAGACGACACCCATGATGACGTCATCAACCAGCGCCGTGTCGAGATTATTGCGATCGCGGATCGCCTCGAGCTGCTGGGTCGCAAGCTGAAGCGCCGTGATCTCGTTCAGCGCTCCGCCCTTCTTCTTGCCGCGCGGCGTGCGCGTGGCATCGTAGATATAGGCTTCAGTCATTTTCAGTCCTTTCCGCTTCGCGGGTTTTAATCTTTATCGACGTTGTTCTTGGCGACCCGGGATGGGGTCGCAGGTTGGCTCGTGAAAGCGCTGCAGCTCGGCCAGTCTTGAGCCGATCAGCTCCAGCACTCCATTCAGGTTCTCAAACACATCCACATTGAAAACACGCAGGACCTGCCAGCCCTGGCGTTGCATGAATTCAGTCCGGCGGGCGTCATATGCCGCGTCCGTATGGGTATCGCCGTCCACCTCGATCACCAGCTTGAGCGGGCGACAGGCAAAGTCAGCGATATAGGGGCCGATGGGGTGTTGGCGGCGGATCGGCAGTCCAAGCATCTGCTTGCGACGCAGATATTGCCAGAGGATCACCTCGGCCCGGGTCATGTTCCTGCGCAAGGCACGCGCCCTCTTCATCGCCACATATTTCGGGCGATCGGGTTCGCCCAATCTTCCCCCCCGGGGAAGTGGGCTCGCCGTAGCCTTTGCGAAGGCGAGGTCGAAGGGGTCGCGAGCGAAGGCGAGCGAGCTGCCCTCCGCGCTGCGCGCTCCGGCCCCTCCGTCGGCTGCGCCGACACCTCCCCAGCGGGGAGGATATGAGACATCAACCCACATCACCCATCCCCCTCAACCATGTGGTACGCAATCGCACTTTCCCCGCGCTCGTTCAGCGCTTCAGCCAGGCGCAGGCGCTCTGCCACGGGTTTGTTCTGTGAGAGTTTGGCCTTGCCATCGAGGCGTTCAATTTCCAGCTCGAAGGGCTGGATCGCGGCCTCGAGCATGGCGCGTTTTCTTTCTTCCAGATTGGTGATCCGCCATTGCTCCTCGAAATCGGCGATCTGGGAGGAAAGCGCCCGTTCGGCGTCCTCGCCTTCCAGGGCGACCAGTTTTCCGTGGGCATGCACGGCGATGTAGTTCCAGGTGGGAACATTGTCATTGGGATCGGAATACCAGGTCGGCGAGACATAGGCGTGCGGTCCGGAGAAGATCGCGATCGCCTGCTTGCCGTCCTGGATGGCCTTGGTGACCGGGTTCGCCCGTGCCACATGCCCGACCAGGGCCTGGCGTTCATCGGCCAGTTTCAGCGGGATATGCGTGGCCGCCAGGTCCGGCTCCCCCGGCACCAGGAGAATGGCAAAATCATACGAGCGCATCAGCGCCCGCATCCCGGTCTCATTCTCCATCTTGAAGTGCGTGGGGGTGTACATCAGAGCAGTCTCCGACGAGCAAATTGGCCGATCGCGTAAGCCGCCGCAATGCTCGCGCCGATCAGCAAGTAGTTCAGGTAGTGCGGGAGCAGAGTACCAGATCCCGGTCCGATACGGGCTCCCGCGAAGGGGTCGGGCAGGGGCAAATTAATCAGCTGCCCTCCAATGTTCGCGGCAACGTCAGACGTCTCTGGCAACAAATACGCAACCGCAATGCCCAGATAAGCAGCATTCGAGACTGGTAGGCGACTCAGTGCCCAGCCCAAGCCGAACATGGCTACGAAGACAACCGACGAATCCGCCCAGTTGCTACCAAACCATCCCAACGGCAAGAGAAAGCCCAAATAGGCTAGTGTATTAACAAGCTCGTACAATACGGCCTTCACGGCAAACGGAAAGGTCCAGCCGGCCAAGAAAACCAACCACCAAGCAGACCTCGTCGAAAGTTCTATCCCGGCCGTCATCCGCTTAAAGCGTCCTTCCGATCAGCAGTTTCATGATCTCGTTGGTACCGCCATAGATCCGCTGGACACGGCTGTCGGTCCACATCTTGGCGATGGGGTATTCCTTCATATAGCCATAGCCGCCGTGCAGCTGAACGCACTCGTCGATCACTTCGTTTTGTGCGTCAGACACCCAGTATTTCGCCATCGAGGCCGTGGCCGCGTCGAGCTCGCCCTTCATCAGACGTTCTGAACAATGGTGCACAAACACCTCGGCCAGCGTCGCCTTGGTCTTGCACTCGGCGAGTTTGAACTGGCTGTTCTGGAAATGCAGGATCGGGCGGCCAAAGGCCTGGCGTTCCTTGGTATAGGTGATGGTCTCGTGCAGGGCGCGTTTCATGGCGCCGACGCCTTGGACAGCGATCTGCAGGCGTTCCTGGGGCAGTTTCTTCATCAGCTGGATGAAGCCCTGGCCCTCTTCCGGACCGAGCAGCGCATCGGCCGGCACCCAGACATCCTCGAAGAAAAGCTCGGCCGTGTCCTGGGCCTTCATGCCGACCTTGTCGAGCAAGCGACCACGTTTGAAGCCCTCGACCTTCTCGGTCTCGACCAGCATCAGCGAGACGCCGTCAAACCCCTTGGTCGGGTCGGTCTTGCAGACCACGATGATGAAATTGGCGGAGCCGCCATTGGTGATGAAGGTCTTCTGGCCGTTGATGCGATAGCCATTGCCATCCTTGACCGCCGTCGTCTTGACGCTCTGCAGGTCCGAACCCGTGCCCGGCTCCGACATGGCGATGGCGCCGATCAACTCACCGGAAATCATGCGCGGCAGGATCGACGTCTTCTGCTCGTCCGAACCGAATTCGGTGATGTAGGGCGCGATGATCGTGTTGTGCAGGCCGACGCCCCAGCCGCTGGCGCCGACCTCGGCACCGGCCGTATGGAAGACGTATTCATGGCCCCAGTCACCACCGGCGCCGCCATATTCCTCCGGCACGGACGGGCATAGCAGCCCGGCTTCACCGGCCTTGGTCCAGATCTCGCGATCGACCATGCCCTGCTCTTCCCAGCGTTCAGCATTGGGAACACATTCCTTGGCCATGAAAGCGCGCACCGTATCCTCGAACATGCGCACATCCTCGCGCTCGAGAAAGGCCGGCTTTGGTACGTTGAGTGGGTCCTGAAACACCTAAAAATCCTCCCCTTGTGGCCCGGTCGGGCCTGATCAACCGTCAGGAGCCGGAGCCATCCTCTTTGTCGGGACGGTCTCCGGCGAAACGGGTCCGGCGTTAAAACGCCTCCGCTTGCAGTTCCATCATGCTGTCTGCGCCGGCTTCGACCTTGGCGAGATGCATGGCGGCTTCCGGTACCCAGCGCTCGATGAAGTAGCGCCCGGTGACCAGCTTGTTGGCATAGATAGGATCGCTATCGCCCGCGGCGACCTTGGCCGCGGAAACCTTGGCCATTTTTGCCCACATATAGGTCAGGCAAGTCAGGCCGAAGAGGTTGAGATAGTCGTGGCTGCCTGCGCCGGCATGGTCGAAATTCTCCAGCGCGTTGTTCATCAGCCAGTCCGTGCCCTGTTTCAGCTTGTCGCGACATTCCGCCAGCGCATCGATGAAGGGCTGGGTTGTCTCGTCACCGCCCTCGGCGATGAAGGCGTCGAGCTCACCCATGAAGGTCGTGATCGGGCGCATGCCGTTCATCGCCAGCTTGCGGCCCACCAGGTCGAGCGCCTGGACGCCATTGGTGCCTTCATAGATCAGGGTGATGCGGGCATCACGAAGCAGCTGGGACGCACCCCATTCCTCGGTGAAGCCGGACCCACCATGGATCTGCAGACCGTTGGAGACCATGTCATAGCCCTTGCCGGTCAGATAGGACTTCACGATCGGGGTCAGCAGCGCCATGTAGTCGCCGCCCTTCTCGCGTGCCGTGGCGTCATCGGACTTCTCTTCCAGATCGCCGTGCAGAGCGGTCCAGAACGCGAAACAGCGCGAGGCTTCAACGAATGATTTCTGGTCCATCAGCATGCGACGCACATCCGGGTGCACGATGATCGGATCGGCGGGACCGTTCGGGTTTTTCGGTCCGGTCAGGGAGCGCCCCTGGATGCGGTCCTTGGCGAAATCGAGCGACTGCTGATACGCGGCCTCGGCCAGGGCATAGCCCTGCAGACCCACGCCCAGTCGCGCCTCGTTCATCATGATAAACATGATTTTGAGGCCCTTGTTTTCCTCGCCCACGAGCCAGCCGGTCGCCTCGTCATAGTCCATGACGCAGGTGGCATTGCCGTGAATGCCCATCTTGTGTTCCAGGCCGCCGCACTTGGCGTTGTTGCGCTCGCCGGGATTGCCGTCAGCATCGGGGATGAATTTTGGAACCACGAACAGGGAAATGCCCTTCACGCCTTCCGGAGCGCCTTCGATACGCGCCAGGACGAGATGGACGATGTTCTCGGCCATGTCGTGCTCGCCGGAGGAGATCCAGATCTTCTGGCCGGTGATCTTGTAGGAACCGTCCGGCTGCGGAACCGCCTTGGTGCGCAGCATGCCCAGATCCGTTCCGCAATGCGGTTCGGTCAGGTTCATCGTGCCGCCCCACTGACAGGAGATCATCTTGGGCAGGTAGAGCGCCTTCTGCTCGTCCGTGCCGCCTGTGTGCAGGGCCGCAGCCGCACCCAGCGTCAGGCCCGGATACATGCCGAACGCCATGTTGGAGGAGGAGACCATCTCGTTGAAGGCGAGGTTGAGAACGTGCGGCAGGCCCTGGCCACCATATTCCGGATCCGAGGACAGCGCCGTCCAGCCCGCTTCCGACATTTGCTGGAAAGCCTCTTTCCAGCCGGTCGGCGTCTTGACGTTTCCGTCCTCGTCACGCGTACAGCCCTCGACATCCCCGACCTTGGAGATCGGCGCCAGAACGCCTTCACAGAATTTCGCGCCCTCTTCGAGGATGGCACCCATCGTCTCGGCATCCGCATCTGCGAAACCTGGAAGGTGTGAATACTGGCTCACATCAAGAACGTCGTTCAGGACGAACATCTGGTCACGTACAGGGGCGCGATAAGCAGCCATGATTTATCTCCAACAATCAGTCAGTGCGGGGTCTTCGCCCCGTAAAAGGATGAAACTCTAAGAGGAACTCGGGGGCATGCCCGTCCAGTCTTCCAGGCGGGCGGAAGCCAGGGCCTCGAAAGCCCGGGCGCGACGTTTGATTTCTTCGGATGGCTCGTTCTCGTGGCGACGCGCGTTCAGCCAGTCCAGGCCCGCATGCATCTCCTCAAGCGCGCGCTCGACATCTTCACGCTGCTGCTCGAGCACGTTGATACGGCTTTCGAAACGGGCGATCGCGGCTTCCAGGACTTGCGGATCGCGGCTGTCGATAAAGCGCAGATCCAGCATTTCCTTGATTTCGTCCAGCGCAAAGCCGACGCGCTTGCCGCGCAGGATAAGCTCGACCCGCGCGCGATCCATGGCGGAATAGACGCGGGATGCGCCCCGGCGCATGGGCGTGATCATACCCTTTTGCTCATAAAAGCGCAGCGTACGCGGGGTAACGTCGAACTCCTTGGAGAGCTCGCGAATGGTGAATTCAGTATCAGGCGGGACAGGTTTGACCATGAATGAACAATGTTCACATGATTACGCGAACGTCAACGTCAAATTTGTGACGCAGGTTCAAATTTACCTTTACGCATGCTTCGCCCTTTTCTCGCCGTGCTTGTCGCGGCAGTATCCGCGCATGCTTGATCTGACGCGTCTTCTGTCTCTTTCCGCCCTGCTTCTGGGCAGTGTCTCGACCGCATCCGCACAACAGGATCCGGCCGACCCATTCTCCATCCTCTCCCCCCAGGCCGAGATCCAGCTGACGACACCGGACATCAATCCGGTCGAACGCCCGCATACCGGTGTCCACACCTTTCGCGACGCGTATCTCGAGGCTCGCGGCAATCGCGGAAACATCGTCACGGAAACACTCTGGAGCGTTGAACGGCGGACGCTGTCCGGCGAGTTGATAAGCACGGAAACGCGGCGCCTGGATTTCGGCGACGGCTTTGTCCGTGACCGGCAGGCTGAAAGCGACCAGATCTATGACTTTGCGACAGATCGCGTCCTTACACTTCATGCCGAAACGGTCAGCAGCGAGCCGATCGCCGCTAGCGCACACCGCCAGATGGATGTCTTCACCCGCTTCACGCGCGGTGGCGAACTGGAGGAAATCGCCGGTCCGGGAGGTGTCAGTTTCGAACGCTTCTGGATTGAGGCGGCAACAGGCATACGAGCCGCGGCCGTGGAGCTGGTCCGCCAGGAAGCTGAAGACGGCACAATAGAAGTGCGCCGCACGCCGGATGGAAGTGCCATCTTTGCGACCACGCCCGGGCGCCGCGGTGACAATACCTATTACGACCAGCTTTCGCGCTGGATGCGTCACACCCTGCCCATTCATCCGGACGCCGTGGATGCGGTCGGAAATATGGGCCAGCTGCCGGACAGTTTCTCCTTCCTGGTCTTCAGCCCGTCCAGCCCGGATGGACGCCGCGAAACCTGGACGTTGACGGAAAGCCGGGGCACGCTTGCCGACTTCCCCTGGCCCGCAACGCACACAGCGGCAAGCGCAGGCGAATACGCCCTGACCAACGACACCATTGCCCGCCTCGTCTCCCGGGGTCTTGGGGCAGCGCATCGCCCGGAAGTCACGCCGACGACAGAGAACTTCATCTATGCGTCACAATCGCTGATGCAGGCGGGTGATTTGCCCGGCGCCTACCTGACCCTGATGCAGGGCACGCAGCACGAAGGCGAGTGCCTGCCGAACACGTCCGGCGAGCTGTGTTCAGCAATGACCCGCGTCATCATTGCGGGACTGGGCAATGCGCAATTCCAGGAAATCGCCAATGCGATCGCGAATCGCGCCAGCGATCCGGCCGCGCTTATTGAAGCGCTGCGCAGTTACATCGGACGTCGCGACTATGCCGGTGCTGCAGCCAATCTGATGACAGCCCAGGCCTCGGCCCGGCTCAGCGAGACCTACAGCGCGAGTGAAGTCCTGGAAGCGTTCGCAGCGGCGGCAGAGATCGATCCGGCCGTCCCACTCCTGTACTGGCATGCCGGGCGCTATGCGGTCAGCCAGAATGACATCGAAACAGCCTGGCTGTTGTTCGACCTGGCCTGCGCCCTTCCCTCGGCCACATCCGAGACGCCGCGACGCGAAACCGGCGCCCTGGTGGAACGGCTGCGGAACATCTCGCCACGCTTCTTCGCGGCGGCTCAATAACACCCATTTATCCACAGGTTTTACGGCGCATTAACCGAGTCATCTCCCTGTCTAGACTCAGGATTTTGGGGAGCGCCTCGCGATTCCCTGATTTTCGTGTGGAAACACCAGATCTAGTGCCACCGCGCTTGGTTTACACAATATTAACCGGCCGATACCGTTTGGCTGGGCGACAGGAAAGCGATTCGAATGTCATCTGGGGGTCCTTGGAGCGTGAAAGGAATCGACCCGCGTGCAAGGGCGCGGGCGAAGACGGCTGCGCGCAAACAGGGCAAGACTCTCGGCGAATGGCTCAACAGCGTCATCCTTGATGACAGCGACCCCGCCTCAGCCCAGTGGGATGACGCGCTGGAAGCGTATCCGGGCTTTGACGCCGACGTCGCCGATGATGATGACCGCCTGTTGCGAGCGATGATCAATCGCCTTTCGGAACGCATCGAAAAAGCCGAACAGGCGTCCAGCTCGACCTTGTCGGAACTCGACAAGGCGATCACCCAGCTGGCGACGAATGTCGCCAAGGTTGCCCAGCGCCAGGGCGCCAAGCTCGACGAGACCGACAAGAGCATTGATACGGTCAATCGCAGCCAGGGTGAGATCGCCGAGCGGTTGCGCCAGCTCGAAGACAAGATCGCCGAGACCGGCAGCAAGGACACCAAGGCGATCCACGCGACCGTGATGAAGCTGGCCCGCCGCCTGTACGAGCACGAGAACGACGTGTCCGCGCGCCTGCACGAGCAGGAACAGACGGGCGGCATCGCCGCGCGCGAGCTGATCGACGACACCAACAAGCGCGTCGACAGGCTGGAATCACGGGCCGACAATCTCAACGAGTTCGCGCAACGCATCGAGAATTCAGAGCGCCGGACGCAGGATACCGCGCGGACGCTGGAAACCTCCTTCGCACGCCTCGACGAACGCCTGCGCGCGCTGGAGACCCGCAATACCAACGACAATGTCGAGCTGGAACGCCGTTTCGAGCGCCTCCAGGATGATGTGGCCCGCATCGTTACGGATCTGCGCGACCAGGTCGGATCGACAACAGGTCGCGTTGAGGACGCCGATCGCCGCCAGGCTGACAGCATGGCGCGTCTGGGCGACGAGATCAGCCGCCTCGCCCAAGCGATTGATCAACGCCTGACAGAAAGCGAACGACGCGCCGAGGATGCCCGGCAAGACCGGCGCGCTGAAGAGACGCTCAATCACCGCATTGACGAGGTGCGTCAGGAAAACAAGGAATCCATGCGCCGCATGGCCGAAGAGGTCACGCGCCTCGGCCGCTCCCTGGCCGACCGGATCCAGCGCTCCGAGGAGCGCTCGAGCAAGGCCGTGGAAACTGTCACCGACCGCATGGCCGACGCTCTGGAGCGTATCGAGAGTGGACGCCCGGACCGCGAAGCCGAGTTGGAAGACCGTCTGCGCCAGTCCGAGGAACGCACGGCCTCGCGCATCGAGGATGCGCTGCAGGGCGTACAGGACAAGCTCGCCGCTGTGCGTAGCGAGACCGAGGAGACCCTGACCCCGGTTCAGCGCGCCATGACGGCCCTCGCCGACCGGCTGGAAGCCATCGAGACCCGCGACAAGGCACCGGAAAGCGAGCCGAGCGAGGACACCGCACCTGCTGCCGCTCAGCCCGTTCGCAACGAGCCGGTGGTGACACGCTCTGACGACGCCGATCCGTTTGATTTTGATGCGCCTCTTGGTCCACCGCCCCAGGCAGAGGTTCCCGTCAGCAGTTTCGAGGCCGGCAAGACCGACCCCTTCCTGACGGATGAACCTTTTGTGCCCAATGCTCCGGTCCTGCGCGAACCCCAGGCGCCAGCGGCCCGGCCGGCAAGCCCGGCGGCGCCCGCAGCGCCAAAAGGTGAAACGCGCCGCCAGAAGCGACGCCGACTGGCAGAGGAGCGCGCGCAGCAAAAAGCGCCAGCAGCCCCTGTGCCGCAAACAGTTGCCGATGTTGAGGCGGCCATCCTGCAGCCCCAGTCCAAGGCGGCTCCGATCCAGCCGCGCCCGACCCCCAAGGTCGGCGCAACGGCGGATGCCGATTTCCTGGCCGCTGCTCGCGAGACCACCCGGGCAACCGCCTATACGCCGCACGAGCGCGAGAACCGGCCGCTCAAATTCAGCCGTGCGACCCTGATCGCCATCCCGGTGATGGCGCTGATCGCACTGGGCGGAGCCGGTGCGATTTTGATCCTGGGCGCAACCCAGGGAGAGGGCGAGCGCTCGATCGCGGAAACGCGCTCGGACAACGCCTTCATCGCCCAGGTCGAAGCTGGCCTGACGGCTGCGCCGCAATCGGCAGCAAGCGAAGACGCTCCGACCGAGACCGCTCAATCCGAACCAGTGCCGGCAACACCACCGCGCAATCAGGTCGCTGACAGTTCCGGCGCAATCACACCGTCTGCGGACCGCGTGGCAGACCGGGAACCGGCAGCTCCGACACGGCCCGCCGCAGACACGGAAAACCGGGCCAGCACTGCTGCGGGGCCCGCATCCAGCGACGCTGGACCCACGACACTTGAAAGCGCCGCAGCCGACGGCAATCCGATTGCCCGCTATCAGCTCGGCATGCGCCAGCTGGAAGCCGGGGATGTGGCCTCTGCGGCCATTCTGCTGCGCCGCGCTGCAGAACAGGGCGTACCTGCGGCCCAGTATCGCTACGCCAAACTGCTGGAGACCGGCGAGGGCGTGGAGATTGATCTGGAAGCGGCGCGTCGCTGGACCGAGCGCGCGGCCAATGCCGGCCATCGCCGGGCGATGCATAATCTGGCAGTGATGTATTACTACGGTTCCGGCGCACCTCGCGAATTCGAGACGGCGGCCCGCTGGTTCCAGGAGGCAGCGCTGCTGGGCCTGTCCGACTCCCAGTTCAACCTGGCGCTCCTGTTCGAAAGCGGCCAGGGAGTTCCCTTGAGCCTCGCAGATGCCTATGCTTGGTACATGATCTCCGCCAATTCATCCGATCCGACTGCGCGCGAACGTGCGATCGCGTTGGAAGAATTGCTGGAACCGGAAGCCCTCACCCAGGCCCGACAGGTCGTGGCGAACTTCCAACCTCGCCCTATCGATGCGCAGGCCAATGGCATCTACCAGGGCCAGGCCTGGGATCGCACCCCGGTCGCCAGTGCCGCCGATATTGAACGCGCGCAGGGCTTCCTGTCTGTGCTGGGCTATCGCCCCGGACCGATTGACGGCGCCATCGGCGAGCGCACACGCGAGGCGATCATGGCCTTTGAGGCCGATCAGGGTCTGCCGCGGACTGGCCATGTGGACGACGTTCTGCTGGAACGCCTGTCCCGGGCTGTAGCGAACTAGAGGCCGCGGTGCAGATCTATCTGCCCATTGCCGAGATTTCCGTAAACATCTTCCTTTTGCTCGGACTTGGAGCCGGCGTGGGTTTCCTGTCCGGCATGTTCGGTGTGGGCGGAGGTTTCCTGATGACGCCCCTGCTGATGTTCATCGGCATTCCACCCGCCGTCGCCGTATCGACCGAAGCCAACCAGATCGTCGCCTCGTCTGCCTCCGGCGCCCTGGCCCACTGGCGACGAAAAACCCTCGACCCGAAAATGGGCCTTTTGCTGCTGATCGGCGGCTCGGCCGGCTCGATCTTCGGGGTTCAGCTCTTCTCCTTCCTGCGAGGACTGGGTCAGATCGATCTCATTATCTCTCTGAGTTATGTCAGTTTTCTGGGCATTATTGGCGGGCTGATGCTGATCGAGAGCGTGCGCGCCATCATGCGGCGCCGACATCCCGAACAGCGCCGCGAAGGCGGTCGAACCGGCCACCGCAAACGCGGATGGATCGATGCCCTGCCGTTCAAGATGCGCTTCCCGCGCTCCGGCCTCTACATCTCTGTTATTCCACCCATCGCGATCGGTTTCTTCGTCGGAACCCTGGCGGCCATCATGGGGGTCGGCGGCGGTTTCGTCATGGTGCCGGCGATGATCTACATCCTGCGCATGCCGACCAGTGTGGTGGTCGGCACCTCACTGTTCCAGATCCTGTTCGTGACGGCGCTGACGACCTTCCTGCAAGCGGCCCAGAACCAGACCGTCGACGTGGTCCTGGCAATGTTGCTGACCGTGGGCGGCGTCGTTGGGGCCCAATTCGGGGCCCGGGCCGGACGCCATGTGAAGGGCGAGGAGTTGCGCGCCCTGCTGGCCTTCATGGTGCTGGCCGTGTGCCTCAAACTGGGTTGGGACCTAGTGATCACACCGGCAGACATGTTCGTTGTCCTGCCGCGCGGCGGGGAGGTCGGCCACTGATGATCATCGCACTGCTCGCAAGCCTCCTGACCCAACAGGCTGTCCCCCAGGAAGCGCCGCAGATCATGGCGGCCCTGACCCATGAAACAGTTGAAATCCGGGAAGACTTCGCGGGGACCGAGCTCATTCTCTACGGCGCCACACGCGGCCTCACCATACAGGACGAGATCGTTGTCGTGCTTCGCGGGCCCGACCAGGATTTGCGGGTGATGCAAAAGCAGCGCTCCTTCGGGATCTGGGTCAACGCCCAGGCACAGGAATTTGACGCTGTACCCGCCTATTATTCCATCGCCAGCTCCCGTCCGATCGAGGAAATCGCGTCCCGGGACGCGCTGGTGCGAAACCGCATCGGGCTGGCCCAATTGCTCGACGAATCCGCGACACAAGCCACCATGGATCTCGAACCCTATTTTGCGGCTGTTGAACGGGCGGGTGCCAGAAACGCGCTCTATACCGCAGCACCGCGCGGTGTTGAGGTGCTTGATGGCGGGCTCTTCCGCGCCACGCTGGCGCTGCCGCCACGAACGCCGGTGGGCAATTACACAGCGGAAGTCTACCTGTTCCGCGAGGGCCGCCCGATTGCCCGCCGCTCCACCAGCATGCGCGTTGAAAAAGCCGGCATTGAGCGCGTCGTCTATGAGTTCGCGCACGGCGCACCGATCATCTATGGACTATTCTGTGTGGCCCTGGCCATGCTGGCAGGCTATGCCGCAGCTGCCCTGTTTGGTCGACGCTGATTGCCCTTGCGGTACCGCGCCCTAGATCGCGGGTATGGCTCGCGATTTCACTCCCATTCCCAACGCTGCCCTGATCCTGGGGCTGGCCGGTCTGATCCCTTTCTGGGGGGCGGTCCTGATGCTTGTCATCAGCACCAGCCAGGGGCGCTCACCTGCCACCGAGATGTGGCTGTTTACAATCTATTCCGGCCTGATCGCCACCTTTCTGGGGGGTGTTCGCTGGGGCGAGAGCATCGCGTCCAACGCCACGCCGGGACTGCGCGCGCTTGGCCTGTCCATCGCCCCCAGCCTCGTCGCCCTGCTGGCGGTATTCATCCACTGGTCCGGCCAACCCGTGATCGCCTGGAGTCTCCTGGCGCTGTGCTTTGGTGCATTGCTGATCTGGGACCGGCGCAGTGTTGAACGCCGGGACCTGCCGGTCTGGTATGGCCGCCTCCGACTGGTCCTGACGACGGGGGTTGTCCTGGCCCATTTGGCCATCAGCCTGGGTTATCTCGTCCTGGCTCGCTGACGGTCGGGAACCAGCTGGCGCGCCGCGATGGCATGGACCCGTTCCCGGCCCAGCACGAGCACGCTGGGCACGGCTCCAAACACCTCCACAATCGCCGGATCACAGACGTTCAGCCCGCCCGTATAGGCACCAAATGCCGGCATTATCAGGCGCTTGCCGTTCGTTGCGAAAGCGAAACGACGCACTGACCGCCCCTGCCCGCGCACCTTGGCGCAGGGGTGCAGATGACCGCAAATCTCGCCAACAGCCTCACCCTGGGCCGGTTCGTGGCGCAGGATCAGCCGCCCCAGCTCAAGCGTATGCAATACTTCCCCGCCCAGGTCCTCTGGTGGCTCGGGATCATGATTGCCCTCGATCCAGATCCAGCGCTCGCGCTGAGACACAAGCTCCTTCAAGGTTTCGCGATCTGCGCTCGCCATGCGCCCGGCGGCATCGAGATCATGAAAACTGTCACCCAGCGCGATAACACAGGTCGGGTCGAAATGTGCGATCACCGCGGCCAGCCGCCGCAAGGTCTCGCGCGTATCATAGGGGGGCAGCATCTGGCCGGACCGAGCATAGGCCGAGCCTTTCTCAAAATGCAGGTCCGAGACGATCAGGGTGTCATAGTCCGGCAAATAGAGCGCGCCTGAGCAGTGGGCAAACAGCCGGTGCCCCGCCAGTTCGAATGACAATTGCTGTGCGGATTTGTCGACGTCCTGGATACTGTTCACTCCACTCATCAGGCCATCGCCTCTGCAATCAGATCCTCGGATGCATCCTCCAAGATGCTCTCCTGCGCCTCGCCATGAACCGGCTCCTTGCCGATCTCCAGAATGACCGGTACCGCGAGTGGAGAGATCCGGTCCAGCCCGACATGCCGGATACGTCCCTGGACGCGCTCGAGTGCCTTGCCGAGACGACGGATGTCGAGCAGGCCCGCCGCTGCATCATTCCACGCCGCCTGCATCAACACATGGTTGGGCTCGTGCTCGCGCAGGACGTTATAGATCAGGTCGGTCGAGAAGGTGACCTGGCGTCCGGTTTTCTCCTGACCCGGAAAACGCCGCTCGATCAGCCCGGCGATAACGGCGCAATTGCGAAAGGTCCGCTTCATAAGATCACTTTCTGCCAGCCAGGCATCGAGGTCGTCGCCCATCATATCCTCGGAGAACAGCGTCTCCAGGTCGAGCGCGGACATATCCCGCAGCCCCCAGACCGAAAGCGCATATTCATTGGCAACGAAGCCCATGGGTCGCATCCGCATCCGCTCCAGCCGCCGCGTCAGCAACATGCCCAGCGTCTGGTGCGCCAGGCGTCCCTCGAAGGGGTAACAAACGAGATAGAATTTCCCGTCGCGCGGAAAGGTCTCGACCAGCAAGCCATCGGCCCGCGGCAGTTCGGACTTCTGCTGCTGGATCTGCAGCCATTCCTGGACCTGCGCCGGCAGTTGGCTCCAGTTGTCCGGATCCTGAACCATGTCCCTCACCCGCTCGGCCAGATAGGTCGAAAGCGGAAATTTCCCGCCCTGGTAGGAGGGGATTTTGGGCTCTGGATCAGAGCTTCGCGTCACCCGCGCCGCCATTTCCTCCAGCCCTTCGAATTTCAGGACCTGACCCGCGAACAGGAAGGTGTCGCCGGGCACCAATTGCTCCACGAACCATTCCTCGATCTGCCCGAGCTTGCGACCGCCGCGCCCGCGAGAGGAGACCACGACCTCCAGCATTGGTGCCTCGACGATCGTACCGACATTCATCCTGTGCCGCTGGGCAATTTGCGGGGTGCGCGCACGCCACAACCCATCCTTGGCCTGAACCATGCGGCGGAACCGGTCATAGGATTGCAGCGCATAACCACCTGTCGCCGCGAATTCGAAAACCTGGTCAAACGTATCGCGCTCAAGTTCGGCATAGGGCGCCGCAAGACGCACTTCATCGAAGAGATGAGCCGTACCGACAGCCTCGCCGCAGGCTCGCCCCATCAAGTGCTGGGCCAGCACATCGAGCGCACCGGCGGCCAGTGGTTCACCGTCCAACGCATTGGCGGCGACCGCATCACGGGCCGCCTGGCATTCGAGATGTTCAAACCGGTTGGTCGGGGCAAGCACGGCGCGTGAGGGCTCATCCAGTCGGTGGTTGGCGCGGCCAAGACGCTGGATCAGCCGAGAAGACCCTTTGGGCGCGCCCATCTGGATGACCAGGTCGACATCCCCCCAGTCAATGCCAAGGTCCAGTGTCGAGGTACACACCACAGCCTTGAGCGCGCCGCGTGCCATCGCGGCTTCCACCTTGCGGCGTTGTTCGGGCGCCAGGGAGCCATGGTGAAGGGCGATCGGCAAGTTCTCGGAATTGAGATGCCACAGCCCCTGGAAGGTCATCTCGGCCTGGGACCGAGTATTGACGAAAACCAGCGTCATATTGGCCTCGCGTATGCGGGCGTAGACATCGCCGAGGGCATGACGGCCGGAATGACCGGCCCAGGGAATGCGGTCCTGCGGATCGAGAATATCAACATCCGGTCGAGCGCCGGCCGCACCCCGCACGATGGCGGCGAAACAGCCGTTCTCGCGGTCCATCTGCGGGACGAGCCAGCGGGCCAGCCCCTGCTCGTCCGCGACGGTTGCGGACAGGCCGACCCGCTGGGCGTTCGGAGCCCATTGCGTCAGCGCCGCCAGTCCCAGGCTGAGCAGATCTCCGCGTTTCTGCGGGGCCAGCGCATGGATCTCGTCGATGATGATCCGCTTCACATCGCCCAGAAAAGCCCGCGCGTTGGGGGTCGCACAGAACAGCGCCAATTGTTCCGGTGTGGTCAACAGAATGTCAGGCGGATGGGCGCGCTGGCGCTGGCGCTTGGACGACGAGGTATCGCCCGTGCGCGTTTCAATGCGCAGACCCAGGCCCATTTCCTCTACGGGTTCGATGAGATTGCGCGCCACATCGACCGACAGCGCCTTGAGCGGCGATATGTACAGCGTGTGCAGGGCATGAGCGCGGCGCGGATTGCCAGCGTCCTCGCCCAGACTGTCATGCAGTTCCACCAGGCTGGGCAGAAAACCACCCAGCGTCTTGCCCCCGCCTGTCGGTGCGATCAGCAGGGCATGCTGTGCAGCGCGTGCCCGTTCAAGCATGGCAAGCTGGTGCGTGCGCGGCTGCCAGCCACGACGGGTAAACCAGTCCAGAATGGGTGCGGGAAGCTCGGGCGAGACCATACCTCATCCTTAGTCTTCCTGACGGCGCGGGCAATCCCGATCCGCAAATCCGGCGTGGGGGGACGATCAAAAAAACTGTCCCTCTGCCCGCGCAAGCGGCGGTGCGACACTATGCACGCTTCGGGACAGTGCGAGGGATAATCAATGGTACATGCGGTAATCGAGCGCTTCAAATCGCTGGATGAGGCCTATCTGGCGCGCGCGCCCAAGAGTGATCGCATGTATGCGCGCTTCGCTGCACTCTCTTCCCTGAATTCCGAACAGGACATCGAAACGCTGATCGAGAGGGTGTTCGAAACCCGCGACCAGCTCAATGAGGGGCTGGGCGCCTGGCGCTCTCCGGCCCGCTCCATGCGCCTGGTTTTCGCCGCTGCCCTCGTCACCGCAGGGCGCAGCGCCAAGCATTTCTTTGACGTACGCAAGGCCCTGAAAGACCGCCGCAAGGCGCGCGGCAGCCGCCATCTCTCACAAGGCGACTCCTGTGCCGCACTGGCGCTGGTCGCCGCAGGCGGCCATGCCCATCAGGCCGACCATTTCTACGATAATCTCGATGCCATCGCGGCCCCCTGGTGGCGGCGCGAACCCATGCGCGAGGAAATCCTGGCTGGTGCGTTCACCGCGCTGGGAGAGACCCCGGACGAGTGTGCGATCCGGCTGGACCGGACCCGCGAGGCCCTGCGCTCGGCTGGCATACCCAAGTCACATGCAGATGCGGCCGCCTATGAGGTTGCCCTGCTGGATGCCGATTATGGCGATATTGCTGCGGCCTGGACCAGCCTGAACCTGGCGGTTCGCGGTCGCTCTGCGCTGCGCCACGGTGTTGGCAAGACCGGCATCGCTGTCCTGGCAGCGCAAGGTGACGGCTCCGGCATGGCGGACGCCCTGGTCCGCAGTTTCGAGACACTGAAGGAGATGCGTCCACGCGTCTCCGGGACCGCCGCTCCGAAAATCGCCATGCGCCTCGCCCAGATGCAGATGGGCGACAGCAGTCCGGTGGGTGCGGCATCCGACCTGGCCGCTATCCTCGCCGCCCAGGCCGCCATGGTGGCCGCGATCACAGCAGCCAGCTCGAGCGCAGTCGTCGCCTCTACCGCGAGTTAACGGGTGACATCAAACAGCGGTCGAGGCATTCTCCCGTCGACAGGGGGAAATCGTGCCATTCAAGTCGCTGAATTCGGCTCATATTATTGAGACACTGGAACGCCTCGCGGACCGGGTGCGGGAACGCTTTCCCGATGCCAGCCTGAATAATGTCGTCACCGAAGTCATCGACCTCGGCAAGCGCGACCGCCGTCGTTCCGAACGCCTGGCCAGGCCCTATATCCTTTTGCGCATGGGCACGGCAGCGGCCATTATCGGTGCCGTGATATCGCTGGCCTATATGGGATACTGGCTGTTCTCGGCCATCGGCGTCGATGGTGATGGCTTTGATATCTTCAACATATTCGAAGGCGTGGAAGCCGGACTGAATATCGTCATCCTGGCGGCTGTTGCCATCTTTACACTGTCGCGGATCGAGGAACGGCTGAAACGAAGCCTCGCCCTTGATGACCTGCATGAATTGCGCTCCATCGCGCACATCATCGACATGCACCAGTTGACGAAGGACCCGACCGCCGTGCTCAAGCTGGGACCGCGTACGGCGTCGTCTCCGACGCGGGAAATGTCGGACTTCGAACTTTCGCGCTATCTGGATTATTGCGCCGAGCTTCTCAGCCTAGCTGGAAAAATCGCTGCTCTCTACGCGCAGAGTTCACGCGATCCGGTGGTCATCGCCGCCGTCAATGATATCGAGACGTTGACCTCGAACATGTCCGCCAAGATCTGGCAAAAAATCATCATCGTCCGGGATTCAGCCTGATAGCCGCACGAGCGAGTGATATATTTTAGTTTCCCCCCGAGATTGTAGAGTGCTAGTTCCGCCCCCAATCACAAAGGAGCCCCCATGGACCCGCAAGAATTTATGTCCAGCGACAATTTTTCCTCTCTCGTGGAACGCGGCATTGATGCCGGCACCAGCCTGGCACTTGCGGCCGCGATCCTCATCATCGGCATGATGGTGGCGGGTGGCGTCCGCAAGACGGTGCGCAACGCCGCCGTCAAGAGCGACAGGATCGATGATACGCTGGGCGGTTTCTTCGCATCCCTCGCCTATTACGGCATCATGGCGATCGTCGTCATCGCCGTACTCAACCGTTTCGGCGTCGAAACGACCAGTCTTGTTGCAGCCCTGGGTGCCGCAACCCTCGCCATTGGTCTCGCCCTGCAGGGAACCCTCTCCAACCTGGCGGCCGGTGTCATGATTATCCTCTTCCGCCCCTACAAGCTGGGCGATTTTGTTGAAGTCGCGGGCCAGGCCGGATCTGTTAAAGACATCACTCTCTTCACCACCGAGCTGGCGACCGGCGACAACAAGAAGGTCATCGTCCCCAACGGCGCGGCCTGGGGTGACGTTATCACCAACTATTCCGCCAATGACACGCGCCGCGTCGATTTCACCTTCTCGATCGATTATTCCGATGACATCGACAAGGCGATGAAGATCATCCAGGACACGCTGGGCGCGGACGAACGTGTTCACAAGGACCCGGCCGTGTTCACGGCGGTCATGGCGCATAGCGGATCTTCCGTGGATATCGTGACCCGTGTCTGGTGTAATTCCGGTGATTACTGGGGTGTGCATTTCGACGCGATGAAGAATGTCAAGGAAGCCTTCGACAAGGGCGGCATCTCCATCCCGTACCCGCACCAGGTCAATGTGAGCCGTGAGGGCTGACATTGCCCTCTTTGTGCCCAATTTGAGGATAGAGTGAGCGCATGAGTACTGAACGCGATACCAGCCCGGCATCCTCGCAAACGGATGATGGCGGCTTCCTGCAGCGATTGTTCCGTTTCACGCCGAATGACCTTCTGCGCCTTCTCTTCCTGTGTGTCCTGGTGGGCCTGCTGCTGGCGGCCTTCAATGTCGACCCGCGGCGCCTGTGGGTCGATTTCTTCGGCACGCTGGTCGAGAGCTGGGCCAGCGTGGTCAGCGCGATCGTGAACAGCGCTGGACATGCGGTTGAGTATCTGCTGCTCGGCGCGGTCCTGGTCGTACCGATCTGGCTGTTCATGCGCGTGCTCGGGGCCATGCGCCGCGACTAGCAACTTGATCCGCCAACCGGATTGCTTGAATTTGGGGCTCCACTCGGAGCCCCTTTTCACATCATGACCCCAGAACGCCAGAAATTCCTCAATGACCTTGCCAGCCTGCTGGTGGATGGATCGCCGCACGCCGTCGCCCTGGGCTTCAAGGTGGACAGCGTCGGTGAAGGGGATGCGCGCATGCGCCTGCCCTATCGCGAGGACCTGGTCGGTGATCCGGAAACCGGCGTCATACATGGTGGCGCGGTCACGGCCCTGCTGGATCATGTTTGCGGTCTGGCAGCCTTCACGGGGTTTGGCGGGGAAGACGCACCGGCAACGCTGGATCTGCGCATCGACTACATGCGCCCGGCGGAACCCGGCCAGGACATCATCGCGGAGGCCGTCAGCCTGCGCTCGCGCGGTCTGGTCTGCTTCGTGCGCGCCACCGCTCATGATGGCAATACCGATGAACCGGTCGCACTCGCCCAGGCCGCCTTCATGATCACCAATGCGTCCAAGGCGGCGCAGGAACGCGCCCAGCGGGCCCTGCGCGAAGGGGATCTGGCATGAGCGAGACCCTGATCAAGACGCTGCTCGACGCTCCCTATGTCTCCGGACTGGGGGTGGAGTTCGATCATCGCGGAGACGAGCTGACGGGCTGCCTGCCATTCCGGGACGATCTGGTCGGAAACCCGCTCATCCCCGCCCTGCACGGCGGCGCTGTCGGCGCCTTCCTTGAGATCGTTGCCACCGGATCGCTAATCGTTGCACAGCCACTCGACCGCCTGCCCAAACCGATTGATATCGCGATCGACTATCTACGCCCCGCCCGCGCGGCCGATGTTTTTGCGCGCGCACAGGTCGCCCGCAGCGGGCGCCGCGTCGCCAATGTCCGGGTCGAGGCCTGGCAGGGACGCCGGGGCGCTCCGGTTGCAACCCTGCACGGACATTTTCTGATCACTCCGAAGCGCGAGAACAGCCCGGCCTGAGGTGCGACGGCCTGTCACTTTCCGTCGGTCAATCCGCGCCCTAGATTGGCGATATGAAAACCGACGGTCCAGTCATCGCCTATTACGACGCCCTCTGCCCGCTGTGCCGACGGGAGATGCGCCATTATGCCAAGTTCGGACCGGAGAAGATTGTCCTGTCCGATTGCAACGCACCCGACCTGTCGGAGGATATCGACCGTGACGCCGCGCTGGCAGCCCTGCATGTGCGCCTGCCGGACAATACGGTCGTCACCGGCGTGGATGCCTTCATTGCCATCTGGGAGCGCCTGCCACGCTGGCATATGCTGGCGACGCTGCTGCGCCCGTGGATTATCCGCAAGCCACTCGACGCCATCTATCGGTTTCTGGCCCCCTATCGTCCGCGGCAGACCTGTCGCGACGGCGTCTGCTCCACGGATTAAACGCTTGATATGCAGGACGGCTCCCGGCTAGCTGCCGGGCATGGAACAGCCCCTCACCCGCAAGGCCGTGCTCGCACGGGCCTGGCCCCTCATTTTCGCCAATGCCACCGTGCCGCTGGCCGGTGTAATCGACACATTCGTGCTCGGCCTGTCCGGCGACGGATCGGATCTGGGCGGCGTGGCCCTGGGCGGTGCGATCTTCTCCGTCTTCTACTGGAGTTTCTATTTCCTGCGCATGGGAACCACCGGGATGACGGCACAGGCCGACGGTGCCGGTAGGCTTGCCGAGGTCCAGCGCATCCTGTTGCGCGCGACCCTGGTCGCCATCGTTCTGGGCCTGTTGGTCTGGATGTTCCGGCACCCGATTTCCTGGGCAGGTTTTGCTATCCTGCAGGGCACGGAAACGGTTGAAGACAAGGGCGCCGCCTATCTTCTGGCGCGCGCCTGGGGTGCCCCGGCAGCGCTTGCAGGCTTTGCCATTTCCGGCTGGCTGATCGGGCTGGGCCGCAATCAGGCGACACTGGCCATCTACGCCGTGTTCTCCGGCACGAATATCGTGCTGGATTTCTGGTTTGTGCTCGGCCTGGGCATGGGGCCCGGCGGGGTTGGCGCGGCCACGGCCATCGCAGAATGGATGGCAGCCATCGTGGCCATCGGCTTTGCCCTGCATGCCATTCGCCAGCAAAAAGGCTGGGCCGACCAGGTCCTCGACCGGGCAAAACTGCTCGACGCACATGCTCTCAAGGAGATGTTCCACGTCAACGTCAACCTGATGATCCGCACCTGGTCGCTGGTCATCGGCTTTACATGGTTCGCCAATGCCGGCGCCCGGCAGGGCACATCCGCGCTTGCCGGCAATCACGTCCTGTTACAGGTCATCACCCTGTGGGCCTTCGTCCTGGACGCCTTCGCCTTCGTTGCCGAAACCGAGGCGGGCCGAGCATTCGGACGCAAGTCCAGGGATGCCCTGCGGCGCGCAATCCGCATGACTGGCGAGCCGATGCTGGCGTGCGGCGCCATTTTTGCGGTTCTGACCTTCCTGTTCGGCGAAGCCGCACTGGGACTGGTGATCGAGGATGAAGCCGCGCGCCAGGCCGCGATCACCTATCTTCCCTGGTGCGCCATCATTCCCTTCCTGGGCGCGGGCGCCTGGCTGATGGACGGCGTTTTCATCGGCACGACCAGCGGGAAGATCCTGCGCAATGCCGGACTGGCCGCCGTTGCCGTCTATCTCGCAGCAGATTTCCTCCTGGCTCCAGCTTATGGAAACCATGGGGTCTGGGCGGCATTCCTGATTTTCTATGTCGCCCGCGGAGCCACGCTGGCGGCGGCCTATCCGGCGCTTGAACGACGCCTCTACTCTGCGCCGACCGCTTCGGAAACAGAGGCAAAACCGTCTGAATAGAGCCGCTCAGCCAGGCCGGTCTTGATCCGGCCAATCAGGCTGGGACCTTCATAGACCAGTGCCGTGTAGAGCTGGATCGCATTGGCGCCAGCGCGGATCTTGGCATAGGCCGTATCAGCGTCCCGGACACCTCCGACACCGATAATATTGAGATCCGGCCCCGCCGCATTGCGGAATGCCCGGACCAGTTCGGTGGATCGTTCGAATACCGGCGGGCCCGACAGGCCGCCCATTTCCTCGGCCAGCTCGCTGCGCAATGTGTCCGGGCGGGCGAGCGTCGTATTGGACACGATCAGCCCGTCCATCTTGTAGGTGGTCACCACATCGATGATATCGGCCACTTCCTCATCGGCGATATCCGGTGCGATCTTGAGGAAGAGCGGCGCCTTGCCTCGCACTTCGACCACGCGGGAGATCAGCTCGACCAGGGTCTGTTTGGACTGCATGTCGCGCAGCCCCGGCGTATTGGGTGACGAAATATTGACGGTGAAGAATTGAGCATCATCCTTCAGCGCGTCCAGACAGGTCACATAATCGGCAACCCGGTCCTCGCTATCCAGATTGGCACCCAGATTGACTCCGACAATGCCACCGCGCTGGGCGCGGGCGCGCAGGTTCCGCGCGAAATTCTCCAGCCCCAGATTGGGAAAGCCCATGCGATTGATGACCGCCTCGTCCTCGGGCAAACGGAAGATACGGGGCTTGGGCTTGCCGTCCTGGCCACGCGGCGTCACCGCGCCCAGCTCGACAAAACCAAAGCCCATGGCCAGCAAGGCGTCGGGCACGTCGCCATTCTTGTCATAACCCGCGGCAAGCCCCAGCGGGTTGGACAGTTTCAGCCCCGCAAGCTCGGTCGCCAGAACCTGGTCATCCTGACGCAACTGGCGCGGACCAAAGCCGTATTTCAATCCCATGATGGACAGGCGGTGCGCTTTTTCCGGGTCGAAGGCATGCAACAGGCGGGTGGCAATATCGTGGATCAACGGCTGCCCTCCAGGTCGTTCGGCATGATCCAGCCGCCCTCTTCATTGCGACCGATCAGGCGCACACCCTTGACGGCGCTGGCCGGGATCGTCCCGTAGACGTGCGGGAACAGATCGCCGCCGCGCGAGACTTCCCACTTCACAGTCTCGCCCAGCTGTTCCAGATCAATCTCGGCCAGGACCAGGCGTTCATGCTGGTTATAGTGCTTGAGCAATGTTCCCTCGACCTGGGCAGCGGCCGAAAGATGGATGAATCCATCAGCGATGTCGTGGGGGTCACCTTCGAAAACACCAGCCGCCATGACCTCGGCCCAGCGCTCGGGTGTTGCGAGTCGGTATGCAATCTTGTCCGTCATGGCGGCAGGCCTAGCCCCGCTCCTTGTCTGGCGCAAGCCTGACTCGCGCCTGTACATGTTTTCCTATAGCGTTGTGCAACCAAGGACTGCCAAATGTTCACTCACGCCCAGATCTGGCGGGGGATCGATCTACTCGCCGCTCACGCACAAACCAGCCCCTCAGGACTCGCCCGGCGCGCCGGGCTGGATGCGACCACGTTCAACCCGTCCAAACGCGTCTCCGCAGACGGTAGCAAACCCCGCTGGCCGTCAACGGAGAGTCTGACCAAGGCACTCAGTGCAGCAAATCTGGACTTCGAGAGTTTCGCCGCACTGGTGCTGGATCGAAACGGCCGGTCCGTTCTGCCACGCCTGGAAATGCAGGATCGCGCTGGCGCGGCTTGCTTTTCGAGCGGCGGCCTGCCTCGCGGCGAGAACTGGCAGCTGAAACCCTTCCCGGGACTGATGCTGAGCGATGCCTATTCCCTGACGCTGGGCAATCAGGACCTCGCCCCTGTCTATCGTTCCGGCGATACGCTGGTGGTCAGTCCGCAAAGTGATATCCAGCCCGGGGATCGCGTTGTGCTGGAACGCAATAATGGCCAGATCAGCGCCTGGACTTTTCTCGGCCGCAACGCGCAGGAGCTGCGCCTCGCCCCGCTTGATGGCAAGCCGGACGAGCGGATCGTCACGCTTCAGGATATCCGCTGGATGTCGCGGATCATGTGGGTCAGTCAGTAGCGCATGCGCGCATCAGCCCACAGCGTGGCCGCGTCTCGATCATCGATCAGTTCTGACAATTGCGCCGCATCGACCTGCACTGCCGCTTCAAAGGCGTCCCGGGCCGGTATCTGCAGGCACAGCGCCACTTGCTGGCGTGCCATGTCGTAATAGGCCGGATCGTCCAGGGCCAGAAGCGCGAGCGCGAAGAAATAGCGCGGTGCCGGATTGTGCGGATCAAGGGCGATCGCATTGGTATAAAAGCCAATACCGGCATCTATCGACGCATCGAGCACGCTCATGCCGCGATCGCCACCGCGCCGCGCGACCTCGAGATGCCAGGCCCCCAGCATCCCGACAGCCCAGGGGTCATTGGGGTTTTCCTCGACCAGGCTCTCCAGCAGACGCCGCCCCCTTTGGGGAATGCGCCCGACATAGGCGCGCATGCCGTTCATGAAACGGCCTCGATATCCCAGCGCTCCAGCAAGGCGCAGACGGGCGTCGGGATGTTCCTCATCGAGGCGATAGGCATACTCTGCGAGGCGGGCCGCGCGCCGCGCAAGTTCCGGACGTTCGGGATGCCCGGGTTCGACCATCAGCTGGGCCAGCAAGGCACCGGCTGCGTAGGCGTATCCGTCGGCCCCACCCGCCAGCTGGGCCAGCCGGGCAGCCTCCTGCCAGCGGCCTTCCGTATAGGCCTGCCGCGCTTCCGCCATGTCTGCCTGGGCAGGCAGGGTCACGAGGCACATCATCAAAAGGGCAATCAAGCTTCGCATGGTCAAACGCTAGTCCAAAGCGAGCGAGGCGTTAAGGCCAGACCGCGACTTTTCGCGCCATCGCATCAATCTAATTCGCGCGGTAGACGAGCATTGAAAGGCTACCCGCTCATGAACACGGTCTTCAAACCGCCCATGCCGTCCCTGGCCCGCTACAGCGGAGCCGGTCGCCTGATGCCGGGTGATTACTGGACCTATTTCCGGGCCATGAGCCGCAATCCGATGGAGGTTTGGGGCGAGCACCATTTCCATCTGAACGTGGCGCCCTTCCGTTTTCTCGGCCGCTCCTCCCTGATCATCAATGACCCGGACGCGATCCAGCACTGCTTCATCGGCAATGTCGCGAACTATCGCATGAATCCGATGCGCCAGGCCGTCCTGCGCCCCTTCCTGCGCGATGGCCTGCTGACCGCCGAGGGCGAGATCTGGAAAACGGCCCGCAAGGCGGTCTCTCCTGTCTTCACACCGCGCAAGGTCAATGCTTTCGCGCCACAGATCCTGAAGGTTTGCGAGGCGGCGCGGGATTCGTTTCTGGCGGTAGATGGCCGGGTCATCTCCGCCACCGATGCCATGGTCAACCTGACCCTGAACGTGCTGATTGAAACCCTGTTCTCCGGCGATGAAGCCCTGGACAAGGCCCGCTTTAACAAGGGGATTTGCGATCTGATCGAGATCAGCGGCATTCCCCACCTCTTCGATCTGCTGCACATGCCGGGCTGGGTCCCTCGCATCGGTCACGGCGCATCCAACCGGGTGATCCGGGATCTGCGTGAACAGGTGGGCGAACTTGCCGCGCTGCGCCGCAGCCAGCCCCTGCCCGAACAGGCCGGGCGGCCGGCGGACTTCCTTGATCTGCTGCTGGGCGCCGGCCTGGACGATACAGCGGTTGTCGACAACCTGCTGACCTTCCTCGCTGCAGGCCATGAAACCACCGCGCGCACGCTGACCTGGACACTGTATCTCCTGTCCCAGTCGCCAGACATCCTCGCAGAGGTTGAACAGGAACTGGATACGGCGGAGCTGGATCGTAGCGCACCGGAAACGTGGATGGACGCCTTGCCCTGGACCATGGCGGTGATCAAGGAGAGCCTGCGCCTCTACCCCTCGGCCCCGGTCCTGGCCCGGTCCTCGATCAATGATGATGTTGTGGGCGGCGTCCCCATCCCGGCCAAGACCGACGTGCTGGTCTCGACCTGGTTGTTACATCGCCACCGCGATCTCTGGCCGGAAGCGGATGATTTCCGCCCGCAACGTTGTCTCGGTGAAGCGGGCGAGACCATCAACCGCTTTGCCTATCTGCCCTTTGGCATCGGCCCGCGTGTGTGTATCGGCGCCCGTTTCGCGATGATGGAAATGGCGATTGTCCTGGCCGTCCTGTTGCGTGATCTGCGCTTCCAGTTTGCCGGGCATCGGCATCCCCTGCCGGTCATGCGCATCACGCTGCAACCGGATATCGATGTACCGATGAAAGTCAGTCATCGCCCTCGGGGTATTGAAACACCTGCTCCAGCGGCACGTTAAAGACATTGGCAATCTTGAAGGCAACCTCCAGCGAGGGCGAATAGCGCCCCTGCTCGATCGCCAGCGCGGTCTGACGGGTGACACCGATGCGCTTGGCCAGCTCGGCCTGGGTCATCTCATCCGCATCAAAGCGCAGACGGCGGATCTCGTTCGTGATCTTGGTCGGCTTGCTCATCAGAACGCCCCGCGATAGGCAAACAGCTTGACCACAGTGCCAATGGCCGCGCTCAGCCAGGCCCCCACGAACAGGCCGTTGGCAACCCAGAACGTCTCGAATTCCATCCAGATCAGGGCCAGCGCCAGGATCACCGCCACCGACAGAACATGCCCGCCAATGGCATCGCCCAAGCGGCCGATATGCTTGTCGCGCTCGTCTTCATTGCCGAACTCGGCATCCACCGCATCCTTGCCTTCCTTGACGGTCAACCAGATGGCGGAGCCAATGCTGACAAGCACCGCCGTGATCACGGACAGGATCACACCGACAACAACAGCGATGATCATCGGGCCCGTATAGGCAATCTCGGAAACCGGCGCCGTGCCCATCTGCGGAACCACCTGCAGACCGTACCAGGCCAGAACGATCAGGCTGGTCACGAGACCGGCCGTATTGATGCGCTCGTAAAAACTCATGTCAAAAACTCTCCACAAGGTGTCCGATATTTTTTACATTCACAGATGTAAGAAATCGTCGACCTTGTGTCAATTATTTTTTACTTGGTAAATGTCCTAGCGGTTCCAGCGCAGGCGGAGATTGAAGCTGGGCACGTTGTCGACATCCACACTGGCACTATCCAACGGGCTGCCATCGATCGCATTGACCAGCGTCGTGGCCTCACGGTCACGACCCGTGCGGACATTCAGGCGCAGGAAGACTTCCTCGCGCATCTCGAACTCGGTCCACAGCGAGACAAAGGCCCCATTTTCCCGCTCGATGATATTCTCCAGCACCGGATCATCACCCGGTGTGCGCACCCCGTCGAAGATCTGACGCTCCTCGCGAATGCTCTCGGGCAAGCGCGTCCAGAAGCCGGTCCGCCAGGTGTCAGAATGGCGCCACTCACCATTGATCCGCGCCTCCAGCCCGCGATCTTCATGCCGGATCTGGGTCAGCCAGTAGTGCGTTGACGGCGCGTCCTGCTCCAGCTCCATGCCCAGGATGAACTTGCCACCGGCAAACTCCTGGCGAACACCGATCTCGACGGTGTATTCGGCAAGGCCGGAGGTTTGGCGCACAAAGCCCTGCAGCGGGTCGATGCGCTCGGAATCACGCAATACTGCGATACCGTCGACAAACAGCCCTGGAATGCCGAACTGGCCGAAATCCATCTCGAACACGCCTTCCAGCGTATCAATGGTTTCCGGCCCGATATTGGCCGGGGTCACATCACCATCAAGGGTCAGGACACGGGAGATCGGATTGTCGACTTCACGGCGTTCGCCCAGCACACGCAGCAGATTGCGCTCGCCGAAGCGGCGCTCCAGCTCCACCCGGTACACCCAGGCCCGTTCCGGCTCCAGCGTGGCCGCACCGGCGGTGTTCAACGCATTATCCAGATTGGTCTCGGCCAGGAAGAGGTCCAGGTCCAGCTGACCAACCTCCCGCTCGCCCGACACGCGCAGCACCCAGCCATTGTCGAGCGTCCAGGTCATGTCTGCCCGTGGAATGACATCCGTCAGGGTCAGTTCGCCCGGCGAATTAGAGGAATTCAGCGAGAATTGTTCCACACGACCGCCGAAATTGGCGGTCAGGTCGGCGCGCGGCGTCCAGCTGGCCACGGCCAGCGCCGCAGCGCGCGTCTCCTCGACCGACGCGGTCGAGCCGTCGATGTCCTGCACGACGCCGTCAATGCTAGCGGCGGATGAACCATCCAGCGTATTGTGCGCCCAGGTCCCACCGGCCTCGATGGCCCAGGTCTCGCCCATGCGCCAGCGCAGCGTTGCACGCGTGGCCGTCTCGGACGTTTCTTCACCGGATGTCGAACGATTGACCGTACCCATTTCGGTCAGGCTGGCAGAACTTTCCTGCTCGCCATCTGTCCGGGTGAGCATGGCATGCAGATCCATATTGCCCCGGAAAGGGGCGGTGTATTCGAGACCGAAACTGGTGTCCGCATTCTCGAATTCATTAGTCTCCTGCAGCGCAGCGCCGGAGGCGACTTCCTCGGCTGTCGGGCGCTGGGAATTGGCATAGCTGTCATACGCTCCGGACAGCACGAGACTGCGCCCGCCTGACAGGGGGAGGGTCGCAGAGCCCTGCGCATCGCGGCGCGACATCGTAGTATTGCGGTCGGTGGACAGTCGCGCGGTCGGCGCATCTGCTGTCGACGAGCGCACGTCCTCATAGGCGATCAGCGCTTCGTCATAGAGCTCGAAATTGCCTTCCAGATCGATGCCGCCACCGGTCATCGAGCCACCAAAGGCCAGCTGCACTTCATCGCCGCCATCCTCGCGCGGCTCGATCTCCATGCGACCATTGATGCGCCGGTCGGTCTGGTCGCGCAGGACGATATTCAGGAGCAGCGGATAACCCTGCATGTCGATGTCGCGGGCACCGGCCTCGATGAGCTCCAGGCGCTCGACATCTTCGACACGCAGAGTACTCAGGCGGGTGCCGATGGATCCGGAGCGGGTCGGTGGGCGGCGACCATTGATCAGCACATTGCCCTGGGCACCGGACAGGCCGCGCACATCATCGCCTTCATCGACCTGGAATCCCGGCAGACGTCGCACCAGGTCGTTGGCGTTCTGCGGCAGGAATTCGGCAAAGGCCGTGGGCAGATAGATTTCAACGCCGGGCTCGCTGGCCGGCGTTGCGGTCTGGGCGTGAGCGCCAGTCATAAGAAGCAGGCTACCCGCCATGGCAGTTGCCAGTCGGGTGTTCAGAAATTTGCGCACACCAGCCCCACACTCTTGTGCATCAAGAGGACACGCCGGGTCATCCCGGCGCCTCCGATACCACGTTACACTCCGGACTGCGGATCAGTTGGCGTCTGCCAAATCCCCAGCCAGGCCCGCCTCAATAAGCGAAATAGTTTCCGAAATCCCGTAGATTGCGGCGAAAGATCCGAAGCGCGGCCCCTGCGATTGCCCGAGAAGTACTTCGTAGAGGGCTTTGAACCAGTCCCGAAGATTATCAAATTCCTGTGATTTCCCGGCCGAGAAGACTTCGGTCTGGATCACTTCGGCATCGCGTTCATTGGCGTCGAGCGCCTTGAAACGCGACAGCAGGTCTTCCATCGCGGCACGTTCCATATCCGTCGGCGCCCGGAATTTCTTCTCCGGCTCAACGAAGTCCTGGAAATACTGCACGGCAAAACCGGCCAGCTGATCGAGCAGCGGGTGGGTCTGCGGCGTGGCACCGTCAACATAACGACCGATAAAGCCCCACATCACATCGGTGTTGTGAGCGCTGGCGGCAGAGGCCAGGTTCAGCATCAGGGCGAAATTGATCGGCGAGGCTTCCGCAGGCGGATTGCCGCCATGGATGTGCCAGGACGGGTTTTCCAGCTGCTTGGCTTCATCCTGGCCGGCATAGGCCGCCAGATGCTGCATGTATTCGTCCACGGCGCGCGGGATGACGTCGAAATAGAGTTTCTTGGCCTGGCGCGGCTTGACGAAATTATAGTAGCTCAGGCTCTCCTGCGGGGCGTATTTCAGCCATTCCTCGACCGACAGCCCATTGCCCTTGGACTTGGAGATCTTCTCGCCCTTCTCATCCAGGAACAGCTCGTAGACAAACTGCGTCGGCGGCTCGGCACCCAGGATTCGGGAGATGCGCGAATAGATCGGCGCATTGGCCTGGTGGTCCTTGCCGAACATCTCGAAATCAACGCCCAGCGCCGCCCAGCGCATGCCAAAATCCGGCTTCCACTGCAGCTTCACATTCCCGCCGGTGACCGGAACGGTGAATTCCTGGCCGTTTTCATCGTCAAAGGTGATCGTGCCCGCCTTGGCATCGACAGACTTCATCGGCACATAGAGCACGTGACCGGTTTCCGGGTGGATCGGCAGGAAGGGCGAATAGGTCGCCTGGCGTTCCTCACCCAGCGTCGGGAGCATCACTTTCATGATGTCTTCATACTTCTCCGCCGCCTTGAGCAGCATCGCGTCAAAGGCACCGGACTTGTAGAGCTCGGTCGCCGACTTGAACTCATAGAAGAAGCCGAAACTGTCGAGGAAGGCGCGCAGGCGCGCATTCATGTGATGGCCGAAACTCTCATGCGTGCCGTACGGGTCCGGCACCACGGTCAGCGGCATCTGCAGGTATTCCGACAGCATCTCCTGCTGGGGCAGATTGTCCGGCACCTTGCGCATGCCATCCATATCGTCCGAGACACAGATCAGATGCGTCTCATAGGCCCCGCCCGTCAGCTCTTCAAACGCCCGGCGAACCATGGAGGTACGCACCACCTCGCCAAAGGTTCCCATGTGCGGAAGGCCCGACGGCCCATAGCCGGTCTCGAACACGACCGGCCCGGATTTTCGACCCAGCTTGTCCAGCCGCTTTTTCAGCAGGCGCGCTTGTTCAAACGGCCAGGCTTTAGCGTTTTGGGCAAGATCGGTGGACATGGGATCGGTCTTTCTATTGTTGCATTGCGGAAAACATCGCGAGGTAGAGGGGATGGGGCAAAGCGTCAAGCGTGGGGGTTGTGGGAGTGGGTTGGTCTTCAGGCGCCAAACTTCTCACCAACACACTTCCCCCGCATTCATTGCGGGGCCTCGCATACGGTAGAGAGCTGCGCTGCTGTGCCGCCACCTCGGCACGAGGCCTGGGGAATTAGGCAAGTATTCGGTGGAACATACGGACAGATTGGCGTTAGTTTTAGGTCCCCTGGTATCCACGGTTGGTCATTCAATCCGGAGCTTCGGAGGAGAAGGTGCCCGCTCAAATTGTCGTCGTAGTCCTGTCGACGTTCATTTTCCTTGGCATTGTTCGTGCCTACATCTCCATTGCCAGGACTGCGCGCCGATGCGCGTCTGCGAAAGGCCGATTTGCCGCCGCACTTTTGGCCTATTTTGTACTCGTTGGGTCTGCGTTTGGTTTCGGGTTGATCTTCGAACGCGTTGGGTACTCCGGCGAGACCTTAGTTCTAGTCTGGGTCATGTTCTTCATCGCTGCCCTGGTTCTTGGGAAGATACTATTCCTCAACAATGAGCAATACTCGACATTGTTTGAGAGAAAGCCCTGAGCTTGAACGATCTTCGGAGCGTGATTGGAGAATACAGGGGCACACGCCTCTATTCGAGATAGGCGACACGAGAACCAAGGAAACTTCGCCACCCGCCCCGTTGCACCTGCAACACACTTTCAGCCCCCAATTCACCTGTGATAACGCCACCATGTGTTAAATTCGCCACAGACGCGATTTTCGATGCCACAGGTCAAATTTTATACTTGCCGCCTTGAATATGCTCATTCATAAGCGGGTTTCCTATTAACCGAACGCCCCGCGTGGGCGCTGAACCCGAGACAAAGATGCGCGTAGTGCAGACGACATATCGCCTCTTTATTCAGCCGACCTGGCTGAATGAGTTCGCGCACGCGGAGGGTACCGCGCTCACTCGGTAGACTGTTCCCCCACAGTCCCGGTGACCCGCCCTCCCAAGCGCTGCTTGAGGAGGGTTTTTTTGTTCTGATCGCCTCTCCCCCCACACCCGGCGGTCAGGACATGAGAAGGGAGGGGTCGTGCCCCCAACACGGCCCCTCCCATATTCGCCTCGCTTTATCGCCAAAACCAGAAAGGCCCCTCGTCGAGGGGAAAGTGTCATGTCGACGCAATACGAAGCGATTGAAACATCGTGTGGACATATCAAGGCCTGGACCAAGGGCGTGCCGGTGGATGACAGCGCGATTGAACAACTGCGCAATGTCGCCGGCCTGCCCTTCATCCACCGCCATGTCGCTGCCATGCCGGACGTTCATTTCGGGCGTGGTGCGACGGTTGGATCGGTGATCCCGACCAAGGGCGCGATTATCCCGGCTGCCGTCGGGGTGGATATCGGTTGTGGAATGATGGCCATTCGCACCAGTCTCGAGGCCCGGAACCTACCGGACAATCTCAGGAAAACCCGCGACGCCATCGAGGCCGCCATCCCTGTCGGAAACGGCAAGGGCGGCGACCACCGCATTGCGCCCAGCTCGACCGGCACCCGCCTCAAGGCGTCCGGCCTGATAGAGCGTCTGGATCTGATCAAGGCGAAACATCGCAAGATCGGAACTCACAAGGTGGATGGCCAGCTGGGCACCCTGGGTGGCGGCAACCACTTCATCGAGCTTTGCCTGGATGAAGCGGACCGTGTCTGGGTGATGCTGCACTCCGGCTCTCGCGGAACCGGGAACATGATTGGGCAATACTTCATCTCCCGTGCGCGGGAAGAGCTGGCGCGGCGTGTTCTGGACTTCCACGTGCCGGACAAGGACCTCGCCTTCCTCGTGGAGGGCGAGGAGTTGTTCGACGACTATGTCGAGGCGGTGGGCTGGGCCCAGGATTATGCTCGCGAGAACCGCGAAGCCATGATGGAGCGCACACTCATGGCGCTTCGCAAGACACTCGGCCGGTTCAAGACGGACAAGGCGGCGGTGAACTGTCACCACAATTATGTGGAACAGGAACATCACTTTGGCGCGGATGTCTGGCTGACCCGGAAGGGGGCTGTATCAGCGCGCGAGGGCGAGCTCGGCATCATTCCGGGCTCCATGGGTGCACGCTCCTACATCGTGCGCGGCAAGGGCGTGGCCGAGAGCTTCTGCTCCTGTTCGCACGGCGCAGGCCGGGTGATGTCGCGGGCGGCAGCCAAGCAGACCTTCACCCTCTCTGATCACCGCAAGGCGACGGAGGGTGTGGAGTGCCGGAAAGATGCCGGCGTCATCGATGAAACGCCGATGGCCTACAAGGACATCGACGCGGTGATGGCGGCCCAGTCCGAGCTGGTGGACATCGTCCACACGCTGAAACAGGTGGTTTGTGTGAAAGGGTAGGGCTACGGCCCTGCCCGCCACCGCAGGAGGCGATAATGCGCAAGGACATGAACAAGGTCATCGTGGAACGCCCCCGCTGTGGATGGCGAACCCGCAAGCTTAACCGCATGAAGATCAAGCAGGATGGAGAGAACCAGCCGTCTCGCATCGGCATTCGCCGTCAGCGCGTTACGAATGGCACGCAGACCAAATATCTCAACGAGAACCTGGCGCCCCTCAAACGTTATCTCGGCAAACAGGTCGGACGCCCCTGGAACAAGGTCTATTCGGAACTGCGGGAAAATGTATCACCCGGCAATGCTGTTCAGATGCACATACTCGAGCATGTCTACGACTTTGTCGCCCGCCCGACCCTGGGCAAGGATGACAACTGGCTGTGGCCCCAGCGCTATCGCTGGGCATCGGGCCCGCGCAAGGGCCAGCTCTACATCCATCCTCGGGACGGGCTGTTGAAACGCCTCAAGCGCGATGTGCAGGCCAGCGAATTCTACTGGCCCGGCGAACGTTAGAAAAAGCTCAGTTTCCGGCGACGGAAACGCCGGAGCTCAGCGTTGAATGAATGTCGGGCCGGAAGAAGCGCCGGTCCGCGACGCATGTACCCCGAGCCGGTTCCTTCCCCCCGAACCCAAGGGCCGGTCTCACGCGGGGAGGTGTTTCCCCATCTCACCTCCCCGCGCTCATGCTTCGACCTCGTCGTCGAAAATCTCCTCGATCTTCAGCTTGAATACGCGTCCGATCTTGAAGGCCAGTGGCAGGGAGGGGTCATACTTGCCGGTTTCCAGGGCGTTGACCGTCTGGCGCGAGACGTCGAGATGGTCGGCAAGTGCTTGCTGCGACCACCCCTGCTGTGCCCGTAGTTCACGCAAGCGGTTCTTCATCGCACTTGCGCCTGTTGAACCAGGGACGCAATCGAGTGCGCGACGGCGGCAATGGGCAGGAGCATCGTCATGTTGAGCGGCTCCATAAGCCCGTACACTTCAGCAACGCCCAGAACTGCCCCTGCCAGCAACAGGACCAAGGCGGCGACGGCGGCAGCCCGGACCTGCATGCGCGCCAGCATCTCATCGATATTGCGCACATAGCGCACGACTTCATAGCCGTAGACGAAGAGTGGCAGGCAGGTCAGCAGAACCAGCGGCCAGGCGGCAAGCGCGGACCAGTCATTGCGAGAGGGATCGAGCAGCTTGTCGATCGCAACAACCGCTGCCGTGAACGCCATGATTGCAACCAGGGTCCGCCAGAAATAGCGCCGACTGACCGATTGCGCGCGGGATTGCTCGCTCATCGCTGACGACGAAAGACCAGGCTGAAGATGCGCACCAGCGCCATCGTGCCCAGGATGAACACCGTCAACCCGGCCGCTTTCATTTCCGAACTCAGCTCACCCACCACATAGCGCACCTGCTCGAGCACGGGCCCGGCCAGACCGACCAGAAAGATCGCCGGCAGGAATACGGCGGCAAAAACCAGGATGGAAACCAGCGTCGGCGGCTCGCCCGCAGCTTCCAGATCATTGAACCAGTCGCGAAATGTCATGTGTCCATTCTCCTATTGAGTAAAGCGTGCTTTACAAGATGGTGTAAAATACACTTTACGTCAAGCTCGCTTTACATGCCAACTCAAAACAAAAGGGGCCGCTTGCACGACCCCTTTCTCAAGAAATTGTTTTGAAACAATTATTCTGCTGACTCGGAGACCTTGTTGGGCTGTTTCGTCACCCGCAGATACGGCTTGATCTTGTTGTAGCCGGCCGGGAAAAGCGTATCGGCTTCCGCGTCGGAGATCGACGGAACCACGATGACATCATCACCATCGGTCCAGTTGACCGGCGTCGCCACCTTGTACTCATCGGTCAGCTGAAGGCTGTCGAGCAGGCGCAGTACTTCATCGAAATTGCGGCCGGCGCTCGGCGGATAGGTGAAGGTCGCGCGGATCTTCTTGTTCGGATCGATGACATAGACCGAGCGAACGGTGACTTTCGGATCGGCGTTCGGGTGGATCATCTGGTACAGGCCGGCGACCGTGCGGTCGACATCGGCGATGATCGGGAAGTTCATGGAAACATTCTGCGTTTCCTCGATATCCTTGATCCAACCATTATGGTCTTCAACGCTGTCGACAGACAGGGCGATGGCTTTGGCATTGCGCTTGGCGAATTCATCTTTCAGCTTGGCTGTATAGCCCAGCTCGGTCGTGCACACCGGGGTGTAATCGGCCGGGTGGGAGAAAAAGATCACCCAGTTGTCACCAATCCATTCGTGGAAATTGATATCGCCTTCATTGGTGGCGATGTCGAAATTGGGGGCGGTATCGCCTAACAAGAGACCCATCATGCTCTCCTTGCGTTTGCGAGGGGTAAAAATCAGCGTAGACCTAGGTGCGCCTCTCTCTCGCCGATTACAAGGGGGACGCCATGAGATTTGCGAGTTGTAAGAAAGGCCGCCATGTCCAAGCTGTTGATCCTGATGCGTCACGCCAAGGCTGTCGACCGGCTTGAAGCGGAAGATGATTTCCAGCGTGGCCTGACCCAGCGCGGACGAGATGACAGTGTGCGCGCCGGCGAGGTGCTCGCCGCTGCCGGGCTGGAAGTTGATCTCGCACTGGTCTCCCCGGCCTGGCGAACCCGCCAGACTTATGACCGGCTGATACCCGCCTTGGGCAATCCGGTCCTGGACGATCCGATGGCGCTCTATCACGCCAGTACGGAAATGCTGGAACGCGCTGTTCTCGACGGATTTTCACGTCAGGATCGCATCCTGGTCGTCGGTCACAATCCGGGCATTGGTGGCTTCGCCCACAAGCTTGCCATGGCAGCGGGAAAATCCAGGGAGCTCCCGGCCGGATATCCAACGGCCGCAGCAGCCGCCTATTTCTTCTCGGACGAACCATTGCAGGCCCCCACGCTCGCCCAGGTTTTCAACCCGAAAGCGTAATTCTTGCGGATCATTCTCTTCCCGCGCTAAGCTCCGGCCCGGAGCCAGTCGTTGGGGGACGCGGATGCGCCATCTTGCACTCATCCTGATCATTGCATTCAGCGCCAGCCCGGGGCGTGCCAGGCCGTAGCCCCTCCGCCTCCACCCCCGCCTCCGCCGCCACCGCCGGAACCCGAGCCGGAACCTGTGGGCGACGCTTCGCTGGACGATATTCTCGATGCAGGTGAGACAACAGACTCGCCTTTTGGCGATATGACGGATGGCGAAGGCGATGCGGCCTCCGGCAGCGGATATACCTGTATCACCCTGCTCTATGGCACCAACCGGGAAGCCCAGACCGATTTCGGCGAGCGTCTTGATCACCAGGAAGCCTTCACTGTGCGGCTCGACCCGACCTGTGAGCCCGGCCGCGTTGCGGTCGGTACCCGCTACTGCCATCTCGGCCTGCTGACGGTCACCGTGCCGGACAGTCGCCAGCGAGGTGACCGTATCAATGCCGTCCCGCGCGATGCCATACGGGTCACGGACCGTCAGCGTCGACGCCTGATCTCGGTGTGGAATTATGAACCCCTGGACGAAAACGAGTTCTCGGCCCTGGCCTTCGACATGCTGGCCGATGCGGTCGGCCAGATGGATGGAGAATTCAACAACCAGGTCATTGTCTTCATCCATGGTTTCAATGTCCGCTTCCGCGATGCTGCCTTCCGCGCCGCCCAGATCAAGTATGACCTGGATTCCCGGGCCCGGTCTTCTTCTATTCCCGGCCAGCCAATGGCAGTGTCATGCACTATCTGTCCGACATGGATGATGCCGATCTCAGCGTGGACGGGCTGGTTGATTTCCTGCGGCTGGTAAGGGAGTCCGTCCCGAACGCGGACATCAATGTGATCGCCCACTCAATGGGAACACGCGTCTTTGCCCAGGCCTTGAACCGGCTTGTGCTGGAAGATCCGGGCTTCAACCTGAACCATGTCTTCTTTGCCTCCGGCGACCTGGACCGCAACCTGTTCGTGGAATGGGTCTCTCCCGCAGCGGACAACATGGAAAGCGTGACGCTCTACACTTCGGGCAGCGATGTGGCCGTTGCCAGCTCGCAACTCCTGCGCAACCTCTCCCCCTCTCGCGATCGCGACGACCGGGATATCAAATCGCGGATCGGCTTCTTCTCCAGAAACACCCATCCCCCGGTTTTTGCCTTTGAAGTCGGGTCATCGCGAATGCTGCCCTATACCATCGACATGACCCGTGAACGTTTCTCGTTTTTCGGATTTGCCACGCGTTATCTGCTGCGGCGCGCGCGATTGGGACATTCCGATTACATGGAACGCACGCCCATTATCGACGATATGAGCTGCATCCTGCGGCGTGGAGTCAGCGACCCCGCGTCCCGGCACAGCGCGCTCAGCGAGACGTCTGACGAGGACGGCGGCATTTACTGGCATTTCGGTGCTGACGGCGATCAAACCGACCGCTGCCGCGAAACCGGAACCGGAACCGGAACCGAATAAGACTCGCCTTATAGTTGTATCGATGCAATAACTCCTCCATCGGGGGGAGAATGCATGGCTGATCGGGACCCAGCGCACGACGAGGACCACCCCAAACCCGGAAAATCGCTCCGTGACCGGTTGTGGGCGCGCGAGGCGAGCCAGCAATTTGGCCGCCTGCGCCCCTCACGCAGCGCCCGCAGCGGTCTGACCCGCACGCAACTTGTCGTCTTGATCGCCATTCCTTTTGTCATTCTGACCGCTTGGCTGGAATGGGTTCCAGGCCTGCGACTTGTCCTGCTGGGCAGCGCAAGCCTTCTCTTTGCTGCCTCAATCACGCTGAGAGGGATGGCACTGCTCACCCCCGCCCCCGACCGACCGGCATCGAGACACGCGAGCCACGCTCGACGGCCCTTCATCAGCATCATCATCGCGGCCTATGACGAAGCGCGTATCCTGCCGGACCTGCTGGCTCGACTGGAGAAACTGGAATACCCCCGCGACCGCGTCGAATTCCTGCTCGCACTGGAGGAAGGAGATCGCGAAACGATCTCGGTGGCGCGCGCCTATCAGGGGCCGCTGGCTGCACAGGTGCTGCCGACTCCGCCCGGCGAACCACAGACCAAGCCCCGCGCTCTGAATTATGCCCTGCGACATGCGCGCGGAGAGCTGGTTGGCGTCTATGACGCCGAGGATCGCCCCGATCCGCTGCAATTGCTCGCGGCGGCCGACGCTTTTGAGGCGGGTGGACCGGACCTCGCCTGCGTCCAGGCTCCGCTGAACTGGTATAATCGGAACCAGAACTGGCTGACCCGGCAGTTTGCACTGGAGTATGCAGCCCATTTCCGCGTGATGCTGCCGCTCTACGTCCGTCTTGGCTGGCCCTTGCCGCTGGGCGGGACCAGCAATTTCTTTCGGGCTGACGCCCTTCGCCGGGTCGGCGCCTGGGATGCGCACAATGTAACCGAAGATGCGGATCTGGGCTTTCGCCTGCACCGTGCCGGCTATCGCTGCGGCCTGCTTCCCGCCGTCACCCTGGAAGAAGCGCCCTTTCGCCTCCGGCCCTGGTTCCTCCAGCGCACACGATGGATCAAAGGCTATATCCAGACCTTCGCAGTGCATTCGAGACGCCCGGACAACACCGCTCGCAAACCGCACTGGATGGGGCTGAGCCTGACGCTCGGCACCGCCATCATCGCCGCATTGCTGCACCTGCCTTTCAGCCTCTACTCGCTCTGGCTTGCTATCGTTCGACCGGAAATCCTGCTCGCCCTCTGGCCCTTCTACCTGTTCACCCTTTTCGGCTATGCCGCCGCTGTCGCCACAGCCTGGCTCGGCATGCGCAGGATGGGCTGGACCGCCCGCATGACGGACCTGTTCAGCATGCCGCTCTACTGGCCGCTGCTGACCGCATCTGCACTTCGAGCCTTGTGGCAACTCGCCTTCAACCCCTATTTCTGGGACAAGACGGAACATGGCCTGGTGGACGAAGACTGATGTATCTCGGATTGACGCCAACACTGATCCTGCTCGCGCTGGGCGTTGGCATCTTCCTGCTCGCGCGCTGGCAGAGTGGCCGCCCGGCCCGACCGGAGAAGGGCCCGCGCATGATTGCCTGGACGCCTGTCGCCATAGCCGCTGCCGTGCTGGTGCTGTTCATGCTGGCCAGCCTTGCCGCACACATGGGCATTAATCTGGACCGCAACCCCCGCTAGTCGATTTTCGTGGCAAGACTGAACCAGCTGCGCTAGGCTAGGTACTTGTCTGAGGCGTATTAGCTTTCTGCGGCATCAGGGGGAAATCATGCGGAAATCTGTCTTACTCACATTGGCTTCAAGTGCCGCGGTTCTGGTCATGGCGACGTCTGCGAGCCAGGCTCAGAACTTCAGCCTGCCGCCCAGTTTCGGGTCTGTCACACTGCGCGCCGGCTTCCTGCCCGACCCGCACATTCGCAATCTGACCGCTGGCGGCGCCATCCGCGCACAAGACCGGTTCCGTGACTGCCGGGGCTATATCGCCAATGCGCCAGACTACTCGCTCTATTATACGGCCGGCGGCCAGGACCTGTTCATCAATGTCGACGCCGACCGGGACACGACGCTGGTTGTGAACGGTCCGAACGGCAACTGGTATTGCGATGATGATGGCGGCGACGAGCCGCTGAACCCGCTGCTCTACTGGTCCAATCCGCCGTCCGGCCGCTATGACATCTGGGTCGGCACCTATTCCCAGGGCACCGGTGTTCCCGCCACACTGTTCATTTCCGAGCTACGCGAACACACGCGGGAGTCCGCCAATGTCCAGCCTCCGCGGAGCGGACGTGTCGACATTTCCCAGCCAGCCATCTACTCGACCTTCAGCCTCAATGGCGGCTTCCTGCCGGATCCGTATCGCATTCCTCTGACAGCGGGCGGTCCGCTGCGCGCCTCGGAGAATATCTCCTCGGATTGCCGCGGCTACGTCACCGGCGCACCCTCCGTGCAGATGACTTATAACGGCTATGGCACCGTACACATTTATACCGAAGGCTCGGCGGACACGACGCTGGCGATCAACGCTCCCGATGGTCGCTGGTTCTGTTCCGATGATGCGCTGGGGACGGATGCCGGCCTGAGCTTCAACTCTGGCACAAATGGCACCTATGACATTTATGTCGGAACCTACGGATCCAGCCAGGCCTCGACCACGCTGATGATCTCCGAGATCCAGCTCGGCTACAATCCGGGCGGCAAGTAGGTCTAGGACAGGTTGTTGATGAGCGTCCGCTTGGCGAGCTGGGCGCTCACCCAACCGGTCGCGTCGTCGAGTGCTTCGGTGATTTTGAGATTGCTGGACCACTCGCGCGCGGCCTCCGCGACCCCTTCGCTGCGATGTTCGTGGAAACCGGACGGGGCGATATAGGCCACGGGAAAACCGGCAGGCAGCGCGGACAGCGCATCTTCCCACATCTCCAGACCCAGCGCCCTGCGCTGCACCATGACAACGTCCCGGGCATCAACGATAACCGCGCGCAGCTCGCCGCTCTGAACGAACTTCTCCATCACCATCAGCGAGGCGCCCAGATCGGTCCGCGCGACCTCTCCGGTAAGCTTCACCAATGACACACCGCGAACCTCGAGTGAGCTGACTTCGATCCCCATACACACGCCTTATTAGTTTTGTTGGCGTGATCGAAACACGCATTCTTCGGGAATTCCTGAAGAGCCGTGTAAATTCATAGAATATGAGCGCAAGCGCCCGCGCGCCTAGCGGAAGAACTTGGAGAGCTTTAGCCCCTGCGCCTGATAGTTCGATGCCACCTGTCCGTAAGCGATGGCAGGCGCTTCCAGCATCGGCTCATGCACCAGGCGGGCGATGGGCTGACCGTGTTCCAGGATGAAAGGCACGTCTCGCCCTCGCACTTCCAGCACCGCGCGCGACCCTTTTCCACCGGCCTCGCTGACACCGAAACCCGGATCAAAGAAACCAGCATAATGGGCGCGAAATTCCCCGATTTCCGGGGCAATCGGCGCCATTTCCGCCGCCTCATTCAGCGGGATGGTGACCGATTCCCGGGACGCCAGGATGTAGAATTCATCCGGATCGAGCACGAGCTGGCCGTCCGGCGCGGTCACCGGCTCCCAGAAACGCTCACGCGGGTGCGCCCCGATACCGGCCAGGTCGACCAGGCCGGAGTGACGCCGCGCACGATAGCCGACCACGCCATTATCAAATCCTTCGAGATCAACACTGACGGTCTGTTCTTGCGTTGGGTGATGTCCACCCCTGCGGAACCGCACCTGGCCAAGCCGGTCACCTGTCCGCGCAAGGATGGAAAAGGTTCGCGGCGAGACTTCCGCGAACAACGGTCCTTCATAACCTGCAGGCGCCTGGTCAAACGCTTCGCCACCATCGGTGATCACACGCGTGAAAACATCGATACGACCGGTGGAACTCTTGGGATTCATCGCGGCGGTCATATCGGCGGGCAGTTTCAATCCCTCGAGCAATTGCACGAGATAGACGCATCCCGTCTCCAGCACGGCACCCTTTTCCAGGTCGATCGTATGCATCACCAGATCAGACGTCAGACGCGACTGGATCGTACGCCCGGCTCCCGGCAGGAAACTTGCGCGCAAGCGATAGGCCGTCCGCCCGAGGCGCAGATCCAGACTGGCCGGCTGCACCTGGCCGTCGGCAAGAGGTTCCTGCGGGATAACCACGCCCTGGTCGACGAGATCAGCCAGCTGCAGGTCCGATAAAATTCCGTGAGAAGACATTGTGAAGCTTCGAGTCAGTTGGTGCTTCATGTTCACCATCCCATCGCTGCTGTCCAGCTATGCTGACCGTGGGACTTGAGCCGAAACCGCTCCGGGAGGAATATGCAGGCGAAATTGGTGGGGACGTTCACCGCAATGAACGCTGCAGGAATGAGCGACGAAGAGTTTCAGGGTTATGAATCCACCACGCGGGACATCCTTATCCGCGTGGAGCCGGACTATATGGAGGACGAATCCGAGCCCGAGGCCGGACGTTTCGTCTGGTCCTATACGATCGAAATCGAGAACCACGGCAAACGCCCGGTACAGCTGATGTCGCGCAAATGGGTGATCACCGATGCCATGGGCCGCCAGGAACATGTTCAGGGCCCCGGAGTTGTCGGCGAACAGCCTGTCATAGAGCCGGGCCAGCGTTTTCGCTATACCAGCGGTGCGCCGCTCTCCACGCCTTCTGGCTTCATGCAGGGCAGTTATGAAATGGTGATCGCAGATGGCGAGAGCTTCGCAGCCATCATTCCCAGCTTCTCGCTGGACCGTCCCGATGATGTCGCCCGGATCCACTAGGTCGCCGCGCCCGTGACCGGCTCTCTCCGCCCCGTCTTCTATGCCATCGGCGCCATGGTCGCCGTTCTGGGACTGACCATGTTCATTCCCGGCATTCTCGACCTGGCCGACAATAACACCGCCACCGCCGACGCGTTTTTCCTGTCCGGTATTCTGACCACCTTCATGGGCGGTGCCGTGATGCTGGCCATGCGGTCAGAGGTGCAAAGCCTCACGCCGCGAGCGGCATTTGTGCTGACGGTTGGCGCCTGGATCGCCCTGTGCCTGGCCGCCGCGCTGCCCATGCACCTCTCTGACGAGGGGCTGAACTGGACGGATGCGATCTTCGAAGCTGTATCCGGCCTGACGACGACCGGCTCGACAATCATGATCGGACTGGATGAGCGTCCGGACGGCATCCTCATCTGGCGAGCGATCCTGCAATGGATTGGCGGCATCGGCATTATCGTGACTGCTATGGCGTTCTGGCCCATGCTGGGCATTGGCGGCATGCAGCTCTTCCGCATGGAAAGCTCGGACGCCTCCGACAAGGTCTTGCCCCGGGCGCAGGAAATCGCCTCGGCCATTTCGCTGATCTATCTGGCACTGACGGTCGCCTGTGCCATTGCCTATGGGTTGACGGGCATGAGCTGGCTGGAATCCATCGCCCACGCCATGACTACGGTCGCGACGGGCGGTTACTCGACATCTGACGACAGTCTCGGCGCCTTTACCCAGGGTGGCTCGGACCTGGTCGCGCTGACCTTCATGTTGCTCGCCGCCCTGCCCTTCGGGATTTTCCTGCTGGCGCTGCGTGGCAAGCCGGGCGCCTTGTGGAAGGACGCCCAGGTCCGCGGCTTTTTCATCATCGTGCTGGTGGCGACACTGGGCTTCACGCTTTTCCTCGCCAGCACGGATGCGCATGGCGACGGTTCGGCGCTGCGCGTTGCAAGCTTCAACGTGGTTTCCATCATTACCGGGACCGGATACGCGACAGCCGATTACGATGCCTGGGGCGGCTCGGCCCAGGCGGCCTTTTTTGTCTTCATGTTCATCGGCGGCTGTGCCGGTTCGACGACCTGCAGCGTCAAGATCTTCCGCTACCAGATAGCGGGTTCGGCCATGCGCCGTTATATGGAAAACCTGCTGCGTCCGAACGCCATCATCCCGATCCGCTATAACGGCCGCAGCGTCCCGGACAGCGCCCTGCACTCGGTCTTCGGTTTCTTCTTCGTGTTTTTCGCGGTTTATGCGGTCAGCGCCGTACTGCTCTCGCTGATCGGCCTGGACACGACGACGGCCCTCTCCGGCGCTGCCACCAGCCTCGCCAATGTCGGCCCGGGCCTGGGCGAGATGATCGGCCCGTCAGGCACGTTCGCCGGCCTGCCGGACACGGCAAAATGGGTCCTGACCGCCAATATGCTGATCGGCCGCCTGGAAGTCCTCGCTGTCCTGGTCTTTCTGAGCCCACGCTTCTGGCGGTACTGATCAGCCGCCAAGCTCTTCCGGCGTGAAGTCCCAGTCCTTGTTGCAGTATTCGCAGGTCATGACGATCTTGCCGTCGACCAGCATGTGGTCGCGGTCGTCCTGGGAGAAGCGCTGCAGGATGGTCATCAGGTGCTGGCGGTCACAGCCGCACCGACGGGGCAGGGCCATGGGTTCGAACAGGCGGACACCGTCCTCGTTGAACAGGCGATAGAGCAGCGTGCCGGCTGATAGATCCGGGTCCAGCAATTCTGCGTCCTCGATGGTCTCGAACAGGGCCCGGCAATGGTCCCAGTCGTCAGCAACCTCACCACGGGTCTCGTCACTGGCGAAGGCCTGCAGCATCATGCCGCCTCCGCGCCAAGTCCGGGTTCCGGCCTCGTCCCAATGCTCGCCCACCGCCACACGGATCCGGGTCGGTAATTGCTCGGACTGGCGAAAATAGGTTTCCGCGGCGTCCACAAGGCTGTCGCCTTCCAGTGGCACAACGCCCTGATACGGCTCCATTTTCGGGCCATGATCAATGGTCAGCGCCAGCCGGCCCTCGCCGAGCAGGCATTTGACCCAGCTCTCATCCTCGGGCTTGGCCGCGACGGCCTTGTCATAGGCCTCGCGATCGAGCTTGGCATAGCCCCGCACGCCTTGTGACGCGACATATTCCGCGACAATGAAGGCGAGCGGACCATTGCCCTGGGCCTGGACGATCAGGCGGCCATCAAATTTCAGCGCATTGCCGACCAGGCCGGCCAGCAGCACAGCCTCGCCGAGCATGCGCGCGACCGGTTCGGGATAGTCATGCGCTGAAAGGATGAGGTTGAGCGTCTCGCCCAGACGCGACACACGCCCCCTCACCGCACGGTTTTCAACCTGAAAACCGGCGACGATGTCATCGTGTTCGCCAAGCGGATCGTGGGGGGCGTCTGTCATGAATGCGTCTTCTGTCTAGCTGGCTTCCAGCTGGCCGAGTGCCTCGTCCATGATGGCAACGGCTTCACTGGCATCGTCCTGGGTGATCACAAGCGGCGGAGCCATGCGCGAGACATTGTCTCCGGCCGCGCCGACCAACAGATGGCGATCGCGGCACAGACCTGCAAGTTTCTTGGGATCATAACCGGCTTTCAGCTTGATGCCGATCAACAGGCCCTTGCCGCGAACTTCCTCAACCTTGTCAGCGTGGCGGTCGAGAAGACCGTGCAGCTGCTGTCGCAGGAAGTTCGCCACGTCATTGACCTGGTCCATGAAACCGTCAGCCGTCAGCTCGTCAAAGACGACATTGCCAACAGCCATGGCCAGCGGACCACCGCCATAGGTGGAGCCGTGCGTGCCGACGACCATGCCTTCAGCCGCGGCTTCCGTAGCCAAGCAGGCACCCATCGGGAAACCGCCACCAATGCCCTTGGCGGACGCCATGATGTCCGGCTCAGCGCCTTCAACCCACTGGTGGGCAAACAGCTTGCCGGTCCGGCCTGCGCCCGACTGGACCTCGTCATAGATGACCAGGATGCCGTGCTCGTCTGCCAGCTCACGAATGCCCCGAAGGCATGCTTCCGGAACGGCACGTACACCACCTTCACCCTGGACCGGCTCGATACAGATCGCGGCGGTTTCCTCGGTGATGGCAGCCTTCAGCGCTTCATGATCACCGAACTCGACCTGGTCGAAACCTTCCATCGCCGGGCCGAAGCCCTCGAGATATTTCGGGTTGCCGCCGGCATTGATCGCGCCATAGGTGCGGCCGTGGAATGCGCCGGTGAAGGTGATGATGCGGTAGCGCTGCGGATTGCCGTTCACGAAGTGATAGCGGCGCGCCGTCTTGAGCGCACATTCCATGGCTTCCGCACCGGAATTCGTGAAGAATACGCGGTCAGCGAAGGTTGCGTCCGTCAGCTTCTTGGCCAGTTCGACACCGGCCGGGACGCGGAACATGTTGGAGAGATGCCACAGCTTGCCAGCCTGCTCGGTGAGCGCTGCGACCGCCTTGGGGTGCGCATGACCCAGGCAATTCACGGCAATACCGGAAATGAAATCCAGGTATTTGTCACCCTTGTCGGTGATCAGGCGAACACCTTCACCGCGTTCAAAATTCAGATCCGGCGGTGCATACGTGTCCATCATCGGCGCTGGCATGAGCGAAACTCCCCTATAAGCTATTTATCAGCGCCCCCGACTGGGCGCCGTTTCTTCCGGTCTAGGCCGGGAAGATCAGCTCTTCAAGCGCCAGCCTGCACGCAGCACCGCATAGCAGCTCACCGCCAAAGCAAGATTGATCACCGCGACCACCGCAACACCGATCACCAGCGAGCCGTCTGCCTGTCCGGTAAATCCGTAGCGGAAGCCGTCAATCATATAGAAGAACGGGTTAAAATAGCTGATCGAGCGGACCGCGTCGGGCAGCATGGTCACCGAGTAGAATGTCCCTGACAGGAAGGTCGCGGGCATGATGAAAAAATTGTTCACCACGGCAAGGTGATCAAACTTCTCGGCCCAGATGCCCCCGATCACCCCGACCATGGCCAGCATCATGGCTGCGCCGATGCCGAAATAGAAAACGGCCCAGAAGTGGACGGGTACGATATTGACGAAGGGCAACATGGTGAGGGCAGTCGCCAGGCCTACAACAAGGCCTCTGGTGATCGCTCCTCCCACAAAGGCAATGAACAATTCCAGCGCCGAAAGCGGCGGCATCAGGAAGTCGACCGTATTGCCCTGGACCTTGGACACCAGGAGCGACGAGGAGGAGTTGGCAAACGCATTATTGAGCACGCCCATCAGGATCAAACCCGGAGCGAGGAAGACGGGGAAATCCACACCATTAATCGCAGGTCGGCTTGACCCGATTGCCACCACGAAAACCGTCATGAACAACAGGGTGGTGGCGACCGGGGCCATCACGGTCTGAAACACGACTTTCATGAAGCGTCGGACCTCTTTTTTGTAAAGAGTCCAAAGGCCTAGCCAGTTTACAGCTCCAAATTGCCGCGGCGCGGTCACAGCTCTTAAGCTTGAGTTACTCATATCGAATTACCCTTAAGGTCTCGGTAACCATCACCGTTAACGATTGGCCTGACAAGAGATCTTTCCACAGGCAAGGACACCGCCCCATCTTGTGGCAGTCGGCGTCTTGGATACAATATCTAGTGTAATTAAACATGAATTGAGATATGCGCCTTTTACCCCCATCAAGGTAAAGAGCGCACCCCACCGGGAGATCTAGGGCGATGGCTTGGACGGACGAACGCGTAGAACAACTCAAAAAACTCTGGTCGGAAGGCCTGAGCGCGAGTCAGATTGCTAAACAGCTTGGCGGTGTGACCCGAAATGCGGTGATTGGCAAGGTCCATCGCTTGGGCCTGTCAGGCCGTGCAACGCCGTCTCGTCCGGCACGTCGCACTGTGAAACCCTCTCGGCCGCGTACAACCACGGCTTCCACCCCGCCTGTTGCGCGCACCCCGGCGCGCCCCTCCCCCTCAGCCCCCCCTGCAACGCCGCAGGCGCCGGTGGAGCCTGCCGTACTGCCCTCTGGCGAGTTTGCCACTGTCCTGACCCTGCGTGACAGTATGTGCAAATGGCCGATCGGCGACCCGGCTTCGTCCAACTTCCGCTTCTGCGGGCGCAAGACAACCGGCGACAGCACCTATTGTGAAGCCCACGCCAACATGGCGTATCAGCCGAGCCAAAAGCGCCGCCGTCGCAATTCTGACGCTGCTGCAGCCCTGGACGCGATTGCGGCTACACGCCGTTACAATTTCTAGCCGGACACCCCCTCTCACCCCCCCGTCCGGCAGAATAGCGGCCACCTCTCCCCCGGGGTGGCCGCTTTTTCTATTGGGGTGTGATTTTACGCGAGCGGATATGAAAACGGCGCCGTCCTGGTCGGGAGGCGCCGCGCTAGTCAGGACAACCGGCATATCCTGGCGCGTCAGCAGCCAGAGCGCGGTCTTGCCCCTATCAGATGTACAGCGAGGATCCACTCGGAGCCGAGACCATCGACACAGCGATCGCGGCGAGAATTCCAGCGGAAATGACCAAACCAGCCCAGCGCATTTTTGCCTCCTTGAGTGTTCGCAGAAGACATAAGCGCGACTGAACCGCGGATTAATCACCAAACGAGAACAGTATCTGTTCCGTTCAAGGCCTAATCACTTCCCGGAGGGATCGAAGGAGTAACCTGCCGAACGCACGGTCCGGATAGGATCGCGCTCATCCTTCTTGTTCAGAGCCTTGCGAAGGCGACCAACATGGACGTCTACCGTGCGCGCCTCGACATAGACGTCAGAGCCCCAGACCGCATCAAGCAATTGCTCTCGTGAGAAGACGCGCCCCGGATGTTGCATGAGATAGTCTAGCAGGCGGAATTCAGTCGGGCCGAGGTGGATTTCGCGATCCGCCCGCTTCACCCGGTGCGCAACCCGGTCCATGGCGATATCCCCCTGACGGACGACATCCTCGGCCAGGCCCGGGCGGATACGCCGCAGGACAGCACGAATGCGCGCAAACAATTCGGTCATCGAGAAAGGTTTGACAATGTAGTCGTCAGCACCGGTATCCAGACCGCGGACGCGATCGGTTTCCTCGCCACGTGCTGTCAACATGATGATCGGCACATTGGCTGTTTCCTGGCGGCCGCGCAGCCGTCGACAGACTTCGATGCCCGAGACTTTGGGCAGCATCCAGTCAACCAGAACCAGGTCCGGGGTGTCCTCCTCGGCGAGGATCAGCGCTTCTTCGCCATCGCCGGCAACGGTGACCTGGTAACCCTCTTTCTCCAGATTGTACTGCAGCAGTGTTGCGAGGGCATCTTCATCCTCAACGACCAGCACATGGGGTTTCATCAGATCACTCCCTGGATCAGGCTTTCAGCGCGTCGCTGTCTTCGAGCGGCTCGCCGGTTGCCATGAAATGAACGGACTCGGCGATATTGGTCACGTGATCACCAAGGCGTTCCAAATTCTTGGACACGAACAGAACCGGCACGCCCGGCTCCACATATTGAGGGCTTTGCGTCATCGACATCAGCACCTCGCGCGTCACCGCGTTATAATGCTCGTCGACCTCATCATCGGTGCGCCAGACGCGAATAGCCGTCGCCGCGTCCTGGCGCGCGAGAGACTCCAGGCCATCGTGCAGCTGTTTAGCCACGATCGCACCCAGGCGCTCCAGCTGCCCCAAAACGGACATCGGCGGGAAGTCCTTCATGTCTTCAGCCCGGAAAGCGATATTCTTGGCCAGATCACCCATGCGTTCCAGATCGCTGGCGATTTTCATGGACGAGATGGTGACGCGCAGATCCGTCGCTACCGGCTGACGCAGCGCAAACAGGCGGATTACCCGCTTGTCGATATCGTCATTGAGCTGATTGACCTTGGCTTCTCGCTCGCGGACCTCGGGAAGTACAGACAGGTCACGACGGATAAAGGCCTGCAAGGTCACCGAGAGCTGCGTTTCCACGAGGCCACCCATGCGCAGCAGATCATCGACCAGTTGTTCGAGTTCTGCGCCATAGGCGGACACGATGTGCGAATTTTGTGTCTGGTTCATCTTGTCTCCTGTCCCTCCGCGTTGAACGGCGGGCGGTTTGTTTCTCGACACACTGATCCGCAGCCCAGAGGGCCAGACTTAATGAGGAGCGTGTATTAGAGCGATTGATGCGCCGATTTATGACACTTGAACGACTGTTTTGTGACACTCTGCGGAAATAGTCGAAATTTACCTAATCCGCTTGCACATCAGCCTCATCAGAGACGTGCGGGGACGCCGGCAGGAAGATGGAAAAGACCGAGCCAATGCCCGGAGCACTTTCGACCGTAAAGCCGCCGCGGTGGCGGTTGACGATATGCTTGACGATCGCAAGCCCCAGCCCCGTGCCCTCCTTGGGACCGCTCTTTTGACCATCAACGCGGAAAAAGCGCTCCGACAGGCGTGGCAGATCGCGTCGCTCAATTCCCTTGCCGGTATCCTGCACACGGATGGTGACATACTCGGCATCGACTTCCTGAGCCGGTGCGGCCAGGGTCAGCCGGCTGGCCGTGTCTCCCAGGATCAGCGCCGGGCGTTCGGCTTCGTCGCGGCCGACAGGCCCTGAAACAGATACGCAGATACAGGCATCTGCACCGGCATATTTGATCGCGTTCTCAACCAGGTTCTGGACCACTTCAGTGATCTGGTCACGATCACCAATGGCCAGCGCCTCTCCGTTCAGCTCCTGCTTGACGCCGATCCCCTTCTTGTTGATCTGCGGGCGCAGGAAACTCACCACATCCTCAACGATGACGTGTGGATCAATGGTGGTCACCGGCGGAACGTGTTCATCCATTTCCACGCGAGAGAGCGACAAGAGATCATTGATCAGGCGCTGCATGCGTTCGGTCTGGTCGAACATGATCGCCAGGAAGCGGTCACGTGCCTCGGGGTCATCCTTGGCGTGGCCCATCAGGGTCTCGATAAAACCGGCCAGCGACGCGAGCGGCGTACGCAATTCGTGACTGGCATTGGCAAGGAAGTCCGCCCGCATACGGTCTGCACGCTTGATCGATGTCTCATCGGTCAGAACCAGCATGGCGCGGCGTTCGGCCCCTGCGCCACCGGCACCGCCAAGGGGGGCGATGAACGCGCGGACATGGCTCTCAACCGGCGCCATGTTCGAGTACTCGACCGGATCAACGGCCTCTCCGCGCAAGGCCTGACTGACCGCTTCCAGGACCTGGGGCTGGCGCAATACCGAAGACAAGTGCCCCGCCTCATTGCCAAGACCCAGAAATTCACGCGCCGCCGGGTTGGCGTCTTCGACTTTGCCGCTATTGGCAATGAGCAGGACGGGAACAGGCAGGCTGGACAACAGGGCATGTGCCGTCAGGCTGCTCTCAGCCTGGACCGGAGCAGGCGCCGGATCGTCTTCAACCACCGTCTCTTCCGGAATCAGGCTGGCCGGATTGAGTGATGTGCTCACCGTCAGATAATAAATGACTGACAGTGCCGCGATGGTGGCGATCGCGACGAAAGCCTGTACGAAAGCCAGCTCGCCGAAGAGCCAAAGCAGCGCCACAACCGTACCACCAAGCGAAGCCACGGCGGCCGTGTCACGGCGCCGGATCCGGATGAAGGGCTGGTTGCGAAACTGTCGAGAACTCAATGCGTGCTCCACGATCAGAAGAACAGAGGATGTCGATACTTATGTTTGCGCGCTTTTGGAAACATTTCTGCGACGGATTGCATCTAAGAAGCGGCCGAGATGCATCCCTTTGTATAGGCAAGAAGATGCTTACAGAAATTTCACATCTCGAAAAACGAGAGGCTTTTCATGTCATTCGATAGGCATTTAGTGTTTTTCGATAAATTTATGTTGACTTTCGCTATGCCACTCATAGGATGCGCTCAAAGTCGAAGTAAGAATGTGCGGGGCACACGCATGCGTAAAAAATTTCTCATACTGGCCACAGCGTTGACGGCAGCGTCCTGCGCCAGTGTGCCGGCCTTTGAACCCCAGGACGTCCTGCCGGACGCGCCGAACAGCTGGAGCTCAGCGCCGGATAACCTCTCCACAGCACCGACGGTGGACTGGGTTGCGTCATTCGAGAATGACCGCCTTGTCGCCCTCGTCGACGAGGCTTTCGCTGGCAATCCCAGCCTGGCCCAGTCGCTGGCTCGCTATGAATCGGCCCTGGCCAGCGCCCGCATTTCCGGCGCCAATCGCCTGCCGACCCTCAACGGATCGCTTGGCAATACGCGGACCGAGGTCAATAACGGCCCCTCCACCGACTCCTATTCGCTGGGACTATCGTCCAGCTGGGAGGTTGACCTGTGGGGTCGCGTTCGCAATTCCGCCAATGCCGCCTCGCTTGATGCGGAAGCGGCCGCGCAGGACCTGCGCGGCTCGCAGCTTTCGATCGCAGGCCTAGTCGCCAAGGCCTGGCTGGACCTCATTGAGGCCCGCCAACAAACAGAGCTCGCTCAACGTGATCTGGAAACCTTCCAGCTTACGCTGTCGATTACCGAGCGCCGTTTCACACGCGGCCTGGTTCGCAGTTCTGATGTCCGCACGGCCCGCAGCGCCCTGGCCTCTTCCGAGGCAGCCCTGGCGTCGCGTCGCCGCGCCGAAGCCGCATCAGCGCGCAGCCTCGAAACCCTGCTTGGACGCTACCCGTCCGCGCGCATCGAGCGCGGCGAGAGCTTCCCGACCATCAGCGAGCTTTCCGGCATCGGTTCTCCGCAGGACATGCTGAGCCGTCGTCCGGACGTTCTGGCGGCCGAGCGCCGTCTTGAGGCGGCCGGGCTGCGGGTCGACGCCGCACGCGCTGCGCTCTATCCCAGCCTGTCGCTGTCTGCATCGACCGGAACATCCGGCGCTGATCTGGACGAAGTCTTTGATTTTGACAGACTGGTTTCCAGCCTGACGAGCTCCCTGACCGCTCCGATCTTCCGTGGCGGACAGCTGCGCGCTCAGCGCGACCAGGCCATCGCCACAGCGGAACTGCAGGTCGCCGCCTATGTCCAGACCGTGCTTGCGGCCTGGCAGGAGACCGAAAACGCAATCTACGCCGACAACATCTTGGCGGCGCGCGTTGACAGCCTAGGTAGAGCCTTCGAGGAGGCCGCCGAGGCCGAGGACCTCGTGACCCAGCAATATGCACGTGGCGTCGCGACGATCTTTGACCTGCTCAACGCTTACTCCCGGCGCATCAGTGCCGAGAGCCAGTACATTTCAGCCCGCCGCGCTCGTGCGGCCAATCGTGTAGACCTTTATCTCGCCATCGCCGGCGATTTCTCCGCGGCCGCGTCCGCAGACCCGGCTGCGCATTCTGGAGAATAATCATGGCTTTCATCGGACGCTTTATCATCGTCGTTGCTGTTGTTGTCGCCGCCGTCGGCGTCATAGTCCTGCTCAACATCACAGCTCCCCAACCAGAACGCGCCAACGCGGCACCGCGCCCTGTTGCGGTCTTCGTTTCGGAAGCCCAGATGGACACGGTCTCGCTGACCGTCGTTTCCCAGGGCGAAGCGCGCCCGCGCACGCAGATCAACCTGGTGCCGCAGGTTCCCGGTCGCATTACCTATGTGAACCCGGACTTTATTGAAGGCGGTTTCTTCGAAGCCGGTGAAACGCTGGTTCGCATCGAGGATGCCGACTACCGCCTCGCCGTAACCCGTGCGGAAGCCCAGGTTGCCCAGGCCGAACAGGCCCTGGCCCGCGAACAGGCTGAATCCGACCTGGCCCGCTCCGAGTGGGAAGAACTCGGCGAAGGTGAAGCCTCTTCCCTGACCCTGCGCGAACCGCAGCTGGCCGAAGCCCGCGCCCAGCTGGCCGCCGCACGCGCTACGCTCCAGGACGCTCGTCTGGACCTGCAGCGCACCCGCGTCTCGGCACCGTTCGCCGGCCGCGTCCGCACCAAGAATGCCGACCTCGGCCAGTTTGTCAGCGCCGGCACGCCGCTTGGTGAAGTCTTCTCCACTGACCGCGTCCAGATCCGCCTGCCCCTGACCGATTATGACCTTGGTTTGCTGGGCATTCCGGTGGCGTTCAATGCCGCTGAGGAAGGCGCAGGCATCCCGGTGACCCTGTCCGCCGTTGTTGCTGGCCAGGAACGCTCCTGGAATGCGGAAATCACGCGCACGGACAGCGCCATCGACTCCCAGACGCGTGTTCTCTACGCCATCGCTGAAGTCGAAGACCCGTATGGCACTGCTGCCGAAGGTGGCTCACCGCTCGCTGTCGGCCTGTTCCTGACGGCCGAGATCGAGGGTCGCGAAGTCGAAAACGTCTACGTCCTGCCGCGTGCAGCCCTGCGTGGCGAGAACACGATCTATGTCGCCGAGCCGGGTGGTCGCCTGTCAGTCCGGACCGTCGATGTCGTGACGTCGAATGTCGAGAACCTGATCGTTTCCTCCGGTGTTCGCGGTGGCGAAATGGTCGTCATCTCTCCGGTTCGCGGTGCCAATGAAGGCATGCGCATCCAGTCGCTCGACGACAGTGGCGAAGTCATCGCCGCCTACTCTGCGACGATCGAAACCAACACTGAAAACGCGGAAGAAGGCCTGGCCGAATCCGATGCTGGCAATGACGGCGAGCCCGTCTCCAGCGCGGGTTAATCCAGCGAAGATATCTGAAGGACAAGGCCATGACCGACCCGAATGAAACCCACCAGGACGCCCCCAAGGGCATCATCGGCTGGTTCGCTGCAAACACTGTCGCCGCGAACCTCCTGATGATCGTCGCCCTGCTCGGCGGAATTTTCGGATACTTCCAGCTCAACCGCGAGGTGTTCCCCAGCGTCGCCATTAACGGCGCGACGGTCTCGGTCGCGTGGCCTGGCGCCTCGCCGCAGGAGGTCGAAGAGCAAATCATCGTCCGTATTGAGGAAGCGCTGATCGATATTGACGGCGTCGACACGATCACCTCGACCGCCGTCGAAGGAAGCGGCTTCATCAACATCGCCGGCAAGCCCTCGGTCGACATCCCGTCCTTCATCGACGAGATCAAGCTTAACGTCGACTCGGTGAACAACCTGCCGCAATCCTCCTTCCGTCCGTTCGTCAACCAGTGGCGGAATTCGGACTGGCTGCTCGGTTTTGCGGTGCACGGCGATATCGACCGGCGTGATCTGCAGCAGATTTCGGACGAGATCCGCGACGAAGTTGCCAACCAGGTGCCGGGTGTCTCCATTGTCGGCATTATGGGCCGCCTCAATGAAGAGGTGTCCATCGAACTGTCCGAACAAAGCCTGCAGCGCTATGGACTGAGCTTTGACGAAGTGTCTCGCGCGATCCGCTCGAGCTCCCTCAATGCCTCGGCCGGTAGTGTCCGCACCGAACTGGGTGATCTCAGCCTGACCTCGCGTCAACTGGCGGATACCCAGGCAGAGTTCGAGGACATCATCGTCCGCCAGACCAGCGATGGTGGCACCCTGCGTGTCCGCGACGTCGCCCGGGTCAATGACGGCTTTGTCGATGCCAATCTCGCCTCGACCTATAATGGCGAGAACATGGTCGTGGTCTATGTCCAGACCACCCCGAATATCGACGTTGTCGACATCTCCAATGGCGTCCAGGAATACCTCGAACGCAAGCGGGCCGAACTGCCTGACGGCGTCTCCCTGTCCCTGTGGTGGGACAATTCCGAGATGTATGAAGCACGCATGGACACCATCATGAACTCCGCCCTCATCGGTGGCGGCCTGGTTCTGATCGTCCTCTTCCTGTTCCTGCGCCCCGACGTCGCCTTCTGGGTCACCGTCGGCATCTTCACCGCCTTTGGTGGTGCCTTCCTGTTGCTGCCAATGCTGGATGTCTCGCTGAACATGCTGTCGCTGTTCGCCTTCCTGCTGGTCATCGGTATCGTCGTGGATGATGCCATCGTGGTCGGGGAAAACATCCACGACAGGGTCGAACGCGGGGAAAGGGGCCTGACGGCTGCCGTTGTCGGCACGCAGATGGTCGCCAAACCCGTCATCTTCGCCGTCATCACGACGATCATGATGTTCTCGCCCTGGATGATGATCACCGGTCCGACCGTGCAGTTCACCAAGCAGATCTCACTGGTTGTTATTGCAGCCCTGACCTTCTCGTTGATCGAGTCTCTGCTGATCCTGCCGGCTCACCTCAGCCATCTGAAACCGCAGTCCAACAAGGGTATCTTCGGGCCGTTGATCGCGCTCCAGCGTGGTATTGCCTTCACCCTCGTGGCCGTTGCGCGCGGCATCTACCGCCCGCTCGCCAAGCTCTCCATCCGCAATCGTTATGCGACGGTCTTCGCATTTGTCGGTATCTTTATTATCTCCCTCACGCTGATGGGTACCAACCGCGTCGGTTCGGTCTTCATGCCGCAGATCGAGAACGAAACGATCCAGGTGTCGATCCAGCTCGCCGAAGGCACGCCATGGAGCCGTACAGAGCAGGTTCGCAGCCAGCTCGATGCGGCCCAGGATGAAGCGCTGCAATATTATCGCTCGGAATACCCCGGCAATGTCGACATGATCGAGAGCCGCTCGACGGTCGCGACGGACGGGAGCATCCGCGCCTGGATTACGCTTGCCGAACCGGAAGACCGCCCCGGTGCTCTGCCGACGGCAGACGTGGCCCAGACCATTCGTGAAATGATGGGTCCAATTCCGGACGCCGAGGAAGTCCGCTTCGACTCCACCATCAACGAGGGCGGCAACTCGGTCAGCTTTGCCCTGTCCGGACAGGATCTCGACGAGCTGCGTGAAGCCGCTGATGCCCTGAAGGAACAGCTGCGCAGCTATGACACGCTCTATGACATCGTCGACTCCATGCAGACCTCGACCCAGGAATTGCAGTTCACGCTGCGCCCTGACGCCCAGGCGCTTGGCCTGACCCTGTCAGACGTTACCCGTCAGGTTCGCCAGGCCTTCTATGGCGAGGAAGCCCAGCGCCTGCCACGTGATGGCCAGGACGTGCGGGTGATCGTCCGCCTTGACCAGGACAGCCGTCGGTCGCTGGACACGCTGCGCGATCTGCGCATCCGGACAGCCGATGGTCGCGAGGTCCCCCTGTCTGCCGTCGCGGACGTGGAGTTCGCGCCCGGCCTGAACCGCATCCGTCGCCGCAATGGCATGCGGACGGTCACGGTCACGGCAGAACTGTCCGACCCGATTGCACGCGGCACGGTTCAGGAAAGCCTGACAACCGAATTCTGGCCGAGCTTTGACACGCGCTTCCCGCATGTCTCTCGCGACGAGATCGGCCAGGCCGAGGGTGAGCGTGAATTCATGCAGGAAGTCATCAACCTCCTGCTGCTCGCACTGGTGTCCATGTATCTGCTGCTGGCGATCGCCTTCCGGTCCTATTTCCAGCCGATCCTGATCATGATCGCCATTCCGTTTGCCCTGACGGGGGCCATCTTCGGGCATTTCATCTATGACATCCCGATCGCGCTCTTCTCCTACTTCGGTGTAGGCGCGGCCGCGGGCGTCGTGATCAATGACAACCTCGTCCTGATCGATTTCGTGAACCGTTTGCGGGCCAATGGTGTCGGTGCCTTCCAGGCGCTTGTCGACGCCGGCGTGCAACGTTTCCGTCCGATCCTGCTGACCTCGGTCACCACCTTCCTCGGCATTTTCCCGATGATGGCGGAACAATCGACCCAGGCTCAGTTCCTGAAGCCCATGGTCGTGGCCCTTGGCTTCGCGGTTGTCTTCGCGCTCTTCCTGACGCTGTTCTTCGTCCCAGCCCTGTATGGCATCGGCGTTGATATCGCGCGCTTCTTCCGCGGCATGTGGACCGGCAAGAAGCAACCGTCTCTGGGCAGCGACTACCAGGACACCGACTTTGCTCACGGTGAACTACCGGGTCATCTCGACCACTCACCGGCCGAGTAACATACTACTCCCCTGCGCCGGGCCGGCGCAGGGGTTTTTCTTTAGAGGGGAACACTCATGAAAAAGCTTCTGCTGGGCTGTTCAGCACTTGTGCTGCTGGCCGCTTGCGATCCGGTGACGGTCACATCCACCAATAGTGGCGAAACCGCAGCAACCGAAACCACCGCCATGGCCGATATCGGCACCTGGGGTTTCGACGTCGATGGCATGGACGCCAATTACCATCCGGGTGACGATTTCTTCCGTTATGCGAACGGCACCTGGCTCGACAACACCACCATTCCGGAAGACCGCTCCAATTACGGCATGTTCACCGCGCTCGCCATCGAGGCCGAGCAGCAGGTGCAGGAAATCATCCTGGAACTGGCCAGCGCCAATGCCGAAGCCGGCTCCCCGCAGCAGCAGGTCGGCGATCTGTATGCCAGCTGGATGGACACCGACACGCTGAACGCGCGTGGCACGCAACCGCTGGAGCCGTTCTTCGCGGAGATCCGCGGGGCGAGCTCCCACGATGACATCGCCGCGATGTTTGCAAGCCTGCACCACCCGGCTCCGTATGGCTTTGGCATCATCCCGGACCTCGCTGATCCGACCCGCTATACGGTCTTCCTAGGCCAGGGCGGACTGGGTCTGCCCGATCGCGACTATTATCTCGACGAGGAGAACGAGGCCTTCGGTCGTTACCGCGAAGCCTATGTCGCGTACATCGAGACGATTTTCGACCTCGCTGGCATTGAAGGTGGCGCTGAAAAAGCTGCGGCCATCATGGAGCTGGAAACCCGCATCGCCGGCGTTCACTGGACCCAGGCGGAAAGCCGCGACATCCAGCGCATCTACAACCCGATGACCCTGGAGCAGATGGACGCACTGGCGCCGGCGCTCAACCTGTCCGCTGGCATGGCCAGCATGGGTCTGGCAGAAGTCCCGACCTTCCTGGTTGCCCAACCCAGCGCGATTGAAGGCGCCGCCACCATCCTGACGGAGACGCCGATCGAGTTGTGGCAGGACTACATGATCTTCCACACGATCAACAACAATACGGCACGCCTGCCGCTGGCCTTTGACGAAGCGAGCTTCGACTTCTTCGGCCGCACACTGAACGGCACGCCGGACCAGCGCCCGCGCGACCTGCGCGGCGTCAACCTGGTCGGTGGACAGCTGGGCGAAGTGGTTGGCCAGGTCTATGTAGAACGTCACTTCCCGCCGTCATCCAAGACGGACATGGAAGAGCTGGTGTCCAATCTGACGACGGCTTTCGAGGGCCGCCTGAACGATCTGGAATGGATGGATGACGAAACGCGGGCCAATGCGCTGCGCAAGCTGTCCACCTTTGAACCGCGCATCGGTTATCCGGACAATTGGCGCGACTACAGCGCCCTCGAGGTTCGTGCAGACGACCTGTTCGGCAATATGATCCGCCTGGCCGAGTTCAACTGGAATGACCAGGTCGAAGACCTGATGGGCCCGGTTGACCGCACCCAGTGGCCGTATCCGCCACAGACGGTAAACGCCTCCTACAACCCGCTGATGAACCAGATCACTTTCCCGGCGGGCATCCTCCAGGCTCCGTTCTTTGATCCCAATGCCGACGCGGCGATCAATTACGGCGCCATCGGCGCGGTGATCGGTCACGAGATTGGCCACGGTTTCGACGATCAGGGTCGCCGCTTCGACTATGACGGTTCAGTCAATGACTGGTGGTCGGGAGAGACGAATGCGCGTTTCGAGGAACGTGCGGGACGTCTCGGTGCCCAGTATGATGGCTATTCCCCGGTTGAAGGCATGTTCGTGAATGGCACTTTCACCATGGGTGAAAATATCGGTGACCTCGGCGGCCTGCAGATGGCCTATACCGCGTATCGCAATTATGTCGACGAGAACCACGGCGGCGAGGCTCCGATCATCGATGGCTTCACCGGAGACCAGCGTTTCTTCCTGGCCTGGGCCCAGGTCTGGCGTCGCCTGTATCGCGAGGACAATCTGATCTCGCGTCTGTCGACCGACCCGCACAGCCCGTCGCAATACCGCACCAATGGTGTCGTCCGGAACCTGGACGAGTGGTATGAGGCCTTCAATGTCGGCGCTGACCATGCGCTCTACCTGCCGCCGGAAGAGCGTGTGAAGATCTGGTAAGCAGCTCGCAAGAGTACAAAAACCCGGCAGCGCTCGCTGCCGGGTTTTTCGTTTTTCAAACCTCACGGATGCGTAAGTTGCACACGCCAACGAAACGGCTAGCTTGGCTGTGAAGGGGACGCAACTTTCTTATTTTTGGGGGAGACGCGACCGTGCGTACACTTCTACTTTCAGGCGCGAGCCTTCTTTTGCTCGCAGCATGCACACCAGCAGCTGAAACGCCTGCCAACGACATAACAGCAAGCCAGGACGCCGCACACCACGCAGCCTCCAGCGAAACCAGCGCCAATGAACCTCGTCTTGGTGATTGGGGCATCGAAACGCAATACATCGATGACAGCGTTCACCCGGGCGATGACTTTAATCGCTACGTCAACGGCGGTTGGCTGGACAGCACAGAAATGCCGCCGGGTTTCTCGCGTTTCGGCTCATTCACCGAACTCTTCCTGCTGTCTGAAGAGCGGATCAATGGCATCATCCAGGAAGCGTCGGAACAGAATGGCGCCCCTGGAACACCGCAACAGCAAATCGGTGATCTCTACTCGTCCTTCATGGATCAGGAACGTCGCGAAGAGCTGGGTTTCGACCCGGTTCGCCCGATGCTCAGCCAGATCGCCTCAGCGAGCTCGCATGACGATATCGCAACTCTCATGGGTCAACCCGGCACATCGACGATTTTCGGGACCAGTTCCTTCCAGGACCAAGGCAATCCGCAACGCTACATCGTCTACATCAGCCAGGGCGGGCTGGGACTTCCGTCACGCGATTACTATCTTGAAGACAGTGAACGTTATCAAGGTATCCGGGATGGATATCTGGAATACATCGGAGATGTATTCGGCCTGATCGGCATGGACCAGGGCCAAGAGCGGGCACAAGCCGTGCTGGACTTGGAAACGGCCATCGCCCAGGTGCACTGGACCAATGAAGAAAGCCGTGATCGCACGCGCACATATAATCTGACAGCGACCGCTGATCTTGCAACAACAGCGCCCGGTTTCAATTGGACCCGCTATCTCGAAGCGCTGGAGTATGCTGACCAGACCGAGATCGTCCTTCGTCAGAATACAGCAATCGAATCGCTGGCGGTTCTCTTTTCGGAGATCCCGGTATCCACGTGGCAGGACTGGCTTAGCTTTCGGTATGTGGCCAGCAATCGCAATGTGCTCTCGCCATCATTCTACGAGCGCTCGTTTGACTTCTACAGCCGCACGCTTTCAGGAACGGATCAGCCGCGACCGCTTGAATCGCGTGGGGTCCAGTACGTGAACGGATCCATGGGCATGACCCTTGGCCAAATTTACGTCGAGCGATATTTCCCGCCTGAATACAAGCAGCAAATGGATACGCTCGTCGAGTATGTCAGTCGTGCCATTGGCGAGAGCCTGGAAACGCTGGAATGGATGGATGATGAGACCCGGGCGGAAGCCATCGTCAAATACGAGAGCTTCATCACAAAGATCGGGTATCCGGACGTATGGCCGGATTATTCCTCGATCGAAATCGCGTCCGACGATCTGTTCGGCAATGCCCAGCGCATCTCAGCCTGGGCACGTGCAGACACCCGCGCCCGCTTGCGCGGTCCTGTCCGTGATTGGGAATGGTTCATGTCACCGCAGACGGTGAACGCCTATTATGCACCAACGTCCAATGAAATCGTCTTCCCTGCAGCGATCTTGCAAGGGCCGTTCTTCGACCCGTTTGCAGACCCCGCGGTCAACTTCGGTGGAATCGGCGCAGTGATCGGACACGAGATGGGGCATGGCTTTGACGATCAGGGCAGCCGCTCGGACGGCACGGGCATGTTGCGCGACTGGTGGACGGAACAGAGCCGCGCGGCTTTTGACTCACGCACTGAAGGTCTTGTCGAGCAATATGGCGAATTTTCCCCAGTTGAAGGTGAATTCGTGAACGGGCGCCTGTCACTAGGAGAAAACCTCGCCGATGTCGGAGGCGTCGACCTCGCATATCGGGCTTATCAGCTCTATTTGCAGGACCAGGGGGAAGAAGCACCGGTTCTCGATGGTTTCTCCGGAGACCAGCGTTTCTTCATGGCTTGGGCGCAGGTTTGGCGCAATCTTTACACTGAACAAGCGCTCGTCCAGCAACTGCGTGTCGGGCCGCACTCTCCGGCCCAGTATCGCGTGAACGGTACGGTCCGCAACCAGGACGCTTGGTATGAGGCATTCGGTATCACCGAAGATCACGAGCTGTACCTGCCGCCGGAAGAACGCGTCACGGTCTGGTAGAGACGACAACACTTGAAACAGGAGCCCGGCGGTTTTCACCGCCGGGCTTTTTCGTCTCTGCAATCCTCACGGATGCGTAAGTTGCACGCCGGTCGCAAAGCACTAAGTTACCGCGCGCTGACATATTCATAGTTCCAATTGGGGGAGGCCAATTTGCGACAACTACTTATGGCAAGTGCAAGCCTGACATTGCTCGCCGCATGCACACCGGCAACTGAAACCACCGACACCGCCGACAATTCCGCTGCTTCCGGCAGCGAAGTCGCGCACACCACCAGCGTTGGTGACCCGTCCGCCGGCGATCCGCGCCTGGGCAGCTGGGGCATCGAATACGAGCATGTCGATGACAGCGTGCATCCGGGTGATGACTTCAACCGCTACGTCAATGGCGGCTGGCTGGACCAGAGCGAGCTGCCCCAGGGCTTCTCGCGCTTCGGGTCTTTCACCGAACTCTTCCTGCTCTCGGAAGAGCGTATTGACGGCATCATCTCCGAGGCCCGCGCCGCAAATGCAGCTGCTGGCACGCCGCAGCAGCAGATCGGTGATCTGTACACCTCTTTCATGGACCAGGACACGCTGACCGCCCGCGGTTTCGATCCGGTCCGCCCGATGATCGACACGATTGCAGCCGCCAGCACGCATGACGACATTGCCAACCTGATGGGACAGCCGGGAACCGCGTCCATCTTTGGCGCCGGCGTTGGCCGCGACCAGGGCAACCCGAACCGTTACATCGTCTCCGTCGGCCAGTCCGGTCTGGGCCTGCCGACCCGTGACTACTACCTGGAAGACACCGAGCGCTATCAGGGTTTCCGTGACGCCTACGTCGCCTACATCACCGACGTGTTTGGCTTTATCGGCTTGGACAACGGTGCCGAACGCGCCCAGCGCATCCTGGATCTGGAAACCCAGTTTGCCCAGGTTCACTGGACCCGCCAGGACAGCCGTGACCGCACGCGCACCTATAACCTGATGACAACCGACGAGCTGGCTGCCAGCGCGCCGGGCTTCAACTGGGCAACCTTCATGGATGCGCTCGACTTTGCGGACCAGACCGAAGTTGTCATCCGCCAGGACACGGCAATCCAGTCCCTCGCCACCCTGTTTGGCGAAGTTCCTGTCGAAACCTGGCAGGATTGGCTGACCTATCGCTATGTCAATTCCAACAACGGTCGCCTGACCCCGGAATTCTACGAGCGCTCTTTCGACTTCTTCAGCCGTACGCTGTCCGGTGTCGAACAGCCGCGTGACCTGGAAGCCCGTGCCATTCAGTATGTGAACGGTTCTGCAGGCATGGCGCTCGGCCAGATCTATGTCGAGCGTTTCTTCCCGCCGGAGTACAAGGAACAGATGGAAGTCCTCGTGGACTATCTGGGCCGTGCCCTCCGCGAGCGTCTGGAAACGCTGGACTGGATGGACGAGGAGACCCGCGAAGGCGCGATCTACAAGTTCGAGAACTTCACACCGAAGATCGGTTATCCGGACCAGTGGCCGGATTATTCCAGCATCGAGATCCGCTCTGACGACCTGTTCGGCAATGCCGAGCGTATCGCAGCCTGGTTCCGTGCCGACAGCCGCGAACGCCTGCGTGGCCCGATCCGCGACTGGGAATGGGGCATGTCTCCGCAGACCGTGAACGCCTACTACTCGTCCACGGCCAACGAGATCGTCTTCCCGGCAGCCATCCTGCAGGGTCCGTTCTTCGACCCGTATGCTGACCCGGCTGTGAATTTCGGCGGCATTGGTGCCGTGATCGGACACGAAATGGGCCACGGTTTTGACGACCAGGGTTCCCGTTCCGATGGTGACGGCGTGCTGCGTGACTGGTGGACGGCGGAAAGCCGCGCCAATTTCGATGGCATGACCGATCGCCTGGCTGCCCAGTACAGCGAGTTCTCCCCGATCGAGGGCGAGTTCGTGAACGGTCGCCTGTCCCTGGGTGAGAATATCGGTGACGTTGGCGGCCTCTCCATGGCCTTCCGCGCTTACCAGCTCTACCTGGAAGATCATGGCGGTGAAGCGCCGGTTCTCGACGGCTATACCGGCAATCAGCGCTTCTACATGGCCTGGGCCCAGGTCTGGCGGAACCTCTACACCGAGCAGGCGCTGGTTCAGCAACTGCGTCGGGGCCCGCACTCTCCGGCCCAGTACCGCATCAATGGCGCCCTGCGAAACCAGGATGGCTGGTACGAGGCGTTCGGCATCACCGCCGAGCATGATCTCTACCTGCCGCCGGAAGAGCGCGTCTCGATCTGGTAATCCGGACCGACGGCATGATCAGGGGCCTGGCAGAACGATCTGCCGGGCCCTTTTCATTGCGGACTTGTTATCGATGCTCGACAGCACAAGGCTTGCCCCGGCGGATTAAAACCGGTCAAATCCGCGACAAGGAAAAACGGGGGGGAGATCCGCAAAACCAGCACCCGACTGGCCGAGACCGCACAGGCGGCCCGCTCGGCCATGACCGTGTTTGTGTTGCTGCCCCTCCGCGTCATGCAAACAGGAGCCTGAACATGGCTGAAAGCCAGAGCCCTGCCCCCAAGAAGAATGCGTTCACGCGTTTTCTTGATGGTGTTGAATTCCTGGGCAATCTCTTGCCCCACCCGGTGACGCTTTTTGCCATTCTGGCACTGGGTATCATCCTGCTGTCCGGCCTGTTCGGCTGGCTTGGCCTGGCGGTGGAGGACCCCCGTCCGGCGGGTGCCCGAGGCGTCGCTGATGACGGCATGATCCGTGCGGTCAGCCTGCTCAACGCAGACGGTTTCCGGCGGATCTGGACCAGTTTGACCACGAACTTCACCGGCTTCGCCCCGCTGGGCGTGGTGCTGGTAGCCATGCTGGGTGTCGGCGTCGCGGAGAAGTCCGGCATGCTGTCCGCGGCTGTGCGCGGCATGGTTCTGGGCGCACCCCGGCACGTCGTGACTGTTGCGATTGTCTTCGCCGGCATCGTCTCCAACACCGCATCGGAAGTCGGATACGTCGTTCTGATCCCGCTGGCAGGCGCAATCTTCTATGCCCTGGGACGCCACCCGTTGGCCGGTATGGCTGCCGCCTTTGCCGGTGTCTCCGGCGGCTATAGTGCCAATATCCTGATCGGCACGATCGACCCGCTGCTGGCTGGCATCACCCAGGAAGCCGCCCGCCTGATCGACCCGGACTATATCGTTCTGCCGACGGCGAACTGGTATTTCATGGTCGCCTCGACCTTCCTGATCACGACCGTAGGCTCGCTGGTTTCCATCTTCATCGTTGAACCCAAGCTGGGGCCCTATAATCCCGCACAGGCCGACGACTCCGTCCTGGACAAGCGCATGATGGAAAAGCTGTCGGCTGAGGAGAAGAAGGGTCTGTTCTACGCCTTTCTCGCCCTTCTCGGTGTGCTTGGCCTGATGGCGCTGACGCTGATCCCGGAATGGGGCATTCTGCGTAATCCGGACACCGGGGACCGCTTCAACTCGCCCTTCTTCCGCGGCTTTGTCGTCTGGATCCTGATCTTCTTCGTCGCCACCGGTTTTGCCTATGGCCGCGGAGCAGGAACGATGAAGGATGACCGCGATATCATCGACGGCATGGCCACCGGCCTGTCCTCGCTGGGCCTCTATATCGTGCTGGTCTTCTTTGCCGCGCAGTTTGTGTCCTTCTTCGGCTGGACCAATATCGGCGCGATCAGTGCCGTCTCGGGCGCCAACTTCCTGGAGAGCACCGGCATGACCGGCCCGCTGCTCTTCTTCCTGTTCATCCTGATGTGCGCGATCATCAACCTGTCACTGGGCTCGGCTTCGGCGCAGTGGGCGGTCACCGCCCCGATCTTCGTGCCCATGCTGATGCTGATCGGCTATTCGCCGGAAGTGATCCAGGCCGCCTACCGGATCGGTGATTCCACCACGAATATCATCACGCCAATGATGAGCTATTTCGGCCTGATCCTGGCCTGGGCGACACGCTACAAGAAGGATCTGGGCGTGGGCACCATGATCGCGATGATGCTGCCCTATTCAATCTTCTTCATCCTGACGTGGAGTGTCTTCTTCTTCGTCTGGGCGTTTGGTTTCGACATGCCGGTCGGCCCGGGTTCCCCGACCTATTATCCGGCGCAGTAAACAGCCCGGACAATTAAAGATCAGGCGGCAGCTCGACGGGGCTGCCGCCTATTTTTATTTCGGGAACAATTTCCGATTGAAGGTCCAGGCGCATCAGCCTACCCGTTAACCCACGACCTGGGCATGGGACGGGGGCATTTACAATCCCACTATGAACACATATGCATACATTTGCATACTGCGTGCGAATAGAGGATTTGGTCATGCCGAGACGCATTCCACTGAGTGTTCGGATAACCGACGCTGATGCCGCCTTTCTTGCGCAATACAAGGCGGAAGGCGCAACGACGCCGAGTGAGAAACTACGCGCCCTGCTCGCCGATGCGCGACGCGATGTCGAAGGCGCAACGGACTATGCCAGCCGGGTAAAACAGGTCTCTCGACGGTTTCAACCGGCCCACAGGGAGGTGATCAACCGGCAACGCGATTGCCGTATGCGATCGGACTTCCTTGGCAAGCTCTATGAGCGCCTGCCCGAACTGGTTGCAAACCTCCAGCAGGGCCCGGCGAAGACAGATGACCCGGCAGGCGACCTTGAAACGCTCGAGGCCGATGTCGCCGAACAGACCTTTGCCCTGATCGAGGAGATCCTCGATCTGGGCCTGACGAAACAGGGGCGAACCTATGACGGACACCTCGTCCAGGACCGCCTGCAACCCATCCTCGAGTTGTCGGAACTGATCCGGCTCTCGAAGTCGCAAGAGGGAGAGACTTAGATGGCAGAACAGCTTGTATCACGGGTGAAACGCCTGGTTTCCGGCGGGGTAAATTCGATCGTCGATGCGGTCGAGAACGCCAGTCCGGAACTGGTCATGAAAGAGGCCATTCGCGAAGTCGAGGGCGCCATTGACGAGGTTCGTGACGAGCTCGGCAAGGTGCTGGCAAACAAACACCTCGCCTCTCGCCGCCTGATGGACGCTAACGCCAAACACGAGAGCCTGGGCGACCAGATCGAGATGGCGGTCAAGGAAGGACGTGATGACCTCGCCGAGGCAGCAATCTCCCGGCAGATGGACCTGGAAAGCCAGATCCCGGTGCTGGAAGCCGCCGTCAGCGATGCAGACGCCGAAGAGGCAGAGCTGGAAAGCTACGTCGAGGCCCTGCAGGCCCGCCGACGCGAAATGGACGAAGAGCTCGCCGCTTTCAAGGAAAGCCGGGCAGAACAGTCCAGCCTCAACGAGGCCGGCGAACCGGTCGCCTCTTCCGGCGCAGAACGCAAGGTCTCCAAGGCCGAGCGCGCCTTTGACCGGGTGATGCGCGAAAGCTCCGGCCTGCCGGGCTCGGGTGGCAGTTCACGTGGTGACGCCGCCAAGCTGGCAGAACTGGAAAAGATGAGCCGGGAGAACCGGATCAAGGAACGACTGGCAGCTTTGAAAGCCGGTCAAACGGATGAGAACGTAAAATGATGGACATTCTGGGGAGCGCCCAGGCGAGCCCCTTTATCATCGCCCTGGTCATCCTGACCATCATCGCAGCGCTTGAAGGCCTGAGCATGGTGTTCGGCGCTGCCCTCTCCGGCCTGTTGGACGGGATTCTCCCCGATTTCGACCTGCCGGATCTGGATGCGGATATCGATGCTGATGTCGACCTGGACATCAGCGGCCTCGAGAGCGTCGGTCCGCTCACCTATCTGATGAGCTGGCTGAGCTTCGGCAAGGCGCCCGCCCTGATCCTGATCATCGTCTTCCTGGCGGTGTTTGGTCTGACCGGTGTGACGATCCAGAGCGCCGTCTATGGCGCAACCGGTCTTATCCCGCCGGGCTGGATGGCCAGCATTCCTGCGATCCTGATCGCCATTCCGTCCATGCGATATGGCGGCAAGGCCTTCGGCGCGGTGATGCCCAAGGAGGAGACGGAAGCGGTTTCGACCGAACGCTTTATCGGCAAGGTCGCCACCGTCATCCGCGGCAAGGCTGAACGCGGCATGCCCGCCGAAGCCAAGTTGAAAGACCTGCATGGCCTGACCCATTGGGTGCTCGTGGAGCCTGATGAGGATGGCGAGAGTTTCAGCGCCGGCGAGGAAGTCATCGTCGTCGCGCAAAACGGCAGCGTCTATCGCGTGATCCGCAATACCCACGAAATCCTGTCACGCAAGTCGTGACGCCTAACGATAACCCTGTTGGTAGTATGGAGGGACGTACATGCCAGATATGATGACACTCGTCTTGTACACGGCCGTAGGCTTTGTAGCCTTCTTCGCGATCTTCGGCTTCGTGGCCGGATTGTACAAGCGCGCCTCAAAAGAGATTTCCTTCGTCCGGACCGGTTTTGGCGGTCAGAAGGTGATCATGAATGGCGGCGCATTGATTATGCCCGTGCTGCACGAGACCATTCCGGTCAATATGAATACGCTGCGCCTCGAAGTCCTGCGCGCCAATGAACAGGCCCTGATTACCAAGGACCGCATGCGTGTCGACGTGCAGGCCGAGTTCTTTGTCCGCGTTCAGCCGACGACCGAGTCCATCGCCAACGCTGCTCAGACCTTGGGTAAGCGCACCATGGACCCGGAAGCGCTGAAAGCCCTGGTCGAAGGTAAGTTCGTTGATGCCCTGCGTGCCGTGGCTGCGGAAATGGCCATGGAGGAATTGCACGAGCAACGCGTGAGCTTTGTCCAGAAGGTGCAGGCCGCCGTGTCCGAAGATATCCTGAAAAACGGTCTCGAGCTGGAATCCGTCTCACTGACGGGTCTCGACCAGACCAACAAGGACTACTTCAACCCGGACAATGCGTTTGACGCCGAAGGTCTGACCAAGCTGACCCAGGAGATCGAGGAGCGCCGCAAGAAGCGCAACGATATCGAGCAGGAAACCGAAGTCCTGATCCGTCGCAAGAACCTGGAAGCCGAGCAGGAAAGCCTGCAGATCTCGCGTGACCAGGAATATGCCCGCCTTGAGCAACAGCGCGAGGTCCAGACCCGTTCTGCCGAACAGGCCGCACAGATTGCTGCTGAACAGGCGATGCGTGAACGTGAAGCGGAGATCGCCAAGATTACCGCCAGCCAGCGCACGCGCGAGGCGGACATCGAGTCCAACAAGATCGTCGCCGAGCGTCAGATCGCCATGGACAAGGAAGTCCGCGAGCAGGAAATCCTGAAAGAGCAGACGCTGGAATCCGCCGCGGTCGAAAAGGCCAAGCAGGTTCAGCTGGCCGAACAGGAACGCGACATCGTCGTGGCCGAGAAATCGCGCGACAAGTCCGAGGCTGAAGCCGAGGCCGACAAGGCTCGCGCCCTGGCTGCCAAGGCCGCCGAGGAAGTCATCACGGCCCGTCAGGCCGAGGTCGCCGAGCGTGACAAGCGCATCGAGCTGATCGACGCCGCCAAGGCTGCCGAGATGGAAGCCATTGCCGTCACCGTTGCCGCCGAGGCTGAAAAGCAGGCTGCGACCGACCGTGCTGAAGCTGTCCGTATCGCGGCCAATGCCGACGCCGAGAAGATCCGCATCGCTGCGGAAGGTGATGCCGAGGCCGAGAAGATGCGTGCGGAAGCCCAGGAGCGTGTCTACGCGGTCGAGGCGGAAGGCCAGCGCGCGGTCAATGAGGCGGCCAACATCCTGTCGCCGGAGCAGATCGCCATGCAGGTCAAGCTGCAGCTGATGGAAAGCCTGCCGGAGATCATCGCCCAGAGCGTGAAGCCGATCGAGAATATCGATGGCATCAAGATCCTGCACGTCGATGGTCTGGGTGGTGGCGCCAATGGCGGCCCGGTCAACGGTGCTGCCAGTGGCGAAGGTGGCCTGGCCGACCAGGTCGTCAGCTCGGCCCTGCGCTATCGCGCCCAGGCCCCGCTGCTGGACGCCATGCTGTCGGAGATCGGCCTGAAGGCCGGCGACCCGGCCTCGCTGGAGAACGCGCTGAACGGTGCGGTGAATGGCGAAGTCGCCGAGGTCACCGACGCGGAAGGCTAGACTTCACCAGCCTGACAACCCACTTTCGGGGCGCGGAGCAATCCGCGCCCCGATTGCGTTTGGAGTGCCCATGAGCGTCACCGACTACATGATTGGTTATGGCAGCATCCTCAGCCGTCATAGCCGCGAGACCTATTCCGGCATGACCGGTCCGGCGCTGAAGGTCGCCTTGCCCGGCTGGCGCCGCGCCTGGTCGGTAAGGTATCGGGATGAGGCGGCGACCTATCTGGGTCTGGTCGAGGATGCAGCGTCGACACTGGACGCTGTTCTGGTGCCTGTGGAGATCAATCCGGAGATGCGCCATCGCGAGCGCGGTTATGTGTGGACGCCGGTCGAGCGCTCAAGCCTGGGCGTCGCCGACCTGCCGGACGGCCGTTTCTGGATTGTCGTCAATACGGAACACGAGACAGCCGATGCAGATCACCCCGTCCCGCAATCCTATGTCGATACTTGCCTGATCGGGGCGTTCGAGACCGGCGGCGAGGACATGCTGCGTGCCTTCATCAATGGCACCGACCATTGGGACCAGGCCTGGGCCAATGATCGCGAGTGCCCGGTCTACCCACGGCTGACACCCCTGGGCAGAAACCAGCGCGAGATGATTGATGACCATCTCCAGGCGGCTGGCGTGCTGAAACACCGGCGCTGACACCACGGCAAAAAGCCGGTGCGCCCGGCACCGGCCCTGCCTGTAGAACCGCTTAGGCCGATGCCCGAGGCACCGGCCTGTCGGCGAAGTGATCCTAGTGCTCACCCTGGATGATCAGCGTGACATTGCCGTTGCCGCTCTGGCGGATGGATGCGTTGTGACCGTCACCCACCTGGATGATACCGGCGCCGTTATTATTGCCGAACTGGTCGGTCACAGCCGTGTTGTTGCGGCCCATCTGGGACACACCCACAATGTTGCGGCGACCGGTCTGGCGGCTGTAGCTGAAATTATCGATGCCATCCTGGCCGATGACCGCGTCATTATCCCGGCCGTACTGATCAACATGAGACTGATTGTAGTACCCGCTTTGGCCAACCGTGGTGCCATTGCGTGCGCCATCCTGGATGATCGTGACGTGCTGGCGGCCGCCACGCTGGCTGATCACCATGCGCTGACCGTAGCCACCCTGCCGACCGGCAATTTCATTTTGATATCCATCCTGCTGGACCGTCACGCGGTTACGCGACTGGGCTTCGGCTGCATCGGCGACGCCGAGGACAGAAATGGCAGCGAGGGCACTGGCGACTACAAAACGCATATTCATAAACTTACTCCACTACTTGTGTGCCTGACGCCCGATGCATCGAAGGCGTGGACAGGAATAGGGAATGAAGCATGAGCGAATGCTGAGGCGATCATTCACGACCGCGCCAGCTAGCTGAACACCACATGGACAGGCATTGCGCCAACAGCCTCGAGTGGACGTTAGAGTGCCGCGCTGCGCGCGATAGACATGGCTTCCTCCATCAGATCACCAACATCGCGGCGAGCCTGCGTTTCACGCGGGGAGGACGCGGTCAGGATGGAGCTTGGCAGAACCGATTGGCGGGCTGCCGGGCGGCTCTTGTGCTCCCACTGGCCGCTGCTCGGCTCGAAATCATACTGATCGATGAACTTCCAGCCGTGCTTGCCAAGGAAATCGACCGCGTCGATCAGATAACGGATTTCGTCTTCGCTCATGGCCCAGTGCAGGCTGACCCGGCACCAGCCCGGGCGGGCCCCCGCCTCGCCGGCCAGCACCTGCGCGCGAATGCGCTGGGTGTCTTCGTCGCCAATGCCCAGCAAGTCGTGCCCGTAGGGACCGGCGCAGGAACACCCGGCACGAGACTGGATGCCGAACAGGTCGTTCAGCAGGACCGTGACCAGTCGCGGATGCACAATCTCTCCCTGGCGACCAAGAATATTGAAAGACACAATGCCCAGTCGGCGGGTCGGGCATTCCGGACCGAGGATCTCGACCCCCCGATTGCCGCGCCACGTCTCAAACGCCTGGCGCAAGGCCGCCTGCTCACGTTGTTCGATCAGATCGAAGCCGATCTCTGCTTGCAGCTGCATGGCAAGTGCGGCGCGCGCGATTTGCGGAACGCCGGGCGTGCCTGCGCGCTCACGCGCCTCGATGTCATCGATAAAGTCATGACCGTCTTTCCAGACATAGCGGACTGTGCCGCCCGCACTCTGTGTCGGCGGCAAGTCGCGCCGATAGAGCGCCGTGTTGAACGCCAGGACACCGCACGCCCCGGGGCCACCGAGGAATTTGTGCGGCGAGAAATAGACCGCATCGATATGGCCACCCGCCTCGCCATAGGGATGCATGTCGATGCGCGCATAGGGCGCGCTGGCCGCGGCGTCCACACACAGGATCGCCCCGTGCGCATGCAGCAGTTTGGCGAGCGGCACCAGATCCGTCTTGAGCCCGGTGACATTGGAAGCCGCCGAAAACGCTCCGATCTTCATCCGCCCCTCATAGGCGGGATCATGCAGGGCTTGCTCGAGGGCGGCCAGATCAATACCGCCACAGGTGCCCAGGGGAATGGATACCACCTCCGCCAGGCTTTCACGCCAGCTCAACTCGTTGGAATGGTGCTCATACGGTCCGATGAAGACCACCGGGCGCTCGGCAATCTCAATTTCGCGGATCCGGTCCGCACTGGCAGGCGGCAGGGCCAGGCCGAGAATTTCCTGGAGCTTGTGGATTGCGCCGGTCGCGCCCGACCCGCAAGTGACCACCGCATCGGACGGATCAGCATTGATACACCGGCGAATAATGGCCTCCGCCTCGCGCAGCCACCGCCCGGACACGCGTCCTGTTTCGCTGTCTTCGGTGTGAGGATTGGCATACAGCGCATGCAGCTCGCCAATCACATCCTCGACCTGCTGCAGGGCACGGCCGGACGCCGTGTAGTCTGCATAGACCAGGGGGCGTTCTCCATAGGGAGTGGAAAGGCGGATATCGGTGCCGATCATGCCATCGCGAACCGCTTTCCAAGCCGTGATTTCCGAAATTTGACCGTCCATGATCTCGCCTGAATTTGTCCAGGCGGGAGCGTATCACTCATGCGGTAGAGATTTTCGCTATCTTCATCCACATTCGGCCGCTATCTTGGCGATACTCACCACCACGAGGCGACAGATGGAATTTGATCACTACGACCGCGGCATTCTTGAGTTACTGCAAACTGATTCCGATCGCACCGTCCAGGACATCGCAGATGCCATCGGCCTGAGCGCGACTCCAACCACGCGCCGGATCAAACGCCTGACGGAGCAGGGCTATATCCGCAAGCGTGTCGCCCTGCTCGACCCGGACAAGCTCGGCCTGAACGCGACACTCTTCATTTCTGTCCGCACCAGCCAACACGATGCGGAATGGCTGCGTCGCTTCGCCGACGGCGTGGCACGCATGCCCGAGGTCGTGGAATTCTACCGCATGGGCGGGGATATCGACTATTTGCTCAAGATCGTCGTGCCCGACGTCAAGGATTACGACGAGGTCTATAAACGCCTGATCTCGATCGCACCGCTATCGGATGTCAGCGCCGCCTTTGCGATGGAAGCGATCAAGAACACCACCGTCCTGCCCGTCAAATAACAAGAAACCCGCCAGAGACTGGCGGGTTCCATGCTTCGAACGGGGTAAGATCGTGAAATACCGTGTTCGAATACAGACCCGGGTGGAGGGCAATTCCACCCGGGTCCGTTTTTCTTAGAAGCGCTTGTTCAAGCTGATGAACGCGCGACGGCCTGCGGTGTCGTAACGACCACCGACGACATAACCGTTCCGGTTACGAATGCCGGAAGAGCTGTCGATGCGAACGCGCTCGTCGAACACGTTGGACACACCAACAGTCATACGCCAGGTATCACGCTCATACGTGACGGACGTGTTGTGCTGCCAGTACTCGTCGATGTGCTCGAGAACCCGAACCGTACAACCGTCCAGCGGATTGGCACGGTCGTTCGGATTGGTCCATTCACACCAGGCAGAACCGCCCGTGAACCCGTTCGGGAAGTTCACGTAGTTACGGTCACGCGTGCCGACACCAGAGGTGTAACGCATCTGCCAGTTGAACGCCCAGTCGCCCGTCAGGACGCTGATGTTGTGGTCAGAGGTCCAACGCGGACGGAAGTCCTCGCCAACATCCTGGTCGAACGGATCACCCGCCTGTGCCTGCTCTTTGTAAGAGAAGACGTAGGAGTTGTTGGACGCCAGCTGTACGTAGAAGTCACGATCAAAGACGTTGAAATCACGACCGAAACGCAGGTTCACATCAAGACCGTCGGTCTCGATGATGCCACGGTTGACGAAGTCGATGGTGACGGACGCCAGACCGTTATTGGCCGGATTACCCGTATTCAGACGTTCGATACGATCACACAGCGCGCTGGTCAGCGTCGGTGTTTGACCGTTAAAACAGCCCGCGATCACGGAACCGGCAGACAGCTCCTCGACAGTGTCTTCGATCTGAACACCCCAGTAGGTCACAGATGCGGAGAAATCGTCGAACAGGTAATCGAACGCTGCGTTCCAGTTCGTATCCGGCTGGATGACGAAGCCGGCCGTGACGGTTTCAGCCGTTTCAGGCATCAGCTCGACATTACCAGACGTCAGGACCGGAACCGAGACGGAGCTCGTGCTAGCCAGAGCCAGTGCGGTCGGATCGGTGCCGGATGCGAAACACTGGGCCAACAGGTTCGGATCACGCGTGTCTTGCGCCGCGTCATACTCGAACACACCGTCATTATTGGTGTCGACACGGGCCAGCGCCGGAACACGACACGGGTCACCACCGGACGGCGTTGTACCGGACGCGTTGTCAGCCAGGAACTGCTCACGCAGGTTCGGTGCACGGAAGGCCGTGTTGTAGGAACCGCGCAGAGCGAACCAGTCATTGACCTGCCAGAACGTACGAACGCCGTAGGTCGTTTCACCACCGAAGTTCTTCTCTTCGGTGTGACGTGCCGACAGGTCCAGGGTCAGATCCTGGATCAGCGGAACATCCGAGATCAGCGGCAGGCTGATTTCACCGAAGATATCACGCTGCCAGGTCTCACCGGCCGCATTGCTTTCAGACTGCAGGGTTTCAGACGCCTGCAGGCCACGCGTTACGGTGACGTCGTTGGAGCTGTCGATCTTGTCGATGCGGTATTCCATACCAAACGCCGTACCAACAACACCGCCCGGCATCTCCCAGAGATCACCAGAAACGAAACCACCGAAGATCACCTGCTCAACCGTTGTCCGGTTGGTCCGCAGAGCGGTCACGAAGTCGCGCTCATTCTCCGTGGCAAAAGCACCATCTTCAAGAACGCTCGGCGCAAACCAATCGATCGGCTGACAGCGGTCGACCGTCGCATCCGGCCACATGTTGAAGTTAACCGTAGCGCCGCCCTGGTTGGAGAAACCGCCCGGGAGGCCTTGCGGAATGCCACAAGACAGCGTGCCGTCATTGTCGAGGAAGACGTATTGAGAACCCAGAACGATGTTCGGGGAGAACAGGACTTCCTGCGCCAGATAACCCAGCGAGCGGTCATAGGAACCATAACCTTCATAGGCCCAGTTGGAACCCAGACCGAAGATGCTGTTGAAATCACCACGCAGGCCGCCAACAAAACGGATCTGCTCGACTTCGGCTTCACGGACCTGCGTGAAGTCTTCGTCCATGATGAAGATGCCTTCAGCGTCTTCCGGGAACGGGTTTAACGGGTTGTCGACAAGGATAGCATTGCCGCTACCGTCACGAACCCAGTCGTCACCCGCAGCGTTCAGCTCCGGGATAAAGCCCGGCAGTTCCGGCAGCGCCTGCTCGCCCATAGCGCGCGAACGGGTCTGACGATTGGAGTAGAACTGCTCGAAGAAGAAGGTCGGCTCGAAGTCGTCCGTGATTTCCAGGTCCATTTCACCTGTGGTCACGAAGGAGAAGGTACGTACAGCCTGGCGGAAGTCAGCGTTCAGACGCTCGTCATTGTCGTTGAACTCACCGAATTCCTGCGGTGCGGTGTAACCCGGTGCGGAATCAACAGCCCACAGGAAGCGGTCAAAGACAGATCCGACCTGATCATCGGCCCAGATGCCTCCGGTGCGGAAGACCCAGTCGTCGATGGTGACGTCATTGCCATTAAGGTCGGTGAAGGTGTCGGATTCACCCGGCTGATAGAACCACAGCTCGCCATTGTTTGAGGTCGAGACAGCATTGTCCGGGAAGAAGCTGACGCAGAGCGTCTGACGGTTCACGAGGTCGCCATTGCCATCGAAGATATCGCGAATATCAACATCACAATGCGGGCCCGGCATGTCGGTGAAGCGCGTCGCCGTACGCTCGAAATACTCGGCTGCGAAGTTGATGAAGCCATTGTCCGAAGACTGGCCCATGACCAGTGATACGCGGGACTCAGCGCCACCACCGATTTCCGGGAAGGAACGGAAGAGGTCGATTTCCAGACCCTCCGTATCCGTTTTGGTGATGATGTTCACGACACCGGCAACAGCGTCAGCACCATAGATCGACGAGGCACCGCCCGTCAGGATCTCGACACGCTCGATCAGCGAGGACGGGATGAGGCCCAGGTCTGGGCGGGTCGGTGCGCCACCGACACCAGCCGGCGCGATACGGCGGCCGTTCATCAGGACCAGGGTGCGCTCGGCATCCAGGCCACGCAGACCCACATTCTGGGAACCAACACCACCATCCGGCGGGATTTCAGTCGCGTTGGACTGGCCAGACGCCGTGTTGATGGCGCCGCCAATCTGCTCACCACTCAGCGTCGTGGACTGAGCGATGATGGCTGCAGCATCGACGGAACCCAGTGCAACAGCACTGTCAGCGTCTACGACCTGCAACGGCTGAGCGGAAGAGAACGCGTCGCGGCGAATACGCGAACCCGTAACCGTGATCCGCTCCTGCGGTGCAGTCTCCCCCTGTTGAGCGTCGGGATCGACTTGCTCAACGTCTTGCGCAATTGCCGGAGTCGCACCCAGGCTCAGCGCGGTAAGGCCAGCCAGCATGGTCGAAGCCAGCAGGCCATTCTTTTCTTTGAACTTCATAATTACCCCTCGGTAGCAGTCTCGCCCTTTTGACAAAGGCTCAGATTGTCGACGCCAGAGGGGATCAATGTGTTGAACTCGACCGATCCCGCCCCCGCGCTGAGGGGAACAGGCCGCATGGACCGAGCACAACGAAACCGTAATGTGACGAACTCCGGAACCACGTCACAAGACGACTTCTCATCTCCAAGAAGAAGGTTGTGATACGCAGAGCGCGGTATGCGTTCCCGAACAGCATCGTATCGCGGCTTTAGCGATCGCGCTCATCGACCAATGGTCGAATTTGCGCCACGAACGACTCGCATGACGCGAATTCGGGTTAGTTTTCTGTACAACATTTCATCAAGATAGCGAAAGCGTGGGCGCTTCTGGCGTTGACAACCAAAGACTGCGCGGGCGACCATTCAGGCGCCCTCAATGCTTGGGAGGATCGACCAATGGCTATGAAGATCGAAGCCTAAACGCGTTCCGGAGGGTGAGTAGACCCAAGTTCTGTGAGGTGGGGATCTCTCGGAATGGATGTCGTTGAGCTTGGCACCGTAACGCGGTGCCGAGCCTGATTGAGGACGCCACAATGCGAGTAATTGCTTACGAACCGAGTATATCGCAAGCGCAACATTTGCGAGACTTGCTGACCAGTTTTCCAAACGTTCGGTCAGTCGAATGCCACAGATCCGGTCGGGCCCTGATAGAAGCCTGCCTGGAGCACAATCCTGATGCACTCTTTCTCGACGCCGATGGCTTCGAATTCGAGCGCATCACGCGGGAGCTGCACGAAAAGGGGGTTCGCCCTCTCATCGTCCTGTGCAGCAATCTGCCGGAGATGGCTGCACCCGCCTATGACATGGGGGCAGCGGATTTCGTTCTCCGACCGGTCAATCCGATCCGTCTGGAGGAAACCGTGCGCCGGCTGGACACTCAATTGCGTGAACGCGAAGCTGCTTCACGCATCGAGGTCATGACCGAAACCATCGAGGCCCTTCGTCAATCCCGTGGACCGGGAAGCAGCAGCACCCCGTTCAAGGATTTCTGGATCAAGCAGCGCAACGAAATCATTCGTGTGCCGCAATCCGAAATCATCTGGATCGAGGCAGCGCGCGGCTATGTCTATTTCCACCTGCAGCACCGGCAGTTGCTGCACCGCATTTCGATGCGCGAGCTGGAGGCCTCGCTGGACCCATCCGTGTTCCTGCGCATCCACCGCTCCGGTATCATCAATACGCGTGCACTGACCAAGACACTCAGCGACAAACACGGTGTCTATGCCGTGGAGTTGAACAATGGCTCCAAGGTCCGCATTGGCCGCAAATACCGTCCGGCTCTGACAGAGTTCATGGTGGGATTTTCGCCGGCTGCGAATGAAGCTCGCTCGCTCGGCACGGAAGCCGCCTAGTTGGGCAGGTAACCTGCGTCCGAAAGCAAGGCGATCGCGAAATCCCGGCGGAAGCTGCGAATATCGCGATAGTCTTGCGCCCGGGCGTAAAGTGCGAAGACGACACCCGGTTCGGCCTCTCGCTGGATGTAGCCGACATACCAGCCTTCCCAGCCCTCGCCATCGAGCGCCCCCGCGCCCGTCTTGCCATGCAAACGCGCCGCGGGATCCGCCGGGTCGAGGCTTATCGTGTGCAGGCGCTCCAGATGCGTGTCGCTGATATCAACGTCACCCAACTGTAACTGCTGCAGAAAGCGCACCTGCTCCCAGGGGGATATCTGCAAGTCCCTCCCCAGCCAGAATGCATCATCATCGGCGTCCAGTGCCGCATTGCCATATCGCCAGTCCGCGAGGGTCTGCTGATAGGTTTCGCCCCCGACACACTGGGCGAGTTTCCGGTAATACCAGACCACAGAATTCCGGAAGGCGCTGTCCAGGTCGTGAGCATCGCGCCAGGCATCCGGCCAGAAATCAGCCGCCGGCCAGCGCGCCTCGTCCCAAGCCAGGCTCTCGTCCGGCTGCAGACAGGCGCCCTCTTGCAGGGCGATCAGCGTATTGGGAATCTTGAAGGTCGACCAAGGTGCGTGACGCTCATAGATCTGCGAGCCTTCCAGCACCAGCTTGCGGCCAGTCGCCAGATCCAGGGCCACAAAATCAATCCGATCAGCCGAGATAAGCTCTTCATAGGCGGCGCGCGGCACGGTGATGGTATCCGACCACACGGCTGACCCGCGACCGTCACAGCCACCAGCACATACACTCACAAAGCTCGCAAGCCCCATCAGGGTCGGCAGGCCCATCCAACCACGCATAACGCTGTCCCTCGCAATCACGCCGTGCGGGAATACTGCTGCGGAGTATGGTCAAAGAATGGCGAATGGCAGCGCGACTGACGCATCTGCGCCCCGGACGCCACCGGCATCAGGCAAAGATCCGGACCATCAATCTCACGGCAACGACCAGGATCAATATCCCGGTCAGCTGACGGATACGAGCGGGCGGCAGCAGCTGAATCCCCAGCCTGTTTCCAAGCCATCCGCCGACGATCACCGCCGGCAGCAGAACAACCAGATAACTCGATGAATCCGCGATGCCGCCACCTGTCTTGCTGACCTGCCCCACCATTCCGGCGATCGAGTTGAGCAGGATGAACAGGCTGGACGCCGCGGCGATCTCGCGCTCGCCACCCCACCGCATCATGTAGAGCAAGGGAGCCAGGAAAATCCCGCCGCCAATCCCGACCAGGCCTGCGAGCAATCCCGTGGATCCGCCCGCCAGCAGCAGTGGCCACCGGTGTCGCGCCATGCCCGCATCCAGTTGCGGTGGCCGGATCAGCAGAACCAGTGCCGACCCCAGCAAGGCGATCGCCAGCACCACAGTAAAACTCTCCTCCGACAGGGACATGCGACCGCCCAGCCAGGCAAACGGGATGGACAGGACGAGGGCTGGCAAGAGACGTTTGACAGGCAACAGGGCCGCGCGGCCATAGCGCAGACAGCTGCCGGCCACGACCGCGATATTGCAACTCAAAGAGATCAATGGAATCAAGCGATAGTCGACCTCGCCGACAGCGAGCAGGGCTGTATAGGTCGAGCCTCCGCCAAACCCAACGGATGCGTAGATCGTTGCGGTGACCAGGAAGAGCGCTGCGAACAAGATCGGCATTGCTGATGTGTTGCCGCATCCGTGCAGGCTTGGCTAGCCCGGGCGTGCCGACAGCGCCTCAGAACGCCTCACGATCAGATCACAAGCTGGCGAGCATGCAGCGAGCGGGTTCGCTTTCTCCTCACCCTTGTCCTAAGTAGCAGGGGTAGAACACCGGCGGCAGACACTTGGACAGCAATACCCATCCCGTGACCCAGCCTCCCCTGATCGACGCCTTTGGTCGCCGGATCACTTACCTGCGCCTGTCGGTCACGGATCGATGTGATCTGCGCTGCCAGTATTGCATGGAAGAACAACCGACCTTTCTGCCCAAGCAGGACCTGCTCTCCTATGAGGAGCTGACCGCAATCTGCGACAGCTTTATCGCGCGCGGTGTCAGCAAGATCCGGATCACTGGCGGCGAGCCGCTCGTGCGCCGGGACGTGCTGTCCCTGATCGAAGCTCTCGGCCAGCGGCTGGGAAACCACGGGCTGCGCGAGATCTGCCTGACCACCAATGGCACGCAATTGGCGCGGTATGCCACTCGGCTGGCCGACGCCGGAGTGCGGCGGATCAATGTCTCCCTGGACACGCTGGACGAGGTGATGTTTCAGCGCCTGACCCGGAATGGTCGCCTGGGCGACGTGCTCAAGGGGATCGATGCCGCCCAGAAGGCCGGGCTGCAGATCAAGATCAACGCCGTCGCGCTGCAGGGCGAAAATGAACACCAGATCGAGGATCTCATGGTCTGGGCGCATGGCCGCGGCCTGGACATGAGCCTGATCGAGGTCATGCCGGTGGGCGAGATCGGCGTACAACGCAACAGCCAGTTCCTGTCACTGAAGACCGTACGCGCCCGCCTGGAAGAACGCTTCACCCTGCGCGATATCGCGCTCGATACCGGCGGCCCCTCCCGTTATGTCCAGGTCGCGGAGACCGGCGGTCGACTGGGCTTCATTTCCCCCCTGAGCCACAATTTCTGCGAAACCTGCAACCGTGTTCGCGTGACCTGTACCGGCAAGTTGTACATGTGCCTGGGCAAGGAGAACTCTGTCGATCTGCGTAACGCCCTGCGCCAGGGCGGTCCAGTGGCGCTCAATGCGCGACTTGATGCGGCAATGCAGGACAAACCCGAACGGCACGAATTCGATGTGAATGCGGGCCCCGCTGTGAGCCGCTCCATGGCCCGGACCGGCGGTTGATCGATACCGGACCGTATTGCGCGAACCCGGCCACCTGATGCTTGCCAGCACCGAGCAACATCTCTAGGTTTTTTCTCAAACTTTTGCTCGTCCACGACCTTCTTTCGGGAGTATCGCCGCCATGTCCAGTTCGAACCCGACCGGTTCTGGCGGACGGTTTCCCCTCGCTCGCACCCTGCTGGCGGTGGCTATTTTTGCGGGTCTGATCGCCGTTGTTTCCGGATTTGTCAGCCGAAATAGCGATACTCCGACAGATCGCACCTATCCGCAGCTTTCCCAGGATATGAACCTGCAGACGGAGCTCGAGCTCCTGCCTGAAAACACATCCTGGCGGGAGCATGCCAACCTGCCCGAAAATACCCGCTCCGAAGCGCCCGAATGGCTGGCATTCCTGCCCTGGGGCGCCCCCGAATGGCTGGCATTCCTGCCCTGGGGCGCCATTGGTCAATTGGTGTTCTGGGGCATTATCGGCCTGCTCATCATCGGGATGATCTCCATCGTTATCATCCTGGTCCGCAATGTCGGCACCGGGCGCTTCGCGCGCGACGAGATCCGCCAGCCCCGCAAGACTGCGAGTGAACCACTGCCGACCATCCATCGCCGCGAGACGCAGCCGCTCACCCTCTCCCAGATCCTGGAAATGACCGACCTGGAAGAGGCCATTGGCGAGCTGCAGCGCAGCGCCCTTGCTGCAGCCGCATTTATCACCGGTGTGACGTTCAAACGCAGCGTCACCGCGCGCGAAGCCCTGCGCAAACTTCCGAGTGACTGGCAATATCGTCCGGTTGTGGCCGGTGTGATCCGCGAGGCCGAACAGGTGCGCTTCGCCGGCCGGACCATGGATCGTCCTCAGCTCGAAATGCTGGTCGAGTCTATCCGGCCAATGCTCAAACAGGCTGGAGGCGCCGGATGACAGCATCTCCCACGCCACGGCTCCTCTCTCCGATCAACGTGATCGCGCTTCTGGGTGTCATCGCACTGATCGTAATCCTGGTTATGTCGAGCAACCGGCCGCCAAGCCTGAACACGAGCGCGCTTGGCTTTGACGGCCTGGTGAGCTGGTCGGCCCAGAACGGCCGCAGCACACGCAGCTTTTCCGGCGGCAGCGCGCTTGGGCAGGATACGGTCTCGCTTCGTGTGCTGCCGCTCTATGACAGCCGCGTCGACAGTTTCGACTTTCCGCTCGGCCAGGATGTGTCGGACCCCTACCTTCGCGCAGACCTGCGCCCGATCTCGCGGCGAGTGGTGCAGGCCAAGATCGAGACGCTACCCACTTTGATCATCTATCCCAAATGGCGGGATGGCGTTCGACGCACCGGATTATTGCACGCGGATTTCAGGGTTTTCGGCCAGACACCGGAGGCGTTTGCGACCATCAACCGGATCGTGACCGACTATGGCAATTCCTCGGACAACGATCTTGATCCTGAGGACATGCCGCCACCGATCATGCTTCCCCGCCCCATCGCGCCGACTGCAGATGTCGTAACCGCGGTCAGCGTCCCTGTTCCCGGCGAATGGGGTGGCGGGCATGCCACGCTGCACGCCCCACAACTGGTCGAGCTTGGACCTGGATGCGAAATGCTGGTCGGAGAGGGCGAGCAGGCGCTCCTGCAGATGTGTACATGGCAGGATCACCGGTACTGGATCCTGTCGGATCCGGACGTGATGAATAATCACGGGCTCGCCCGCGCGGACAACGCGCGCATCGCCCTCTCCGTGCTCGACACGCTCACCGATGACGGCGAGATCGTTGTCGATTACTCCCAGCGAGCCTGGATCACGGGGGGAGAAGAGCTGGGCCGGCAGTGGTCGGATCTGATGAGGGTCTTCGAGCCACCCCTTTTGTGGCTGTGGCTGGCCGCGGCCCTGCTGGCGCTGCTGACCCTGTGGCGCGGAGCCATTCGCAATCGACCGCCACCGGCAATTTTCGGCTTCGCCCACGGCGCGGCGCGGCGAACCGTACTCGAGGCCCAGGCCAAGCTGATGCGACGGACCGGCCGGGATGGCGCTCTGTTGCGGGCGCTGGCGGAGAACCGCCTCGCCGCGCTTTGCCTGGCCGTGCTGGGACGGGAAGGCCGCGGCGGCGACCCGCGCGCGCGCCTGATCGACTCGCTGCGCCGCAAGGACGAGGAGCTGGCGCTCCGTCTACACGAGATACTCAACGAAATCTTTGACTTACCCGACCAAATCGCGCCGGAACTGGCAGAGCAGCTGCTCGCCAGGCTGGAGAGCGTTTATCTGGAGGTGCTGGAACTCTCATGACTGATTTGACGCTGGAAGAATTCTCCGAATTCGCCGACCGACTGCGCGGCGAGATCGGCAAGACCATTATCGGTCAGGCGGATGCGATTGATCACCTGTTGATCTCGACCTTCTCAAGCGGACACTGCCTGCTCGAAGGCCCGCCCGGAACGGCCAAGACCCTGCTGGCCCGCAGTTTCGCGGCAGCGCTGTCGCTGGCTTTCGGACGGATCCAGTTCACGCCGGACCTGATGCCGGGTGATGTGCTGGGGGCCAACCTCTTCGATTTTTCCAGCAACACCTTCCGCCTGGTGAAGGGCCCGGTCTTCACCGACATCCTGTTGGCAGACGAGATCAACCGTGCCCCGCCCAAGACCCAGGCCGCACTGCTGCAGGCTATGAATGAGCGCGTCGTTACGATTGATGGCACGGATTATCCGCTTGGCCGCCATTTCCTCGTCATTGCCACCCAGAACCCGATCGAGCAGCAGGGAACCTATCCGCTTCCCGAGGCCCAGAATGACCGCTTCCTGTTCAAGGTCGTGCTGGACTATCCGGAGCGCGATGACGAGATGGCCATCCTGCGCAGCCATGCCGACGAACCGCTGGATTTCGGCACCCGGACGACGCAGATCGGCACCGTCATGACGCCGGAACAGATGGATGCGGCCCGGGCGCTGATCGACTCCATCCGCCTGGACGACAAGATCCTCGCCTATATCCTCGATCTTGTCCGCGCGACCCGCACAGATCCCGACGTCCGCGAGGGCGCGTCAACACGTGCTGCCGACGCCGTTGCCAGCGCGACCCGTGTTGCGGCCGCACTGGCGGGCCGGGACTATGCGATTCCCGATGATGTGCAGGGCCTGATCCTGCCGGCCCTGCGTCACCGCATCATGCTGTCTCCCTCGGCCGAGATCGAGGGACGCACAGCGGATGATGTGATCAAGGCGATCATCTCCCGCACGGAGACGCCGCGCTGATGCGACCGACCGTCCGCCTTCTCCTGGTCGCGCTGGGCGCGCTTGCCATGACCGGGGTGATGATCCCGCTGGTCGAGGGATGGCTGGCCTTGCTGCCCTGGCTTGTGCTGGGCGGCTTTCTGTTCGCAGACATCACGGCCAGCTGGCGTCCCGGATTGCGCATGCGCCTGATCGGGGCGAACCAGATCTTTGCCAGCGAAAGCCGTTCGCTGCAGCTGGAGCTCAGCCAGCCCGCCCCGCGCGGCCTGTCCATGAGCATTGAATGGCCGGAAGGCATTTCCGGCCCCGGTGATGTAAGGGTCGAACCCGGACAGACACTGTCAGAGCTCACCATCCATGGACGTCGCCGCGGCCGCTGGAGCGTCGGGCGCACCTGGCCGCGCTGGCAATCACGTTTTGCGCTGATCGAGTTCACACCCCGGATCCAGCTTTCCTTCGAGATCGCTGTCCTGCCCGACCTGCGCCCCATCACCTCCGGCGAGATTGATGTTTCCGTGCACACCAGCCTGCACGGCCAGAAGGCAAGCTTTGCCGAGGGCGAGGGATCGGAATTCCACCAGTTGCGGGATTATTTCCCGGGCGAAAGCCTGCGCCGTGTCGACTGGAAACGGTCGGCCCGCCAGCGACGCCTGCTGTCCAAGGAAACCCGGGCAGAACGCAATCACAACGTCATTATCGCACTCGATTGCGGTTATCTGATGCGCGAGGAGTTCGCCGGTCTGGCCAAGCTGGACCACGCTATCAATGCCGCGTTGTCTGTCGCCTGGGCCGCCTCGGTCGGTGGCGACAAGGTCGGCCTGTTCACCTACGATTCCCAGCCTCGGAACTGGCTTCCGCCGGCTGCAGGCCGCCAGGCCTTTCCCAAATTGCGCCGGACACTGGCGGACGTTGCCTATGGCGATCGCGAAAGCAATCACACCCTGGCACTGGCGACGCTGAATGGCTCCATGAAACGGCGGGGCCTGGTCATCGTCTTCTCCGATTTTGTCGACACCACCACCGCCGAGCTCATGCTCGAGCAGATCGGCTATATGTCGAAACGGCACCTGGTGATCTTCATCGCACTGCGCGATCCGGAGACCAGTGCGCTCAGCCGAGATGCGGCGCAGGATCTCGATATCGCCGCTGAAGCCGTCGCGGCCAGCGACCATGCGCGCGAACGCAAACTTGTCCTGGAACGTCTGCACCGGCTGGGTGTTGTTGTCCTGGACACGGAGCCAGGCAGCCTGACGCCCAAGCTCGTCTCCACCTATCTCGACCTCAAGGCGAGGGAGGCGGCATGAGCGAACAATCCCACATGCGCTCCACCCGCTTCCGAACTGAGCGGGAAGCAGACTGGCGACAGCTTGAGACGCTGATCGAGAAAACCGAAACGAAGGGCGTTCCCTCACTGTCGCTCGAGGAGGCCCAGCAACTGGCCATCCTCTACCGCAAGACGGCGACCGGTCTCTCTGTTGCCCGCGACATCTCCATGGATCGCAATCTGCTGGTCTATCTGGAAAACCTGGTCGCCCGCGCCTTCCTGGCCGTCTATGCACCGCAGGAAAGCCTGTCGGGTGTGATCTCGCGCTTTTTCACCGCCTCGGGACCCCAGGCCATGCGCCGCTCGGCAGGTGCCATCGGCCTGGCCTTCCTAGCCATGACGATGGGCTTTTTCATCGCCTTCGCGCTGTTCGGCTCGGATCCGGCCTGGTTCTATACCTTCATTCCGGCGGATCTCGCCGGGGAACGCGGCCCCGGCGCCAGCACCGAAGCCCTGCGCGCCACACTGTTCCAGAGCGAAGCCCAGCTTGCCGGGCAGCTGGGCATGTTCGCCGCCTTCCTCTTCTCCCACAACACGCGTGTCGCCCTCTTTGCCTTCGCACTGGGCGTTTTTGCCTGCATTCCAAGCTTCCTGCTGACGCTCTACAACGGGCTGATCATCGGGGCTTTCGCCGGATTGTTTGCCGAACGCGACCTTGGTTATGAATTGTTCGGCTGGCTGAGCATTCACGGTGTGACCGAACTGTCGGCCATCATCATCGCGGCCGGGGGCGGGTTTCGCATGGGGTTCGCTACCCTCTTTCCGGGCGAGTATTCACGCAAGGACGCGCTGCGCATAGCCTCGCGAGATGCCGCCAAGCTGGCCATCATCGCCGCCATCATGTTGTTGGCAGCCGGCCTGCTCGAGGGTTTCGCCCGCCAGCTGATCCAGAACACCGAAATGCGCCTTCTGGTCGGATGGTCCATCGGAGGATTGTGGCTGAGCTGGTTCCTCCTGGCCGGGAGGAAGGCGCAATGAGTTCAACCAAGATGAGCGCAGCGCAAGCGGCCAGGCAGCAGGAAAACAAACGTCGCTGGTTCGAGGTGATACCGCCGGAAGGTGTGCCCGTTCGCTTCGAAATCGCCACGCTTGGCGCACGGTTCACGGCGCAGCTGGCCGATATTGGTCTTACAGTCGGGGCCACGCTGGTTCTGACGTTTGGCCTGATGCTGCTTGCCCCCGCCCTGGACGAGGTTGTCGGCGTCCTGGTCGCATTGCTGATGCTGCTGATCCGCGCGCCCTACTACATCATCAGCGAGCTGTTCTGGAACGGGCAGACCCTCGGCAAACGGGCCACAAAACTGCGCGTCATTGCAGCCGATGGTCGAGGTCTGACCACACATGGCATCGTCATACGCAATCTGATGAAGGAAGTCGAAGTCTTCATGCCAGGCAGCCTTCTGATCGCGTCATCGGGGCTGGGCTGGTTCTGGAGCGCCGTTCTGCTGTTATGGATCGGTATCGTGCTGGGCGTGCCGCTTTTCAATCGCCAGCGATCGCGCATCGGGGACATGCTTGGCAATACAATTGTTGTCCGGGTCCCGCGGCCGGTTTTGTTGCCGGACCTCGCCGACCAGTCCCCGACCGAGGCATTCATATTCTCGGCGGAACATCTTGAACATTACGGTCGCTTCGAACTCGAGACGCTCGAGACCCTGCTGAGGCGACATCCCGAAAACGAGACCACGCCACCGGACGCATCCATCGTCGCAGTGGCTAGCCAGATCATCAAGAAGATCGGTTACACCGAGCCGGTTCCGGATGATCAGGCGCTAGCCTTCCTGCATGCCTTCTATCGCGCTCAGCGCGCCTTCCTGGAGAACAAGCAGGTGTACGGGGATGTCCGCGACGACAAGCACCACAATCAGAAATCAGACACCACAGACGTGTAGCCGTCAGGAAGGAATTCGGCTGCACGCCTCCAATCCATCATTCACGCACAGGGGAGCACCATGTCAGACACCAACCCGACACCAAGCGAAGAGACGCTGGGCATCGGCAACATCATTTCCGATACCTTCAGCCTGTTCATCAGTAATTTCGCGTTCTTTTTCGGCGTCGTCGCCATTCCGTTCCTGGTTATCAACATCGCCATCCAGATGGCCCTCCCCAGTCTGGCCGACGTCAATGACGTCGGATCAATCTGGATGATCACCTTGGGCTCGATCGCCTTCGTCGTGCTCGGCTACATCTTTCTCCAAGGAGTCCTGGTGCGATGCGCAGTCGCTCTCAAGACCGGCCAGGGCCAGCAGCTCAACCTGGCGATTGCCGCAACGCTGAAAGGCTTCCTGCCCATCCTTCTGCTCGGCATCGCGTCAGCCTTCCTCATCGGTTTCGGCTTCATCATGCTGATCATTCCGGGCCTCTACATCACCGCCATTCTCTACGTCTACATCCCCTCGATCGTGTTCGAGGGCAGAGGGTTTGACGCGTTCAGCCGCAGCTCACAGCTGACCAGCGGTTATCGCTGGGCGATCGTCGGCCTGATGATCGGTATCGGTGTCCTCGTCTGGCTGGTCAGCTTCATTGCCGGCCTGATCTTCGTCGTCATTCCCGGCGTGGGATACGGCGAATACGGAGCGACCAATATTCTTGGCGCCGTTCTTGAGGCGGTTCTGCAGGGGATCACCCTGCCGCTAAGCATGATCGCGGCGGGTCTTGTTTTCGTGCGTTTGCGTGAAATCAAGGAAGGCGGGGTCGCCGAAGATCTCGTGCGAATTTTCGAGTAACCGCACCTTTCAAGGTGAACACAGGAGGGCCGGCTATCTATAGCCGGCCCTCTTTGCACCCAGCGAGGTTTGCATAAAAGTCCCTTGATGAATTGGAATTATTGCGATTTTGTTTGCATGTTTTTGCAAGTCAAATGGAGCGATCCCGTGATGCCTCGCCAGCCCCTTGTCCTGTCGCTCCTGCTCCTTGTACTCGCCAGCCCGTTTGCCCCTTGCGCCTTCGCACAGGACCAGGCCGCGCGCATCACCTCCCCCGACGGCCGTATCGAGTTCCGCGTCTGGAGCGAGGATGGCGCGCCGCGTTATGCCGTCACCCAGGACGACACCATGATTGTCCGCGCCTCCCGTCTCGGCTTTCGCTTTGCTGACAGCGCCCCGCTCGAAGACGATCTGACACTGGCGACCACCCAAACCGACAGTCATGACGAGAGCTGGGAACAGCCCTGGGGCGAGCGACGCATTGTGCGTGACCACCATAACGAGCTGGTGGCGAGCTTTCGCCGGGAGAACAACCCCGAGCTTGGCTTTGACCTGCGCATCCGCGTCTTCGATAGCGGGGTCGGCTTTCGTTACGAGGTGATCGGCGAGGCTCAGCATGCCATTGTCGACGAAATCACCCGCATCAACCTGCCCGAACACTCCACCGCCTGGTGGATCCCCGCCGCCGGATGGAACCGGTATGAATACCTCTACCAGGAGACGCCGCTGAGCGAGGTGGATCGCGCGCACTCGCCCTTCACGGTGCGCCTGCCCGAGGAAGGCCCATGGGTCGCCATCCACGAGGCGGCGCTTCACGACTATTCCGGCTTTTACCTCGACCAGGCCCGCGGCGGCATCCTGGACATCAAGCTGGCGCCCGGATCAGACGGGATTGCCGTGCATGCCGGCGCTGAATTCACGACACCCTGGCGCACCATCCAGATCGCGGATGAGGCGGTGGGCCTGATCAATTCGGATATCATCCTCAATCTCAACGAACCCAATGTGCTGGGCGATGTCAGCTGGGTGGAGCCCGGCAAATATGTCGGCATCTGGTGGGGTATGCATATAAACACGCAATCCTGGGGCTCGGGTCCGATCCACGGGGCCACCAATGAAAACACGCGCGAGATGATCGATTTTGCCGCCGAGAACGGCTTCTCCGGCGTACTGGTCGAGGGCTGGAATCTCGGCTGGGATGGCGACTGGTTCAATCGCGAGGAAACCTTCTCCTTTACCGAGGCCTATCCCGATTTCGACATCGAGGCGCTGGCCGCCTATGCCCGTGAACGCGGTGTTCGCCTGGTCGGTCACCACGAGACCTCCGGCGATCTGACCAATTACGAAAACCAGATGGATGCCGGCTTCGCGCTGTACAACCGCCTGGGCATTGCCCAGGTCAAAACCGGCTATGTCGCCGATCAAGGCGACCTGGTGCGGTATGATGAAGACGGCACGCCGCGTTATGAATGGCATTATGGGCAATATGCCGTGAACCACCATCTGAGCGTGATCCAGAACGCCGCCCGTCACCAGATCTCGATCAATGCGCACGAGCCGGTCAAGGATACCGGCATTCGCCGCACCTATCCCAACGCGATTTCCCGCGAAGGGGCCCGCGGCCAGGAATACAATGCCTGGGGACAGCCCCCGAACCCGCCGGAACACACATCCATGCTGGCTTTCACGCGCATGCTGTCCGGCCCGATGGACTTCACGCCCGGCATTTTCGACCTGATCCCGCGCGAAGACAGTGCATCCCGGGTGGAAACCACACTGGCACACCAGCTGGCCCTGTATGTGGTGCTCTACAGCCCGATCCAGATGGCCGCCGACCTGCCGGAGAACTACCGGGCCCGGCCGGACGCCTTCCAGTTCATCCGTGACGTCCCGACAGACTGGGAGGAGTCCATCGCTCTGCAGGGCGCCCCCGGCGAACTGATCGTCTTTGCGCGCCAGGAACGGGGCGGCCAGGACTGGTATCTCGGCGCTGCCACGGATGAAGAAGCGCGCCAGATCAGCGTGCCGCTCGATTTCCTCGAGGCCGGTCGCAGCTACGAGGCCCAGATCTATCGCGATGGCGAAAACGCCGACTGGGAGAGCAATCCCTATGCGATCACTATCGAGCGCCAGCAGGTGAGCCACACAGACGCGCTGGACCTGCCACTGGCCCCCGGCGGCGGTGCTGCCATCCGCTTCCGCGCCCTGGAGGACTAGGGATGCGCTGGCTTGTGATCGCCCTTGCCGGACTTGTCCCGGCTTGCTCTCAACCGGATTGCTGCGCGCCGGACCCCGCTAGCGAGGCCGCCATCTTGTCACCGAGCCGTATCGTCGAATTCGAGAGCTTCCCGGCCGAGTATGTGCTGGATCGCAATCTCTCGATCTATCTGCCACCGGGCTATGATGAAAGCGACCAGCGCTATCCCGTGATCTATGCCCAGGACGGTCAGAACCTGTTCGAACCGGGCTACAGCTATGGCGGCGAGGCCTGGGAGGTGGACGCGGCCATGGATCGGCTGATCGCCACCGGAGCCATCGAACCGGCCATTGTCGTCGGGATCTGGAATTCGCCCCAACGGCGCCAGGACTATGCCCCGCAAGCCATCGTCGACAATCTGCCGGCCGAAGAGCGCGCCCTCGTCTTTGAAACGCCCGACGCCACCGCGCTCGCAGATGGCTATACCGATTTTCTGATCAGGGAATTGAAACCCTATATAGACCAGACCTATCGCACCCGCCCCGATGCGACCTCGACCAGCCTGATGGGATCGAGCATGGGCGGGCTGATTTCGCTGTACACGCTGGGCCGCCACGCGGATGATTTCGGCCAGGTTGCCGCGCTGTCTACGCATTGGCCAATCCGCGTCTCCGGGACGTTGGTCGGGGACGAGGCGGCACGCTGGCAGGACATGCTAATTCCGTACTGGCGGACCTTTATCCAGCAAGCGCCGTTTGATCCCTCTCGCCATCGCATCTGGATGGATCACGGCAGCATCAATCTGGATGCGCTTTATGCACCCTACCAGGAGGCAATCGATCCCGTGATGCAGGCGCACGGCTTTGTCGAGAACGAGCAGTTTGTCTCACGCGTCTATCCGGGAGCCGACCATAATGAGGCCGCCTGGCAGGCGCGGATTGACGAAGTTCTGATCTTCCTGCTCGGCGAGGAGGGGTGAAACCCCTCCCCATACCCAACAGCGCCCGCTAGCGCCGCACCCAGATCTGCAAGGTGCCTGCCGGCGCTGCCACCGCCTCACGGCCGCCATCCAATGTACCGCCCACACCATTTTCCGCGTCGATGACTTCGCCATCGGCGATGCGGACCCAGTTGCCATCCGGCAGATCGACCGGGATGACGGCATCACTGCTGCCGACATTTGCCGCCACCAGAACGCTGTCACCCATCGTGTAAGCGAGCAGGTGACCGTCATCCGGCGTGAACCAGCGAACGTGCCCTTCGCGATGCTCGGCAATCCGGAAAACCTGCCCCTCGTCCGACAGTCGGAAATGGATCAGACCGCGCCACCAGTCCAGCATGCCGGCGTAATCCGCTGGCGCCTCGTCAGCCGTCGCGCCGATATTCTCCCAGACGAACTGGTTGGGCGTGCGGACATTGAACGTGTCCTCGCGGCCCTTGAGATGGATATTGCGATAATCCGTCTCGACATGTTGTTCGTGCAGGGGCGCGATGCCCTTGGAGCGCATGAATTCGGATCCGCCATGGATGACCACCGGCCCCAGCGAGGTAAACAGCAGGCCTGCCGCGATGCGGTAGTGCGGCTCGTTCACGCCATTGCGACCATCCCAGTCACTGAGCGCAAACCGGTCCGCCAGCGTCCAGTTGTCATGGATGTCCATGTAGTTGAGGCCCTGATTGGGCGAGACCGGCTCGTCGTCAAAGGAATTGGCGATCGCGGTCATGACTCGTTCGCGCAGCTCTGCATTGCCGCCTGACCAACCCAGATCGGTCGCCGGATTCTCCAGCACGAAGGGCGAACCAACAAAGGCGTCACGCGCATTGTCCTGGAAGAAGGTGATCGGCGCATCTTCCTTGTACCAGTCCCAGTCCGGCATTTCGCGGATCCAGGGGTCGTTCACATCAATCCACGGCTCGCCATAGATGATGACATCCTCGCCCAGCTCGCGGCGCAGGGCGTAGAGCGTCTGTTCGTCGATCTGACCGGCCAGGTCGATGCGGAACCCGTCAATGCCGAACTCCTCGATGAGCTGGCGACACTGGTCAATCAGCCAGCGCTGGACCATGGGACGGTCCTCGGTCTTCACCTCATTGCCAAACGTGCCGATATGCACGCCATCCTCGTTCAGCCGGTAATAATAGAACCGGTCGAGGCCGGAGAAGTTCAGCGGTGTATCGCGATCCTCCATGCTTTCACCGGTATGGTTGGGCACGATGTCGATGATCACAGCGATACCGCGGTCGTGGAAGGCCTGGACCAGGTCGCGGAACTGGTCACGCTGCGCACCCCAGTCCGTTCCCGTCTGGCGATAACGGCTCTCGATGGCGAAGGCATGCGTGGTGCGATAGCCCCACTGATAGTCCTCGTGAGCAATACCCAGCTCCTGCAGGATCGGCACATCGCCATGCCCCGCTGCCCACTCCTCGGAGGGATAGTGGATGAATTCCTGCATCGGCAGCAGATGCACCGTGTTGATACCCAGATTGACCAGGTGATCAAAGCCGATCGGCTCGCCACGCGAATTGGTCAGGCCCGGGGTGGCAAAGGCCGGGATGGAGCTGCCCAGCTCGTCGGCCACGGGCAGGAGATCAGTGAAGTCCTGGACGTGCACCTCATAGGAGACAACGTCCTGCATGGGCGGGCGGCCATTGGCCAGCGGCGTTGCCGGGATGGTCGCCCGCCAGACGCGGCTCTTGCCGAACCCGTCGACATTCACCCGGGCATAGGGATCGGAAATGTGTACCGGCTCGGTCGCGTAGAACTGGTTGCCCGGATCGTTCGGCCCATGCACCGTGAAGTCATAGTAGACACCGTGCAGATCGCCCTCGAACTGCGCCTCGAAGACGCCGTTCGCGTCGCGCTGCATCCAGACGGCGGACGTAGCCTGCTCCGGCCCATCGTCCGGGCCCTCATAGAGATAGAGGCGGATCCGGTCAGCGCGCGGCGCAAAAATGCGGAAGTCGGTGGCCGAACCGTCGGCAGCGATATTCGCGCCCAGCGGCTTGTCGGAATAGAGCGTGCGGAACCAGCCATCAAAACGCGCCCGGGCGCGAAGCCCCATCTCCAGCTCTTCGACAAAATAGACCCGCGCCGGGTCCAGCGCTTCACTGGAGAAGATCAGGGCGCCGGACGCGTCCGTGGGGAGCACGGTTGAAATCGGCAAGACATTGCCCTCGCCATCGCTTAACCGGTAATCGGCCGGATCTGTCGAGCGGGCGGCATCCCCGCGGAACATGACACGGATGGAGCCATCGGCATTGATCTCCGCCCGCATGCGTGCTGGGTCAGGCGCGACAGTTTCCGCGACCTCATTTTCGGTGTTTTGCGACACAGGCTCGACAGTCTGTGCCGTCGGCTCCTGTGAGCAGGACGCCAGCACTAATGCAAGAATTGCCGTCGATGCGAACAGGGTTGCGCGCACAAACCCCTCCCTTAGTTTTGCGTGTTTTTGCAATCATGCATCGCAAGCCGGGAAGCGGCAAATGAAATCTTTCGGGATCAGGCCGGGAGACCCAGCCAGAAGCCGTGGCCTCGCAGTCGCAACCGACTCCCGTCGATAACGCCCGGCAAGGCAATATCGCTCATTCCGTACCAGCGTCCCGGCAGTTCAACTTCGCTCTCCGCGTCGCCGAGATTGAACACGCACATCACGCGCTCCCCACCGGACACGCGCTCGAAACACAGAACATTTTCACCGGCATCAACAAAGCGGATTTCACCGGTTTGCAGGGCGGCGGACGCCTTTCGGTTTTTCAGCAGCGCCCGGGTGACTTCCAGCGTCGAGCCGTCAATACCCGCCTGGGCCTCGACAGACAGGTCGACATGACGCGCATCCACCGGCAGCCAGGGCTCTAGCCCGGCGAAGCCAGCCCAGGGCACCTCACGCGTCCACGGCATGGGCGTGCGCGCACCGTCGCGGCCCAGCGTGTGCGGCCAGTTCTTGATCGCCTCGGGATCGACCAGGCGCTCATAGGGCACATCCGCCTGGCACAAACCCAGCTCCTCGCCCTGATAAAGACAGACCGAGCCATAGAGGCTGAGCAGCAGCGCATTGAGCATTTGCGCATAGGCCGGCGACGCATCCACCCCGCCCCAGCGCGTCGGCGCCCGCACGGCATCATGATTGGAAAACACCTGGGTCGGCCAACCGTTCGGGTGCCGCGCCAGCTGATCCTCGATCGCCTCGCGGATCAGCGCCGGCGTCAGCGGCCCCTTGAACAGGAAAGAGAAATTATAGGCCGTCTGCAGGGAACGCTCGGGGTCGGCATAGGTCACGGCCTGGGCCAGCGGATCCTCGCCCCCGATCTCCCCTACAGCAAACCGTCCGGGATATTCGTCCAGCACGGCGCGCAACTCGCGCATGAACTCTGCCGTATCGGGCAGGCCGACCGTGTGCACCATGCTCTGCATGTCGCCGGGCTTTTTGGCATCGGGTTTTTCCCGCGCCGGATTATCGCGCATCTGCGGATCGTGCAGACAGTGCGAAATCGCATCCAGGCGCACACCATCAACACCGCGATCCAGCCAGAAGCGCAGCGTGTCACAGATCTCGGCGCGCACCTCGGGATTCCACAGATTCAGATCCGGTTGCTGGGGCAGGAAGTTGTGCATGTAGTACTGGCCGCGACGCGCATCCCAGGTCCAGGCCGGACCAAAGAAGAAACTCTGCCAGTTATTGGGCGGCGAGCCATCCGGCTGCGCATCGGCCCAGACATACCAGTCCGCCTTGTCACTGTTCGCGTCCCGACGGCTTTCCTCGAACCAGGCATGCTGGTCGGAGGTATGCGAATAAATCTGGTCGATGAGCACCTTGATACCGAGGCGATGCGCCTTCTCGATCACGGCATCAAAATCCGCCAGCGTTCCGAACAGCGGGTCGACATCCCGATAATCAGAGACATCGTAACCGAAATCCGCCATCGGCGAGGTGAAGAAGGGCGAGATCCAGATCCCGTCCACACCGAGATCGGCGATGTAGTCGAGCTTGTCGTGAATGCCCCTCAGGTCGCCAACGCCATTGCCGGTCGTGTCGAGATAAGAGCGCGGATAGATCTGGTAGATGACGGCGCCCCGCCACCAATTCGTGTCGGACATCAGGCTCTCCCTCGCCACCGATCGCGCTTGTTTGCGGATTCTTCCAATGCACGATCTGCCGATTTTTGTAAACAATACAGCGAAAAACCGTGACGCACAGGATTCATTCTGCCATTGTTTTTGCATAAATGTGTCAAAAGACACAATGGGAGGGGAGAACCACCATGCTTGAGATGCAAAAGCGGCTGAGCAAGTCCTTTTTCGCGCTCATGACGCTGCCAGCTACAGCGATGGGCTTCGCCCTGTCGATCCAGATCGCCGCGCTAAGCGCAATACTGCGATCCAAATATGATCTCAACATCGAGGAAATCGGCCTTGTCTGGGCGGCTGGCCCGATTGCAGGCATTCTCGGCCAACCGATCATCGGCATGATCTCTGACAAGGTGTGGTTCTGGGGAGGCCGACGCCGCCCCTTCATCCTCATCGGCGGAGTTCTGACTGCCCTCTCACTGGTCGCCCTTCCCAATATCGGTCTCATTTCCAGCGCGTTGGGCTTGACCGAAATCGTTGGCGTTGCCCTCGCGGTCGCCTTGCTGATGGACCTGTCTATCAATGTCAGCTTCAACCCAACCCGAGCCATCATCTCCGACCTTACACCAGAAGGGGAACTGCGGACCCGCGGCTATACCTGGATGCAGACCGTATCCGGCACCTTCGGCATGCTCGCCTATGCGATAGGCGCCACCCTGGGCAACGAAACTCTGATCTATCTGGGCGCCGGACTGGTTTTGCTGTTCACGCTGATCCCGGCCATCCTCATGGAGGAGCCACGCGAACTCGGCAGCCAGGAAGAGAACGATAAAAGCGGCGGCTTCGACTTGCGGCTTATCGCCATCGGAACCCTGCCCCTATGGGGCATCTTCGCCTACGACATCTATGCACTCGCCGCGCGCGCGCTTGATATCGAGCGCACAGATTATCTGGCGGAATGGCTCTGCGCTGCGGCCACTGCAGTCCTGATGGCATGGGTTCTCTTCCTGAAGAAGCCCAGCGCCAAGGCCGGCAAGAACGATCTGACTGAATTCCAGAAAATCATGGCAGCCCACTCATTCTCCTGGTTGGGCGTCCAGACCATGTTCGTCTTCTACTATCCATACCTGGAACACGTTCTGCCGGATGGAGACAGTGCGCTATGGGGAAGCGTGACCAATTTTTCCTTTCTGATCCTGAACGGGGTCGCAGCCGTTCTGCCCGCATTCGTGCTCAATCCGCTGTCGCGGAAAATGCCGAGAGTGCGCCTGCAGGCCGGCTGCCTTGCAGTCATGTCTGTCGGTTACGGCATGGCATATTTTGCGGGGACCTCACCGCTCGCGCTCTACCTGATCATGGCTGTTCTCGGCGTTGGCTGGGCAGCAATCGTATCATTGCCCTTCGCCATCATGTCTCAACGCATCAATGCCACCCGGATGGGCCTCTTCATGGGCATTTTCAACCTCTCGGTGGTCCTGCCGCAGCTATTGGCCTCCATGGGCGTCGGCCTCATGCTGCAGCGGGTCGAGGACAAATCCTTGCTCTTCGCGATCGCCGCCGCGTCACTCGCCCTGTCTGCCCTGCTCTGGTTGCGCGTAAAACCACTGCCAGCAAGCGACCAGAACAATGCCGACTAGCCCTGTTCAAAAACTTGTCATTGTCGGCGGCGGATCGGCTGGATGGATGACGGCGGCCGCGATCATCAATGCGACCCAGGGCAATTGCCAGGTCGAGCTGGTGGAGAGTGAAGCGATCGGCGTGGTCGGCGTGGGCGAGGCCACCATTCCGCCGATCAAGCTGTTCAACCAGAGCCTCGGGATCGACGAGAACCATTTCGTCAGGGAAACGAGCGGCTCCTTCAAGCTGGGCATCGAGTTCGTCGATTGGTCGCGCAAGGGGCACAGCTATTTCCACCCGTTTGGCACACACGGCGCCGATTTCGACCGGGTCAGCTTGCACCATTGGTGGCTGAAGGCGCGCGCCGATGGCGACGAGACCCCGTTCGACGAATACTCCATGGCCTGGCAGATCGCTCGCGCCGGCGGTTTTTCACCACCCTCGCCGGACAAGCGCCTGGTCCAGTCGACCTTTGACTACGCCTATCATTTCGACACCATCGCCTATGGCCAGTTCCTGCGCCGCTATGCCGAGGCCCGGGGCGTCAAGCGAACCGAGGGCAAGGTGGTCGAGGTCGAACAGGACGCCGAGAGCGGCGATGTCCAGGCCATCAAGCTGGAAGATGGCCGTCGGGTGGATGGCGAGTTCTTCATCGATTGCACCGGGTTTTTCGGCCTTCTGATCGAACAGGCGCTGAACACCGGCTACGAGGACTGGACCCACTGGCTGCCCTGCGACCGCGCCGTCGCCGTGCCATGCGGGTCAGCCGGAGACTTTACCCCCTATACCCGCTCGACCGCGCGTGAGGCGGGCTGGCAATGGCGCATCCCGCTGCAACACCGCATGGGCAATGGGTATGTCTATTCCAGCCAGTTCACTGACCCGGACACAGCCACGCAGACCTTGTTGGATAACCTAGATGGTGAGGCCCTGGCAGAACCGCGCCACTTGCGCTTTGTGACCGGTCGCCGCCGGAAATTCTGGAACCGCAATGTCGTCGCCATCGGCCTGTCCGCTGGCTTCATGGAACCCCTGGAGTCCACCAGCCTGCATCTTATCCAGTCCGGCATTACGCGCTTCCTGGCGCTGTTCCCGACAAGCGGTGACACCACCCTGGCCGCGCGTGAATTCAATCGCCTGACCGTCGAGGAATATGAACGCATCCGCGATTTCATCATCCTGCATTACACGGCGACGACGCGCGATGACGCCGAGCTGTGGCGCTACGTCTCGGCGATGGAGATCCCAGACACGCTGGCCTACAAGATCGAGCACTTCCGGCAATCGGGGCGCATCATTTCGGAGGGCCCGGAGCTTTTCCTTAATCCAAACTGGCTCGCCGTGATGCTGGGCCAGGACATCGTGCCGGAGGGCTGGGACCCCTTGCTGGACTTCCGCAGCTCGGTCGAAGCTAAACGCCATCTGTCAGGTCTGCTGCGGGTCATGAAAGACGCGCTTGGGCCGGTCCCCACGCACCAGGCCTATATTGACCGCTTCTGCAAGGCTGAAGCCTAGAACGTCGCCCTGGCGGCACAGTGCCGGCGAATATAGTCCTCGTGACTGGGCAAAGTGGCTGCGGCCTGGCCGATGATGGATCTCACATTGGCCAGGAATTCCTCGAGCTGCGCCGGCTGGAGCGTGTCCGCCAATGGATGATAACCCTCCGGCAACACCCCCTGGCCAACCAGGACCTGCAACCAGTTGACATCGTCGAACAAGTCCTCCTCGCGGGTATAGAGGCGCCCACTGGCCTTGAAGAACTCCATCTTGGCTTTCAGCGTATCGGGCACATCCATTGCCCGGCAGGCGCGCCAGAACTCTGAATCCTCGCGCTCATTGGCGTGATAGTGCAGGATGATGAAATCGCGGACCCGCTCGAACTCAAGCGTCATCTGTCGATTGTACTCATCGCGATCCGCGTCATGGATGTGCTTGCGCGGGAAGATGTCGACCAGCCGGCTCACAGCAGACTGGATCAGATGGATCGAGGTCGATTCCAGCGGCTCCAGGAACCCGCTCGACAGCCCGATGGCAACGACATTGCGGTTCCAGAACACCTCGCGACGCCCGGTCGTGAATTTCAGCATTCGCGGCTCAGCGAGCGCCTCCCCCTCGATATTGGCCAGCAGGGTATCCATCGCCGTCTGGTCATCGATGAACGCACTGGAATAGACATGCCCATTGCCGGTGCGGTGCTGCAGGGGAATGCGCCACTGCCAACCTGCATCATGGGCGATGGACTGGGTATAGGGCCGCAGCGGGGCGCCAGCATTGGAGCTGGGAACCGGCATGGCCCGGTCGCAGGGCAGCCAGTGGGTCCAGTCCTGATAATCCGTGCCGACGGCATCGCCGATCAGCAGGGCACGAAATCCGGAACAATCGATGAAAAGATCGCCTGCAATGGACGGCCCGCCCTCCAGCGTCAGCGCGGTCACATCGCCGCTGTCACCATCGAGATCATAGCCGGTCACCTCTCCCTCGATCCGCTCGACGCCGCGCGCCTCGGCATAGCGACGCAGGAAGAGCGCATAGCGCGACGCATCGAAATGGTAGGCATAGACGATCCCCGGCAGGGGTGATGAGCCGACACGCTGCATCTGGCCGAACTTGTTTTGCTTGGCCACGACCGCATTCAGGCAGTGATCCCAGAGCGCCGCAGTACCGCCGCCGGCCTTGTGACGGAACCAGTGATGCTGGAAGGGCACCTGCGCCAGCGGATAACCGATCTGGCCGAAACTGTGCAGATAGGCCTCGCCGCGCTTGCGCCAGTTTATGAACTCGATACCCAGCTTGAAGGATCCACCGGTTTCGGCGAGGAATTCATTCTCGTCGATGCCCAGCGCCTCGTTGAGGATCTTGATCTGGGGAATGGTCGCCTCGCCGACGCCCACAGTGCCGATGCGGTCGGATTCCACGAGACGGATCCGCGCGAGATTGCCGTAATATATCGACAGGGCGGCAGCGGCCATCCAGCCCGCAGTTCCACCTCCAAGAATTACGACATCGAGCCGCTCGTCCGCCATCCCGACAACCTCCTAAACACATAATGATTATTGGCGCTTAACCGGATACCGACAAGCCCTTCAAGAAAAGAAAACCCCCGCTGGCCGGAGCCAGCGGGGGTAGTCATGCCTACTCAGGAGAGACAGGTTCCCTAGTAGCGCCAGCTGACGCCAGCGAGGTAGGACGCACCATAACGCTGGTGGTCCTGGACCAGACGCTCATCATCGGAGTTACCGGTGACGAACGCTTCGTCGGTCAGGTTGTTACCCTGGAGGTAGACGCGAACGCCATCCAGGCGGCCCGGGCCGAACTCGTAACCGATCTGGGCGTCGACAACGGACTCGCCGAAGACGTCACGGAATTCGCGGCCTGCGCCGAAACCGGTCACTTCACCGAGGAAGTCCGAACGCCAGCGGTTGGAGACGCGCGCCTCGAAACCACCGTTTTCATAGTAGACAGTGATATTGCCCACACGCTCGGACAGACCCGCGATCGGCTGGATATTGCCCGGCTGCGGTTCGATTTCACTGTCCGTGTACGAGAAGCTTGCCAGCACGCCGAAACCTTCCAGCGCCGGTGAAATTACATCACCAGGAATGTGCGTGGAGAATTCGACACCCTGGACCCAGCCGCCATCGGAGTTGGTCGGGCCGGACGCCGTACCGATGATGGAGTCCGGGTTTGCCGCTGCATAACCAGCGCCCAACTCGTTGTCGATCGCGGTGATACCGGCCTGACCCCAGTCAACGATGAAGGTCGTAGAACCGTCGACCCAGTCCTCAATATCCTTGTGGAAGGCGGCGATGGCCACATAACCACCACCATCAGCGAAATAGTGCTCGAACGAAATGTCGTAGGAGTTCGCAATGTAAGGACGCAGGCTCGGATTACCGCCGCCAGTTGCAAGACAGACGCGGCTGTTTTCCAGGCTGTAGCCATTGAGGCCACCAGCTTCACAGACCTGCGTGTTGACGCCGCCCTGCTGGGAGGCACGCATCTGGTCCATACGCGCACGCATCAGTGTGCGGGCTGCGCCAAGACGAACAAAGGTGTTTTCAGCAACCTCGAAGGAGAAGTTCGCGCTCGGCAGAACCTCGGTGTACTCATCGCCACCGGAATAGGCACCCAGCTCGATATTGCCGAGGCTGACAGCACCATCAGAAGACTGGTCCGTGCTGACAACCTGGATGCCGAAGTTACCGCGGACCGGCACGCCGTGCATCTCGGTGTCGACATTGGCCTGGACGTAAGCCGTGGTGATCGCCTCATTGACGCTCCAGGCCTTCGCCGTCACATCGCCGACGCGCAGTTCAACCAGGTCATAGAGACCGGCTGCGATCAGTGCGTTCGGATCGTAGGACACCATGCCCGGAATACCGAGGAAATCGAGAGCCGTCGGCGCGAGCAGCAGATTGCTCGGGATTTCCAGCTCGGTTGCTGCCGGATCGCTCAGGAACAGGAAGTGCTCAACAGAGTCCTTGTTCTTTTCGCGATCAGAGTAGGAGATGCCGAACTCAACGGAGCTGATCCAGGAGTCCTGGAAATCACGCTCGGCGCTGAAGCGGAAGGCCATCAGCTCGTCTTCGGTCTGCGGCAGCTTGCGGAAGCCAACCTGGCCACCGGTGTGAACACCGGTCGGGTCAGAACCCCAACCCTGCGGGCTGGTCAGACGGACAATGCTCGGATCGGCATAGTCGACAGACGGCGAGAAAACAAAGCCCTGATCTTCATACATGAAGCCCAGCGTGTCCGGCGTACCATAACCCTGGGTGTTGGCGACGCCGGCATAGGATTCCAGGTCCGTGTCGAGACGATCAACCGCGGAATAGCTCAGGTCAAACTCGAGGCCCCACTGATCATTCAGGAAGAATTCGTGGTTGATGCCGAAAGAGTAGACGTCGGCTTCACGCGTACGAATGTCGTTACGCATCACGCCGATGACATTGCCGAAGCTACCCGACGTGATCAGACCATCATCAACGCCATAACTCGATGTCGGATTGGTCGAAGCACCCGACCATGCAAGCGGGAACTCGATACCACGCAGAATGCCGTTGTCTTCAAAATGCGAATAGAACGCGTCAATCGTCGTGTGATGGCGATCGTTCGGGCGGAATTCAAGCGTGCCGACAACCCCCGTCCGCTCCAGCTCGTTAGAAGAAACATAGGGCTTGGCACCACCAATGATCAAGCCGACCGGATCATTGGGCATACCGTTGGTTTCACCGGCGGTTGTCAGAAGACCAGACTGGTTGTCTTCATAACCCATCGGATAACCCCAGGCGTTCCAGCGCTCGGCTTGCGTCGGGGACGACTGGATCGCGACACCCAGGGCCAGACCGACTGTGTCATCCGCGAACTGGTCCACATAGAAACCGGTCAGGCGGTGACCATTTTCTGCAGAGCCCGCATTCAGGGCACCATACTCATTCCACTCGTAACGCGCGGACAGAGAGATTGTACGCTCATCCTGATCGAGCGGACGGATGGTGCGCAGATCAGCGGTACCGGCCAGGCCCGCAGACGTCAGGCTGGCTTCCGGCGTCTTGTAGACAAGGACAGAGCTGAGCAGCTCGGACGGGTACTGGTCGAACTCGACTCCGCGGTTGTCGCCGGCAGTGACCTGCTCGCGGCCATTCAGCAAAGCGGTGGTGAAGTCCGGGCCGAGACCGCGGACGGAGATGACCTGCGCGCGGCCACGAAGGCGCTGCGCAGCCAGACCCGGCAGGCGCGCCAGGGATTCTGCAATGGAGTTGTCCGGCAGCTTGCCGATGTCCTCGGCGGAAATGGCTTCAACGATCGACGCTGATTCCCGCTTGGTATCGATGGCGGATTCAATCGCGGAACGGAAACCCGTAACCGTGATGACCTCGGCGTCGTCCTCACCCTCGTCCTGAGCCGTCGCCGCACCGGCGGCCGCCAGGCCAAGGACCATAGAAGATGCCGCCGTTGCCATAAGCATACCGCGGCGAGATTTGATGATCTTGCGCATGAAATTCCTCCCTCACACCCGCCATTTTTACACAGATGGCTGGGTAGCCAGTCTGCAAATTAGTGAAAATATTAAATTCCCGCAAGCCTCAAAAGTATGAAATTTTTGCACACTGAAAAACTGTAGCGAAATTGTAACACCCCATGATTGTCTATATATAATGACTTTCTGATCACACCGGCCCGTTGACTTGTTTTGCAATTTTCTGCAATTTTTGCAAAACACGTCGGGTCAATGATTGCGATAACGTGTGACGAAAAAACAAAATCGCCCAACAAAACGAGGGCGTTGAAAAGGACTGGGGAGAACACTGCGATGGAGATGCTTGTCAGATCATCCGCCGAACCATCACCGCATGCGGAGTGGTGGAAAGGCGCGACGATCTATCAGATCTATCCGCGCAGCTATGCCGATTCCAATGGGGATGGCATTGGCGACCTGCCGGGCATTACCGCAAATCTCGAACACATTGCAGAACTGGGTGTGGATGCCATCTGGATCTCGCCCTTCTACAAGTCCCCGATGGCGGACTTCGGCTATGACGTCTCGGACTTTTGTGATGTCGACCCGATTTTCGGAACGCTGGACGATTTTGACGCGCTGATGGCGCGCGCCCACGCGCTTGGCCTGAAAGTGATCATCGACCAGGTCTACTCCCACGCCTCGGACCAGCATGAGTGGTTCCAGGCAAGCAGGCTGTCGCGCGATAACGACAAGGCGGACTGGTTCGTGTGGGCCGACGCCAAGCCGGATGGCTCACCGCCCACCAACTGGCAATCGGTGTTTGGCGGCCCGGCATGGACCTGGGATGCTCGCAGGGGGCAGTACTATCTGCACAACTTCCTGCCGCAACAACCGGATCTGAATGTCCACAACCCGGCAGTCCAGGACGCCATCCTGGCCACACAGAAATTCTGGCTGGACCGCGGGGTCGACGGCATCCGCCTGGATGCCGTGAACTTCATGATGCACGACCTGAACATGCGCGATAATCCGCCGGTCCGGGATGCCAGCACCAAGAAGACCCGCCCCTTCGATTTCCAGCATCACTTCTATAACCAGTCACACCCGGCGATCATCGACTTCCTCGAACGCATGCGGCAACAGGCCGACACCTACAGCAATCGCTTCCTCGTCGCCGAAGTCGGCGGCGAACGCGGCCAGGAAGAGATGAAGCAGTACACCGCGCCACCGGGGCGCCTGCACAGCGCTTACGGCTTCCTTTACCTCTATGCAGACGCGCTGAATGTGGACCTGATCCGCCAGGCCACCAAGCTCTGGCCCGAAGACGATCAGACCGGCTGGCCGTCCTGGACCTTTTCCAATCATGATGCACCACGGGCGATTTCCCGCTGGGCCAGCGAGGACCATCAACGGGCCTTTGCCCGCCTGTCGTTGCTCTTGCTGAACAGCCTGCGGGGCAATGTCTTCATCTACCAGGGCGAAGAACTGGGACTGCCGCAGGCGCACGTGCCCTTTGACCGCCTGCAGGACCCGGAGGCCATTACCAATTGGCCGGAAACCCTGGGACGAGACGGCGCGCGCACGCCGATGCCCTGGCAACATGATCAGCAACACGCCGGCTTCACATCCGGAGACCCCTGGCTGCCGGTGGATGACCGCCACCTTGACCTGGCCGTGGACCTGCAGAATGCGGACGAGACATCAACGCTCGCCGTTGCCCGACGCATCCTGGCCCTGCGCCGGGAAAACCGCACGCTCCGCGAAGGAGGCATGCGCTTCTTTGGCGAGACCAATGAAAATCTGGCGATCTTCCAGCGCGGCACCGGGAATGACGCCCTGCTCTGCGCCTTCAATCTGAGCGATGAAACCGTGGAGTGGCAATTGCCCGCGGGCTGGACCACGATTGAAAGCGTCAATCTGCGCGGCGCTGCGACCGACACCCTGCCCGCCTATGCCGGCCTGATTGCGGCGCGCAGCTAGGCGCCGCAGCTGGCCCGCACAATCAGGTCCGTCGACAACCGCTCGGAACGGCGCGCCTGGGGCCCGCGGAAATCGAGCAGTTTGGACAGGATCAACCGGCCTGCAGCCGTCATGTCCTGGTCGATCGTCGTCAGCGCCGGATTGGAATAGCGGGCAAAGGAAATATTGTCATAGCCGATGACGGAAACATCATCGGGCACGGAATACCCTGCGAGCTGCAGACCGCGGATGGCACCAAAGGCGATCACGTCGCTGGCAGCGACAATGCCGTCGATCTCGACGCCATTCTTCACCACAGCCTCGATCGAGGCCTCCGCAGATTCGATATCAAAATGTGACGGGATCACCAGCTCGTCGCTGACATCCAGCCCCGCCTCTTCCATCGCCTCGCGATAACCGCGAAAACGCTGCATGACTTCAGGCGCCTCGGACTGGCCGAGGAACGCAATTCGCTTGCGCCCGAGCCGCGCCAGGTGCGCAGCCGCGCGGCGACCACCGGACACATTGTCTGATCCGACACAGCAATACCGCTGCTCGGGCAGTTCAGCACCCCAGACGACAAAACGACCCTCGGTTTCGGCCAACCGGTTGAACGCGTTATGCAGGGTGCTCTGACCCACAAAGATAACGCCGTCCGCACGGTGCGTCGTCATCGAGACGACCAGGTCGTCATAATTGCCCGGCGTGACATGAGAGATGTGAATGTCACAATCGCGCTCGCGCGCTGCATCACCGACGCCCGCCAGCAACTCGAAGAAAAACGGGTCGGACAGCCGCGCGTCCCGGTCCTGGGGCTTGGGCACCACGATGGAGATGGTCGCCTTGGCCCCGATGGGCCCGGCCGGCATATGCCGCCGGAACGGATAATCCAGCTCCCGCGCCAGCTTCCAGATGGCCTGCTTGGTGCGCATATTGACCGAAGGACTATCGTTCAGCGCCCTGGAAGCCGTGGAGACCGAGACCCCCGCACGCTTGGCGAGATCTTCCAGACGAGTGGTCTTTTTCGTCACGATTTCATAGCCCTCTAGTATTTTTTGCAGCTTTTGCAGTCCTAAACACCAAGGCGGAAAATGCAAGCCTTGGCATGGCGACACCGCCAGAGAACAGCAATTTCCCAATTCTTGCAAATTTTTGCAGCCTTTGGGCGCGCCCCACCCACACACGACCCGGGTCGCCACAGGTCAAATTCACACATTAACCCCCTTAAAAGAGGGCTTTCCATGGGTTGCTCTATTCCCTCGACAAGCCTGCAAAGATCGCGCAATATTCGCAAAATTATGAAAATGGGGAGGGGAGAATGCAAAAGCCGCTTTTGGGCTTCTGGCAGATCTTCAACATGTCTTTCGGATTCTTCGGAATCCAGATGGCGTTTGCTCTGCAGGGCGCCAATGTCAGCCGCATCTTCCAGACACTCGGCGCAGATGTCTCGAACCTCGCCATTTACTGGCTCGCAGGCCCCGTGACCGGGCTTCTGGTGCAGCCGCTGATCGGACATTTCTCCGACCGGACCTGGGGACCACTGGGGCGACGACGCCCCTATTTCCTGGCCGGCGCAGTGCTGTCGACACTCTCCCTCTTCATCATGCCGCACTCGCCCTATCTGTGGGCGGGCGTTGTCATGCTCTGGGTCCTCGATGCCTCGATCAATGTCTCGATGGAACCCTTCCGGGCCTTCGTCGGCGACATGCTGCCCTCGCGTCAGCGCACGCAGGGCTTTGCCACCCAGACCATCCTGATTGGTGCAGGCGCCGCCCTCGCCTCGGCCATGCCAAACATTCTGACAGAATGGTTTGGCGTCGCTACGACGGCCGCAGAGGGCGTCATTCCGGATTCGGTGAAGTATTCCTTCTATATCGGCGGCATTGCGATGTTCATCGCGGTGGGCTGGACCATCCTGTCGACCCGCGAATACTCACCCGAGCAACTGGCCAGCTTCGACAAGGAAGAGAGCAAGGACGCCGGGCGCAGCGAAACCGCGGAACCACAGGAAAAATCTGCGAGCTACTTTATCGCCAACGCCGTCAGCCTGCTGATGGTGTTCGCACTGGGCAGCTTTGCCATCTACCGCTTTGACATGGCGCCGGAATTGTATGTTCTGACGGTCACCGCAGGCTTACTGGGGTCGCTGTTCCTGGTTCACGCGATCGTCCGCGCCACGGTACAAACCATCCGCAACACCCTTTCACTTATCTTTTTGGTTCTTGGAGCGGGATTGATCGTATTGGCGATCATGCAGGCAGTCTCAACGCCACCCAACCCAGGTGGTCAATCGATTGATCCGCTTGCCCGTTTGCTCCTCGGGCTGACCAGTGGAGGCGGCGGCCTTGGGATGGTCGCCTTTGGCATTCTAGTTAGACCTCCAGCAGACCGAAACATCGTCAGCCACATCATGACCGACCTGGTCTCCATGCCGAAGGTCATGCAGCGCCTGGCGGTCGTCCAGTTTTTCTCCTGGTTCTCGCTGTTCATCATGTGGGTCTACACAACACCGGCGATCACAGCGCACCAGTATGGCAGCTCGGACCCGACCTCCGAGGCTTACAACCAGGGCGCCAACTGGGTGGGCACGCTGTTCAGCACCTATAACGGCGTGTCCGCTGTCTGGGCGATCGCGCTGGTACTGATCTCGGCGCGCATCAACCGGCGCTTTGCGCACGGCTTCAGCCTGAGCGTCGGCGCCGCGTCCTACGCCTCACTCTACTTTATTTCTGACCCAAGCATGCTGTTGATCCCGATGATCGGCATCGGCATGGCCTGGGGCTCGATCCTGACCATGCCCTACGCCATCCTGTCTGACGCCCTGCCGGCGAAAAAGATGGGCATCTATATGGGGATCTTCAATTTCTTCATCGTGCTGCCACAGATGATCGTGGCCGGCGTGATGGGCCCGATCCTGACCAATTTTCTCGGCGGACAGGCCATCCTGACCTTCTTCATTGCCGCAGCATCCTGGCTGATCGCCACCCTGGCCCTGTTCCTCGTGCCCGGAAAGCCAAGGCCGTCAGCATAATCCTCGCCATCGCGCACCCTCGCCCTTGATGGGCGAGGGAGGGCGTCGTGAGGCGCGAGTTTAAGTGAGCCCTTTCGGGCCACATTTATCACCGACCTTTCGGGCTCCTCCGCTTGCTGGGGAGCTGTCCGGGCGCTCGTAGAGTGGCCGGGCTGAGGGGGAGCGCTGTTGGTGTTTTATCCGGACCATTCTGCTCCCTCCGTCCTTCTTCGCCAAGGCTGTGAAGGACACCTCCCCCGCAAGCGGGGGAGGCCGGGGAGCGCGAAACTTATCCCCACTCCCCAGACCTCAGGCATACTCTCCCGTGATCCATGTCGTGGGAGGCGAGAGCTCAGTCTTTTCGGGCGTGGATGTACGGGGAGCCTCTGTCGACCCTGCGGGGTCATCTGGACAAGGCAGACAGCAGACCCGTGTGCGGGAGGCCCTTAACCCCTGCCCAAGACTACATTCCGGTTTAACCGGTCTCCCGCATGCCTCTCACTCCAGCGCGAAAGCGCGTGGAGGTTTCAGCGTCAGCGCTGCGCGCGACACACCACGAAACCCCGCGCCGGAATGTCCAGCGCCACCGTGCCGACGGCGGCAGACTGTCCAGCGCACTCGCCCCACAAGGCTTCCCAGCTTGTATTACGACCATCCACCTCAACATTGAGCTGGCGGGCCTCGTCTTCGGCATTAAAGGCGATCACCACCTCATCGCCGCTGGCCTCGTCGATACGCGAGATGACAAGCACGCTCTCTTCATTGCCCGCATAGCGCGTCAGCAAGCGCCCCCGACGGATCACCTGATTATCCTGGCGGATCGCCGCCATTTGCGCGATGGCCTGGTAGAGCGGGTGGCTGGTGTCGAAATTATTGTCAGCCGTCGTGGCGTCCGTGCCGACCAGATCATTGTCGTTGTAGCTCTCGACCACGCTCGGGAACATGTCCTCGCGGGCCGCGCGATCATTGCCGTCGGAAATGAAGCCCTGCTCGTCGCCATAATAGATCGTCGGCACACCGCGAGAGAACATCATCAACCCGTGCGCCAGGATCAGCCGGTCCAGCAGATCCGCATCGGAAATATCCGGCTCGGCATTGCGTATGAACATCGACATGCGACCCATGTCATGATTGCCAAGGAAAGTCGGCAGGATCGCCGCGGTCGCTTCACCGCCGGGATAGACGTGATCGATGTTGAACAGCTCCTGGAAACGCATGCCCGGCTCGGCGCCCGTGACGAAGCCCTGGGCTGTGCCCTGGAAGGCAAAATCCAGGAAAGCCGGCAGGCGGGCCTGGGTGATATAGCGCGCCAATTGTCCCGGATCATATTCGTAGACCTCTCCGAAGACGTGGAAATGCTCGATCCCCTCTGCACGGGCATGAGCCATGATTTCCGGCGTGAACTCGGCCCAGAATTCCGGGCGCACATGCTTGGCGGTATCGATGCGATAGCCATCAATGCGGAAATCGGTGATCCATGATTTGTAGATATCGATCATCCCGCGCACCACGGTGGGGTGCTCGGTGTTGAGATCATCCAGCCCGGCAAAGTCGCCATACAGCTCGCTCTCACCAAACCAGAAGCTCTCGCCGCGATTGTGATACAGCGTCATGTCGTTGAGCCAGGGCGGATTGCGCTCACCATCAACGCCTTCAGGGATATAGGGCGTGTAGGCAAAATCCGGACGCGTCAGATTGGCGAAATTCTCGGCGGTCAGGTGCACCGGATCATCGCCCAGAAAGCCCTCATTGATCGGCTCACCATCGGGACCGCCCACCGTCGTGAACGGGTAATCGGCACGCCGACGATAGGGGCATTGCCCTTCAGGGTTTATGTAGAGTCCAGAGCTGGGATCGTGACACTCGCGATAGGCGATCACATCGGCCGTGTGATTGGTGATGATGTCCATATAGACCCGCATGCCGCGCGCATGCGCGGCCTCGACGAAGGCGCGAAACTCCTCACGCTCGCCCAGATGCGCATCGGGGCGCAGGAAGTCCGTGATCCAATAGCCGTGATAGGCTGACGAGGCCCACTCCCCCTCGCCTTGCACGGCGCGGTTTTGGAAAATCGGCGTGAGCCAGATCGCAGTCGCACCCAGACCCTGGATATAGTCCAGACGCGCCGTCAGCCCTGCGATATCGCCCCCGTGGTAAAAGCCGGTATCCGTCGGATCATAGCCGTGATCGAGACGGTCGCCCTCTAGGCCGCCCAGATCATTGCTCGCATCTGCGTTCTCGAACCGGTCGGGCATGACAAAATAGATGATCTCATCACGCGGTTGCCGCTCCGCCACCGACACAGGAGATGCCAGCTCGGCCGCGCCGGCGGTCACGGAAACCGCCTCGGATTGAGCCTCATCCACCGCTGGCTGACAGGCCATCAGAAGGCCGGCCACACCGCTGAGAAGCGCCGCTTTGCGGAACAGTCGCTGTGTCATATTTCTCCCCGTTCGCATTTTTTTGGAACTGTATATTTGTTGCTATTATTTATCTAGCTCGTTTTCTACGCATTCTGTTTGGCAATTTTTGCAAGAATTGCCAAGCGCGCACCGTCCCACCGGTACACCACGAGCCGACCGGTGGAAGACATCGCTCGCGCGCAGCTGAACGTCACTCGACATCACTGGCAGGATCTGTAGCGGCGGCCTTGCCCTGAGAGGCTTGCGCAGGGATCAGCCTCAATCCGCCGGACCTTTGCCCGATTTACCGGGGGCGCGGCCTGTTTGACCCGTGTCCCAGCGCTCGAGACGGATCGGCGAGCGCAATCCGGGCACACCGCCTGTCTCGTTCACGAGACCACGTGCAACGGCCTGTCCGCTCCGGATCGCTTCGGCAACTGAATTGATGGGGCCCGCGGGAATGCCCTCGGCCTCCAGCGCCGTGAGCAGGTCGGCCCGGCTTCGCGATGCGGTTTTTTCCGAAATCCGGGCAACCAGCACCGTGCGGTTCGCAACCCGGTCGGCATTGCATCGGTTTTCGGCCACCAGGTCTGCACCCAGATCAAGCAGCCGGGCCAGGCGCTCAAACTGCCGGTCATTGCCACAGGCGATGATCAAATGCCCGTCCGAGGCCGGGAAATCCTGGTAGGGAACGATATTGGGGTGGGCATTGCCCATGCGCCGGGGCGTTTCGCCCGTGGTCAGGAAATTCATCGCCTGATTGCCCAGCACCCCGACCATCGAGTCAAACAGAGCCATGTCGATATGCTGACCCAGGCCGGTCTTCTCGCGTTGTGCCAGCGCTGCCTGCACGCCGATGACACCATACAGGCCGGTGAAGATATCGGCGAAGGCCACCCCCATTTTCTGAGGCGGCCCGTCCGGAGATCCGGTCAGATCCATGATGCCGCTCATGGCCTGGATCATAACGTCATATCCCGCCCGATGCGCACAGGGCCCGGTCTGGCCAAACCCGGTCACGGAACAATAGATGAGCCGCGGAAACCGCCGGGACAGGCTGGCGTAATCCAGCCCGTATTTCTCCAGCCCCCCGACCTTGAAATTCTCGATGAGAATGTCCGCCGACGCGATCAGCTCCAGCAGGGTGTCGAGGCCCTCTTGCTGTGCGAAATCGATCGCCACGGACTGCTTGCCCCGATTGCAGGCATGGAAATAGGCCGCAGATCGTGATCCATCCTCTTCCTCGACCCAGGGCGGCCCCCAACTGCGAGTATCGTCACCAGCCGGGCTTTCGACCTTGATCACCTCGGCACCGAGATCGGCCAGCGTCTGGCCGATCCAGGGCCCCGCCAGAATACGCGCCAGCTCGACAACGCGGATGCCTTCAAGTGGTGCGGGATGGGCCATCATGATTGTCCCGGAAATCGGGGCGAGCGCTTCTCGAGAAAGGCCCGATAGCCCTCCTGGAAATCCTCCCCCTGGAATGCATTCAGGAACATCTGGCGTGTCTCATCCGTATCAGCATCCACCCCGGCACGGATCATCGAGATGATCTTCTTGGATGTCCGGGCCGAATAGGCCGATGTCGCCGACAGCCCTTGCGCATATTCCTCGACCGCCTGCGGCAATGTTTCAGGATCAACCAACCGGTTGATGAGCCCGATCCTGAAGGCCTCCTCGGCATCCAGCATGCGTCCGGAATACAGGATATCCTTGGCAAAGGAGACACCGACGGCATCGATCAGGCGCTTGGTGTCGTTGAGCGTATAGGTCAGGCCAAGTTTTGCTGGCGTGATCGCGAACCGGCTGCCCGTTGCCGCAAATCTCAGATCGCAGGACAGCGCCACACCGCACCCCCCTCCCACACACACCCCCTCAATACGGGCGAGGGTGGGCTTGGGGAAAGCCGCCAGGCTATCCAGGGCCATGCCGATCGAGCGGGTATAGGCCTCGGCCCGCTCACGCGTTGCGTAGACAGCTTCAAACTCGGCGATGTCGGCCCCGGCCGCAAAACTGCCCCCAGCGCCGCGCACGATCAGCAATTTCACCTCGGGATTATCCGCCGCGGACTGCAGCAGCCTGGGAATGTCCAGCCACATGGCGCTGGTGATCGCATTGCGCTTGGCCGGCCGGTTCAGCACCAGCTCGGCCACGGCGCCCCGGCTTTCTAGATAAATGTCTTCGCTCATGGGCCTGACTGTCCTGACTGAGAATTCCGTCATGATTATCGGACCGGATCGGCCACGCGATTTCAACCGGTCTCGACAGGGCGCGAGAGGCGGACGTCTCAGCGGGTCAAACGCGCCTCGACCGCAGCACGTTCGGGCAGCGCGGGCTGGGCCCCGGCTTTTAACGTCGAGACGGCGCCGGCGGCGCAGGCGAATTCGAGCGCGCTTTGTTCAGAACGCCCCTCCAGCAAGGCCAGGGTAAGCGCTGCGACAAATGTATCACCCGCACCAGTCGCATCATGCGCTTCAACGGGCGGTGGTGCGGCGCGAGCGATTTCAATCCCGTCCTTGAACAGGACGGCACCGCGGGCGCCCAGGGTCAAAGCCGTCAGCCCACCCGCGCCTTTAAGGCGCTCCAAGCCATAAAAGGCACCCTCGGCCTCGTTGACGATGCAAAGATCAGCCCGGCGCAACACGTCATCCGGCAGATCAGCGGCCGGCGCCAGATTGAGGCAGGTCAGACCGTCACAACGGGCCACCGCCTCGGCCAGCACCTCGACAGGCGTTTCCAGCTGCCCGATCAGCGCCCCCGAAATGCGCGCCGGCAAGTCATCAAGACCCAGATGCGCGTTGGCACCAGACGCCACGACAATCTGGTTATCGCCATCGGGAGCAACGGCGATCATGGCGACACCCGTCGGTGCCTCGGCAATCGCGCGGCAGCGCTCCAGGTCCACGCCATCAGCCCGCAACAGCGACAGCGCCTGGCTGGCTTCCTCGTCCTGACCGACACAAGCGATCAACTGGACCTCGGCCCCCAACCGTCGTGCAGCGAGAGCCTGATTGGCCCCCTTGCCGCCGGGATGCTTGGCGAAACCGTCACCCAGCACGGTTTCTCCTGCCAGCGGCAAGTGATCACAACGGACAACAAGGTCCAGATTGACAGATCCCACAACGGTGATCGTCCCGGTCATCAAACGCGCTCCATGTGCCGCACCAACAGGTCAAAGAGCGGACCATCCCGCAATCCGGTGACCCATTGCAAACCGGAGGATTGTGCGGGGGTTATCACCGTCTGACCCCGACGCTCGCCGCCGGAACAGTCCACCTTCGCACTGACCGAAACGAGATCGTACAGCTCCGGTGCCAGTAGATAGCCGATCGTGCAGGGGTCATGCAGCGCAGCCCCTTCGGCGCCATACACCTCACCATAGATCCGGTTGACGTGGGCGATCATCTCTGCGGCGGCATGACAGGCCGGGTGAGATGACGCTTCAAGCTCCGACATGCGCGGCGGCGTGCAGCGGATCTGCAGCGTGGCATCCAGCCCGATCAGAACGGTGGGGCAAGCACTGGCCAGAACGATCGCGGCAGCATCCGGATCGGCAAAGATATTGAACTCGGCATGCGGCGTGATGTTGCCGCCTTCCACCGAAGCGCCGCCCATGATCACCACCTCGCGGACGGCCTCGACGATGTTCGGATCGCGTTGCAACGCCGTGGCGAAATTGGTCATCGGACCCGTGATCACCAGGGTTATGGAGGCAGGCTCGGCCTGGCCCAGAGTCTCGCAGAGATAGTCCACCGCCCCCAGCGTCGCTGGCGTGACGGTGCTCTCGGGAAGCTTAGCGTCGCCAAGCCCGGAGGCACCGTGAATATGCTCTGCAAACACCGGGTCGACCTGCATGGGACGGTCACAACCGGAATAGACGGGAATGTCTTCGCGCCCGGCCAGGGCCAGAACGCCCCGGGCATTGCGGGCACAGGTGTCTACCGGCACATTTCCGGCGACGACGCAGATCGCCCGCAAATCGATCTGCTCCGGTGCGCCCAGCGCGGCCAGCAAGGCGATACAGTCATCAACACCCGGATCGCAATCAATGATGACCGACCGCTGCATGGCGCTAACCCGCGAAGAGCATTCCGGCGATGGCAGCACTCATCAGATTGGACAGAGAGCCCGCCAGCACGGCCCGGAAGCCGAATTTGGCGATCTGGCCCATCCGCTCGGGGATCAGGCTGCCCAGTCCACCCAGCAGGATACCAACAGAGCTGAGATTGGCGAAACCACACAGCGCAATGGTCAGGATGGCCTGGCTGCGCGGAGAGAATTCTTCCAGCATGCCGGACAGGGTCAGATAGGCCACGAACTCATTGATCACGAGCTTCTCGCCGACGATGGCACCGGCGGCCTGGGCCTCTGCAGCGGGAATGCTGAGCGCCATCATCAGCGGTGCGAACAGCATGCCGAGCAGGCTCTGAATGGTCACACCCTCAACACCGAACATACCGGCAATCATCGCAATCAGGCCATTGACCAGAGCAATCAGGGATACAAAGGCAATCAACATCGCGCCGATATTCAGCGCCAGGTGCAGACCATCCTTGGCGCCAACGGCCGCAGCCATCACCACATTGGCATGGCGTTCCTGCTCCGGCTTCGTTTCCACGATGTCCTGGGCGTCATCCTTGCCGGCATCTGCGGGCATGATGATGCTGGCCATCAGCAGACCACCCGGCGCGGCCATGAAGCTGGCGGCGAGCAGATATTCAACACTGATACCGATCTGCGCATACGCCGCGAGAACCGTACCGGCAACGGACGCCAGACCGGAGGTCATGATCGCGAACAGCTGTGGCTTGGTAATGCCGGTGAGATAGGGGCGGATAACGAGCGGCGCCTCGGTCTGGCCAACAAAGATATTGGCTGCCGCGTTGAGCGACTCCACCCGCCCGGTGCCGAGCAGGATGTTGAGGAACAGGCCTACAATGCGCACGATCCACTGCATCACACCGATGTGGTAGAGCACGGACATCAGCGCCGAGAAGAAGATCACGACCGGCAGGACGTTCAGCGCAAAACTGAAACCCACGGACTCACCGACCAGCGGCCCGAACACCATCTCGATGCCGGATGTGGAAAAGGCGAGCAGCTGGGTCACGCCTTCAGACAGTGTCGACAGGACGCTCCGTCCAGCCGGCAGGTAAAGCACAAATCCACCGATAGCGGCTTGCAGGGCCAGAGCACTCAACACCGTCCGCAGACGGATTTTTCTCTTATTGGTCGAAAAAACGAACGCAATGATCAAAAGGGTGACAGCGCCAAAACCGGCGATCAGATTATCACTCATTCGGCTGCAACCTCTTCGGGGACCGCCAGATACCTAAATATTCAGGGCAGCTTTCTGCCATGCCCTGAAGCCTGACGATAGCCGCAACTTGCATGTTTGTTTCTGACAGGGGTCAGTTTGACGTCGGCAGGGGATGATTATTCGGCCAGTTCGGCCTGATCAGAGCGCGCCGCAGAGTCAGCGTTCACTGGGTCCGCCGACGGTCCGCCCTGCATGCGCTCAAGCCAGTGCTTGCGACACAGGGAGATATAGTTGGCCTTGGTCACACCCACCTGCACCCCCTCGGTCACCGCGTCACCTGACGCGTCGAAGCGCAAATTCATGGTTGCCTTGCGACCGCAATGACAAATCGTCCGGGCCTCGCGCAGATCATCAGCGATCGCCAGCAGTTCAGCCGCGCCTTCAAACAACTTGCCCTGGAAGTCGGTGCGCAAGCCATAACACAACACCGGAATGCCCAGCTCATCACCGACCTTTGCCAGCTGCCACACCTGTTCGCGCGTCAGGAATTGCGCTTCATCCACGAACACCGCGTCCAGCCCCTGGGAATCACGGAGGGTCGATATCTGCGCGAACATGTCCGTCGCCTGACGGTAGATGTGAGCGGGCGCGTTGAGGCCGATGCGCGATTCAATCTCACCGATATCCGTTCCGCTCGCGCCTTCATTATGCTCAGACGTCCAAAGCATGACTTTCATGCCCTGCTCACCATAGTTGTGAGCCGCCTGGAGCAGGATGGCGGACTTGCCCGCATTCATGGCGCTATATGTAAAGTAGAGCTTTCCCATGCCCTGGTGCTAAAGCGATTCCCGTCCCGGTCGAGTCATCTGTCACCCTGACTAAACCCGGCGGGATCAGCCCAGACCAGCCGGAAATCGCTTTGGTCAGCGCAGTACGGATGTCAGAATAATCGCGGAAGGAATACCGATCCTGCTCGCCCCGAACCCACCTTTGCAGAAGGGAACAAGTAGCTCGGGCAAGCTCGTGGCAAGCAGGCGGTATGCCGGCGACCATGGAGGTGGCCACCCGACATTTCGGTGTCCTGGCGGGGCCAGCCCCTGCAGCGCTCAGGCTGAAACGGGTCTGCGCCGCCAGTATGTGATGTTATTACATTCCATGCTCAAGCGGATTGCAAGCCCCTTTCTCATGACAATTCGTTGAACCTTCATCTCCCGGGAGCCGACCCCACATGAAGGCGGGAAGCCCGGCCGACCGCGTCAGAGACGGTTTTGGCTGTGAGGACTTGCATCTCCACGGTGAGTTACTTCAAACTCGCCCACTCAAGCGCAATGGCGCTGTGCCATCGTGTCGTCCCGGAGAGCCCCGCGATTGCGGTCGCTCAACAAAGACACTCAAACCAAATGGATTCCATGGATAATCACACGCCCCACCGCACCGAAGATCATGATGTCGGTGAGGACGTCACCCGAGCCTATTGGCGCGAAAACCTGTCCTTGATGGGCATACTCCTGGTCATCTGGTTTGCCGTTTCATTCGGCGCCGGAATCCTGGCGCGAGACTGGCTGGATCAATTCTCGATCGGCGGCGCACCGCTTGGATTCTGGTTCGCGCAACAAGGCGCGATCTTTGTTTTTGTCGCCCTGATCTTCGTCTACTCCTTCCGCATGCACCAGATCGAGAAGAAGTACGGCATGAGCGACGACAACGACTAGGAGGCGATCATGGATTCCACCCTGCTCTGGACCGCTTTCTTCGTGATCGCGACATTCGGCCTCTACATCGGCATTGCCATCTGGGCCCGCGCGGGTTCCACCGATGAATTCTATGTGGCCGGGCATGATGTACCGCCGGTTTTCAACGGCATGGCCACGGCCGCAGACTGGATGAGCGCGGCGTCCTTCCTGTCGATGGCGGGCATCATCGCCTTCTCCGGCTATGACGGCTCTGTCTATCTGATGGGCTGGACCGGCGGTTATGTCCTTCTCGCCCTGCTTCTTGCGCCCTATCTGCGCAAGTTCGGCAAGTTCACTGTCCCGGACTTCGTTGGCGATCGCTATTACAGCCAGGCCGCCCGGATTGTTGCCGTCATCTGCGCGCTGTTTATCTCCTTCACCTATATCGCCGGACAAATGCGCGGTGTTGGCATCGCCTTCTCCAACTTCCTCCATGTACCGATCGAGATCGGTGTCGTGGTCGGTGCGATTATCGTGCTGTTCTATGCCGTGCTCGGCGGGATGAAGGGCATCACCTACACCCAGGTCGCCCAGTATTGCGTGTTGATTTTCGCCTTCATGGTCCCGGCCATTTTTCTGTCTTTACAGATCACCGGCACACCGATCCCCCAGCTGGGTTTCATCGGCAATGCGCAGGACGGCACACCGCTATTGCTCAATCTCGACCGCACGCTAGTAGAGCTGGGCTTCCAGCCCTATACGGAAGGGCTGAAGTCCAAGATCGACGTCTTTGCCATCGCCCTGGCCTTGATGGTGGGCACGGCAGGCCTGCCCCATGTCATCATACGCTTTTTCACCGTGCCCAAGGCGTCTGACGCGCGCAAATCCGCCGGCTGGGCGCTGGTCTTCATCGCCGTCCTTTACACGACCGCGCCAGCCGTCGCTGTCTTCGCGCGCTCCAACTTCATCGACACCGTCAATGAGAGCACCTATTCGCAAGCTGCCGCGAATGGGGAGATCTCTGCCAGCGAACTGCCCGAGGGCTCGACACCCGGCTGGTTCTACAACTGGGAAGACACCGGTTTGCTCGGTTTCACAGACCTGAATGGCGACGGACGGATCCAGTATCGCGCCGACCCGGACACCAATGAAGTCACCACCCTGGACCGGGATATTTTCGTTCTCGCCAATCCGGAAATCGGGGGGCTACCCGCCTGGGTGATCGGCCTGGTGGTCGCCGGCGGGCTCGCTGCTGCCTTATCAACGGCCGCAGGCCTGTTGATGGTGATTTCATCTGCGGTGTCCCATGATCTGTGCAAGAAGGTCCTCATGCCCGACATGAGCGAGACCCGGGAATTGCTGATCGCCCGTTCTGCCGCTGTCGGCGCTGTACTGATCGCAATCCTGGCAGGCATCTACCCACCCGGATTTGTCGCAGCGGTTGTGGCATTCGCGTTCGGTCTGGCCGCAGCCAGCTTCTTCCCGGCGATCTTCCTGGGCATTTTCTGGAAACGCATGAACAAGGAAGGCGCGATCGCCGGCATGACCACCGGCTTGTTGATCACCGGCGTCTATATCATCCACTTCAAGATCGGGTTCTCCTCCATCGTCCTCGGCGTGCTGGCCCTGATCCTGGCGATTGCCTCGGCAATCCTGTTCCTGGGCACACGGACGGGACAAACATCGACGCCACCCCTGCTCTATGCAGCCGGTGCCTTGGCTCTCGCCGGATTGCTGGGTGTGCTGGGTCTACTGCCAGCGATCGCGATGGGAACGCCGGACCAATGGATACTCGGCATTTCGCCCGAGGGCTTCGGCACGGTCGGGATGCTGGTCAGTTTCGCCGTCTCCGTCGGCGTGTCACTGGCAACCCAGGCGCCTCCGCAGGACGTGCAGGACCTGGTAGAAGAGATCCGCATTCCATCCATCCGCGCGCATCCTGTTAAGGATCCATAGCCGCGCCAGGACCGATCAAAACCGTCAGCTGTCGGCACCTGCCATCAGGCGGAACAGCAACAGCAAGCCAATCATTTCCAGAGATTCCTCGACGGTGGCGAACAGGTCCCGCTTGAGATCGCTCACCCCCAGATGGTCCGGGTCGATTTCAGCGATATAACTGCCGGCGATCAATTCGATCCCCACCGCACCGGACAAATAGATCACCCCGGCCAGCGCAAACCCCAGCGCCAATGATCGCGGCAGGGCAAAGAACCAGCGCCCCAGCACCGAACCGACAATCAGCACGCCCGCCAGATACGGGATAGGCCAGACCACATAGGGCAGGGCGAAGCCAGAGCGGCTGCTCCGTAATGAGCGGATTGGCTTCACAGATTTCCGCGACCTCTCGCTCCAGCTCGTCCTGGGCCAGCCCGAGCAGATGCAGCGCGCACTGCATTCCGGGGGAGAGGGATTGACGCTGAACTGTCCTAAAATTCTAGGAAAAACTGTGTATGGGAACCTCCACACACAGTATCCCAGAAAGGCAATAATTCTCATATAGATATATTTTTCAGATATTTAGGCAATTCGCATTGCAGCCTGCAAGACAGCATGGCGCACATTGCGGCATCAAAAACCGCAGTTTGCATCGCGCTGGAGGCGACACCGCACCGACCGTCGCCGAAAGCCCAAGGTATAGCTGCGATTCTGGCGCTGTTCGCTGCCGCGGCCATACCCTTGCAGCGAGACCTCCTGAAACACAAGGGAGATCTGAATGACGCGAAAGGTGCTTGTACTCGGCGGAGCCGGCTATATCGGCTCGCACGTCGCCAAGGCGCTGGCCTTGCGCGGTGACATCCCGATCGTCATTGACAACCTGTCTTCCGGCCACGAGGCATTCGTGCGTTGGGGGCCTCTTCTCAAGGCGGATATCCGGGAACAGGCAGCCCTGGATGCGGCGTTTCGCACATTCAAACCCGATGCGGTCATGCACTTCGCGGCATCGATCGAAGTCGGACTGGGCGAGCAAAATCCCATCGAGTTCTGGAACAATAATGTCGCGGGCTCTCTCAGCGTGCTTTCGGCCACGAAGACGCATGGCTGCCGCAATCTCGTCTTCTCATCGACCTGTGCCGTATACGGGACCCCGGAACGACTTCCGCTCAGCGAGACCCATCCGCGGCGTCCTATCAATACCTATGGACGTACCAAGCTGGCGATCGAACAGGCGCTGGAGGACGCGGCGCGCGCTGGTGAGATCAATTTTGCCGCCCTGCGCTACTTCAATGCCGCTGGAGCCAGCCCGGACGGAGATCTGGGCGAGGCCCATGACCCGGAAACCCATCTGATCCCGCTAGCGCTGCAGGCTGCTGACGGAACCGGCACCCCCCTCAAACTCTTCGGCACCGATTACGACACCCCAGACGGAAGCTGTGTGCGCGATTTCATCCATGTCAGCGACCTGGCACGCGGACACTTGCGCGCGCTGGATCGCCTGCTGGGACGTGATGAAAGCTTCGCCTGCAATCTGGGCACCGGACATGGCGTGTCCGTACTGGAGGTCCTGAAGGCTGTGGCAGAGGTCGTCGGGCGGCCAGTACCCCATTCTGTACATGCACGCCGGGCCGGTGATCCGGCAGAGCTCTACGCAAATACCGGTTACGCCTGCCACATGCTGGGTTTCAAGACATTCCGGTCCTCCATCAAGGGCATTGTCACCGATGCCTGGAACTATCACCGCATGAACGCCCAGGCTCCGGCCCCGATGCTCGCCGCTCGATGAGCGGCAAGCCGGCGGGCCAGCCGGCTGAGGATGCGCGAAATTGGGTCGCGCGACCGACCTGATCAGCGTAAACAAGCGCCAGGCCTGGGTCACACATGGTCCGGCCCCAACCCTCTGGGAGAGTTCGCGAATGAGCGGATCGGGCATTATTGGTGTCGTGCTTGCCGGTGGTGAATCCTTGCGCATGGGCCAGGAAAAGGCCGGACTTGTCTGGAACGGGCAGAGCCTGCTTGCTCGAGCGCAGACCATTCTCGCGGAGGCAGGATGCACAAGCATCTGGGTCAGCGGCCGCCCCGACCTGCCCAATGGATTCGCGGATTCGCATCGCGATGCTGGCCCCGCCCACGCCCTGCTGGATGCACTGGAACGACTGCCTGGCGATGCGCCGGGCTTGCTCGCCCTGGCCGTCGACATGCCGCTGGTCGCAGTCGAGGATCTCGTGGCGCTGACCCGGCCCGCTCCGGAACACGCACGCGCCTGGTGCGAACACCCCCTGCCGGTTTACCTGCCCGCCGATTGCCCTCGCCCCGACCGCAAGGATGTCTGGTCCATCCGCAAACTGGTGACGCCGATGCAGATCGAGTGGCTGGAGACCAGCCCAGCGCGGCGCGAGCGATTGCGCAATATCAACACGCCTGAAGATTTCGAGCGTCTTCAGACCGAGCGGTAACGGCCGCCAGGGGCGCTGGACCAGATCATGGCATTGAGCTCCAAAGCACATACATGTGAAAGATCGGGATGTGTCCGCGCGCCCGGTTCGCGCATAATGTCGATCACAGGAGGCAAAACATGTCGATCACCGTCAGATACTTTGCGGCCCTGCGTGAACGCATGGGGACGGCCGAGGAGGTCATTGATGCCCCCGCCGGCACCGCGGCTGAACTGGTCGCGTGGCTGGTCGCGCGGGATGACCAGGCTGATGCGCTGGCCCACCCTTCGACCCGCCTGATCGTGAATGATGAAATCGTCTCGCGCGAACACGCGCTGAGCTCCGGCGATGTCATCGCATTCTGCCCGCCCTTCTCGGGAGGTTGAGACCGTGATGCTGATCCGGGTCCAGGCAGAGCGTTTCGACGCGGGTGCTTTGCTCAACAAGATGAGCGGCGCGGACAGCGATTGCGGGGCCGTGGCCAGCTTCTCCGGCCAGGTCCGGGGCGGAAACGGCCTGACCGCACTGGAGCTGGAACACTATCCCGGTGTCACCGAGAAAGCCCTGACCCGTATTGCCACTCACGCCTGCAAGCGCTGGGATCTGCGACAGGCAGTGATCCTGCATCGGATCGGTCGCATGGAGGTGGGCGAGGAAATCGTCTTCATCGGGGCCACGGCGCCTCACCGGCGTGCAGCACTTGAAGCGGTCAGCTTCATGATCGATACCCTGAAAACCCAGGCCCCGTTCTGGAAGAAGGAATTCGACGCCCAGGGCGAACGCTGGGTCGAAACCAGGGCCGAGGATGACAGGGCTGCCGCCCGATGGCTGCAAGAGGAAGAGGACATGTCTGCATGACCCAAATACCGGACACGGTCGGCTTTGCCGTCATGACCGTATCAGATACGCGCGATACCCACAGCGACCGGACGGGGCCCTGGCTGCGCGAGCAGATCGCTGCAGAGGGACACGCTGTCATCGCGCACGCCATTGTCCCAGACCAGATCAGCAACATCCAGAGCCAGTTGCGCAGCTGGATTGCGGACCCGGAAATCCACGCGATCATCGCCACCGGGGGGACCGGCCTGACGGGGCGCGATGTCACACCGGAAGCCTTCAAGCCGCTCTATGACAAGGAGATGGACGGGTTCAGCGCGGTCTTCCATGCCATCAGCTTCAAGTCCGTCGGCGTATCCACCATCCAGTCCCGCGCCACTGCCGGCATCGCAGCTGGGACCTATCTGTTCGCCATTCCCGGTTCGATGGGCGGATGCAAGGATGCCTGGAATCACGTACTCCGGGACGAGTTTGACCGCTCACACAGACCCTGCAATCTGGTCGAACTTATCCCTCGCCTGACGGAGCGCTGATCATGCCTTCCTCATCCGGACTGACCCACCAAGGCAGTGATGGCCGCATCCGCATGGTGGATGTCGGCGACAAGACTGTGACCCGCAGGACGGCCGTTGCGCGCGCCCGGATCACCATGGCGCCCTGCGCCTTCACTGCGATCCGGGAAGGTCAGGGGCCCAAGGGTGATGCCCTGCAAACAGCCGAACTGGCCGGCATCATGGCCGCCAAGCGAACCTCGGACCTGATCCCCCTTTGCCACCCCTTGCCCCTGACCAAGGCGCGGGTGAGCATCGAACCGGTGACCGGTGAAACAGCCTTCGAAATCCGCGCAGAGGTCCGCACCGACGGCAAGACAGGCGTTGAGATGGAAGCGCTGACCGCCGCCTCCGTCGCCGCGCTGACCCTCTATGACATGGCCAAGGCGCTCGATAAGTCGATGACCATCTCGGAGCTGCAACTGGTCGAGAAAACCGGCGGAAAGTCCGGCGATTTCACCCGTGACGAGGCAAGCGAATGATTCCGGTGGACGTGGCCAGAGACCGGATACTCAACGCCCTTTCCCCCACAGCGACACACACGCTTGATTACACACACGCCCTGGGCCGCGTGCTGGCTGCGCCCTTGATGGCCGCGCGCACCCAACCGCCCTTTGATGCGTCAGCCATGGATGGATACGCCGTTCGCTCCGCCGACCTGGCGACGCCTGATAACCGCTTCGGTCTGCAAGGCGAATCCGCCGCCGGTCATGGTTTCCGACCAGACCTGGAACCCGGCAGTGCAATCAGGATCTCCACAGGCGCACCGATACCGGCGGGCGCCGACCAGGTGGTGATCCAGGAAAATGCGGAACGCGACGGGGACAGCCTCGTCCTGCACGCCGAACCGAAACCCGGGGCGAATATCCGCCATGCCGGCATTGATTTCTTTGAAGGGGATACGCTGGTCCCGGCCGGCGTCCGGGCGAACCCGGACATGATCGCACTGGCGGTCGGCGCAGGACAGGTCGAGCTGACCGTACACCGACAGCCACGGATCGGCATCGTGTCCACCGGAGACGAGCTGGTGGAGCCGGGCGAAGCCACCGGGCCCGACCAGATCATCAATTCCGTGTCCAAGGGACTGTCCGCTCTTATCGAAGCGGCCGGTTGTGAACCCGTGTATCTGGGCATCGCACGCGACACGCCACAGAGTGTTCGCGAACGCTTTGCCGACGCCGCCGGCCTGGACCTTGTGGTCACCATCGGGGGGGCTTCAGTCGGCGATCATGATCATCTTCGTCACGTCTTCGCGGAAGATGGCGGCGTACTGGCGTTCGAAAAAATCGCCCTGAAGCCGGGCAAGCCGACCTGGTTCGGCACGCTGTCGGGAACACCGGTGCTGGGACTGCCGGGCAACCCGGTCTCCGCGCTCGTCGTGGCGCGCCTGCTCCTGCTCCCGGCCGTGGCTCGGTTGAATGGACAGAACAAGCCACCCGTTTTTTCCCACGCGATCTGTGCGGTGGACCTCCCCGGCAATGATCACCGGGAGACGTATCTGCGAGGCCAAATCAATGGCGATGGACGGGTGCAGCCGCTGAACAATCAGGATTCCTCAGCCCTGTCTGCCCTGGTGCGTGCGACATGCTTGATCCGTCGCCCCATCCACGCCGACGCCATTGCGCCTGGCGACAGCGTCGAGATCCTGCCGCTCTTGAACCGGGACTGAGTTCCGTTCTGCTCAGGCCTTCAACAGGCGCAACGACGTGTGCAGGTCCGCGCGGGAATCGCCTCCCACCCAGATATCGAAATCACCCGGTTCGGCTTGGAAGCTTCCATCGCGATGATAATAGGCGAGTTCATTCACACTGAGCTGGAACTCGACCTGTACACTCTCGCCTGGAGCCAGCTCCTGCCGCCGGAACGCCTTGAGCTCCCGCACCGGCCGGGTAATCCGAGCCACGCGGTCACGGATGTAGAGCTGGGTGATCTCGCTGGCCGTACGCGTACCGGTATTGATTACGGTCGCGGTGACGATGGCCATCTCTTTCTCCGTCATTTCGTGGCGGTCGATATGCAGGTCGCTGTAGGCAAACTGCGTATAGCTCAGACCGAAACCGAAGGGGAAAAGCGGCTCATAGCCCGCATCTAGCAGAAAGCTCGTCATGCCCAGGGACGTCTGCGGAGCACCTTTCTCGATATCGTCGATATGGATCACCTTGTCGGCCTCCGGCGGACGGCCGGTATTCTTGTGCCCGTAATAGATCGGAACCTGTCCGGAGACCTTCGGGAACGTCACCGGAAGCTTGCCGCTGGGCACCGCGCGACCGAACAGGAGGTCGGCCAGGGCCGGACCGGACATCGAACCGCCGTGCCAGGCGTAAACGAGGGCATCGAACTCTTCGATGACATCGCCCAGTGCCAGCGGCCGCCCCGCCATGATCACGCCGATGACCGGTTTTCCGGTCTGGCGAATGGCGCGGACAAGATCGGCCTGGGCACCCGGCAGGGTGATATCGGCACGACAATGCGCCTCGCCAGAGAGGATCGCCTCTTCACCGATAAAGAGGACAGCCACATCACATGATGCAGCCGCTTCAACCGCACGCGTGAAAAGTGTCTTGTCGTGGCTGCGCGTTGTCTCCAGGCCCGGTTCGAAATCAACTTCGGCCTGTCCCTCCAGCACGCTCGTGATCGCATCAAGCGGCGTGACACTGCGTTCCGACTTGCCATCGAAAACCCACGTGCCCATCTGCTCGGCCGGCTCGTTGGCCATGGGACCGATCACTGCAAGGCTGGAAATCTGGTCACTCGCAAGCGGCAGCGTGTCCTTCTCGTTGCGCAGAAGCACGCAGCTCTCGGTCGCGGCCTGGCGCGCCACCGCAAGAGCCGTCAGGCGTGCCGGCTCTTCGGTGTGCTGATCCAGCCGGTCACCGTCAATGAGACCGGCCCGGATCTTGGTGCGCAGGATATTGCCGACCAGTTGGTCGATGCGATCCATCGAGATTTCACCGGATTCGCACAGGTGTGGCAGGTGAGCGCTATAGAGACCGCCAACCATATCCATATCCACGCCGGCCTGTGCCGCGACGAGTGCCGCGTCGACCTCATCCTCACACATGCCGTGCGTACACAGCTGGGTGATGGACTCCCAGTCACTGACGACCATGCCGTCGAATGACCATTCCTCGCGCAGGACGTCGGTCAGAAGCCATTCATTGCCGCTGGCGGGAACACCATCGATATCCCCAAAGGACGTCATGAACGTAGCGACGCCCGCCTCAACAGCAGCCTTGAACGGCGGCAGATGCACATTGCGCATCTCGTTGGGCGGGATGTTGGTGGAGTTGTAGTCCCGTCCACCTTCTGACGCGCCATAGCCGGCGAAGTGCTTGGCGCAGGCCAGGATCGTATCCGGCGACGCCGGATCGGAGGTCTGATAACCGTCGATCATCGCAGCGCCCAGGACACTGGTCAGATACGGATCTTCGCCAAAACTTTCGGCAACCCTTCCCCAACGCGGATCGCGGCTTACGTCGATCATGGGAGCAAATGTCCAGTTGACACCGGTGACTGCGGCTTCTTGCGCGGAGATCCGGGCACAATCGCGCACAAGCTCGGGGTTCCAGCTGGAGGCCTGGGCGAGCGGAAGCGGCATCACGGTGTGGAAACCGTGAATGACATCGCGACCGATCAGAAGCGGAATGCCGTGACGGCTTTCCTGGCGCGCGATGGTTTGCAGCGCATCCACAGCCGCACGATCAACGAGATTGATCACCGAGCCAACCCGGCCCGCACGCACGTCGTCGGCCAGGGCATCAAACGCTTCCCAGCCATTCCACTGGACCTGGTTGAGTTGGCCAGTCTTCTCCTCGAGCGTCATCTCCGTCAACAGGTTGCGGATGCGTTCCTCGATCGCCATCTCCGACGAGTTGTATTCGTTCGCCATATCCATGACTGATTTCCCTGCGTACGCTGCCTCTTCGCCAAATGGCGGGGCTTTACTTTTTAGTTGTTGCTTGTGGAGTCTGCGGCGGCCGTCGTGCCCCGGCGTGCCTCGAGTATCTTGCGCACCTCGGCTGCCTTTTCCCGGCTGATATCCAGCGTGGTTACCAGCCAGATCGCCACCAGGTAAAAGACGACCGGAATCGTGACGTCCCACACACGCAGCCAGAACAAGGTGGATTCTGCCTGATCGCCACCCAGCGCCTGGTCAAATCCGGTACTGGCCAGCAGGAAGCCACCCATGGCCGTTGCCATGCCCTGGCCGAGCTTGACCACCCACCAGAAAATCGAGGCGAACATGCCCTCACGACGCTGGTGGGAGCGCACTTCGTCCATGTCGACGACATCGGCCACCATCGAGGGCATCAGGGTGAAAAGACCACCCAGGCCGAACGCCATCAGCGGCGCGGCAAAATACAACAGCCAGGGCGCTTCCGGATTGTAGAGGAACCATTTCAAGCCATAGCCGAGGGCCGCGAGACCGATCGCGATCCCGAACATCTTCCGCTTGCCGATCCGTGTGGCGAACCAGGCCACCGCCGCCACGGCCACGAAGGAGAACAAGATGCGAAGCGAATCCACGGCGCCATTGTGTGCAGCGCCGGCCTCGAGGTCGCCGGCAAAGATGTAATAGGCCACCACATAGAACTGGAAGGCCGCGATCATGATGAAACCGTTGAAGACAAGGAATGTCGCGGCGCACAGCTTCAAGAAAGGCACGAAAGACAGGGCCGTTCCGAAGCCCTTCATGAAGTCCCAGACATTGCCGATAATGCCCAGGCGCTGATCCTTGGTTTCGTCGAGCTCTTTGGCAGCAACTTCCGCCATGCGCTCGCGCAGGAAAATGGCCGGTAGAATACCGAAGAACGCCACCAGACCCGCCAACACCCAGGCGATGACCGCCGTGCCCTGAACCATGTTGTCGAACATGTCATTCTGCGCCCAGAGCACGAGCCAAGGCGGAATGAAATACGCCATCTGCGCGATGAAGTTCTGGGTTCCCATCAGCAGATTGCGCTGGTCGTAATCCGGCGTCAGCTCATAGCCCAGCGCCACCCACGGGGTCGCAAACAGCGTGTAAGCGAGGAAGAAGATGAAAGACCCGATCAGGAAGTACCAGAAATAGAACATCTCGCTCTGACCGGCCGGGAATTGCCAGAGCATGGCAAAGGAAATAGCCGCCGCGATCGCACCGAAGAAGATGAAGGGCCGGCGCCGGCCCCACTTCGTGCGTGTCCGGTCCGAGATATAGCCCACGATCGGGTCAGTAATGGCGTCGAAGAAGCGCGGCAGACCGCCGAGAAGTCCAACCAGGACCGGATCCATGCCCAGACCGATATTGAGCACGACCATCATCGCACCGATCGAGCCCGCCAACAGGTTGTTGGCAAAGGCACCGGATCCGTAGATCAGGCGATGAAAAATCGAAATACGGTCCTCGGGACGCGTCGTCGCGGTGCTCTCGGTCACAATCTTGATCCTTTGGCCTATTGGCCCGTTTCAGCGCTGGAACGGCAGGAAATCGCCGTTTCAATATCCGCTGGACAATCGAATACGCGTACCCAGTCAATCAGGATGGAGCGCGGGAGTGCCTCGTAATCCACCCCACCCAGATTGCGGCTCTCGGCGAGGTGCCCGCCGATTGCCAGATTCAAAATGAGGTAAAATTCCTGGTCGAACGGCGCGAACGGCCGACCGTCTGCCCGCTCGGAGTCCGAGTGCCAGTCGGCTTCGGTCAGGAAGCCATAGCTCTCGCCATCGAGGAACCATTCCACACGGCCTTCGGTCCATTCCGCCGCGAAGACGTGGAATTGCTGGTTGCCGCGCTCGGTGACGGGCAGGTAGGCCTCGCGATTGCGATAGGTATTGTGCGGCCAGGCGCCGCCAAAGTGCAACGTTCCCAGAACGTGGTTCTCGTTCCCGCCCGGACATGTCGGGCAGGGCTCGCCGAGATTGACGGTTTCCAGGATGTCGATCTCGCCGGAAAGCGCCCATCCGCCATAATATTCATCGCTCGGCAGCATCCAGAACGCCGGCCAGCTGCCCTGCCCCTCGGGCAGCCTTGCACGCACTTCAATGCGTCCATAGCGCCAGTCGGCTTTGCCCTGCGTGTTGAGACGGGCGGACGTGACCGGTTGGGTCCGGATTTCAGCCCTCTGCTCTTCCGTCAGGCCCTCATGCAGGCGCGCGGGCCAGGCCGGGCCCGTCGATTCCTCAAGATGGGCCTCGATGACAAGGCAACCATCCTCAAGGCGGGAATTGCGCGGGGAGTCCGTATAACACTGGCGTTCATCATTGCCGCCGCCCCAACAATCGGTTTCCCGATTCCATTTGGACGCGTCGAGCTCATCGGCATTGAATTCGTCAGACCAGGCCAGACGCCATCCCGACGGCATGGCACTGACATCGGCGTCGAGCGTGCAGGACGCATACGCATCAGCACTGATCAAGCACAATGCCGCTGCCGCAAGCGACGCAGAATAAAGACCGTTTTTGACCCGCATCGGATCAGTCACCCCAAAGATCATTTAAGCCATTGAACAGGCTATCGCCGGGGGCCGCCTTGTCAACAAAATTGTCCAACCTTGTCATGTCGACATGCGCCGACCGGGAGACAGTTTTGCAGAGCCTGGCAGGTCAGGATGCCGGCGGTGCCGTGGAGTGCCGGAGCTTGATTTCATAACCCAAAGTCAGCACATCGAGCGCTCCGGACGACGCCTGATGACCCTCAGATGCAGTCAGTTTTTCAACGGCCGCACGGGTCATTTCCTCGTAAGGCTGGGCAACAGTTGTCAGGGTAGGCCAGATGGTCTGGGCGATCGGCACGTCATCGAATCCGACAACCGACAGGTCCTCCGGAATCCGCAGTCCCAGCTTGCTCGCCACGAAATAGACCGCAGATGCCATTTCATCGTTTGCAGCGAAAATCGCCGTTGGCCGATCGGGAGATGACAGCATTTCTTCCGCCGCTTCCACCGCACGCTCGAAGGCGAAGAAGCCGCGCTTGACCCAATTGGAATCCCCCCCCTCGGAGCGCCCTTCGCTGGCAGCAAGCTCCTGCATTGCGTCTTCATAGCCGCCGAGGCGCAATTCCGAGGAAATATGATCCGGCGCGCCGGACAGATGACCGATTTTTCGATGCCCCAGACCAATGAGATGCTCGGTGATCTCGCGTGCCGCGCGGCGGTCATCGATACAGATCGAAGCTGCGTTCGGGGTGTGCTGTGTCGGCGAGATAAGAACAAAGGACACGCCCCGGTCCATAAGGGTCTTGTGCAGGACGGTTGATCCACAGATCGGAGGGATCAGGATCATGTTCTGAACCCGCGTGCGCGCCAGGAACGCGCTCAGCTGTCGGTCCCAGTCCTTCGCGGTTTCGTCGAAAAATCCTCCGGCCAGGAAGTATCCGGCAGCGTCACATGCTCGCAGTGCGGCATGGTGAAAACGCGCCTGGAAGCCGCTTTCGGTCGCGCCGAACAACATGCCGATGGACCGGGAGCGCCTTGAGCGCAATTCCCGCGCCGCATGGCTCGGGCTGTAATTGAGCTCCTTCATGGCAGCAACGACACGCTCGCGCGTCGACTCGCGTACGCGCGGGGCGTGATTCATCACGCGAGATACGGTCTTCACCGATACACCGGCTTTTTTCGCGACGTCGAAAATGTTCGCCATGTTACCCGGATCTCTCCCTACTCATCTGTGAACGGATGGATCGGCCACCCGTACAGAAGGTCCAATAAAGCACAGCCCCCACTCACACAACGATCTGGCGTTGCAACATCACACCACTTTTCGTCCCATCCAGCCCCAGGGCGACGCGGTAACGGGCCCCGGCCGCCCGCTCAGCGGACGATCTGGGGCCCGGACCGGGGCAAGGACAACGCGCTAGAGTTCACACGCCGCGCTCTCGCTGGCCTCGCCACCGACAGAGACATCATCGATCCACAATTCGAGACCGTCGGATCCGGTGATCAACAGCGGCGCGTCAACACCGGCCAGGTCGACCCCTGCATCGGCGAAACAACGCATCGGGATCTGCGCCTCGCGCCACCCCTTGCCTTCTGCCAGGCGAATTCCGGCGGTGACATCCAGACTCCCCTCGCACGCTTCGCCACATGCCATCGCCAGATATGCCCGGCCTTCACCGCGACTTGTCACCTGGTAGGAGATCTGGAGGAGCTGATCGCCCTCGAACGGGCCTACAGCCCCCTCAACCCGGACAGATGCGGCTCCGGCCCAGTTGATCCTGCGGCTGTCATCCTGAACATCGCGATCATCCAGGGTGAGGCTGACATTGCCGGCGGCGCTGACCGCGTCGGGTCCTGACACCGCAAGCGTCTCGCCACCATCCACGAGGACCAGCTGCAAACTTCCCGCAGGGCGGCCACTTTGCATCAGCGCGATACTGTCACCGGACGCCGCATCCGGTAGTCCATCCTCTTCGCTCAGCGCGCCCAGGCTCTCGCCCGGCTCGGCGTAAGAGAGCCCATAACCAAACGCGAACAGCGGGTCATAGCCCTCATCATGAGGGTTGAGCACGGTCTGGTCTGCGCGCTGCGGCCAGGAATAGGACAGCCGGCCTGTGAAATCATGACGCGCATCTCCGTCTGCATCTGCGACGAGCACATCAGCGATGCCGCCACCTTCAGAGCCCGGCAGCCATGCAGCGACAAAAGCGTCGGAGGCGTTGAGCTCGCGGTTCATCCAAAGCGGACGACCGGACAGGAACACCGCGACGGTCGGGATGGCTTCCGCCTGGAATTGTCGCAGCAAGTCCAGACCGGACTCGTCCGGGAAGTTGACATAGTCCTGGTCACCGACAAATTCCGCGTACGGTTCTTCGCCAAAGACCACGACCGCAACATCGGGACGGTCGCTATAGCTGCCATCCTCGCTCAGGGTCACATTGCCACCAGCGGCCGAGAACACGTCCTGGAACCCGTCAAAGATGGACTGGCCGCCCGGGAATTGTTCATTGGTGTGACCATCACCTTGCCAGTTGATGGTCCAGCCACCGGATTGCTTGCGAATATTGTCGGCGCCATCTCCGGCGAGCAGGATATTGCTGCCCGGGTCGAGCGGCAGCAGCCCACCTTCATTCTTCAGCAATACCAGCGAGCCCCGCACGGCTTCGCGGGCAACTGCACGGTGTGCATCGCTACCGATCAGGTCGAAATCACCGGCATGCGTCCGCGCAGAGGGCGCAACGCCATCGAACAGCCCCGCCCGCGCCTTCACGCGGAGGATCCGGGTCACCGCCTCGTCAAGCCGCTCCATCGGGATTGTGCCATCCTCGACCTGGGCCAGCAGGTTGCCATAAAGCTCCTGCCAGCTTGCCGGAGCCATGTACATGTCCACGCCTGCGAGCAGGGCCTGGGGACAGTTTTCATTCTCGCATCCGGCGATCTGACCATGCCCCTCCCAGTCGCCAACGACAAAGCCGTCAAAGCCCATGCGGTCCACCAGGACATCAGTCAACATCGCGCCATTGCCGTGCATTTTCACGCCATGCCAGGAGTTGAACGACGCCATCACCGTCTGCACCCCGGAGGCGATCGCCGGCATGTATCCTGCTGCATGGATGTCGCGCATTTCAGCTTCCGTCGAACGGTTATCGCCCTGGTCCAAACCGCGAACCGTGCCGCCATCTCCGACCCAGTGCTTCGCGGTCGCGACGATATGGTCAGCCCCAAGCAGATCGTCACTGTCCGGGGCGCCCTGCAGGCCTTCCACCATCGGTCCACTCAGATTGGCAACGATTTCCGGGCGCTCGGAATAGCCTTCATAGGTCCGGCCCCAGGTATCATTCTGGACGACGGCGAGAGTCGGCGCGAAGGTCCAGTCCTGCCCCGTGGCGCGGATTTCCAGCGCGGTAATTTCGCCGATACGCCGGATCAGATCGGGATCATTGGCCGCGCCGAGGCCAATATTGTGCGGGAAGAGCGTGGCGCCGACGATATTGGAGTGTCCATGCACGGCATCGGTTCCCCAGATAATCGGGATACCCAGTCCACCGTCCGACGTATCCGTCGACGCGAAATAGTATTCATCGGCGAGTTCGAGCCACGCAGCCGGCGGTGCGAAGTTATCGTCGCCCGGACCGGAATTACCGCCATTCAGCACCGAGCCGAGGTTGTATTCAGCAGCCAGCTGAGGCGTGACTTCCGAGATATCCGCCTGAATGACTTGTCCGACCTTTTCCTCGACGGTCATGCGCGAGACCAGATCAGCGATGAACGCCTCGATTTCCGGATCGCGCTCGACGCCGGAGCGTCCCTCCGGCCAGTTGGCCGGGTCGATCACCACACTGTCCGTGCCATTGGACACGGTAATGGCCGAGCTCTCCTCGGCAGGCGCCGCCGGAGTTGCATCGCTCGCATCAGCCGGAGCGTTGTCGGCCGCGGGCTGACACGCTGAGAGCGTCAATGCGAACGCTGAAACCAGCGGCAAGCGGGTCGACAGGTCGAGGTTAAAAGTCATCTGCAGGTCTCCATGGCGGCTGATAGCCGGGCGCTGTGTCAGCGCCGCCTTTGTCATCAATCACGATTGATCACCGGGGGGGGGCGGGTCGCTCTGCCTGCCACTCGATGGGTTCTTCGAGGCGATGCGCGCGACCGGGATCCACCCAAAATTTCAACTAGAAAACAGAAACATCGTCACGATCAGGTCAGCTGCCCCGATCAACAAGAAAAGGGGGCAGGCTGTTACGCCTGCCCCCTCCTTAAGCTTCAGTGTCTGTTCGTCACCATTCGATTTAGAATGTGTAGCTCAGACCAAATTCGAAGCGACGATCATTGTCGAAGACTGAACGGGCATATGTCTGACCCGCAGCATCGACCTCCTGGCGAGCCGTCGCCTGCGTATCAAGCAGGTTCGCGGCCTGTACACGGAACTGCAGATTGTCCGTGACGTCCCAGCGGAATGAAGCATCGAGGAAACCGATGTCATCCTGGAGGATCGGGTTACCCGTGACGAAGTCGCGGTACGAGCTGTAGTAAGCGGAACGCCAGTTGTAGGCGACGCGAACCTCGAAGCGATCATCCTGGTAGATACCGATCAGGTTGTAGGACGTGTCAGACAGACCCAGCAGGTCGCTGACTTCCCAGCGATAGACAGAGAGGAAGCCCTCTACGCCATCACCCTCGGTGTCACGAACGGACGGAAGCGCCGTCGTTTCGGAGTCGAGCAGGGTCAGGTTCGCCTGGACACCCAGATTACCCCACAGTCCCGGCCACTGGGTGAAGAACTGCTGGTACGACAGTTCCAGACCTTCAACCGTACCGTCGTTGAGGTTCAGGTTACCGGAGTAGATGACCGGAACCGTGTAACCATCCAGCGTAACCGCATCGATGGTCTCGTCACCGTATACGATGATGTTGCTCAGATCCTTGTGGAACAGGGATGCGGAGAACAGGCCATCGTCACCAAAATACCACTCGTAGGAGAGGTCGATATTGGTGGACTCAACCGGGTTCAGGTCCGGATTACCGCCATAGACACGCAGGGCGCCCAGGACGATGTCGGAGATAACCGGCGGCGTTGCGGTGTCATCAACCACGTAGCCGAGCTCGGCGATGGTCGCCTGGTTCGAGTTCAGGGCAGCGATGTCAGCCGGAGCGATGGCTTCGCTGAACGCGAAACGCACCAGCATCTCATCATTCAGGTCCCAACGCAGGTTGAAGGACGGCAGGAAGTACTCGTAGCTGGCGTCGATCGTGTTGGCCGTGTTGGCCTGATCGAGGAACGCAGCGGTTTCCGGCAGGAAGTCACGCGGCTGAAGCGGGTCAGCCGGGTTGTCCTCAGCCATTTCCGCGAAGGAGGCGATACCGCCACCGGTGGTCTCGGTGCGGACATAACGCAGACCAAAATTACCGCTGACAGACTGGCCGTTGGAGAATTCCTGGCCGTAGTTGAACTGGGCGTAGAGGTTGGTGGTCTCCTCCCGCACGGAGCCTTCGCTGCCGCGATTGACATAGTCGACCATGCCGTTCTGACGCAGCGGCACCCAGTCACCAATCTGAAGGTTTCCGTCACCGTTCGGGCCGGAAGCGATCAGCGGCTCATTGGCCAGCGAGTTCACGAACGCTTCGTAGTCCTGCATTTGCATGCGGCTCGGGAAGACGATCGAGGTGATATCACCGAGGAACACGCCGCCACCTTGGAAGCCAGAGAAGTCGGCCACGTCGTAGGCGCCAGCATCCGCGCGGTTCGCGTAAGGCAGGTAGCCACCAGCCCACGGCGGAGCGATACCACCCCAGTTCAGGCCGGCATTGCGGTTGGTCTGCTCGCGCTGCGAGAAGCGTGCACCGAATTCGACAGAGTCGAACCAGCCGTCACCATCGAACTCATACAGGGCATCACCGCGCAGAGCGTAGAGGTCACCCGTATTGTCTTCGAACTGGTCAGCTGCATATAGCAGGAAGGCGTAACGCGGATCAGCGAGATCACCCAGGACACCCGGGTCAGCACCACGGAAAGTTCCACCCCAATCGGCGAGGCGAACAGAATCCGACAGGAACAGCTCGATTTCCGGATTTTCGGTGTCGGAGAAATCGAAACGATAGTCGGCGAAGTGGTTACCACCGGCCCACAGACGCTCCAGTGTCGCTTCCGCATCGGTGTAGTGACCATCGAGCTCGATGTAGAGACGATCGTTCACACGCCACTGGAAGTTGGCGCTGAAATCTTGCGTCACTGACTCGTTCGTCTGGGCAATCGCCAGCGACTGCAGCGGTGTCTGCAGGTTGCCGGTCTGACCCAGCCAGTCACGAAGGTTGTTGGAGACCACCCCGGACTCCATCAAACCACCATCGATCGGGATCAGGTTTTCACAGATGCCGATACCACCATTGGCAGCTTCGCCCGCACCACTACAACGCGGAATGCCCGCAGACGTGAACGGAATGATATTACGCGAGCTGGAGTCCTCCAGGATGGACCAGGCTGCCCAGGATTCCGCATCGGTGAAGAATTCGATCGTGCGCTCGTCCGTCTGAACGGTGTTCTCAACGCGGGTCGCCTTGAGCGTCAGCTCCATGTCGCCATCGTTGGAGCGCCACTGACCAGCAACGTAAAAGCTGTCACGGTCACGACCGATTTCGGCATCACGTGCCTGCCAGCCACCCGGCAGAGCCATGGTGGTGCCCGGCGCGTCCGGGTTCGGAACCGCGAGGAGCGGGCCGTACTGGAAACCGTTGATGGAAGACTGGAGTTCGGACGTCGAGAAAGAACCCAGCAGGCCGAATTCACCGGCGTCGGTTTCCCAGCGATCGCCGAGGATCACGCTGAGACCCGGGCTCCACTCTTCAGCCTGGTCGGTATAGATCGTGTCAGCGACCACGACAGCAATACGATCATTGCGATCGAACGGCTCGAGCGTGCGCAGGTTCACGGTACCGGCAAGACCGCCTTCGATCATGCTGGCCGTCTGGTTCTTGAAGACCTCAACCGCACCGATCAGCTCCGGCGGGATGCTGGCCCATTCCAGGGCACGACCACCGTTGGCAGAGAATGCGTCACGACCGTTGAATTCGGAACGGACGTACTGGAGACCACGGACGATATTGCCGGAGCCTTCCGGAGAGGGGAAGTCCCCGTCACTGCCGCCAAGCTCGAAGCGCTGGGTCACGACCCCCGGTACGCGAGCGAGCGCCTCGGCGACGGAGAGGTCCGGCAGCTGCGAGACGTCAGTGGCTGTGATGGAGTCCACGAAAGTGTCTGCTTCACGCTTGGTGTTACGAGCGGTCTGCAGAGCAGCGCGGACACCCGTTACGGTGATCACTTCGGTGTCCTCATCCGTCTCAGCGTCCTGAGCGTATGCGGCCTGGGTCCCCATGGCCGTCATGAGCGCGCTGGTTCCCATCAGCGCATATTTGGTAAGCCGCCAACGGCCCGTTTTGTTTGTCTTTGTCACGTGCATTCTCCCCTGAAATGTATCCGTGGACTGAATCCCTTCAGCCAACCCTTTCTGTAATTACCAACGTTGTCATAACTCAGTTGCTTTTTGCAATAGGCAATCCATATTGGGCGGAGAAAAATGAGCCATCGAGGGCCGACCGTGAGCGTGATTTCACGAATTTGTATTTTGGGTGGAGGAACAGCCGGCTGGATGACAGCGGCCGCATTGTCTCACAAATTCAAAGACTTAAATATTGATATATCTCTGGTTGAATCGGACCATATTGGCACCGTAGGTGTCGGTGAGGCAACATTGCCACATATTCGGTTTTTCAATCAGGCCCTCGGCATTGACGAAGCCACGTTCATGAAATCGACCGAGGCAACCTTCAAGCTCGGCATTGAATTTTGCGATTGGGGCCGGAAGGGTGACCACTACATTCATCCCTTCGGTGATTATGGTGTCCCGATCGATGAACTGGACTTCCATCAATTCTGGCTGAAGCTGCGCAAGGCCGGTGGCACGCACCGGCTCAGCGATTACTCCTATCCCATCCTGGCCGCCGAACAGGGCCGATTCCGCATACCGGAAGGCGACCTCAATGAGATCGGCTCCAATTTTGGTTACGCCTACCAGTTCGACGCCGGCCTCTATGCCAAGTTTCTCCGGACGTTCAGCGAGGCGAACGGTGTCCGCCGGGTCGAGGGGCGCGCCGTTGAAGTCGGAATCGATGGAGAGAGCGGCAATATCAGCTCCATCAAGCTCGAGGACGGGCACGTCATCGAAGCGGACCTCTTCGTCGATTGCTCGGGCTTTCGCGGCCTGTTGATCGAACAGGAACTGAAGACAGGTTATGATGACTGGAGCCACTGGCTGCCTTGTAACCGGGCCGTCGCCGTGCCGTGCGAGTCACGCGGTGAGCTGCGGCCCTACACCCGGGCAACCGCACGCACCGCAGGCTGGCAGTGGCGAATTCCACTCCAGCACCGCACCGGCAATGGCCATGTCTACTGGAACGAGTTCATCTCCGACGATGAGGCGACACACCAGTTGATGAGCACGCTGGATGGCCCGGCCCTGGCGGAGCCCAAGCAGCTTTTCTTCAAGACAGGTCGACGCAAGAAGTTCTGGAACCGCAACGTGGTGTCGATCGGTTTATCGGCAGGCTTCCTCGAGCCCCTTGAGTCGACGTCGATACACCTGATCCAGGAAGGCATTACGACGCTGATAGAATTGTTCCCGCGCGATGGCGTCAATCCGCTGGACATCAACGAATACAATGCGCGCATGGGCCTGAACTTCGAGCGCGTTCGGGACTTCCTGCTATTGCACTATGTGGCCACCCAACGCGATGACAGTGAGATGTGGCGCTATTTCCAGGCCATGGAGCTACCCGACAGCCTGCAGGAAAAATTGTCGGCGTGGAACGCGCGCGGCTACGTCCTGCAATACGAGTTCGGCGTTTTCCTGCCACCCAGCTGGGTCGCCGTCATGCACGGCCAGAACCTCATTCCAGAAGGCCACGACCCACGTGTCGACCGCTATTCGATCGCTGATATTGAAGCCCGACTTGAGCAAATTCGTCTCGACACTGTCCGTGAAGTTGAGACGACACCAACGCAAGTGGACTTCCTGCGCCGGCATGGCGCCGCCTCCGGCTCCCCGCTCGTCAGCGCCGGCAAGATGTGAAGCAGAGGCTGATACGCGACCCCATGACCACCCGGAGCAAAACCATCATCATCTGCGGCGGCGGCCTGGCCGGCAGCCTCGCTACACTCAGTCTGTCGCTGAGCCTGGGCAGCGAGTACCACATTGTCCAGGTTGGCGGCATCAACGCCCGGCATGAGGACCACCTGTATGGTGGAGCGACCGATCCGGGCTCTTACAACTTTCTGCTCCGGCTCGGGCTCGATGAGCCGACGCTCATGCTGCGGAGCGCGACATCATTCTCGTTCGGCACCCATTTTCGACAGTGGCTGGACGGCCGGTCGTGGATGCAGTGCCACCACGCGCCGCTGCCGACGCCCAGCGGCATTCCGCTGCGCCACTATCTGACACGTGAAAACGCGGGGCTGGAACCCCTGCTCATCTCCGCCCAGGCGGCCCTTGCCGGCAAGTTCGCCCATCCTCCGGCCGATCCGAGATCGGTACTGGCCAGCGCCGAGTACGGCTATCAGTTCGACGCCGACGAGTGGGTGGCCCTGCTTGACCGCAAGATCGGAGAGACCAGCGCCCGGCGTATCAACGCAGAGATCCGCTCGATCATCCATGAAAGTGCTACCCGCTCCGTCGTTAACCTGGACACCGGCGAACCCCTTGAAGCGGACCTGGTTGTGGATGCGAGCGGCCTGTCGCGATATCCCATTGAAGCAGCCGGAGGCACATTCCGCACCTCTCGCAGTATCGGCTTCAGCCTGTCCAAGACCCCGAGCGACGCCCTGGGCCCGCCCTGTCGCACCATCGATGCCGATGAGACCGGCTGGAAGGCGACGACACATCTGCAGAACGCACGACACACGCTGCGTGTCAGTGAAGCCGGGATGGCCTCGGATGAGGCGGCGGCGCACACCGCCGCGCTGGGACATCTGGTGGAGGCATGGGTTGGCAATTGCGTCGCGATCGGACATGCGGCCAGCGTCTTCGAACCGCTGACCCCGGCGCCGATGATGATGCTGCAGCGTGATATCGAGCGGCTCCTGGAACTGATCCCGACCCACGCCGATCCTGGTATCGAACGCCGCGAATTCAACCGGCGCTTCCGGAATGATGTGGAACATGTCGCAATCTTCCACGGTGCCCTTATTACAATAGATAGCGCGCCGGAGACAGAATACTGGCGGGCCGCACGCGAACAGACGGCAAGCGGGAAACTGGATCGCAAGCTTGCTCAGTTCTCCAACCGGGGTCTCCTGACTAGCTTTGATCTGGAACCGTTTAACGAGGAAGACTGGACCATCGCACATTGGGGAATGGGGCGAAGGCCGCACCAGCATAACCGCCAGGTCGACGGTGTCAGCGACACACAATCGCAGTCCGAACTTGGCCAGATCCGCAATTCCGTCCAGCAACTTGTCACCAAGATGCCACCGCATCACTTGTATGTGGGCAAGCTGAAGCAATATCTCGAGAAACAGAATTATGCCTGAGACAGCGCCCGACACCATCAAGCAGATCGTTATCGTCGGCGGTGGCTCGGCAGGCTGGATGACTGCAGCTGCCTTGTCGAGCATGCTGCCAGCCCACGCGGTGCGGATTTCGCTGGTTGAATCGGAGCAGATCGGCACGATTGGCGTCGGTGAGGCGACGATCCCGGACATCATCAATTTCAACGCCATGCTCGGCATCCCTGAGGCCGAATTCCTCAAGGCGACGAACGGGACGTTCAAGCTGGGCATCAAGTTTGTGAACTGGGGGCGGCTCGGCGAGGACTATCTCCACCCGTTCGGCCCTCACGGGGCCGACATGAACGGGATTGATTTCCATCAGTTCTGGCTGCGCCATCTCGAGCAGAACCCGTCCAGCACGATCGAGGACTTCAGCCTGAGCGCTGTTGCTGCCAAGGCCGGCAAGTTCGCAATGCCGGACCCCAATCCGCGCTCCGTGCTCTCACAACTGAGATACGCCTATCACTTCGATGCGACCAAATACGCGCTTTTCTTGCGCAATTATGCGGAGCAACGCGGTGTGCGCCGGATCGAGGGCAAGGTGACCGAGGTGCGCCAGGATCCGGAAACTGGGTTTATCCAACAGATCGAACTGGAAGATGGCTCAGCCATACCGGGCGAGTTGTTCTTCGATTGCACCGGCTTTCGGGGCCTGCTTATCGACAAGGCGCTGGACGTGCCGTTCAAGGACTGGTCCCACTGGCTGCCGTGCGATACCGCGCAGGCCGTCGCCTGTGAGCTGTCGGGCGATATCCTCCCCTACACCATCTCGACGGCCAAGGAGGCCGGCTGGCAGTGGCGGATACCGACCCAGCACCGGACCGGGAATGGCCATATCTATTCCAGCAGCCTGATGAGCGATGATGCGGCGATCGACAGCCTGCTCAAGGACCTCGACGGACCTGCAATCGGATCGCCTCGCAAGATCCGCTTCCGGACCGGACATCGCGCCCGGCTGTGGGAGAAGAATTGCGTCGCCATCGGGCTGTCAGGTGGCTTCCTGGAACCCCTGGAATCAACATCGCTCTTCCTGATCCAGGAAGGTATCAGCAAGTTCATCGCGCTGTATCCGTCGGCAGACCTGCCGGCCAGTGTTCGTGACGAATATAACCGCCAGCTCGTGAAAAAGTTTGAGCAGGTACGGGACTTTATCATCCTGCACTACAAGGCCACCGAGCGGGACGACAGCCCCTTCTGGAACCATACGCGCACGATGGATGTGCCCGACTCCCTGACCCAGCGGATCGAGCTGTTCCGGGAGGCGGGTCGTGTCTTCCGCTATGAAGACGAACTGTTTTCCAAACCCAGCTGGGTCGCCGTCCTGCTGGGTCAGAATATCGTGCCGAAATCCGTTGACCCGATCGTGGGCACCGTCGACCGTGCGGGAATTGCCAGAAGTCTGCAGTCCATGACAACAGCAATGACCAACGCCGTCACCCAGATGCCAACGCATCGGGCGTTCTTGGAAAAGTATGCGTGGTCAGGGGCCAGCGCCTAGGAAATTGGGGAAGAGAAATGCGAGACGAGAACATCAGGGAAATCGTGATTGTCGGCGGCGGAACGGCCGGCTGGATGGCAGCCGCAGCCTTCTCCATCTTGCTCCGCAATCCCAAAATCCGGATCCGACTGATTGAATCCGAAGAGATCGGCACAGTCGGGGTCGGCGAGGCGACCATTCCGCATATCCGCTATTTCAACAAGCTCGTCGGGCTTGATGAAAAGGAATATCTGCGCCGCACCAATGCCACCTTCAAACTGGGCATCGAGTTCGTGAACTGGGGACAGATCGGCGACCGGTATTTCCACCCGTTCAGCCCGTATGGTGTGAACATGGAAGGCATCCATTTCCACCATTTCTGGCTTCGCCATTCGCGCAAGGCCGACGCTCATCCCATCGATGACTACAATCTCCAGGTCCTGGCGTCCAAGGTGAACAAGTTTGCTCACCCGAACCCGAATGTTCAGGGCTCGCCCCTCGCCACGATCGAGTACGCCTACCAGTTCGATGCCAGCCTCTACGGCAAGTATATGCGAGAGGTCGCGGAGTCTCGCGGCGTACAACGCATCGAGGGCAAGGTCGTAGAGGTCAAGCAGCGCCCGGAAGACGGCTTCATTGATCGTGTGAAACTGGAATCCGGGGAGGAAGTGTCTGGTGACCTCTTCATCGACTGCACCGGGTTCCGCGGCCTGCTCACCGAGCAGACCCTGAAGTCGGGATATGACGACTGGTCTCATTACCTGCCGGTCGACCGGGCTGTCGCCCAGACCTGCGAGCTCGCAGGGCCCAATACGCCGTTTACGCGTGCAACCGCACACGAATCCGGATGGCAATGGCGCATCCCGTTGCAAAACCGCCTTGGCAATGGCCATGTCTACTGCAGCGAATACATCAGCGACGACGAAGCCTGCGCGAAGCTGCAATCCGGGCTGGACGGCGCGCCGATCTCGGAGCCGCGCTTCCTGCGCTTCAAGACCGGAATTCGCAAGAAGCCCTGGAACAAGAATGTTGTGGCACTGGGGCTCGCCGGAGGCTTCCTCGAGCCACTGGAATCGACGTCGATCCACCTGATCCAGACCGCAATCGCGCGCCTGATGACGAATTTCCCGGACAAGCATTTCAACGAGCGCGACATCGAATACTACAACGAGCGCACATTGGCCGAATTCGAACAGGTGCGAGACTTCATTATCCTGCACTACTGCGCCACGCAGCGAACGGATAGCCCGTTCTGGAACTACATCCGTAACATGGAAATTCCCGAAACCCTGCGCCAGCGCATCGGCATCTACCTGGAGAACGGGCGGCTCTATCGACACGATAACGAGCTGTTTGGCGAGCACAGCTGGTTTGCCGTCTTCCAGGGACAGAATCTGCATCCGAAGCGCTACCATCCGGTCATCGATCACCTGTCCGACGAAATGCTCGATCGGAGAATGGCCGAAATCCGTCGCGCCATGCACAAATGCCTCGAACAGTTCGAGGATCACGACCAGTATCTGAGCAAACAGATCCAGTAAGACCGGCCTCAAGGCCCGCGCGTGAGCGTATCAGAGCCCCAAACAAAACTGCGCCCGGCTGAACCGGGCGCAGATACTGTTCGATCATTCGCGTTCAGTGTTACCAGAACAGGACATAGATCGTGATGAGGGTCGCGATGATCGCCAGGCTGGCCATATTGAAGACCGGCTGCGTCGCGAACTTGATGCCTGACAGATCCACCGGACGACCTTCCTTGGGTTTGCCGGTGACGACCGATACGAACATGCCGATCAACAGGCAGGCGAGGAAGACAATCCAGATCCGTACGACAAACGGCAGGTCGAGAGCCTCGAGGCCGATCGCGCCCAGCAATTGCTGGCCCGCGCCGCCCAGGGCAACCGGATTGGCCATCAGCCAGAACAGGAATGACAGCACGACCGAGCTGATGAGCAGTGCGAACGCGCCCATCGTGTTGGTCCGCTTCCAGAAGAAGCCCAGCAGGAAGACGGCCACGACGCCGGGCGCGACGAACCCGGTATATTCCTGGATCGTCTGGAACGCGCTTTCCATACCGCCCAGGAAGGGCTGGGCGAGGACGAGCGCGATCGCCATTGCAGCAAAAGCTGTCACACGGCCGACCGTCACATAGTGGTGTTCGGATTTCTTGGGACGCATCGAGCGATAGAGATCCATCGTGAAGATCGTCGAGATGGAGTTCATCATCGAAGCCAGGGACGACACCACCGCGGCGATCAGTGCTGCAAAGACGAGCCCCCGAATGCCGGTCGGAACCAGCGTCATCAGCACGCCGTAGGTACTGTCCGGGCGGGCGTCCAGAGCGGACTGATCAAGCATGCCATTCTGCGCCAGGTGAAGCGCTGCGATACCCGGGACAACCACGATCACCGGGATGAGCAGTTTCAAGCTTGCCGCGAAGGCAAGGCCCTTGCGGGCTTCCGCCAGGCTCTTGGAGCCCAGTGCGCGCTGGATGATGTACTGGTTGAAACCCCAGTATGAGAAGTGCAGGACCCACAGGCCGCCGAGCAAGGTCCAGATGCCCGGCAGGTCGGAATAGTTGGGATGCTCGGGGCTGAGGATCATGTTGAAATGACCCGGAATACCGCTCAGCAGGGTCTGGAAGCCTGCGAGCGCGCCAGCGCCTGCCCCCACCAGATCCAGGGCGATCCAGGTGATGAGCACACCGCCAACGATCAAGATGACGACCTGGATGATATCCGTCAGAGCGACAGCCTTGAGGCCGCCATACAGGGAATAAAGCACTGCGAAGGCCGCAAGCGCGATCATGCCCGGCAGAACGGCCAATCCGGTGACGGCGTTGATCGCCAACCCGCCCAGCCAGAGCACACTTGTCAGGTTCACGGCGGTGTAAAGCGCAATCCAGAACACGGCCATGATGGATTTGACGCCGCCGCCGAACCGCTGATCCAGGAATTGCGGCATCGTATAGACATTGCGTTCCAGGAAAATCGGCAGGAAGTACTTCGCGACGACCAGCAAGACGATTGCGGCCTGCCATTCATAGGCGGCGATCGCGAGGCCGACGACATAGCCCTGTCCGGACTGCCCGATAATCTGCTCGGCAGATATGTTCGCAGCGATCAGGGAGGCGCCGACCGCCCACCAGGGCAATGCCTTGCCGGCCAGGAAGTAGTCGGTGGAATCCTTAGTGTGCCCAGCCTTCTCCCGGCTGACCAGTGTGGCGATTGCAATCAGCCCCACGGCGTAGCCGAGGACGATTACGAGATCGATTATTGAAAGTGCCATTTCTCTCCCCTGGAAACGACGGTACCTGGCGCGCTTTTGCTCGTCCTCGACCGTCGCGACGGCAAGCCAATTGCCGCCCCCTATTAGTTTTGTTAGCGCGAACAGTCCCTTTGCGCAACGCGCCCCGCTCTGAGCATCTCTTCACCGGATCATCAATAAAACAGAGCCCCGAACGACGCCGATGAGCAAATAAAAACAGTCACTTGATCCATTTTTCGACTGATTTTATCTCGTTGAGGAATGTCGCCAGCTGGGCATCCCCGATCTCGGCTGGCCGTTCCCAAATTCACTTTCAGGTCTATTTGCACTTGATCAAACATAACGAATTCGAGACAACTAACAACAAAATTACTAACGTTGTCATTTCGTCATTGAGGTCGTGAGTACCGGGAGGAAATTTGCTATGATGAAAACTCGAACAAGCCTTGCCGCCGTCGCTGCGATCATGATCGCGTTCACGCTCGAGGCCGGATTTGCCTTTTCTGGTCCGAGCATGGCCATGGTCAGTGACCCGCTGAATGACCGTTTCTCAGTCCGCTGGGACACGGAAGGCGGAAACATGCGACGCCGGATCGTTGAGTCACCCACCGCGCCGGGCGGGGCTGCGCTGGAAGTCACCATGCGCCGCCGGATCAATGAAGCCTGGCGGTCTCGGGTAACGGTTCCGATTATCAACGACATCCGGGCCGGCGATGAAGTCGTGCTGCGCGTCTGGATCCGCGCCGAAGATCCGATCCGCGGACAGGAAACCGGCAATCTGGACCTGCAAATTGTTCGCACCAGCGAGCCCTATGACAACATTTTCAGCGAGAATATTCGTCCCACGAGCGAGGGCCAGTACTACACCGTACGCGGTGTCGCGCAGGCTGATTTCGACGCTGATGATGTGGTGTTCGGTGCCAACCTTGGTTACGGCCGCCAGACCATCCAGTTTGGTCCGATCTTCATTGATCGTGTTGCTCCAGCTGCCGAATAAAGCCTGAAGCTGGCAAGCTAACGGCTGGGCGCCCCGCGATACGGGTGCCCAGCCCTCTTGCCGATCGGCGCTAGCCGCGCTTGCCGAACCGCTCGGCCATCACCCGCTTGGGACGGCGATCAAGTCTGAACAGGCCCCAGTGCTTCTCCGGTTCATCCGGATCCGGGGACCCCTTCCAGGGTTCATCAAAGGCCTCAAAGACAAAGGTCAGGATACCCTCGGCCTTGGTCCAGCTCATCAGCTGTTCGTAATACAGGCGCTGCAAGTCCTCGCTGGCATTGCCCGGATCTATCCCGCGACCATTGGAGCGCGTCGTCCATCCCGCCTCGGTGATCACCACCGGCTTGTCGGGATAACGCCCTTTCACCGCGTAATAGTTTTCCTGGGTATAGGCGAGCGCCTCTTCGATGCCCTTGTATTCCCAGACCGGATAAGTGTGTACGCCAAGCACGTCGAGATGCGCCGCGAGAGGACGCAGCTTGTCTGTCCAGGGCACGTAGTTCTCGCAGAATGTGACCGGGTGCCGGGCCTTCCGCCCCAGCTGCTTGGCAAATTCGATCAGCCTTTCGACAGGGACCATGTGGTCATTCCAGTCCACACTGGCCTCATTGCCGATCGAGACAGCCATGACTTCCTTGCGGTAGAGACGTGAGAGAGCGGCCATACGAGCCAGCTCCTCGTCATTGGCGCGCCGGTTGGCCGCGAGCACCGCGTCATCATAGACCCCGCCCCAAGGGCAGTTCGGATTGCTGACTTCCGCCCCCAGTCCCATGCCGAGCATCACCTGAAGCGGCAGAGCCTCGTCGCGTATGACCTTGAGCACCGTCTCGGCGTGCTGCGTGCAGTCATAGACCCGCAGATAGCGCCAGTGGCGAACAAGGAGCAGCAGATCCTCTCGGACCTGTTCATAGCTCGGGAAAACACCAGAAGGCGGACTTTGTCCCTCCCGGTAGCCGGAATAGCAGATCGCATTGGCGTGCGAGGGCGCGAACCGGCGCCGGTCGGAAGAAAAAATCCCAAACATCACATACTGCAGTATTTCGGCTTGCCGTCCTTGTCCCAGAGTCCCCAATAGGCGCCTACATCGCCCTCCTTGGCAACCTTCCAGGCTTCATCAAATCCCGCGAAATAGAACAGGTCGATGTTCTCCTTTCGGGTCCACTCCACCGCATCGATGAAGTATTTCATGGCATTGATACGGGACGGGACGGCACCGCGGTCGCGTGTACCGATATTCGGCCAACCGGTCTCGGCGATGATGACCTTCTTGCCCTCGGCAACCCGCTGGGCCCGCCGATACATCTCGCGCATGTAGATGTGAGCGTGCTCGATCGGGTAGCCTTCCCAGAACGGATAACAATTGACCAGCAACACGTCACACGCCGCGGCCACGCGCGGGTGATTTTCGAACAGGAAATAGGCGTCTACATATCCAACGGGGACATCGACCTCGGCCTTGGCGCGCTCGATGTAGGCAATCAGCTGATCTTCCGTCAGCTCCTCGCGAAGCAAAACTTCATTACCGATCGCCAGTATGCCCGCATGTCCTTGCCGGGCCAACTCGATACCCTTGGCCAACTCCATTTCATTGCGCTCGACATCATCATCAACCCACACACCCACCATGGATTTGAGGCCGAGTTCGCTGGCGATGACAGGAGCCGCCTCATTGCCGCGCGTGCAGGAGAAGGTGCGCACCCAGTCGGTGTGGGGCGCTAGCATCGCCATCCGCGCCCGGATCTGTTCCGGCGACACGTCACACATATTGTCCTGGCCATCGACATAGGGGCTGAAGGCCAGCCCGTGCAGACCTTCGCCCAGCATCGCTTCGATGCGGGCGGCCATGCCGGCTTCACCAATGACAGCGGGGTCGATGCCCGCCAGAGCAAGTTTGCGATTATACGGATTGGACATCACTTTCCCCATCTCGAAACCGTGGCTTTCGCCATTGGCATGCCATTATGACAACGATGGACATTTGGCAAGCCGGAAACGATTACAGCGCTCCCTCTCGCTAGTCTCTTGTGTCTGCGCGCAAATTTCTCCACCGTGTCGGCCGGGGAGATCATCATGACGAACAATCTTGCGCTGAATCCGTTGCAGATCGGCATTTTCCTGGTGTTGACGCTGGCCATCGGGGGCCTGACCTGGTGGCGCGTATCCGCCATGAAAAAGACCGCAGGAGCCGACGATGAAAGCGAATATTTTCTCGCCGGCCGGAGCCTCGGCTGGATCCTGGTCGCCGGCTCGATCACGCTGACGAACCTGTCGACAGACCAGCTAGTCGGGATGAATGGCAACCAGATGTTGCTGCTGGCCTGGTGGGAGCTTGCCGCCGTTGCCGGCCTGGTCATTCTCGCCTTTGTCTTCCTGCCCATCTACTACAAGAATAATTGCCGGACGACGACCGAGCTTCTGGGACAGCGCTATAACGACAAGAACATCCGGGCCCTGATCGCCTTCCTGTTCCTGGCCGGCAATATCATCGTCTTCCTGCCGGTCATGCTCTATACGGGCTCGCTGTTCCTGAAATCCATGTTCGGCGTGGACTGGCCGATCCTCGCCTTTGCCATTCCGCTCGCGCTGATCGGTTCGGCCTATGCCATTTTCGGCGGTCTGCGTGCCGTCGCCGTGTCCGACGCCATTTCCGGTGTCGGCGTGCTCGGCGTTGCGGTTCTGGTCGTGGTGCTGGCCCTCAAGGCGATCGATTTCGACCTGTCCGGCATTCCCGCCGAACGCCTCACCCTGATCGGCGACAATGACTCGCCGATCCCGTGGCACACCCTGCTGACGGGCATGATCTTCATCCAGATCTTCTACTGGAGCACCAACCAGACCATCACCCAGCGCGCCATGGCGGCCAAGAGCCTGAAGGAAGCCCAGAAAGGCGTCATCGCAGCGGCGGGCATCCGCCTGCTTATCGTGCCGGCGATCGTCGTCATCCCCGGTATCGTCGCCTTCAAGCTGTTCGGTGATGTGGGCGATGCAGCCTACGGCCAGATCGTTGCTGCCGTCCTGCCGCCCTGGCTGTCCGGCGCGTTTGCCGCCATGATCGCCGCGGCGGTGTTGACGAGCTTCAACTCGGTGTTGAACTCGTCAACCACGCTCTATGTGCTGGATATCCACGAGACCTATTTCGACTCCACACCCAATGTCGGCCGGATGAACATGATCATCACGCTGGTGTTTGTCGGCAGTTCCATCGCGCTCGTGCCGGTCTATCAGAGCGCGGAAAGCATCATTAACCTGGTCCAGCAATTGTTCGGCCTGTTGTCGATGCCGATCCTGTCCGCCTTCATCGTCGGACTGGTCTTCCGCAATGTCGGTGCCGGCGCCGCGATGACAGGTGTCCTGTCGGGCACGGCGCTCTACGCGATCTTCACCTTTGCCTGGACGCCGTTGCACTACATCCACCTGATGCTGATCACCCTGGTCTGCTCGATCAGTATCGCGCTGATCTTCAACCGGGTCGTGCTGGGCAATCGCGAGGAGTTTGTCGGCCTGCCGCGCTAGAGGCGCCAGGCCGCCACGCCTGCAGGCGCAAGCTCGCTACCGCCGAGTACATATTCGGCGCCTTCGGGCGCCGTGCCCTGCAGGCTGACCGGCTCCGGGCCGTAGTTGAAGGCAAAACGCAATCCGCCCAGCGATCGCAGGCGCACATCCTCGTGCACCGGCATGATGGTGAGACCAGCCTCCCGGCACAGCTCGGCCAGAACGGCGGCAAGCAACTCGCCCTCCGGCCATCCGGCGAGGTAGGAGAAACGGCTTTCCTTAATCCAGAACGGTGCGCCGTCAGCATAAAACGCCCGGACCGGCAGCGCTGTCTCGACCGCTTCGCGCCAGCGCTGCACGCCATGTGCCTGACCGTCCAGGTCAACACGCTCTTCGATCCCTGCACGCAGGCTTTCAACCCGGGTCACCTTCAACGCCATCAGATCCTGCAATAGCCCCGGGGCCAGATTGGCCGGCACCTGGAAATTCAGGGTTTTCGACCCGCTCCGGCACAACATCAACACCTGTGCGGAACAGGTTTCCAACTCGCGCAGCAAGGCTGTTTCGATATGCGGCAAGCCCGGCACGACAACGAGCTGATAGCCCGCCAGATCGGCGACCGGAGATACGATATCCACATCCAGACCCAGGCGACGCAGGACCGTATAGGTCTCGAACGCCTGGCGCAGCAGGTCGAGCCCCTGCCCCTGCGGCTGCGCCTGGTGGATCCACTGCCCGTCATAGGACCAGACCAGCGCGACCGGCGCCTGGCGGGTTGTCTCGTCGGAAATCAGTGCCACATCCCGCGCCACCTCGGCGGCCTCGACAAAGGCGGGAGCCGGTTCCGCATCGACACGTAACAGCCCGGCATGCATCTGCTCCTGGGCGAACGGACATTGCCGCCAGCGGAACCAGCTGACCAGGTCCGCGCCATGAGCGAGCGCCTCAAGGCTCCACAGGCGGACCATGCCGTCCAGCGGAGCCGGGTTATTGGGCGCCCAGTTCACAGGCCCCGGCTGCTGCTCCATCACGCCCCATTTGCGCGAACAGCCGCGATAAAGATCGTGGTGAAACGCCTGGAAGTCGGGATGACCCTGGCGCAGATAGCGCCGTTTTTCGGCGTCGGAGAAAGGTGAGATGTCGAGGAAACCCAGCGGATAGCTGTCCCAGGTCGCCACATCGATGTCCGCACCCACTGCGTGGTGGTCAAAGGCCGTAAACCCGCCCATGAAGTTGTGGGTGATCTCGCGTCCGGGGCTCAGCCGCCGCAGGATCTCAACCTGTTCGTCATTGAAACTGCGCACCTGGTCGGAACTGAAGCGCTGGAAATCGACGACGTGCGACGGGTTGGGCTCGGTAACCGTTCCAACCGGTGGATCAACCTCGTCGAAGGACCTGTATTCCTGGCTCCAGAACACCGTTCCCCAGGCGGTATTCAAGGCGGCGATCTTCCCGTACTGCATCTCCAGCCAGCGCCGGAAGGCCTGGCGCGCGTTCTCGGAATAGCTCTCGATCGTGTCGTGACAGCCGTACTCGTTATCGGTCTGCCACATCGCCACAGCGGGATGCTCGCCATACCGCTCGGCCATGGCCGTGACGATGCGGCGGCACTCGGCGCGATAGGTTTCGCTGGAAAAGCAATAATGCCGACGCGAGCCGAAACCGCGGATCTGGCCCTGGGCATCAACCGCAAACATGTCCGGATCGCGATCCACCAGCCATTTGGGCGGTGTCGCGGTGGGCGTCCCCAGGATGACTTTCAGGCCGGCGGCGGCCAGCGTGTCGATCGCGCGGTCAAACCAGGCCCAGTCATATTGGCCCGGTTCCGGCTCGAAACGTGACCAGGCAAACTCGCCGATGCGGATGAGCGAGAGGCCCAGCCCGGCCATCTGTCGCGCATCCTCGGCCCACCGGCTTTCCGGCCAGTGTTCAGGATAATAACAAACACCCAGACGCATCAGCCTGTCCTTTCAATGTGTATCAACCGCCCGGTCAGCGCTCGCCCCGGATCAAGATTGAGACCCTCATTCATCAAACCTGCGCCGGAGAACGTCCCCAGCGGCCAGTGGGTCGGTGTGCCTTCCAGCGCGATTTCGCTGAGGCTGTAGCCTGCCGCCGGGTCCAGCCCGGCCAGACGCAACCGGGATTGTAGCGGGCGCATCGGCGTCCCGACCCGCATCACCCGCAGCAGGGCCTGGCGACCATCATCCGAGCGGACCAGCTGGACATCCGGGTCCGTGTCCGGTTCGGACAGGTTCAACAAGTCCCCCGCATGCATCCAGTCGCGGTGCTGTTTGTAGATCTCGATTCCGCGCGTGAGTACGCGCCTGTCATCCTCCGAGACCTTCTCGGGATCCGCTTCGATACCGAAATGACCGAACAGCGCGGCGAGCACCCGGAAGGACACGGATACCTGCCGCCCGGTCATCGGGTTCGGGCTGGGTCCCACATGGGCGCCCAGGCGTTCGTGCGGCATGATCAGGCTGGCGGCCCGCTGTATTTTCAGGCGGTCGATCGCATCCGTCGCATCGCTCGTCCAGAACCGGTCGGTTCGTGCCGCGATCCCGGCATCAATTCGCCCGCCACCACTTGCGCAACTCTCGATCTCTACCGGATAGCGCGCGCGCAATCGGTCCAGCAGCCTGTAGAGCCCTTCGGTCTGGGCCCCGGCGCGCACGACGCCGTCCCGGGTTGCCGGATAGAGATCACGATTACAGTCCCATTTGAGATAGGAGATGGCATAACGATCCAGGAGGTCCGAGATGACGGTGAACAGGTGCTCGCGAACCGGTTCCAGCGCCAGGTCCAGCACCAGCTGGTTGCGTCCGGTCGGCGGTTCCCTCTCCGGCCAACCCAGAACCCAATCGGGATGCGCGCGATAGAGATCACTGTCCGGGCTGACCATTTCCGGTTCCAGCCACAGGCCAAACTCCATGCCCTCGGCATGCACCGCATTGATCAACGGGGTCAGCCCGTTGGGAAAGAGGTCCGCATCGACAGTCCAGTCACCAAGGCTGGTCTGGTCATTGCGCCGCCCCTTGAACCAGCCATCATCCAGCACGAAACGCTCCGCGCCAAGCGCTGCAGCCCCCTTGGCCAGGGCGATACAATCGGCTTCCGCGACACTGAAATAGCGCGCTTCCCAGGTGTTGAAATGCACCGACCGCCGCAACAACCGGCCCTGTCGTCTCTGGCGCGCGTGCAGGCGCGTACTGATCCCGTTCGACCCATCGGCGGACCGGGTCATCAGCGCAGCCGGCAGATCCAGCGTCTCGCCGCTGCGCAAACATGCCTCTCCGGGCAGGAACAGGCGTTCGGCGAGAACCTGCCCGCTGCCATCCGTCGCCCGCTCTGCGGCCAGCCGGAACGGACCGCTCCAGGCCAGGTGCACGGTCAGCCAGCGCCCGTGCGCAACACCGGCATTCGTCTCGGTCAGGCTGAGCGTCGGCCCGCCATCAAATCCGGGACGCCCGCTGCGCCCCGATTGCTCGATCCGCCCCGCCGTCCAGCGATGCGTGACCAGATGACCCTCGCGCCCCCAGGCTCCGGCATGTGTGCGCACCTCGCTCGCCCAGTCCGGCGCCGGAAGCAGCAGGCTCGCAGCGCGCTGCAGGGACAGGGTGTGCGCGCCCGTATTGCTGACCGAGCCCTCCTGAACCAGGACATCGCCATCAAAATACAGCCGCGTTCGAACCGCCAGGCCGAGAGCTGCATCCTCCGCGGTCAGGAGGATCTGCCCGCCCTGTTCAATCAGTTCGGGCTGACCCAGGCGGATCCGGCGCTGCGTCGCCGTACAATGTCCTTCCACCTGGCTGATGCCATGAAAACCACGCCCGTGTTCGGGCAGCAGGGTCGGCCCCACCGCAATATCCGGACTGGCGGGCAGGCGCTGGAAGGCCGGCGTAGCGGCCATCTCCTCGTCGGCCTGCGGACCGAACCAGGTCAGGTGGGCAAGCCCGTCCTCGCCCTGATCAATGATCAAGGACAGCGTGTCGCCGAGGATGCGCGCGCTCACAGGGACCAGTCCTTGCGGTGGAAACGCCAGGCATCGGCGACGATCGTTTCGATGTCGGAACGTTCCGGATTGAAAGCCAGCAGGTCCCTGGCGCGCTGCGTATTGGACGAGAGGATGGCCGCATCCCCTTCACGACGGGGGTGCAGTTTCAGCGGAACAGGAAGACCCGTCACTTTCTCGACGGCATCAATCACCTGCTTGACGGAAATGCCCTCACCCGTGCCGAGATTACAGGCAAAACTCTCTGCACCGGAGGCGAGCCGGTCAACGGCGGCGAGATGTCCAATCGCCAGATCATCGACATGGATGAAATCGCGCACACAGGTTCCGTCAGCGGTCGGATAATCATCTCCGAACAGGGTGAATTCCGGCAGCAAACCGGCCGCCGCCTTCAGCGCGTTTGGAATGAGATGGGTTTCAGGGTCGTGTTTCTCGCCGATTTCAGCGCTCGGACTGGCTCCCGCAGCATTGAAATAGCGCAATCCCGCATACCGCAGGGCCCCGGTTCGGCTGAGGTCTTCCAGTGCCGTTTCCACGGCGAGCTTGGTGCGGCCGTACACATTGCCGGGCTTGCGGCTCTCGGCCTCGGTGATGGGGACAATCTCCGGCTGGCCATAGACGGCGCAGGTCGATGAGAAGACAATCACCTTGCACCCATGGCGCTGCATGGCGGCGAAGACGCTGAGCGAGCCGGAAACATTGTTGTCCCAGAAGGCCAGGGGTTCGCGCTCGCCGATGCCGACCTCGATGGAGGCGGCAAAATGCATCACGGCATCCGGTTGATGGGCGGCAAAGGCGTGGTCCAGCGCGTCACCGTCACGGATATCGCCCTCGACGAGCGGTCCCCAGCGCACGAAATCCCGATGCCCGGCGGACAGGTTGTCAAATACAACCGGGGTGTCGCCCCGGGCGGCAATCGCCTTGCAGACGTGGGAGCCGATATAGCCCGCCCCACCCAGCACCAGGATTTTCATGCTCAACTCCCTATCTCGCAGACCAGGCGGGCCGCCGGGTGTTTGTCCAGCACAGGCTGGACCCAGTCCTGCCCGGCCCCTGCCGGCTTGAGCACCACGATGCAGCCGCCAAAGCCGGCCCCGGTGATGCGTGCGCCCGGTGCCCCATGCGCCAGAAAATCCGCCACCAGCCGGTCAATTTCGGGGGTGGAGACGTCGAAATCGTCGCGCAGCGAGATGTGCGAAGCGGTCATCAGACGCCCGAACGTCTCGGCCTCTCCCGCCTCGAGGGCCCGGATCGCTTCAAGCGCACGCCGGTTCTCGCTGGTGACGTGACGGGCAATGGCCTGGTGCTCCGGGTCGAGCGCGGACAGGTCGGTGGCATCACACAGCCATTCCTGCTCCAGCTGGTCCGCGGCCTCCAGACACGCCGTTCGCCGCGTCTTGTAGCGCCCGTCGGCCAGTTTGCGTTGTACACCGGAGTGCAGGACTGCGAACCGCCACCCGGATGGCAGGTCAATCGTCTGGAGGGACAGGGTGCGGGTATCCAGCGCCAGGGCTTCTCCTGGACGGGTATGGGCGACGGCCATCTGGTCCATGATGCCGCACGGCACGCCGATAAAGCGGTTCTCGATCTCGCGGGCCAGGACCGCCAGCTCAGTGGCGTCCGTGTCTGCCGGCGCCAGCGCACGCAATACGCCGAGGGTCACGGCAGCAGAGGATGAAACGCCCGCGCCTGCAGGTATATCGCTGGACAGCTCGGCCCGCGCCCCGCCCGTCAGCCAGCCTTTGCGGCGCGCGTACTGCAAGGCGCCAAATACGTAATCGGCCCAGTGACCGCTCGCCCGGGCATCCAGCTCGGCTTCGGCCAGCCCCTCGAACTGGGCGGATCCAACAATATCGCGCGTGCCGCCGATCTGGGTCACGTCGATCGCCACACCAAGGGGCAGCGCCGCAGGCAGGACCCAGCCACCGTTGAAATCAACCCATTCGCCAATCAGATTGACGCGCCCGGGTGTCCAGCTCTTCGCCATCAGACGACCTCTCTCAAGGCGGCCGCAGCGGCCTCGGGATCAACATCGACCGTGAAGACGCCTGTCGCCTGTTCGACACCGGCCAGGTACTTCAGACGCCCCGCCGATCGCATCAGCGGGTAGAACTGGACGGAGAACTGGTATCTGCCGCAGGTCTCGGCGGGCGCGGCATGAAAACTCATCATATAGGGCATCGGCTCGCCGAAGAGCCGGTCGTAACGCGCCACGACATCTCCGAGCAGACTGGCCAGTCCCTCGACCTCTTCCGCCGAGAACAGCCAGGGACCTGCCGTGCGTGATCGCGGGGTAATCCAGACCTCATAGGGAAAGCGGGACCAGGGCGGACAGTGCGCCGTCAGTCCGCCCGCGTCCGCGATGGTGAAGGCCTCACCCCAGCTCACCCGATCCGCCTCCAGATCATACCCGCCGGCGAACCCGGCCTCGGCGCGCGCCTGCGGCCCCGGCACCCCCGGGAACGCATAGATCTGACCATGCGGATGATGCAGCGTCACGCCCACGGCTTCTCCACGGTTTTCGAACGGCAGGACATAGGCTGCTCCCGCATCGAAATGCTGCTGATAACGGTCGATGATCGCCTCGACCAACAGCACACGCCGCGCCTGGTCCAGGGTCGCCAGACTTCCGTCATCCTGCGGCGAAAAGACAATGACCTCTGCGTCACCGATCGCCGGTCGGCTCAGCCACGGCGCGTCGGGCGGTTGCGGCGCCTCGGGATGGAGGCTGGGAAAACGATTGCCGAAAACGGCCAGTTCGAAATCAGCGAACGGGATCTCGGTGACCGGTGCCCCGGGACGGGCCGGCGCCAGCGGATTGGCCGCCTTGGAAGGCTTGAACGTCCGCGCCTGGCGGTGCGGCGCGAACAGGGTCCACTCCTGTCGCAGCGGGTGAAACCGCATTTCTGACCGCGCCGAAACCGCATCCTCGAACTCGGGGCCCGCAACGCCCTCATGCGGCTCGTAGCCATACAGCGACAACGTCCGCCCGTCCGGTTTCTGGTGGTCCCGCCGATAGAATCCGCGCGCGCGCCCCTGCAGGAAGTTCTGCATGTTCATTTTCCCGTCCAACCGCCGCGGATTGTGTGCTGTTTGCGTGCTCCAGATCAATCAAGAAACGCGCCCGTCAAGAGCGAAGCCCTGCAACTGGTCTGCATCGACACACCCGGTACGCTGGGCTAAGCAAATAGCATGTTGACGATGAAACCAGGCGCTCTGGCCGCCGCTTTCGCCGGGACAGTGCTGTCCCTGTTTGCCGTTCTGACATCGCTCACGGTGGCCCAGCCCACCGAAAGCGAGGCCCTGCACCCTGCGACACCGGACATCCTGCCGCTGCGCGACCGCGCGGACGTCATCGACATGGTCATTGCCGACCGCCTGGAAACGGTGATTCCCGAGATCATGCGCGAAAGCGGCGTGTCGATGTGGTTGTTGATGGCGCGCGAATATTTCGAGGAACCGGTCATCGAGAGCATGCTGGACGCCCGCAGCATGGCCGCGCGTCGCCGCACCATCCTGATTTTCTTTGACCCGGGTGAGGGCCGGCCGATCGAGCGGCTCACCGTCTCGCGCTATGGCCTGGCTGGTCTGTTCGAACCGTCCTGGGATCCGGCCGAACAGCCGGATCAATGGCAGGCGGTCGCAGACATCATCGCCGAACGCGACCCGGCCAGCATTGCCATCAACTACTCAGATCTGTCCGCCTTTGGCGATGGCATGACGCTGAGCCAGTACCGACTGATGATGGCCGCCCTGCCGGAACGTTTCCACGACCGCATCACCTCCGGTGAAACCCTGGCTGTCCGGTGGCTGGAGACCCGTACGGCACGCGAGATGACGATCTATCCGGACATTGTTCGCACCGCCCACTGGATCATGTCGCGCGCCTTTTCCACGGCGGTCATCGAGCCGGGCGTGACGACCGCCGATGATGTGGTCTGGTGGTATCGCGAGGAATTGTCACGCCTGGGAATCCGGCCCTGGTTCCACCCGTCGGTCGGCATCCAGCGCGCTGGCCAGGACGGCATGCTGTACGGCGACACCGTGATCGAGCCCGGCGATCTGCTGTGGACCGATTTCGGTATCACCTATCTCCGGCTCAACACCGATACCCAGCACCTGGCCTATGTGCTGCGGGAGGGAGAGACAGCCGCACCGCAGGGGCTGGTCGACGGCCTGGCAGCATCGAACCGGGTACAGGACATCCTGCGTGAGCACATGCAAGTCGGCCTGACCGGCAATGAAATCCTGGCCCGGGCCCGCGCCCAGGCCATCGCGGAGGGCATAAATCCCTCGATCTACAGCCACCCGATCGGGCTGCATGGCCATGGTGCCGGCACCGCCATCGGTTTCTGGGACAATCAAAACGGCGACCCGCGCAGTGAATACCCGCTGTACGCGGATACCGCATGGTCGATCGAACTCACAACGTTTGGCGCGGTTCCGGAATGGGGTGGCCAGGTCGTCGATTTTCGGACCGAGGAAGACGCCTTCTTTGATGGTGAGACCGTGCGTTTTCTCGACGGACGTCAAACAGAGCTCATCCTGATCGGTGCGGACGCGAGCCCTGCTCAATAAATTTCCAGTCCGGCACGCATTGGCCCTTGTCAGACCGGGCCAACGGCTCCACCTTGGTTAAGTGAACGGCGTTCATTAACTAGTCGGAGGCGGCCATGCAGCTGGTCAGTGATGTCATCCTGGAAGACCGGGCCCAACTCGCTCCCACCCATGAAGCGATCTATCCCAGCCTGTCCGGCTTCGAGTTGTGGGATCCGAACGCCTGGACGTCCGGGCATCCACACGAATTTTTCAAACAGATGCGCGAGAGCGCGCCGGTCATGTGGTCTAAGGCCGACGCCAAGCGTGCGGGCTTCTGGTCGATCACCCGCTACGAAGACATCAAGACCGTGGAGCTGGCCTCTGACGTGTTTTCCTCCGAGCGCGGCAGCATCAACATGTTCGTCATGCCGCGACGCGAGTGGAAGCCGAAGAAACTCATCCCCGCCGCCTTCAACTCGATCATCAATCTGGACCAGCCGCACCACATGGAGATGCGGATCCAGCAGAAGGATTATTTCATTCCCCGTTTCGTCGCCGAACTGTCCCAGCGGGTCGAGGCGAAAGTGGACCAGCTGCTCGATGACATGGAGCGGCAGGGGCCGGTGGTCGACTTTGTCAGCCTGTTCTCACAGGAACTGCCGCTGTTTACTCTTTGCGAGATGCTCGGTGTGGACGAGGCTGACCGCCCCAAGATCATCAAGTGGATGCATTATCTCGAGCTGGCCAACCAGTATTTCGTGAGCCCCTGGCCACTGTTGACGCGCCGGCCCTGGTTCCCGCTCAAATTCTTCCACTACGTCAACCAGATGTTTGACTATGGCGAGCGCGTCATGGCCGACCGACGGGAAAATCCGCGCCAGGACCTGATGACCGCGATCGCCAATACGCGCATGGCCGGAAAGCCCTTGCCACAGGAATACCTCGACGGGTCCTGGTTGCTGATCATCTTCGCGGGCAATGACACGACACGAAACTCGCTCTCCGGCACCATCCGGCTGTTGACGCAATTTCCGGAACAGCGCGCCCGGGTTCTGGCTGAGCCGGACCTCATCCCGCGCATGTCCCACGAGGCGATCCGCATGATCTCGCCGGTCCAGCACATGCGCCGGACGGCACTTGAGGAGACCGAGCTGAACGGCCAGCGCATCGCCAAGGACGAGAAAGTCATCCTCTGGTACCCGGCGGCCAATCGCGATCCGGATGTGTTTGCCAATCCGGATATGTTCGACCTGGACCGTGAGAATTTTGACCGGCATGTCGCCTTCGGACACGGCCCGCACAAATGCCTCGGCCAGAAGATTGCGCTCATGCAATTGCAGACCGCATTCCGGAAAATCCTGGAGCGCTTCCCCGACATCGCCTGGACCGGCAAGCAGAGCATTGCGCCCAATACGCTGGTGCACGGCGTATCCAGCCTTGAGGTTGCGCTCTACGGGCTGGGCAAGGAACGCCCGACCCAGATCGCGGTGAAGGCCGTCGCCGCCGAGTAGGCGGTCTCCGCAGTGCAGAGTGCCGGTCAGATCCGGGCGACGGATTCCCGTTCGATAAGGCGATAGTCCAGGCACTCGATGGCACCGGAGACATCATCTTCGCCCATCGACTCAATCAGTCTGGAGATCGCGACGGCGCCGTATTCCAACAGGGGCTGGCGCACCGTTGTCAGCGCCGGCCAGGTTTTGTCTGCGATCTCTGAGTCATCGAAGCCGACGACAGACAATTCGTCCGGAACCGATACACCCAGCCGGTGTGCTGCCATGATAATGCCGGCCGCCATATCATCATTGGCGGCGAAAACGGCACTGGGGCGCTCTTTCCGCCGCAACAATTCATCCCCGGCTTTCAGGCCGGAGGCAAATTCAAAGGATCCGGGAAGCACGAGCTCCGGCCGGAACGGCAGACCCGCAGTCTCAAGGGCTTCCCGATACCCCTTGAACCTTTCCTGGGTGGCGTTCTGATCTTCCTTGCCGCGCTGGAACGCGATGGATTTGTGCCCATGATCGATCAGATAGTTGGTGAGGTCGCGAGCAGCGGCGCGCTCATCAATCATCACAGTGCGAATAGAACCGCTCAGATCATGCGGCCCCACCCGAGCGATGCGAACATCGAACTCGCTGAGCACCTCCGCCAGCCGGTCATCATTGGAAAGCGGCGGCACCAGGAGAAGCCCGTCCGGTCGGCTCGCCTCCATCAATTTCGCAAACTTCGCGTGCAGCTGCCCCCAGTCCAGATCGGCGATATTCTCGACCAGGGAAATCATCAGTTGATACCCCTTTTCCTGACAGGCCTGGACGGCACCGAACTGGACCGCGTTGACATAGCTGGACCGGTGCGAGTGGGAAATCATGTGGATGGAATAGCTGCGGCGCCCGCGCAACTGACGTGCAGACGTCGATGGCACATAGCCAACCTCCTCCGCCGCCTTGCGCACACGCTCGCGAAGATCCTCCCTCACATGCGGCTCATTGTTCAAGACTCGTGAAACGGTCTTGATCGACACGCCTGCCTTTTCGGCAACATCCACCATGCGAGCCATGTGCGGGACCTCCGGGTCTAACTATTCCTGATGCGGTCGACGATTTCCGCATGCAGTGTTCGATTGAGTGGCAATTGCGACAAAACCAGTGCGGAGAGAAACAGCAGAATGGCTGGAGCAGCGAAGATGTAAAGCTGTAAACGCCCAGCTGTTTCAGCCGTTTGCTGTTCCAGTCCCGTATCATACCCGATCCAGGTCAATACCATTCCCACCGCCAGGCCCATCAGGCCACCAGCGGATTTCTGTACCAAAAGCACCGAGCCGAACACGGCGCCTTCATTGCGCTTGCCACTCTGCCATTGGCCATATTCAACCGTGTCCGGCACCAAAGCCCAGACCAGCACGCCAAACCCGCCAAAGCCAATACCATAAAGCAGGATCTGCACGGGAACGCCGGCGACCAGGATGGGCTGAGTCAGCGCCAGCCAGACCCCGCCACTGATCACGATCCAGCATGCGGCAAGCCAGGCGCGTTTTTTCCCATATCGATGGACCGCCATCGTCCAGACCGGCACCGAAAGCAGGATAGCGATCGCATAGACCGTCAGCACCGTTTCCTTGGCCGCAAACATGTGGCTGTGCGCCTCGATATAAAAGGCAAGCGTGATCTGGAAGGTCGCCCCGGCTGCCGATTGCAGGAAAATCGCTCCGAGCAACACCCTCAAGGCGGCGTTGGACAGGATCGCCCTGACGAAACCCGCGATTGAAAAATCGCTGCTATCGCCCTTGCCCAGCGGCTCTTCCCGGGTCGAGAAGAAACACAGTGTCAGGGCGGCTGTGGCCAGAACCCCGCCGATCAGGGCCGCAACCAGGAACCCGCCCGGAGCCGTATCCGAACCATCCCCGAAGAAGCGAACCACCGGAAACCATCCGCCCGAGATCACGAACAGGCCTAGAAACGCAAATCCCATCCGCGTTCCCGAAAGCAGGGTTCTCTCGCCGCTATCATAGCTCAGCCGGGATGCGAGAGCGGAATAGGGAACGGCCACCAGCGTGTAGCTGAGGCGAAACAGCATGTGGGTCGCCACCATGAACAGGAACAGCATCAACCCCTGTAGCGGCGGGATCCAGAACAGCAGCACAAAACAGGCGCCAAGCAGGGCCCCGCCTCCAAGAAGATAGGGCCTGTACGTGCCCCAGCGTGTTCGCGTCCTCTGGGCCCAATTGGCGACGGCCACGTCAGAAACGGCATCCCACATCGTGCCGATGAAATAGATCAGGCCCGCCTGGTCGGGTGGCAAACCCACGACTTCCGCGTACCAGAAGACCAGGATCAGCGAGAGCGCGTTCCAATAGATGTTCAGGCCGAAATCGCCGACGCCGTATCCCAAATAGGTTCGCACACCTGCCCCGTTTCAGAATCAGTTTTTCTCACCGCATGTTGAGTGGATCATCCAGAGATTGTCCACCGATGTCGGCCCCGAATAGAAAAGGCGGCGGGTTACAGGAACCCGCCGCCAGTTACCCTGGAGAGAGGGTCTACAGGCCTAGAACCGGCCGCGCACGATGAAGGCGAAACGCCTGTCATTGCGGAAGAAGCTGCGCGGCGCGGTGATCAGTTGCTCATTGATGACCGAGCTGGTCTCAGAGACCTCGTCCAGCAGGTTCACGCCCTGGACCCCGACCGTGATGCTGTCCGTCAGATTGTAGAAGAACGAACCATCCAGCTGTCCGGTGGACTCGTGCACGATCGGAGTGAACGGATAGATCACATCGCGCACCGTCAGCGTGTAGTCGGAGCGCCAGTTATACGCGAGGCGCGCACTCCAGCTGTCGGTCTCCATGAAGCCCACCATGTTGAACGTATGGTCCGACATGAGCGGCAGGCCAAGCTGGGAGACGTCGAAGTTTGGTGCGCCGCCGCGACCATTGGGTTCGTCGTTCTTGGGACCGATATTCGGTACACCCTGGGCGTCGATATACGTGTAGTTCGCCTGGACGCCGAGACCGGACCAGATGCCCGGCAAGTGATCGAACGTCTGCTGATAGGCCACCTCGAAACCCTGGATTTCTCCGCTTTCAGAGGCATTGCCCACACCGTCGATATCGACCGTGAAGGTCTGACCGTTATTCTCGATATCGCGCTGGATCACAGCCGGGACAATGTAGTTGTCCAGGCTCTTGTGGAAGAGCGAGAAGGTCAGCGAACCGACTTCCGCGAAATACCACTCGAAGGCCAGGTCGAACTGATCGGCCAGGATCGGGTCGAGCTGGACATTGCCCGTCGAGACTTGCGGCCCCAGCCAGGCCCCTGTCACCGGGTCATCATCACCCCGAGCGATCACGAGATTGCTCTTCATCAGGCCAAAGTCCGGACGACGCATGGCCCGCGAAGCGCCAAAGCGGATCTGGAACTCGTCGGAGACACCAAACAGCACGTTCAGGCTGGGCAACCAGTTGTCATAGCTGTAGCTGTCAGACACCTCGGTATTCGTGCCGTCAGCCCACTGGGCGAACGCATTTCGAACCGCAGACGTCTCGAGACACAATCCGGGCGGCGCGCCGATGATTGCCGCGCAGAAGTCATCCGGAGTTTGAGCCCCGAAATAGAGCGACGCATCCGGGAATGAGAGCGCCCCCAGCGATGTCGTCTCCGTTTCCACATACCGCAGGCCAACATTACCACTGATGGTCATGCCGGACGCGAATGCTTCATTGGAGAAGTCCAGGCGGCCGTAGAAAGCGGTTGTGTCCTGACTGACGTCAGTGATTTCTGACGGCAGGAACGGCGTGCCCGACACGACACCACCTCGCTGGGCCAGCGGCACCCAGCCGCCATTACCCGCAGCGTCACGCAGGGCCATGATTTCAGAGACCGCGAGGTCATAGTTTTCCCCGAGCACTCCGGTATAGAAGGGAACGCCGCCCTCTAGCCCGGTCACCATGCCGCGCTGGTAATCATTGAAGTCATGAAGCTCGAACGCTCCGGCCGGGATGGCTGGATTGTCCAGTGCGAACGGCGAATTCCAGGTCGCAGAGATGTTGCCCCAGTTATAGGTCGAGCTACGCACGATCTGGTCCCGTTGGGAACGGCGGGCGCCAAAGCGTACCGATTGCAGCCAGCTATCCCCTTCGAAGTCGTACTCCGCGTCACCGCGGAAGGAGACCGCCTCACCCTCGTTATCGGAGAGATGATCCATCGCAGACCGGATGTAGTAGTTCCCAAGATCACTGAAATATGGATCAGAACCGTCGCTTGGCGCACGGTAGATCACACTTGGCACTTCGCCGCCCATGTCCAGTTCAATATCCGAGAAGAAGGCCGCATGGATGGTGACATCCGCGATATCAACCTCGGAATCCACGAACTGAAGATCAAAGCTCGTCCGGAAACGGTCGGTCGGCGCCCAGCTGAGATTGAAACCCCAGTCCGTCGTGACGGACTCGTCAACCTTGCCTCGGGTCAGCGCCAGCTGACGCACACCATTGAGCGGATGGGTCGGGTCATTCGAACGCCAGCCCACACTCTCGGAGATCACACCGCTTTCGAACAGACCGTCATCACCGAATTCAAAGCTGGTACCGGCCGCCGGGATAATGGTCGGCCCGCTGTCGATGCTCGGCTCGACCGCACGTTCGCTCCAGGCGTTTTCATAGGATGCCCGGAAGAACTGGGCGGTTGCTTCAAGGCTACCGTCTGCGCTGCGCCACTGGGCTGCAGCGGAGATCGTGTCCCGGGTGCGATCAAACAATTGCGTCCGCACACCGGCGCCTGACGGCACATAAAGGTCATCGCCATCGTTCGGGTCACGGTCCAGCCACTCAGCGACCAGCGTACCATCGGCGCGGGATTGGAGAATGGAATGCGAGGCGCCGATCAGGAAACCAAACTCGGATCCGTCGGACATCTCCCAGCTATCGGCATAGATACCGGACGCGGTCGGCGTCAGCTCTCCAGCAAAATCGGTGTAATTGCCTTCAAGCGTGAATGCGAGCAGTCGGCCGTTCTCGTCAAATGGAAGGCGCGTATTGAGGTTCACCGTACCGGCAAGACCGCCCTCGATCATGTCGGCGGACTGGTTCTTGAAGACCTCAACGGAACCCAGCATTTCGGGTGAGACGTCATTGAAGCCGATTTGCTGCCCGTTATCGGCAGAGAAAACATCGCGCCCGTTCAACTCACTGCGCGCAAAGTTCAAGCCGCGAATAATCGCGCCTGATCCCTCAACGGAGAAGTGGTCCGGGTCGTTCTCGCCGTCAAACCGGGTGATGTTGATGCCCGGTACGCGCTGAAGGGCTTCCGACACGGAGCGATCCGGCAGGGCGCCGATATCCTCTGCCGTGACGGCGTCCACCAGGACGTCCGAGTTGCGACGAATTTCCTGCGCAGACCGCAGGCTGGACCGGATCCCCCGCACGACGATGACTTCGGAGTCACTCGCCTGCGCCTCTTCATCTGCATCCTGGGCAAGCGCAGCGGGTGCGCCCATCGCCATTGCCAAAGCCAGGACGGAAGCACCCGCCCACGCCTTCGTTCTGAAATCCGGTTTCGATTTTCCGGATACACCGTTGAATTTCATCGAAGTTCTCCCCTCATTGAAGCACGCCGCTTTTTATTGACATCGTTGTCAATTGCTGTCACCATCACCTAAACACTTCGACCTGTCAACAATAGCAATTCGAAGAAGTTGAAAGTTTAGTGCCCAGAACAAGCAAACCATGCGTGATTTTCAGGGCGGCACGGGGGAGAAAAATCGGCCATGAAGGCGAAGCGTCGCATCGTCATCGTTGGTGGAGGGACAGCGGATTGGATGGCTGCTGCAGCCCTGTCGGCAATGCTTCCCAGACAGGGTTTTTCAATAAATCTCGTCAAGTCGGAGCAGATCGGTATCATCGGTGTGGGCGAAGCCACGCTGCCCCATCTACGCCATTTCAACGACACCATCGGCATCCAGGAAGCCGAGTTCGTGCAGGCCACGTCCGCAACCATGAAACTCGGCATCGAATTCGTGAACTGGGGCGATATCGGCGACCGCTATATTCACCCGTTTGGCACGTTCGGACACGCCATTCAGGGGGTGAAATTCCACCAAGCCTGGCGCAAATTGAATGCGGACGCCGGGGCCGGTGAGATTGGCAAATATTCATTGCCGGTGCGCATGTTCCAGGCCGGAAAATTCGACATTCCAGGAAGTATTTACCGTTCTATTACATTGAGTTATGGTTATGCATACCATTTCGACGCAAACCGTTACGCACCCTTCCTGCGTCAAATCTCCGAACGGCGCGGCGTGGTCCGCACCGAAGGAGATGTCAACGTTGTCATTCCAAATCCTGAAAACGGCGAGATACACTCGATCCTGCTGGACAACGGCGCACAACTCGAGGGCGATTTCTTCATCGATTGCACCGGGTTTCGAGGCGTCCTCATCGAGCAGGCGCTCGAAGCGGGATATGAGGACTGGTTCCACTGGTTGCCGTGTGATCGTACAATCGCTGTCCCGTCTGCGGCCAGCATTCCGACGCCGCCCAATACGCGAGCGACAGCCCACGCGGCGGGCTGGCAATGGCGCATCCCGCTGCAACACCGCATGGGAAATGGTCACGTCTATGCCAGCGGGTTCATGGATGAGGACGAAGCCGAAAGCATCCTGCGCGCGAACATTGAGGGCGAGCTCATCGCCGAGCCGCGCCCGCTCCGCTTCACAACCGGTCGACGCAAGCAGTTCTGGGCCAAGAACTGTATCTCGGTCGGCCTGGCCAGCGGCTTCCTTGAACCGCTGGAATCGACCAGCATCCATCCTACCCAGCTGGCGATCACCAATTTCATCGAACTCCTGCCCGTCACCTCTGACATGTCCCGTGAGCGCGACGAGTACAACACGATCATGGCGCGCGAATTCGAACGGGTTCGCGACTTCCTGATCTTGCACTACCATGTGACCAGGCGACAGGATTCAGAGTTCTGGAACTATGTTCGCACCATGGAAATCCCCGCATCGCTTCAGGAAAAGATCGACCTGTACTCGGCGCGGGGGCGGGTCGCGCGCTACCAACAGGGTCTGTTTCTCGAACCCAGCTGGCTCGCTGTCTATCTTGGTCAGGGCCTGGTGCCGGGCCAGCCGGACCCGTCGGCGGCACCGCTCGACCTTGCGGACCTGGCAAGTCAGTTCAAGGCGCTTGACCAGGACATCACCGCCGCATTGGCCAGCATGCCCGGACACGACCACCGACTGGCTGAAATGCTCGAAACCGTGAGCCATACACAATGACCCGACCTATCAGACGCATAGCGATCCTGGGCTCGGGACTTGAAGCGGTGCTTGCCGAGTTTGTGCTGGCCCAGCGCACCGGTCTGGAGGTTGCGCGCTATTCGGAATCGAATACTCCAGCCCTGTCGGCGGCGCATAGTGTGCTCACCCCGCAGGCCCTGCAACAGCTCGAACATGCGGGGTTGAGTCTGCGCGACCTGCTGGGTCTTCCGGGCTCGCTTCCGACCCTGGGCGCCCGGTTGAGCAAAGAGGGCCAGACGCGTTGCCGCCCGTTTGGCCCCTGCGGTCTCGACTGGGCAGGCACTGGATTTCATCACCATTGGCTTCGTGCACGACACGGAGGGCTGGCCGTACCGTACGCAGCCTTCTCGCCAGCCTACCGTGCCATGCAGGAAAACCGATTTGCGCCACCCGACCGTCGCAACCGGATCGGGGCACTTCAGCATGAATCCGGGCTGCATGTGCATCCGGCTGCCCTCTTCGATCGGCTGGCACAGGCTCGGCAAGCCCACCCCATCCATCCGGGCCTGGACGTCGACGCAGACCTGATTATCGATGCCCGCGAGGTCACACCGGGGCTCGAGCGCGCCGAAACCGGGATCGTCCAGCCCTGTTCGGAATGGACGTGCGAGGTCGGCGAGTTGCACGTGTCGATCCCCTTGCGTGGAGAAACGCTTGAACAGCGCATAGCTCCAGCTTCACCAACCACCGCAATCCTGCCCCCGTGGACCGGAAACAGGGTCAGCATCGGCCAGGCAGCGCATGCTGGACCGTGTCTGCCAGGCCTTGCCGTGGAACGCCTCCTGTTTGAACTGGATTTGCTGATCGAGCTCATGCCCGATGCTGCGTGCGACCCGGCAGAGACCCTCGAATACAACCGGATCTGGATCGAGGAGATGAAAGAAGTAGACGCCCTGGTCTCGCTCTATTTGGATGTTGAGAACCCGCGCGCGTCGGAGCGATTGCAAATGTTCCAACACAGAGGCTATGTCCGCTCGCTCGACACCAGCCTGGTCACGGAGAGCGACTGGATTTCCCATGCCCTGGCGCTGGGTCATATTCCTCGACACCACGACCCGCTGTCACACCGTCTCGACGACAGCCGCCTGAAACTGGAGCTCGGACAACTGCTCCAGAAGGTGAATACCGTGAGCGGCGAGTTTCCACCCTTCGCCGTCTATCTCGAGGCCATCGACAAGGCCCTTGGCCGCGCGGAGGAAACCGCATGAGCGCACGTCCAGTCTCCAAGGTCCTGATCGCAGGCGGTGGTACCGCCGGCTGGATGACCGCGGCAGCTTTGAGCAAGTTTATCCTGCCGGCCGGGGTCAGCGTGGAACTCGTCGAATCCGATGCCATCGGCACGGTGGGCGTCGGTGAAGCCAGCATTCCCGGGATCGCGGATTTCAACCGCATGCTGGGTATCTCGGAGCCAGATTTCATCGCCGCCACCAGGGGCAGTTTCAAACTTGGCATCGAGTTTGTGAACTGGGGAGCGATTGGCGAAAGTTATCTGCATCCTTTTGGCGATTACGGGTTCGCGCTGCAGGGCGAGGATTTCCACCATTTCTGGAACCGCGCACGGCTGCACGGTGACGCCCATGCGCTGGAGACATATTCGATGTGTTGCATGGCGGCCCGCGCCGGCAAGTTCATGCTGCCGGCCAGCGATCTGCAATCTCCCGTCTCCCAGATGCGTCACGCCTATCATTTCGACGCCGGCCTCTATGCCCGCTTGCTTCGCAGTTTCGCTGAAAGACGCGGCGTGGTCCGCCGGGAGGGGCGTATATCCGGAATTGAGCGTGATGGTCAGAGCGGAGCGATTCTGGCCCTGACGCTTGATGACGGATCCCGCCTGGAAGCGGATCTGTTTGTCGACTGCACAGGTTTTCGCGGCCTGTTGATCGGTGATGAACTGGGCGTCGCGTACGAGGATTGGAGACAGTGGCTTCCCTGTGATCGTGCCATCGCCCTGCCAACAGCCAGAGGCGAGACAACGCCACCCTTCACGCGCGCCACGGCGCGGGAAGCCGGCTGGCAATGGCGGATCCCGCTCCAGCATCGTGTTGGCAATGGTTACGTCTACTCCTCTGCTCATACAGATGATGATCGTGCGCTGGACGTATTGACCCGGAACATGGACGGGAACGTCCTGGCCGAACCCAACCGGCTTCGCTTCACCCCCGGCCGGCGCACACGTTTCTGGGAGAAGAACTGCGTTGCGATCGGATTGTCATCGGGTTTCCTGGAGCCGCTTGAATCAACCTCCATCCAGCTGATTCAGGAAGGCGTGAGCAAGCTCCTGGCACTGTTCCCAAGGGATGGCATGAGCCCGCTGGAAACCAAGCGCTACAATACGATCATGGCAGACGCCTTCGACTATATTCGGGACTTCCTGATCCTGCACTATCACGCGACGCGCCGGGACGACTCGCCGTTCTGGAACCACGTTCGAACGATGGATATTCCCGACAGCCTCGCCGAGACGCTGGACCTGTTCCGCGGAAATGGCCGCTTCTTCGCCCACAAGGGCGATCTTTTCACTCTGACAAGCTGGCTCGCCGTGATGGTGGGACAGGGCATCGAGCCCAAGGCCTACTCCCCCGTTGCGGACAGTCTTGCCAGCGCCGAACTGACCACGACGCTGAAAGACATGCGGGAAACCTATGCCCTGGCGGCGAGCAAAATGCCGCCACACGACGCCTTCATCGCGCATATGCTCAAGAAGGCCAGTATCCAAGGAGAGCATGCATGACCGTCAAGCCGATCCGTTCCGTTACGATCGTCGGTGGAGGCACGGCCGGCTGGATGACCGCTGCGGCCATGTCCAAGATTTTCGCGGATCATGATCTCAAGATTGCGCTCATCGAGTCCGAACAGATCGGTACGGTGGGTGTCGGTGAGGCCACCATCCCGCAGATCCTGCTGTTCAACCGGATGCTGGGCATCGATGAGAACGCGTTCATCAAGGCCACCCAGGCCACTTTCAAACTGGGTATCGAGTTTGAGGGCTGGCGTCGGCAGGGACATTCCTACCTCCACCCGTTCGGCTCGTATGGCAGTGACATGGACGGGGTGATGTTTCATCACTTCTGGCTCAATGCGCGGCAGCGTGGTTACGAAGTCGAGCTGCCGGAATTCTGCTTACAGGTACTCGCGGCGCGCGAGGGACGCTTTCTGCGTCCGGTGCCCAATGCCAAGAACTCGCCGCTTGGCCATATTGCCTACGCCTTCCAGTTCGATGCCGGACTCTATGCGAAATACTTGCGTGACTATGCCGAGGCGCGCGGGGTCGAGCGGATCGAGGGTCGTGTCGAACACACATCCCTGCACCCGGAGAATGGTCACCTCGCCTCGGTGAGCCTGCAGGACGGTCGAGAGTATTCCGCCGACTTTTTCATCGATTGTTCCGGTTTCCGCGGCCTCTTGATCGAACAGGCCCTGGAGACCGGTTACGAGGACTGGAGCGACTGGCTCCCGTGCAATCGGGCCCTGGCCGTGCCTTCAGAGCGTGTCCGTGCACCCGACCCGTTCACGCGCTCGACCGCTCGTCCCGCGGGCTGGCAATGGCATATCCCGCTGCAACACCGCACCGGAAACGGACATGTCTATTGCTCGGATCATATGCGCGATGATGAGGCCGCCGCGATCCTGCTGGACAATCTGGAGGGCCGGGCGCTGCGCGACCCGATCCAGCTGCGCTTTGTCACCGGCCACCGCCGCAAATTCTGGAACCGGAATGTGCTGGCCATTGGTCTGGCGGCCGGGTTCATGGAACCTCTGGAGTCGACCAGCATCCATCTGATCCAGAGTGGTATCGCGCGCCTGATGACGCTCTTCCCCGACCGGAGTTTCAATCCGGCAGACATCGAGGAATACAATCGCCTGACGTTGCAAGAGTATGAGTATGTGCGTGACTTCCTGGTGTTGCACTATCGTCAGACCGAGCGTGACGACAGCGAGTTCTGGCGTCGGTGCCGAAATCTTCCGATGACCGATCACCTCGCGCGCAAGCTGGAGCTCTACCGTACGAATGGCCGCGTCTACCGGGAGAAGGACGAGCTGTTCAATGAGACCAGCTGGCTCGCCGTGATGGACGGGCAAGGTGTTGTACCGGAGGGTCACCACCCTCTTGTGGCCAGTCTCGGCGAGATGGAAGTCGATGCCCGCCTTGAGCAAATACTCTCAGTGATCCGGGCATCAGCAGATCACATGCCTCGTCATGAGGAATTTATCGCGCAACATTGCGCCGCCGAACCTGATTTACTGTCAGAGAACGTGTAGGAGTGGCCCCATGCTCGTTCTAGCCGCCAGCCTGCTCGGAGTTCTGCAAGCCACACCAGACTGTGCGCTCGCAGAAGACTTCCCTCCGATTGTCATGAACCAGACCGGTTTCGAAGCAAATGGCCCCAAGCTCGCCATTTTGCGGACCAGCACCGAGACCGCCGTGGGCTGGCGTATTGTGGACGCGGATGGCCAGGCTCTGGCCGCAGGCATGAGCGATCCGTTCGGCTTTGACCACACCGCTGGCGAAGCACTTCACCGCATCGACCTTGGCTCTGTTACGGCGACCGGGGACGGCTTCACCATCGAAGCCTGTGGCGTGCGTTCGCGGTCATTCTCGATCGGAGAGCGGCCCTATGCGGAACTGGCGGAAGACAGTTTGCGCTATTTCTATCTGAATCGACTTGGAACGGACCTCGACCCGGCCTTTACCGCAGGAGAGGCGTGGGCCCGCGAAGGCGGATTTTTCGACAGTCGCGTCACCTGCTTCAGCGGGAGGGACATGACAGGAAGCCAATGGCCCGGCTGCGCTTATGAGCTGGATACAACCGGCGGCTGGGCGGATGCCGGCGATTATGGCCAATACGTCGTCAATGGCGGCATTTCGGTCTGGACGCTGCAACACGTCTACGAGCGCTTCAATGCGCGCGGACAACTTGACGAGCTCGGCTGGGATGGTGCGCGGGTCGCCTTGCCCGAGAGCCAGGACGGGATCAGCGAGATCCTGCTTGAGGCCCGCTGGCAACTGGAATTCATGCTGGCCATGCAGGTCCCCGACGGGGCCGCAGTCTGGGTCGATGCCCGCGAACCGGGCGCAGAACAGTCACATCCGGCCCACATAGACGGCTCGGGCCTCGCCCATCACAAGCTTCACGAACGGTCCTGGCTGCCGCTCCCCCTCTTGCCAGAGGATGCCGAGGAAACCCGGTACCTGATCCCCCCGACGACAGCAGCCACGCTCAACCTGGCAGCGTCAGCCGCCCAGTGCTCCCGTCTCTGGCGCGCCCTGGACGACGCGTTCGCCGCACGCTGCCTGGCCGCAGCCCGTCGCGCTTTCCAGGCCGCCGAGCGGCACCCGGACCTGTTGGCATACAATACGTTCGACGGCGGAGGCGCCTATGGTGACCTCATCGTTGCAGATGAGTTTTACTGGGCTGCGGTCGAGCTCTACCTGTCCACGGGTGAGCCGGAATACCGCCAATCCGCACTGCGTTATCGAGGGCAAATGGAGACCCGTCGCGCGATCTTCTGGGCCAACACCGAAATACTGCCCGAACTCTCGCTCTCGCTGGCCGCTCCGGACAATCAGCTGCGCAATCAGGCCGAGGAACTGATCGTGGCAACCGCCGCCCAGTATCACGAAGAAATGGCGGCCACCGGCTATCACTATCCACTGACTCCATCTGAGATAACCTGGGGCTCCAGCGCCAACCTGCTCAACCGGGCGCTGGTCCTTGCAGCGGCACATGATATCGATCCGGACCGCGGCTTCCGCGACGGTGTCGTCCACGCGATGGATTACCTGCTGGGACGCAACCCGCTCGACCAGAGCTATATCGCTGGCCATGGCGCACGGCCGATGCGCTTTCCCCATCACCGGTTCTGGGCGAATGGCGCCGACCCCGAATTTCCCGAAGCCCCACCAGGTGCTCTGTCCGGCGGTCCGAATTACCGCATTATGACCGACCCGATTGCAAGGGAGATGGACGGTCAGTGTGCGCCCCAGACCTGCTGGGCCGACCATGTTGACGCTTATGCGCTGAATGAAGTGGCCATCAACTGGAACGCGCCACTCTTCGCCATATCCGCCTATCTTGACGCCTCACAAGCCGAACACGACTAATCCAGAACCGCCTGCAGGTCGCCTTGATCGCAAGATTGACAACGTTGTCTAAATACGATCATCTAACCTCAAACAGGGGAGCCACTCATGCCGTTTCATCGTCCGTCCACAACCGCTGTCTCTTTGCTGGCCCTTTCAGCTGCGCTGGGTCTGGCAGGTTGCCAACCCTCCTCTCAGAGTGAGCAGACGACCCAGGAATCCGCGACGACCGAACCGGTTTTTGTCGACCTCCCCGAGGCGGCAACGGCCGATCCGGACAACTGGCCAGCGATTGCCCCGCTGCCCCTGGACCCCGAGATCGAAGCGCGTATCGACGAAATCCTCGCGCTGATGACGGTCGAGCAGAAGGTCGGCCAGACGATCCAGGCAGACAGCGGCTCCGTCACCGCCGAGGAAGTTCGGGATTACCGCCTGGGTTCGGTCCTCAGCGGCGGCAATTCTGCACCCGGCCCACGCCCGTATGCGGACGCCGAATCCTGGTTGGCGGCTGCGGACGCCTATTTCAACGCGTCTATCGACCCGGAGGGTGTTGAGATTGCAATCCCGATGATCTGGGGCATCGACGCCGTACACGGGCATGCCAACCTGCGCGGTGCCGTCGTCTTCCCGCACAATATCGGCCTGGGGGCGGCCAATAATCCGGATCTGATTGAAGATATCTACCGCATCACGGCTCGCGAATTGTCCGTATCCGGTCACGACTGGACCTTTGCGCCGACGCTCGCCGTGCCACGCGATGACCGTTGGGGTCGGACGTATGAAGGCTTCTCGGAAGATCCGGACATCGTTCGCGCCTATGGAGAACGCATCGTATGGGGTCTGCAGGGCCGTCCGGGCACGGATGAATTCATGGCGACAGGCCGGGTGATTTCCAGCGCCAAACACTTCCTCGCCGACGGGGGCACGGTTGATGGTCGCGACCAGGGCGACGCCCAGATCAGCGAGGCCGAGCTTCGGGACATTCACGCCCAGGGTTATTACACCGCCATCCCGGCCGGCGTTCAGACCGTCATGGCGTCTTTCTCAGGCTGGAATGGCGTACGCATGCACGGCAACCACTCGCTGTTGAATGATGTGTTGAAGGACCGCATGGGCTTTACCGGCTTTGTGGTCGGAGACTGGAATGGTCACGGCCTGGTCGCTGGGTGTACGGCGACAGACTGCCCCGAAAGCTTCAATGCGGGTGTCGACATGTACATGGCACCGGACAGCTGGCGGGAGCTGTATGACTCGACCCTGGAGCATGTCCGGGCCGGCCGCATTTCCATGGACAGGCTGGACGATGCCGTCCGCCGTATCCTGCGTGTGAAAATCCAGTCTGGCCTGTTTGAACAGGTCGCACCCAGCCAGCGTCCCTTGGCCAATGATACAAGTGTTCTGGCCGCAGACGAACATCGCGCCGTTGCGCGCCAGGCCGTGCGGGAATCTCTTGTCCTCCTCAAGAACCAGGACAACCTCCTGCCACTCGACCCGGGTCTGACCGTGTTGGTGGTGGGTGACGGCGCGGACCATATCGGCAAGGCGTCTGGCGGATGGACACTGTCCTGGCAGGGCGGCGACTATCCCAATGAGGAATTCCCGGCCGGCCAGACCATTCTTGATGGCATCCGCGAGGTCGTGGAGGCCGCTGGCGGGCGCGTGATCTTTGATCCGGAAGGGGATGAAACGCACGATGCCGATGCCGTCATCGCCGTGTATGGCGAGAACCCCTATGCCGAATTCCAGGGGGATCGCGAGCATCTCGACTTCGTACCCAATGGCTTCGATACCGAGCGACTGGAACTCCTGGCCAGCCAAGGCACGCCGGTCGTCAGTGTTTTCCTCTCCGGACGCCCGCTGTGGACCAACCCGGAGATCAATGACTCCGACGCCTTCATCGCCGCATGGCTTCCCGGGACGGAAGGCGGTGGCATCGCCGACATGCTCTTCAGGACTGAGCCCGACTACGACTTCACGGGTCGCCTGTCCTTCTCATGGCCAGCGAGTGCCGTCAGCGCACCGGTCAATCGAGGTGATGCCGACTATGCCCCGCTTTTCGCGTATGGATACGGGCTGAGTTACGGCGATATCGAGGACGTTGCTTCACTGTCTGAAGTGTCCGGCCTGTCAGCGGAAGATCTCGCCCCCAGCGGCGCCTTCTACCGGCTTGGCCAGTCGGTGGCGCCCTGGTCTGTTCAGACCGGTGTCGCCGGACAGTGGTCGGACGCGCCTGAGGACCGATTCGAGACCGAGACCCTGACCCTTGCACGCACCGATCGCACGGCTCAGGAGGATTCTCTCCACTTCATCTGGCGGGAGGCTGGCGCCGGTGTGCGCCTGTCCACGTCGGAGCCGCATGACCTCTCGCGGGAAGCCAATGGCGCTATGGAAATCTCGTTCCGCGCTCGAGGCTTCAACAGCCGCGATACCTGGGTCGAGGTTGGCATGTCTTGTCACTCTGGCGAGGAATGCAGCCATTTCGTCCCCGTGCGCATCACACAGGGCCCATGGCAGGAATATCGCGTCAGCCTGAGCTGTTTCACGCAAGCAGGCGTCGACCTCACCAACACCGAAGCCGCTTTCATCCTGCGTTCGAACGAGGACGATGGCGAAATCGGTCTCGGAGATATCGTGCTCGCCTCAGATACCGATGCCGCTCAGACATGCGGTGACACGCCCTAGGGGTCAGGCAAGCACGCCCAGGGCGAGACAGGCGATCAATCCGGTGATGCTGAGCAGGGTGGTCGAGACAGTCCACGTCTTCAGCGTCGCCGCTTCGCTAAGTCCGAAGATGCGATTGACCAGCCAGAAACCGCTATCATTGACATGGGACAAGGCCGACGCCCCTGCTGCAATGGCGATGACCACCAGCGCCTGGGCGAAACCTGTCATATCCTGCCCCGCCAGGAGCGGCGCTGTCATGCCTGCCGCTGTAATCATCGCCACCGTGGCACTGCCTTGGGCAACACGGATGATCACAGCCAGCACATAGCCCAGCACTATGGGCGTCAGGCCAAAGCCGAGAACCAGTCCGGCCAGTTGCCCGCCTGCCCCCGTATCAACCAGCACCTGCTTGAACGCCCCGCCTGCGCCCGTCACCAGAATGACGGCGCCGGCCGGAGCAAAGGCTTCAGCAATGCCCAGGCGGACGCGACCACGGATGGTCTGCGACTTGCCTGCGACCACCACCCCGGCAGCTGCACAGCCAATCATCAGGGCGGCAAACGGATGCCCGACAACGGCCAGGGCCCCGGCCAGAGCTCCGTTTGCACCCGTAAGGGCGAGCAGGGCTTGCGCCAGGATCAGGACGAGCGGTAACAGGATGAGTGCCAGAACCATGTGTCCACTCACGCCGTCGTCGGGTGCGGCCTCGGTCTCGATCTGGTCAAGCCTGGCCTCCGGCAATTGGCCCGTGCGTTCCAGCACAGTCGCAAACACCGGACCGGCGACGAGCAAAGCCGGAACACCTGCCGCCAACCCGGCCAGCATCACCCAGGCCAGGTCCGCGCCGAGGATCTCGGCGACGGCGACTGGCCCGGGTGTCGGAGGGATAAAGGCATGGGCAATCGCCAGACCTGCCAGCAGAGGCAGACCGAAGGCCAGAACCGGCCGGCCGGCTTGCCTGGCGAGCGCCACGACAACGGGCGCCAACACGATCAGCGCGACGTCAAAGAAAACCGGGATGGCAACGACCAGTCCGATAAGTCCGGCCATAACCTGGCCACCAAAACCGCGGCGCTGCCCGATCAGGAGCCGCGCCAGTTTTGGCAGGCCGCCTCCTGCCTCGAGCAATGCCCCGAACAGACTGCCCAGCCCGACAATCACCGCAATGAAGCCGAGCGTACCGCCCATACCGGCGGTGATCGTTGCGTATGCTGACTCCGCACTCATACCAGCGGCCAGCGCCGCAATGAGACTGACACCTATCAGGGCGGTGAAGGCCGGGATTTTCCATTTCAGAACTAGCCACAACAGCAGCGGGATCGCTGCGAGGGTGGCAAACAATGGGCGCAAATCTGACAATGAATCCAGGCCTAGCTCCGCCATTGCAAGCCCCGGGTGTTGGAGCGCAAACGCAGCAATCGATCGTGAGCAGTGATGTAGAGCCAGTCTCCATTGGCGCCGCCAAAGGCGCAATTCGCGGTTGCTCGACCCGTGCGAATACGCGCGAGCAATTCACCGCCTGGAGACAGGACCAGAACACCCCCCGGCCCCGTCGCGAAGACCAGCCCGTCTTCACTGACACACATTCCGTCCGGCAGCCCCGGATCGCCGGCCGCGAGGAAGTGCGACGCGTCATACCAAAGCGCGAGTGGTCCTGTCGGCCGCCCATTCCGCAAGGGCGCCCGGTAGATGTGCGGAGCGTTCGGGTCAGACTGGGCGACATAGAGCCAGTCCTCGTCAGGAGATAGCGCGATACCATTCGGGAAGGTGAGATGATCGAACAAGCGCTCGCACTCTCCATCCGGGCTCAATCGATAGACGCCATTGACAGCCATCTCCTTGAGCGGCGAAGCGTCCAACCCTTCCAGCCCATAGGGCGGATCCGTGAAATAGATCGACCCATCGGCGGCCCGAACAAGATCATTGGGGCTGTTGAAACGCTGGCCGGAATGATCCCTCACGAGGGTCTCTCTCTCGAGCGTGTCCAAACGCAGGCGTTGCACGGCCCGCTCACCATGATTGCAGAGATAGAGCCAGCCATCCGCGCCAAACCAGAGGCCATTCGCACCCGCCTCGCGCATGCCGGTCGCCGCCGACGCCTCGACACCGGACGGCTCCAGAAACACCTCCAGCCCCGCCGCGTCGGACCAGCGATAAGCCCGGTTTGCCGGGACATCGGTGAAATAGAGACATTGTCGCTGCCTGTCCCATGACGGGCCCTCACTCCAGATGAAACCGTCCGCCAAATGCTCCAGCGTCCAGCGATCATCGAACAGCGCCTGAGCGCCGGCCTTGTGAAGCTCGACCGAGTCCGGCAGCCCGCGCCCGGCACATCCACCCAGTCCAGCAGTCGCGATGGCTCCGAGCGCGGCCAGCGTTTCTCTTCGGGTTTGCATCACTCCGTCTCCCCGCGTGTTGCAATCGCTGCTGCGGGCACGTCGGAGATGAACCCGTCCTCGATGGTGACCTCGACCGAAGAGGCCAGGTACAGCGAGCTCCCGCCAACATGGAAAACCAGCTGCCCGGGCTCGACCTGCCAGACGCCGGGCGATTGGAAGACTGCAGCCTGCGCCGGGCTCAACGTGAAATGCACCGTCGTACTCGCACCAGGCTCCAGTGAAATCCGCCTGAAGCCCCGCAGCTCGATACGCGGGCGGGCAACCGATGCGACCGGGTCACGCATGTAGAGCTGAACCACCTCGTCAGCAGCGCGATCGCCCGAATTGGTGACGTCAACCGCAAGGCGGATCTCACCCTGGACGACACCACCGCTGAGCGCTCCATAATCGAAGGTCGAATAGGAAAGGCCGTGGCCAAAGCCATAAAGCGGCGTGATCGGCTGATCCATGTACCGATTGGTGTCACGCGCCAGATCAGGATCTGCCGGACGGCCACCGGGGTATTCGGAATAGGTGAAAGGCGCCGCTCCGGTGGAGCGCGGGAAACTCACGGGAAGTCGACCCGCCGGGGACGTCTCGCCGTAGATGATATCAGCCAGGGCAGGCCCGGCCTCAACGCCCAGCATCCACGCGTTCAATACCGCATCCGCGCGCGCCGCGATGTCGGGAATAGCCAGGGGGCGCCCCGTAACCAGAATCACTGAAACGGGCTGACCTGTGTCCAGAATGGCTGAGGCCAGCGCGCGCTGACTGTCAGGAAGGAAAAGATCGGATCGACTGCGGGCCTCGCCTGACATGTCGAAATTCTCGCCCACCACCAGCACAACACGATCAGCAGAGCGGGCCAGGGCGACAGCTTCTTCGAGACCTGAGAGATCATCGCTGAGCGGATCGGCACCCGCTGCGTAGACAATCTCAACCCCCTCGGGCGCCCCTTCGCGCAGCCCGTCAAGCAGGCTGACCACATCTTCCGGACGACCTTGTGCCCGCCAGGAGCCCAGCTGCGTCGATGCATCGGCAGCCAGGGCGCCGATGACAGCCACACGCCCTTCGGACAACTCCAGCGGCAAGGCCGCGTTCTCATTCTTCAGCAGGACAACACTGCGGGCGGCGATGGCCCGCGCCGCCTCGCGATGGTCCGCGGCCAGCAGTTCGGCCTGTTCACGCTGAACCTGGTGATAGACCATCGGATCATCAAACAAGCCGAGGCGTTCCTTGGCTGTAAGGATGCGTCCCACCGCCAGGTCCAGGTCTGCTTCGAGGGCCGGATCTGCATCGATCGCCTGGCGCAATTCCTCCACGAAAATGCCACTGGTCATGTCCATATCGACACCCGCCTGCAGGGCCAGCGCGCCTGCAGCCGCGCGGGTCTCGGCGACGCCGTGATTCATCAGCTCGGCAATTGCGTTCCAGTCGCTGACAATCAGCCCGTCAAACGCCCAACGGGCTCGCAATGTTCCGTCGATCAGCGCTTCGTTCGAGGTGGAGGGCACACCGTCAATGTCATTGAAGGCGGTCATCATCGAGCCTGCACCGGCACGCGTCGCCGCGTAAAATGGCGGCAGATAGGCTTCGTACAGACTGCGCTCGCCGATCTCGGCCGTCCCGTAGTCGCGACCACCGGTCGGCACCCCATAGGCCCCGAAATGCTTGGCGGTCGCCAGCAAGGTATCGCCAGCCGCGAGGCTCTCTCCCTGATAGCCCTGCACCTGGGCCACGGCCATGCGCGACCCAAGGTAAGGATCGGACCCCGCGCCTTCGACAATGCGGCCCCAACGCGGATCGCGACCAATGTCTATCATGGGGGCAAAGGTCCAGTGCAGACCGGCTGCGGACGCCTCTTCGGCAGAAATCCGGGCTGCACGCTGCCAATCTGTTTCGTCCCAGGTCGATGCCATGGCGATCGGCACCGGGAATATGGTGCGGTAACCGTGCACCACATCCATGGCAAACAGGAGGGGGATGCCCAGACGGCTTTCCTCGACGGCGACACGCTGCAATTCCGCCAACGGCTGAGCGCCCGCCACGTGAAGGTAGGAGCCGACGGCGCCTGCCCGCACCCGGTCCAGCTCCTCCGGCGTCAAGCGGGAGTTGAGATTGCGACTACGACCACCGGCGGCCTGATGCAGCTGACCGAGCTTCTCCTCCAGGGTCATCTCGGCAAGCAAACCCTCAACGCGCTGGGAGAATTGGGTTTGGGCACGGGTCACTGCCGTTTCGTCCCGCGTGCTCTGTGAAACGGCATCATCCTGACAAGCGGCCAGCGCCAGCAGAGACGCCGAGATCGTGACAGCGCGCACGCCCCTTTTGACAACGTCGTCAATTTTGAACATCAATTTCCCCTTGTTGTTTTTTGTCCCTCAGCTCAGCGGGCGGCAGGCGCCAGGAGCCGGGTTTTCATAGCGTTGAGTGTGTGAGCGAGCGGCAAGGTGGCATCGAGTTGCCAGGCCGCTGCGGGCGGGTCGAGCGCCTCGAACTGGCTGCGCACAAGCGCTGTCGGCATATAGTGTCCGGCCCTGGACTGAACACGCTCCCGGGCGGTCGTTTCATCCAGCTTGAGCCAACACCAGGACACATCACGGTCCAGACCATCCACCAGCCAGCCGCGCACGGTCTCGTTCAGAGCCGAACAAGTCGCAATCACGGTGTGATCCGACAGGGCTTCGATCGCGCGCCGCATGGCCCGGATCCAGCCCTCGCGGTCAGCATCGGTCAGCGTCTGCCCCGCCGTCATCTTGCGAACATTCTCCGGCGGATGAAAGTCATCGGCCTCCAGGTATGGCCAACCGGTCTGCTCGGCCAGAGCGCCGGCCAGGGTCGATTTTCCACTTCCGGAAACGCCCATGATGACGACCAGCCGAGCCATCCGCCTACCAGAACGCCCAGTAGAGCAGGCCAAGCGTCACCACCACGACCAGTGCACCGAGATTGTAGAGGCTGGAGGTGGAAAAGGAGACACCATCGATGGACACGGCTTTCTCACCCTGATCCTTGCGCTCGATCATGGCCATGGCGAACATGATCCCCAGACAGGCCAGGAAGATCCAGCCGACGCGGTCGAGGAAAGGCATCCAGTCCAGATAAAGCTTGCCGAGCACCGAGAGACCGAAGGATCCGATCGCTGCGGCCAGGGCGCCATTGGCCGTTGCCGATTTCCAGAACACACCGAGCACGAACAGCGCCACAATGCCCGGCGTGAAGAAGCCGGTGAATTCCTGGATAAACTGGAAGGCCTGCGGGAAATTGCCCAGCAGGGGCTGCGCCACAGCGACGGCGATGATCACCGCACAGATGGAAACCAGACGCCCCACAGTCACCAGATGCCCCTCGCTCGCAGAGTCGCGCATCGGTTTGTAGATATCCAGCGTGAAGATGGTGGAGATGGAATTCATCATCGATCCCAGCGACGAGACGATGGCCGCAATCAGCGCCGCGAAGATCAGGCCTCGAATACCCACCGGGGTCAGTGCCATCAAGGCCGGATAGGCGGCATCCGGCCGCCCCACCTCGATCCCGCTCGTGGCGTCCTGGGCCAGCACGAAAGCGGCAATGCCGGGGACCACGATGATCAACGGCATGAAGAGTTTCAGGAAGGCGGCGAAGACAATGCCGCGCTGGGCCTCATCCACCGACTTGGCCCCCAGCGCACGCTGGATGATGTACTGGTTAAAACCCCAATAGGAGAAGTGCATCACCCACATGCCGATCATCAATACGCCGATGCCGGGCAGGTTCATGTATTCCGGATGATCGCTGTCCAGGATCATGTCGAACTTGCCGGGCGCCTCGTCGATCAGCACGCCCATTCCTGCGATGACCCCCGCACCGTCGCTGACTTCATTGAGGGCAATCCAGGTGATCAGGCACCCGCCACCGACCAGCATGGCGACCTGGATGATGTCTGTCAGGGCAACCGCTTTCAGGCCGCCATAAATGGAATAGGCCACCGCAAAGCCTGCCAGGACGATCAGCGCGAAGGTGATGTCAAAACCCGTCAGGGCATTGATCGCTGTCGCGCCCAGCCAGAGGATCGCCGTCAGGTTCACAAACGTGTAGAGCGCCAGCCAGAAGATCGACATCACCGTCTTGACCCGGCCATCATAACGCCGCTCCAGAAACTGCGGCATCGTGTAGATCTCGTTCTTCAGGAAGACCGGCAGGAAGAACTTGCCAACCACGATCAATGTCACGGCCGCCAGCCATTCATAAGTCGCGATTGCCAGCCCGACGACATAGCCCGAGCCGGACATGCCGATGATCTGTTCGGCCGAGATATTCGCGGCAATCAGCGAGGCACCGACCGCCCACCACGGCAGAGCCTTGCCGGCCAGGAAAAAATCGGAGGAGTCCTTTTGATGGCCCGCCCTCTCGCGGCTGACCAGGGTCGCGATGGCGATCAGTGCGATGGCATAGCCAAACACGATCACCAGATCGAAGGTTGATAATTGCATGCTCTCCCCCGTCAGTTCTGTCGACTTGAGACGCAAGCCCGAACTTTAATTGATAACGTTGTCAATTGATCACCCAATCGCCGATGATTGTCAATTCGGGCAGTACCCGTGATCGCGAAGGTGGGGTCGCAATTTTGCACCAACAGAGTTCGCCATGACAGCGCCGCTCTCTGGCACCATGTCCAGGACACTGCCCAGACGGTCGGCATGGTGCTGTCATGTGTGGACGGCCCCTGTTCTGCAAGGTCTGATTTGAGTGATTTCTGATCATTGCGGGTTGCGGTCATGT
>JAEPND010000005.1 GCA_017643585.1 Maricaulis sp.
GGAACACCAACCGGACCACTTGCTGAACAGCTGTAACCAGCTCATCACCTGCCTCCAGAACGAGAGCCTTCCAGCCCGCGCCTGACCGGCCGGGCTTTACGGCAACCTGCACGGGCCAGGCCGCAAAACGAACCACCCCGGACCGATCGAGGCGGTCCGGGGCGTTCAATCACTCTCAAATGTGCAGCCGACCGAGACGATCAGGAACAAAGCCGCGCCTTTGTCGCCTCGTACTCCGACGCCAGCTGGTCGATATATTCGCCGGCACTCTGGATGGCCTTGACCGAGCCAATTCCCTGGCCGGAGCCCCAGATGTCTTTCCAGGCCTTGGCGTCGGAATTGCCACCAGAGCCGAAATTCATCGCTGACGGATCGCTTTCCGGCAGATTGTCCGGGTCGAGACCGGCTTCTTCGATCGACTTGCGCAGATAATTGCCGTGCACACCGGTGAAGAGGTTGGTGTAGACGATGTCCTCGGCCTTGCCGTCGACAATGCCCTGCTTGTACGCCTCCTCTGCGCGCGCTTCCTTGGTCGCGATGAAGGCAGAACCGATATAGGCGTAGTCGGCGCCCATGGCCTGGGCTGCGAGCACACCGCCACCGGTCGAGATCGAGCCGGAACACAGGATCGGCCCGTCAAACCATTCGCGGGTCTCGGCGATAAATCCATAGGGTGACAACGCGCCGGCATGACCACCCGCACCGGCCGACACACAGATGAGGCCCGTCGCCCCCTTGTCGATAGCCTTGTGCGCAAAGCGCTGGTTGATAACATCGTGCAGCGTGATGCCGCCCCAGTTATCGACGGCCTTGTAGACCGCTTCCTGGGCGCCCAGAGAGCAGATCACGACCGGCACCTTGTACTTCTCACAAAGCGCCATGTCCTCTTCGAGCCGATTATTGGAGCGATGCACGATCTGGTTCACGGCGAAGGGCGCGGCCGGCTTGTCCGGATTGGCGCGGTTATAGCTGTCCAGCTCGGAGGTGATCTGGTCGAGCCATTCATCGAGCTGACTGACTGGGCGCGCATTCAGGGACGGGAAAGATCCCACAATACCCGCCTTGCACTGGGCAATAACCAGGTCCGGGTTAGAAATGATGAAAAGCGGCGCGCCAATCACGGGAATGCGCAGCTTGCCTTTCAGGATATCGGGTTCGGCCATGTCTCTCCCCTTTGGAATCTATCGACCAGTCGATCGTCGGCGTTGGCGCCGCTCATCTTGTAAACAGTGTTCATATCGACGTTAGCTAGCGGATCTGGGCCTGTCGAGTGGCGCCCTGCCATTCCTCCGGGCACCCGCACAGCGCAAGATTCACCCAAGATAACACCCCAGAGACTTCGCCGATGCAATATTCTTGCTGCACATGCGAGCAAATCTGCTCGATATCGAAGCAGTTTCGCGGGCACTCAAAATAAAAACTAACGCTTTCTTGACGATTTGGGCGCGCGAAACCCCACTGAAGACGCGGTGTCTTGTCGGGACCGCGATCTGTGACTGCTGGCGGCGGCCGACGCCAGCTTTTTCAGATCACCGACAAGACACCGCCAGACGCCAAAAGGCGCAAACAGGGCGACAGACCCGACCACAGATCGATCCGACGACCCCGCCGCAGAGTTACAGGCTGCGGTCTTGGTCGCGTGAACCCGGGATAGCCCGGCGCACACCAAACCCCAGCTCCGCACGCGGGCCGGCCATGCCGTGACCCAATCGCGCAGCGCCCGGCGCTGCACCCGCAGGACTATGGAGGGTTATTATGTGGGAGAAAAAGAGAAGCTGGCGCACCAAGGCGGCAGTGATCATCGCGGCAGGACTGGGCATGGGGCTTTTGACCTCGGCCAATGCCGCAGCTGAGGTTTCAGAAGAAACAGCGTTTGTATTCAACACCCTGCTCTTTTTGATCGGGGGCTTCCTTGTCATGCTCATGGCGGCGGGTTTCGCCATGCTGGAAGTTGGTTTTGTCCGGACCAAGCACGCGGCAGCGATCTGCCTGAAGAATATCGCGCTCTACTCGATCGCGGGCATCATGTTCTATCTTGTTGGCTATCAGCTGATGTATGGCGGCCAGACGCCGTTTTTCGGCATTCCGGAAATCTGGGCGCCGTCTGAAGTTGCCGCCGATGAGAGTATTGATCTTTCGACCGGTTATGCAGCTGCCTCAGACTGGTTTTTCCAGATGGTCTTCGTTGCGACCGCTGCCTCGATTGTCTCCGGCACCATTGCCGAGCGTGTCAAACTGGGCTCATTCTTCATCTTCGTCGTGGTTTTGACGGGCTTCATCTATCCGATCCAGGGATCGTGGGAATGGGGTGCCGGCTGGCTCGACAGCGAGTTTGGCTTTTCCGATTTTGCCGGCTCCACCCTGGTGCACTCCACAGGCGGCTGGGCTGCACTGGCGGGGGCCATCCTGATTGGTGCGCGCTCCGGTCGTTTCGGCCCCGACGCCGTGGCCATGCAGCCTTCGTCTCTGCCGCTGGCAACGTTGGGAACGTTTGTGCTCTGGTTCGGCTGGTTCGGCTTTAACGGTGCCTCGCAACTGGCCATGGGTTCCGCTGCGGACGCTGTCGCGATCTCACAGATCTTTGCCAATACCAACATGGCTGCGGCGGCAGGCGTTGTGACCGCCTATGTCCTCTCGCTGATCCTCGGTCGCGGCAAGGCCAACCTGGCCTATTGCCTGAATGGCGCACTGGCCGGTCTCGTGGCCATTACGGCAGAACCGCTCACCCCGACCATCACGGAAGCCATGCTGATCGGTGCTGTTGGCTCGGTCATCGCCACCTTCGGTGCGAAACTGCTCGAGGCCGTGCGTATCGACGATGTGGTTGGCGCGATCCCGGTTCACCTGTTTGCAGGCATCTGGGGCACGATGGCTGTGCCGCTGACCAATGGCGACGCGACCTTCTATGGCCAGGCCGTGGGCGTTGGCGCGATCGGAGCCTTTGTCTTCATCACCAGCTTTGTCGTCTGGCTTGGCCTGAAACTGACGCTGGGTATCCGCCTGTCTGCTGACGCAGAAACCGTAGGCGGCGACCTTTCGGAACTGGGTCATGCGGCCGGCGCGGTCTTCGTTCCAGAGGGAAAGGACAAGGCTCTGGCCTGATCCAGGCCATGGCGAACACGGCCCTGGCAACAACTGCCGGGGCCATCGCCGAAACGACCAGAGCCCTCGTGGAAAGGCCCTCCCCTGAAACCGCCGCAGCGGTCCGCCGCTCGGCCCCAACACTCGGACCATCGCGCAAGCAAGCCCCTGTCACCCGGCGCAAGTCTGCCGGTCGGGTCTCTGCGCCGAAATGAGTTTCGAAAAAATCTATTCAATGCTTGAAAACAAGGAGTTAGTGGGATGATCAAGCAAGTAGCAGCAGCCGGCCTCCTGGCTGCAACCGTCACCGGACTGGCCAGCGCAGGCGACGTCACCGGAAATGTGGGACTGACGACCAATTACATCTTCCGTGGCATCACCCAGACCGATAACGGCCCGGCCGTGTCGGGCGGATTCGATGTCGAGAAAGAGGGCTTTTACGGCGGCATCTGGGCGTCCTCGGTGGACTTCAGTGATGCGACGACGATGGAGCTCGACTTCTACGGCGGCTACACCTTCTCTGCCGGTGATTTCGACCTGGACTTTGGCGCGATCTATTATGCCTATCCGGACAGCCCGGAATATTTCGGCGAAAGCCAGGACTTCATGGAGCTGTATTTCGGTGCAGGCCGTGCGCTCGGTCCGGTCGCTGTCGATGTGAAATTCTCATGGTCCGATGATTTCTATGCCGGCACTGGTGAAGCGCTCTACGCGGAAATCGGTGCAGCGATCGAGCTCGTCGAGGGTATCTCCGCAGATGCTCGTTTTGGCTCCAGCACGTTCGATGACCTGGCGGGTGCCGACTATGAGGACTGGCAGGTCGGCGTATCCGGTGAAGCCTTCGGCGTTGGCTGGGACCTGCGCTATCACGACACGTCCGACTTCTTCGACGATTCTTTCGTGTTCTCGATTTCCCAGAGCTTCGGCGGGTAACCCTCCGCAGTGAAGGGCGGCGGGGCAGACTTCGGCCTGTCCCGTCGTTTTATCTCTGCTTATGTCCGCTGCGCGGCCGCGGCTCGCGGCCTCAACCACTGCCCATCGGCATCAAGCACACCACCCTCCTGCAACCGGGCGATCACGGGTAACAGCGCCTCGCGATAATGTTTCCAACGCCCAACTGACGAGGAATACAAGGGCTGACGGACCTGGACCGAACTGGCTGTGGCCACGGCAGCATCCTGCTGGTGGAAATCCAGACACGCATCCTGCCAATCGAGACCGCAATGGCTTAGCAAGCGCCGGGTCTCGCCTTCCTGATCGGCGATGATGTCCTCATAGACGATCTCCATGAAACGGTCCGCCGGCAATCGCTCCCGCCAGACCCGCATCAGGCGGTCAAATTCCAGATAATAACGAGCGGTATGCTCCAGCGAGTATGCGTAATTGTAGTACGAGAAGCTGGTCGCAAACAGCTGCCGGAAATTGCTCAGACATGTATCCAGCGGATGCCGCCGCAGACAGACGATGCGCGCATTGGGCAATGCCGCCAGGATATGTCCCGCGAACATGAAGTTCAGCGGCATCTTGTCGGTAAAACGACGCGCCTCTCCGACCAGGTTGCGCGTACTGTCCTCATACGCCTTGCCCAGGGCAGAAAAATCCACATTCCAGCCCTGCTCAAGCGTTGGTGCATCCATGACAAACCCTCCTGGCGTGCCTGCCAGTCGTTTCATCTGGATGGAGAAATTGCTGAGCTCGCCCGCCATCTCCACATCGCCATGTGCGCCGAGGATGCGGTCAACCAGGGTGGTTCCCGTCCGCGGCATGCCGACGACAAATATCGGCCGGTCCGTGTCATGTCCGCGAGAACGAACCGATTTCGGAACCCTTGCCGCGGCGGCGAAGACCTTGCGGTCCTGCTCCGGATCATGGCCCAGCTGGCGGGACTTCAATGCTTTGGCTTTTTTCAGCCACTGCATGGCCGCGGGATAATCCTTGCGGTCCTCGCAAAGCTTGGCGAGCGCGTGACCAAGGTGCAGGTCGCGCTCGGCGCTCGGCGTCCCGCTTTCAAAAGCCTGCTCCAACGTCGCTTCCAAGGCCGGGTCCCCATAGTCACGCCCCAGCGAGACCAGGGCCGAGCTCGCCTTGTACAGGCTGGGATCGATTTCTATGGCGCGCTTATAGGCCTTGGCCGCACCTTCGAATTCACCGGAAAATTGCCGTGAAGCCCCCAGATTATAATAGAAATTCGCGTCCTTCGGGTTCTGGGAAACCGCCGTTTCGAACAGTTGCACCGCCTCCTCATGGGCGCCCAGTCGCGTGAGGACGACGCCGACCGTGTCAAACGTCAAAGCATCTTTGGGGCCGCACTTCATGGCCTGCCGCGCCGCGGGCCAAGCCAGGTCCTGTCGATTGATCACCAGCAGGCAGCGCGCGCGATGAGCATGAAAGCGAGCATCACCGGGAGTCAGTGCGATCGCACGGTCCAGAATCTCCGCCGCCTTGCCAGCATTGCCATGCTCGACCGCGATCAGGGCCAGAACGAAAAACGCCTCTGCCTCCGGCCCCTGCGTTTGCAGAACCTGCATGGCATTCCGGTGCGCGTCCTCGAACCGGCGCTGCGCCAGCGCGTTTCGGGCAGAATCAATCAGCCGTGATTTCAGGTCATTCATGGTGGCGATAGCCCCATATTGCAGCATCGAGTGCTCGAACAGGCGTCATTTCTTTGCGAATGGTTGCAAAAAGAGGCCGCAGGCGTGCTTCTCGCGCAACAACCACCAGACAAACGACGAATAATGACAAAAATATAACTTCGAATAATTGCATTACCCAATCGTCTTGGACCAAATTTCTTCATCTTGTTTCGGAGGAGAGATCAAGAATGAAATCGGATACAAAAAGCAAATCGCTGAAACGCCAACTCGTGACGTCCATCAGCGCGTTTGCGATTCCGCTGTCTTCTCTGGCGCTGGGTGCTGCTGCCCAAGCCCAGGATAGCTCAGCTTCAGACGACATCATCGTCGTCACCGCGACGCGCCGTGAGGAAACGGTGCAGGAAGTCCCGCTGAACATCGCAGCCATCGGCGGCGAGCAGATCGAGGAACAGGGGTTCTCCGAACTCGCTGACGTCCTCGGCTATGTTCCGGGCATCAATATCGTCGATCGTGGCGGCCGTCAGGGCAACCCGATCATCGTCCGCGGCCTCAACGCTGACCCGATCGGCTCGGGCGATGGCAATAATGACGGCGGCGGCACGGTAGCTACCTATCTCGGTGAGATCCCGATCTTCATCGACCTCAAGCTCAACGATCTCGAGCGCGTCGAAGTCCTGCTCGGGCCGCAAGGCACGCTGTATGGTGCGGGCACGCTGGGCGGCGCAATCCGCTACATCCCGAACCGTCCGCAATTCGACTCCGACACGTTTGAAGTTCGCGCACAGGCCTACCAGTACTCCGAATCCGGATCGCTCTCGACCGGCGTGGGCATGACCTTCAACCACGGCCTGACGGACACGCTCGCCATTCGCGGTTCGCTGGACTACCTCGATGACAGCGGCTTTATCGACTATCCGTTCGTTGTCAGCGAAGTCGGTGTGTCCAATCCGGACCCGGACTTCAACGACGCTGCAGACCGCGCGGCGAATTTCTCGCCGGTCGAAGATGCCGACGGTGAAGAAGCCTTCTCCGGTCGCCTCGCTGCACGCTGGGCGCCGAATGACGTGTTTGACGCGACCCTGACCTATTACTTCCAGTTCCAGGACATTGGCGGCCGGACGATCTCGTCCCAGCGCTCCACGGTCCCGGCAGGTCGTTATGAGTCCGGTCTTCGCGTTCTCGAGCCGATCTCCCGCGACAATGAGCTCGTCTCGCTGGAGATGACCCTTGATCTGGGCTTTGCGGAACTGACATCCGCAACCGGTTACGGCACGTATGAGGAAGACGGTCAGCGCGACCAGACCGACCTGTTGATCTCGCTGGAATACTCCTACGAGACCTTCCCGAACTTCACGGCCTTCACGCGTGAAATCGGTGAGGACGACTTCTTCAACCAGGAAGTCCGTCTCGTTTCCACGGGCGACAGCAATATCAACTGGATCATTGGCGGTTACTACAACAAGTCCAATGTTTCCGGTTCTTCCAGCGAGTTCGTTCCGAACTACGTCGACTACGTCAACGCCGCGCCGTTCTTCTTCGGCCTGTCTGACCAGCCGGGTGGCCTGGAATACTACTCCACAGCCTACAGCCAGCTCACCGAGCAGGCTTTCTTCGGTGAAGTCGGCTGGGACATCACGGACCGTCTGACGGTAACCGTGGGTGGTCGTTACTACGACTATGAACTGGAAGCCGTGAACACCGTGGACTTCCCGCTGTTCGAGCCGGTTCCGTTCCAGCGCATGTCCATTTCGGAAATTCGTGACCAGGCCTTCGATCCGGCCCTGTTCCAGGCCGATGATGGTGTTCTGACCAAGTTCAACATCGCCTACGACCTGACCGACAACATCCTGGCCTATTTCACCGTCTCCGAAGGCTACCGGATCGGTGGCTCTAACGGCCTCGGCCCGTGCCCGGCCTTCGACCCGAACGCAACGCAGGGTGCCTGTGCCCTGGCGCCGGGTCAGCAATACGGCCCGAACCCGGGTGATATCGCCCAGTTCGACGAACGTCAGTTCGGTCCGGACCAGACGACCAACAACGAACTCGGCTTCAAGTCTACCTGGCTTGATGGTGCGATGACGTTCAACGGTGCGTTCTTCTTCGTCGAGTGGGAAGGCCCGCAGGTCTCCTCCGCGACGGTGAACGCGAATATTCCGATCACGGTCAACGCGGCCGGCGCCGAGTCCACCGGTGTGGAACTGCAGGCATCCTGGCAGGTTACGCCGGCCTTCGCCCTGCGCGGTACGTTCAGCCGCACGACGTCGGAGCTGACCGAGGACGTTCCGTTCCTCGTTCGCACGATCACGCCTCCGGGCTTCGCGACGGCGTTCGAGGACGGCCAGGCTGGCGATCGCCTTCCGGGCTCCCCGGAAACCCAGTTCTCCATTTTTGCCCGTTACGAGCAGGAACTCGCGAACGGCAATATCCTGAACTGGAACATGGGCCTGACGCATCAGGGTGATGTCCTGACCCGTACGGGTGGCCGCGGCTCTTCCGTCGCGCTGGACAGCTACACCCAGGTCAACGCGTCCGTAACGTATGATGCGGATGAGTGGCGCGCGACCTTCTTCGCGAACAATCTGTTTGACGAGTACATCGAGACCGGTATCCGCTCGACGCCGCTCTCCAATCAGACGATTGCCGGCCACAATGTCCGTTCGCACTATGCGAACGTGGCACCGCCGCGCACGATCGGTGTTCGCTTCAGCCGCAGCTTCGGCGAATAAGGCGGAGCCATCTCACGAGAAAGGCCGCGCAATGCGCGGCCTTTTTTGTGCCTGGGCGTCGGTCATCCGCCCGGACCCGTGATCGGTGCCCCGTCCGGCGGCGCATCCACATGCGCCCACATATAGATGGCCAGCCAGGACCGATAGGGTTGGAACCGCTGCGCGGTCCGCACCGTCTTGCGACGCTTCGAGGTCAGGCGCTCGAGCGTTTTCCTGGCAGCAACATCACCGTCCGGCCAGACATCCTGCTCCCCGAAGTAGAACATGTTCATCATGTCTGCCGTCCAGGCGCCCACACCCCAGAGAGTGGTCAGTCGGTCCGCACGCTCCCGGGCGCTCAGTGGCCGCAGCGTCGCGACATCCAGCCCTTCTTCAAGGTGCGTGCGCGCTATCCCCTGGATGGTTTTCACCTTGGCGTTCGACAATCCGCACTGGCGCAGCCCCTGGCCATCGCAGGCGGCGAAGTGCTCGACCAGTGACCGGCCCTCGGCACTGGCAACAACCCTCGCCCAGATACTCTGTGCGGCCTTGACTGAAATCTGTTGCCCGGAAATCGCACGACACAGATATTCCGGAAACGGCAGATCATCGCGTCGGCGAAATTCCTGTGGCCCCAGGCGCTGAAGCGCTCGGGCCAGGTCCGGCGCAAAGTCTTGCGCCGTCTCAATGAATTGCTGGTGCACATGATCAGAGCTCATAATGCGATGGTAAGCAGCGCTGTTCGGACCGTCGACCCGAAAACTGCGACGGCGCCAACGCGCCGCATTGCCTGCGCAACCCGAACGCGCTAACTCCCGGTCATGCACCGTTGGCCTGACCTCATCCAGCACACTCTGCGCCAGGCCCTGCTGGCCCTCGCCCTGTTGGCGGCGGGCACCCAGGCGGCCTTGCCCCAGGGTTTCATGCTGGAGCGCAACACGCACAATGGTGCGTTGTCGGTGGTATTCTGTGCCGCCGGCGACGGCGTCGAGACTCGATGGCTGGACCTGGCGACCGGCGAGACCATCGACCGCGATGTCAACGCCGACCGAAGCACAGACCTTTGTACCTTTGCCGCAGCCCATACGCTGGCGATTGATGCGGTCGAGAGGTTGTCATTGCCCCCTCTTGGGGCAACCGTCTCGACCCTTCACCCCGTTTCCGACGCTGCGCGCAAGTCCTCGTACCGGGCCAACCGCCGCGCCCGGGCTCCCCCACACCTCCTGTGACCCCATCGAACATTCTGGTTTTTGATCGGCATCACAGGAGTTTCCATGCCGCGTTCAATTCTTTTGAGCACCTGTTTTGGTGTGCTCGCCACGGCGCCTGCTTTCGCACAGGACGCCGCCCCTCTCGTTGACATCATCACCATCAATGCCAGCCGTACGTCAGCAGAGACGACACAGCTGGATCAACAGGATATCGCCTCCCAGACCACACCGGACGCCACCGCAGTGCTGGCACAATTGCCGGGCCTGAATTCCGTGAGCAATGGCGCCCTGTCCGGCCAGGTGCAGTATCGCGGCCTGTTCGGCGATCGCCTGAACATCCGGTTGAACGGTCGCCAATTTGTTTCCGGTGGCCCCAACCTTATGGATCCACCGATGCATTATGCGCCGGCCTCCCTGCTGGAACAGGTCATCGTCGACCGTGGCATTTCACCCGTCAGTGCCGGGCCGGGTCTTGCCGGCGGCATGGATGCCCAGTTCAAATCTGTCGACTGGTCGCAGGACAGCACTTTCTCATTCTCTGCGGACCTCTCAGTCGGGCTACAGAGTGTCGATGAGGGGTGGTCGCGCTCGGCGCTTCTCGGAACCGCCAACAACCAGTTCCGGCTCTACGCCTTCGGCGCACACGAGACCGGCGAGGATTTTTCCAGTGGCGATTTCGATATTGCGGGCACGCAGTATGAACGCCTGATCTATGGCCTGGGCGCAGGCCTTCAGTCCGACGATCAATCCCTCTCCGTTCAGTTTCGCCGCAATGAGACCGGCCCGACCGGCAATCCGCAGTTCGCGATGGATATCCGCTTTGTCGACAGCGACTTCATCGAGGTGGATTATGATCGCAGCCAGGGCGCGTGGACGTTTGGAGCACGGCTCAGCTGGAATGATGTCGCGCACGCGATGAATAATTTCAGCCTGCGCCCTGCGCCGGGCGACATGATGCGCTTCCGCGAAACCTTCGCCTATGCAGAGCACCAGGCGATCGCCCTGACGGCCAGCCGTGACTTTGCGGGCGGAGCACTGTCGCTGGGCCTGGATCACACCCGGGCAACGCACGATGTGACGATCACCAATCCGAACAATGCGGATTTCTTCCTCAACAATCTGCCAGACATCGAGATCCAGCGCACGGGCGCCTTTGTTGAGTGGCAGGGCCCGCTCGGTCAGTGGGACGCCGAGATCGGTGCGCGCTTCGACAGCCATGATGCTGAGGCCGATACCGCCAGCGTCGGCTCGGCTGTCCCCATGATGCCGGCCATGTTGGCCATGAATTTTAACATGTCAGATCGCGCATGGGATGATGTGACGACAGATTTCGCCGCCCGGATCTGGCGCCCCCTGTCAGATCAGGCTCTCCTGCGCGTGAACCTGGCTCGCAAAACCCGCGTGCCCACCTATCTGGAACGCTTTGCCTGGTTGCCGACACCGGCCAGCGCAGGCCTCGCGGACGGCAATACCTATGTCGGGGACATTGAGCTGGAGGCGGAGACGGCCTGGATCGTCGAGGCCGGGATCGATTTCCAGAACGACACCGCCTATTTCCGCCCCTCTGCCTTCTATCGCCGCGTCGATGACTATATTCAGGGCGTCGCCTTTGACGACACGGTCGGCATTGTCGATACGCCGGTGGAAATGGTGTCGATGATGAATGGCGACATGACACCCCTGCGTTTTGCCAATGTGGATGCAGAACTCTACGGTTTTGACGGGGATTTCGGTTATCAACTTAGCCCCTCCTGGCAGCTGGACGGGCGGTTCGAATATGTGCGCGCCAAACGCCGCGACATCAGTGACAATCTCTACCGTGTGGCCCCCGGCAATATCGGCCTCGGCCTCACCTATCAGGCCGAACGCTGGCAGGCGGGTCTCGAGACAGTCTGGACTGCCAGCCAGGATGAAGTCTCCAGCACCAATTCCGAGCAGGCGTCGGACAGCTATTGCCTGTGGAATTTTCATGCCCGACTGGACGGGCCCGCTGGCAGCACGCTGGCCGTTCGCATGGATAACCTGTTCGACGAAACCTATGTGCCGCATCTGAGCGGACGGAACCGAAACGCCGGTTCCCAGCTGGCCCTGGGTGATGGCATCCCCGGCGCCGGCCGAAACTTCGGCCTCCGGTTAAGCTGGGCCCGTTAGAACCCCTGGCCCGGTCGCAAGGCCGGGCCAGCCTCGCTTGTGGCACACTGGCAACAATCAGATCTCGACACGAATGCTGGTGCGGGCGACCGGACTTGAACCGGTACGACCTTGCGGTCGGCAGATTTTAAGTCTGCTGCGTCTACCAATTCCGCCACGCCCGCCGAACCAGTGGCGCGATCCTACACACTCGTCTTGCGCATTCCAGTCGCAGTTTCACTGCGAACGGAAGCGATCCTTGCTCGCCCGCTCGAGCGTGTCCCAGCCCCGCGCTGGAAGCCGGCCCCTGTAAGCTAACAATTCGCTCATAAAGAGTGCCAACTGCGCAACACGAACCTGTTTTATCGTTGCAGATGAAACTATCTGCAATGCAAATCACGAAGCGCATACCATTGTTTTATATACATATATTCTAAAACACATGGAAAACCGGGCTGTGATTTCTCACATTCCCGTCAATTGCTTTCGGCGAAAAACGCGCGTCACAATCCTGTCGTGCTCGTGACTGCCGGAAGAGCCAACTCGTGATTAAAAATCCGGCTACATACTCCTAGGGGACATGCAATGAAACGTATGCAAAGCGTTTTGTTACGGTCGACCATGCTTGCTGGCCTTGTGCTGTCAGGCGTCGCCGTATCTCAACCAGCTCTCGCGCAAGACAACCAGACCGATGATGATCGTGAACGCATCGTCGTGACGGGTTCGCGTCTGCGTCGTGACGAGTTTTCTGCCATCTCGCCCATCCAGGTCATCAATGCTGATGAACAGCGTCAGCTGGGCATTTCCGACGCCACGGCGCTGATCGCTGATTCGCCAGTTGTTTCGGGCGTCCAGCTCGACGGATCCGTGAACTCCGGTTCTCCGACCGCCGCCGTGGAAGGCGTTCCGGTTAATGGCCCGGGTGCATCCACCGTCGCTCTGCGTGGCCTGGGCGCAGAACGGACCCTGCTGCTGGTCAATGGCCGTCGCCTCGGCCCGTCAGGTGTTCGTGGCGCACCGGTCGCACCTGACCTCAATCTCATCCCGAGCATGATGATCGACCGCGTCGAGCTGCTCACAGACGGCGCTTCCTCCGTCTATGGTGCCGACGCTGTTGCCGGCGTTGCCAACATCATCCTGCGTGACGAATTTGACGGTTTTGAAGTCTCCACCTTCGCCTCCCTGCCGGAGAATGAGGGTGGTGAAGTTTTCCAGATGGGCTTCATTGGTGGCGCATCCACCGACCGTTCCAACTTCACGGTTTCCGGTGAATTCTATAACCGCACCGCTGTTCTGGCGGGCAATCGCTCGCACTGGAATGACTGTCTGCGTGACATCGACGTGACCGATCAGGGCGACATCCTGTCCGTGTGTATGGACCGCCGTCCCGATAATGCTGTCTTCGTTGCGGGCACGGGTTTTGTCTACTCCCTTCCCGGCTTCGACAGCACCGACCTGGCCGGCTTCCCGACCGGTTGGGGAACGCGCGCCGAAGTCTTCGAGGAGACTGGATCTCACTTCTACGAGCAGGATGCCTACAGCCTGCAGGACGAGGAACGCCGCACCCAGCTGATGGAAAACCTGGAGCGGATGAACCTCTTCGCCTCCGGCTTCTATGACGTGAACTTCTTCGAACGTGACACGATCTATTTCGAAGCGTCCTATGCGACCCGTAACTCAGTCGGCCGCTTTACGGACGAACAGGTCTTCCCGGGTGTTCCGGCCCTGATCCCGATGGAAGATGCCAATGGCAATCTTCTGGTCAATCCGGACGGTTCCCTGCAGCTGTTTGACAACCCGCTGAACCCGTTCTCTGCGGACGCGCTGCCGGTGTACTCGCTCGAGGGGCTGTCCCAGCGTCGTAAGTCCGACGTCGACGTGTTCCGTTTCGTTGGTGGCATGGAAGGCGACCTGCCCTTCCTGATGGACCGCAACTGGGTCTATGACGTTTCGCTCGCCTATGACCGATCAAACGGAACCGCTTCCCAGCCGATCATGCGCGAGGATGCGATCCGTGAGGCTCTGGACACCCTGCGTCTTGACGAGAACGGCAACCCGATCTGTGGCCTCGGACGTCAGGCTACCAGCTTTGGCTTCCTGACGCCGGCGAACTGCCCGACCGTCGATTTCTTCAACGCCTCGCTGTTCACCACGCAAGGCGGTGACCGCAATTTCGCGACGCAAGAAGAAACCGATTTCCTGTTCGGTCAGGCGATCAACATCACCGAGATGGAACAGGTTCACGCCCAGGCCATCTTCACGGGTGACGTCTTCGAGATGCCGGCTGGTACCGTCGGTCTCGTTCTCGGCCTCGAATTCCGCGAACAGCGCATCAACTCCATCAATGATGCAACGCGCGTTCTCGGTCTCGGTGCATCGGAAATTCCGGATACGGAACGCCCGACCATTGGTCGTACCTCACTCTACGAAGTGTTCGCGGAGACCGAGGTACCGGTCACCGACAACCTGCTCTTCTCGCTGTCCGGTCGTTTCACCGAACACGAGACCTTTGGCGCTCACATGACCTATAGCGGCAAGGTAGACTGGCAGCTGACGGACAGCTTCCGCCTGCGTTCGACCTACGGAACCTCCTTCCGTGCGCCGAACCTGCGTGAGCAATTCCTGGCCGGTGCAACGGGCACGATTGGTGGCGCGAACGACCCCTGCCTCGTCCCGACGGGCGCGAATAATGGCGGGGTCTATGATCCGAACGGTGAGACACGCTCTCAGCTTCTGCTGGATAACTGTGTCGCCGCTGGTGCAGACCCGACGGCGCTTGGCCTGCTGGCAACCACGGGTATCACCACGTCGACCGGTGGTAACCCGAACGCCACGGCCGAGACGTCCGAGTCCATGACCTTCGGTGCGGTCTTCCAGCACAGCTTCGCAAATGACCTCGATCTCGATGTCTCCGTGACGTATTTCGACATCCAGGTTGAAGACTCGCTGGAAGAGTCCAATGCCGCGCAGATCATCGCTAACTGCTACACCAACCAGCCGAACCTGGCTGATCCGGCTTGTTCGCGCATCACCCGTAACACCGGTGATCCGACGACGGCGACGATTTCCCTGGTGGACGCGTCCTTCATCAATATCGGTCAGCTGACCTCCACGGGTATTGACTATAATGTCCGTGCGAATATGCCGTTGTCCTTCATTGATGATCAGACCGACCTGACCCTGGTATTCAACGCAGCTCAGTATCTTGAGCAGCTGCGCAACCAGGACCCGAGCGATCCGAACTCTCTGGAAGAAGACCTGGTAGGCCGCATCGCCAATCCGGAATGGCTGTGGCAGTTCTCTGCAACGGCAACCCGTGGCAATTGGGCCGCTCGTTGGCGCACGCGCTATCAGGGTGAAGGTCAGCAGGAGAACTCTGATGCTCTCGTGGCGACCAACCTGACCCGTGACGTACCGCTGACGGCTTGTGAAGCCTTCGGTTATGCTGGTCAGTGCCGTGATGTCGATTTTGTCGACAGCTACATGACGCACGACATGTCCCTGTCCTACGATGCAGACATGTGGAGCTTCTCGGCTGGTGTGAACAACATCACCGACGAGCAACCACCGCTTATCGACCAGGGTGAAGGTCCGTCGCGCATGAACATGGTTGTTCAGTCCGGTTATGACCTGATCGGTCGCCGGGCGTTCGCATCCATCACGCGTCGCTTCTAGGCGCCAACCCACACAAAAGAGGGGCGGCGATCATCCGATCACCGCCCCTTTTTTTCTTGTCGCCCCGATCCGTCCGGTTCGAGCTGTTTGGATAGCCTAGCGAATGCGTTCGACACGGATAATCCGGGACAGTTCATTGATGCGCAGCTGGTAGCCGCCCAACCGGCCTTCCTGGATGCTGGCGGTATAGTCCCGGTTCTGTCGCATGCGAGTGGCAACACGCTGATTATCCGCCGAGATCTGGCGCCAGACCTGGCCGTTGGCCAAGGTGATCTCCAGTCGCTCATAGGGAATAACCTCGAAGGCCGCGATCGCACTGTCAACGCGATCATCCTCGGCTGCAGCCAGCTGGACAGACCGACGATTGCTCCGCCGCGCATTGACCTGTTCCGCTCCCAGGCCGTCCACGGGAGGCATAGTCTCGTCCGCCTGTGCCGCAACAGCGCCCTCACTGTCGCGCTGCTCCCGATTACCGAATGGCAGCCCGGGAAGGCGAAAACCGCGGCGTTGTCCTGTTTCTGCCGTTTGCGGCGTCTCCACGACATCCTCCCGGCTATCAGCCCGCAGGGCGTCTTCCAGACAGGCGATCCGGGCCTCGGCCGTAGCAGCCGTGCGGCACCGGGCGATCGCGTCTTCCTGGGCATGAGCGCCGCTGACGGGAAGAAGCACGCTGGTCACGAGAATGGCAGTCAGGCTGCCGGTTGATACTGCCCAGTCACGAATAGGCATTTGCACCTCCAACACTATGTGAACAGGAGTGTCCGCCACAGGGCCAGCAGGTGCAAGTGCCTATTTTGTAATGCCTGTTTAATAGACCTTGAGATCATCCTGCCAGGCGACATAGCGGGCGATTTCCACCAGTTCCAAGAACTGGCTGCGATAGCCATAGACATCCTGGCCGCTCAGGCCATCGACCCCGTCCAGCACGCTGTCATAGTCATACCCGTTCTGCAGATAGGGATCACCGCGCAGCAATTGGGAGAAGCCGGCCACCTGGGCCGAGAAACGGGCGTCAACCGAGGCGTCGCTTAGTCGAGACACCGCATCGCCTGGCGTAATCGGGCGTTCGATCAGTTCGCTGGCGCCCTCACCGGGCAGTTTGTAGCGAATGCGCAAATGCGCGAACTCGGCGGAGGTGTCGTGCGCGGCCGGCGAGGCATCGCCATAGCGCAGTGGATCCGTCAGGGCGCCGTCACTTCCGGGGGCGGCGATTTCATAGATGGCGGTAACGGAGTGGCCGGAACCAACCTCGCCCGCATCAACCGCGTCATTGTTGAAATCCGCGCGGTCAAGCAAACGCGTCTCATAGCCGACCAGGCGATATTCAGCGACCTGGGCCGGGTTGAACTCGACCTGGATCTTGACGTCATTGGCGATGGTGAACAGCGAGCCAAACGTCTCCTCGACCAGCATGCGACGCGCCTCTTGGCGACTGTCGATATAGGCGGCAACGCCGTTTCCGGCCTGGGCAATGGTCTGCATCATCTGGTCATTGTAATTGCCACGACCAAAGCCCATCACCGAGAGATAGATGCCACTGTCTCGCTTACGCGCGACAAAGTCTTCCAAGCGTTCATCCTGGGTCACGCCGACATTGAAATCACCATCGGTGAGCAGCATGACACGATTGACCGCCTCGGGATCGAAATTTTCCTCGGCCAGGCTATAGGCCAGGGATAGACCGGCACCGCCCGCTGTGGAACCGCCAGCTCGAAGACTGTCCAGCGCCTCGTGAATCTGGCGAGCGTGACGCGCCTGTGTCGGCTCGAGGACGGCACCGGCCGCGCCCGCATAAACGACGATCGACACCGTGTCGTCCTCGTCCAGCTCGTCCACCAGCATATGCATGGCCTGAAGGGCCAGCGGCAGCTTGTCGGGCGCATTCATCGAGCCGGATACATCGATCAGGAAGACAAGGTTGGCGCGCGGCCGCTCGGTCGGGATGAGATCATAGCCCTGTACACCAATGTGCAGCAGCTGGGTGTTCTCGTTCCATGGCGTCGGCATGACCTGGATCGAGGTCGAGAACGGCGAGTCCGCGGCCTCGGGAAGCGCGTATTCGTAATCGAAGTAATTCACCATCTCCTCGATACGCACAGCATCACTCGGCGGCAGCTCGCAATCATGCAGATGATTACGCACAACGGCGTAACTTGCCGTGTCGACATCGATCGAGAAGGTCGAAACCGGGGTTTCCGCTGTCACATTGACCGGGTTGGCCTGCACGTCCTCGAACCGGTCCCGGTTGGGCATGGGGTCAGGCTGGGGCCGTGCGAAATTGCCGCTCAATGTTGTGGGTGCACGCACGAGCGGCTGTGGTGAGGCCGGCGGCGGAGGCGGCGCCGGTGGAGGTGGTGGGGGCGGTGGCGACGACAGCGCAGCCTGCTCCTGCATCACCATGGCCGGTGCGCGGCTTGAATAATGCACCCTCCGGTCTTCCTCGACCGGTCGAGGCAGGCATACCTGCGGTACCGCCCGGTCATATTGTGGAACATCCTGAGCTGTCACACGCGGTGTATCGACAATACTCATGCCACCGATCAGGGCGACGGCCGCAGCGCTCATCAAGAGTTTCTGAGACATTTCCTTCCCCTTCCTGTCCCTGGGACAGACAGGGATGCGCGCGCTTCACAGCCAAGCCTTGGCTGAAACGGGGCATTCTCGGGGCATTTTGTTCATCAAGCGGGCCGGATTGGGCCGCTTCAGGCCAGTTCCGGCTCGTGGCCCAGCCCTTTGACCAGGGCAATAATGCGATCAATCACCGCATCCAGCCGGGTCTCATCGGTCGCGCGCACAACCAGCTGGGTGCCCCGCCGCAGCTTGCCGTCCTGCAGTTCGAGGAAATAGGGATAGCTGCCGATGGAAACGTCGGGATACTCGCTCTGAAGTTCGCCCAGCTGGACGGCAATATCGCCTTCGCGCAGGCCTTCGCCCTTGACCGAGCGCGAGCGCGTCACCGCCCCGCCCTCCAGGCGATGGGCGATGTCCTCGAGCATGCCGCGGGCAATCTTTGGCACACCGGCCAGGGTGAAGACATTGCCAGTCTGGAAACCGGGCGCGCCGGTCACAGGGTTCTCGATCAGCGATGCCGTGTCCGGGATCCGCGCCATTCGCTTGCGGCTTTCTGTCAGCGGCGTGCCGGTCTTTTCATACCAGTGCTCGATGATCGCCAGTGCGTCCGCGCGCACGTCGATGCCGACACCAAAAGCCCTCGCGATACTGTCTGCGGTAATGTCGTCATGGGTCGGTCCGATGCCGCCGGTCGTGAAGACATAGTCGGCCTTGGCCCGCAGCGTATTGACCGCATCGACGATCTCTTCCTCGACATCGGGAACGACCCGACATTCGCTGATATTGATCCCCAGCGGCGCGAGAAATTGAGCGATCTGCTGCAGGTTCTTGTCCTGGGTGCGTCCCGAGAGCACTTCATCGCCGATCAGCAATACTGCCGCTGTAACCTGTTTCATCTCACCCATATCCAATCACCTTTGACTCGGTTCTACTGGGGTATATGAGCCGGTGCGGGGATTGTCCAAGCCATGAAATTTGAAACAACCCTGATCGAGGGACGCCTGGTCAAGCGCTACAAGCGTTTCTTCGCTGATGTTGAACTGGCATCCGGCGCGATCGTAACCGCGCACTGCCCGAACACCGGCGCGATGGCCGGTATCAAGGATCCCGGCCTGCGCGTCTGGATCGAGCCTGCATCCAATCCCAAGCGCAAGCTCCGCTACACCTGGGAAATTGTCGAGGCGGGCGGCGTACTGATCGGCGCACACCCGGCCCGGGCCAACGCGCTGGCCGAGGAAGCCATCAATGCGGGCATCATCACGGAACTGGCCGGCTATTCCAGCCTGCGGCGCGAGGTGAAATACGGAGAGAACTCTCGTATCGACCTGTTGCTGGAAAAGGACGGCGCCCCGCCCTGCTGGGTCGAGGTCAAGAATGTGCACTGGCAGAGGCAGCCGGGACTGGCCGAATTCCCCGATGGCGTGACGAGCCGAGGCGCCAAACACCTCAACGAGCTGGCCGCGCAGGCTGCCAAGGGCGATAGGGCTGTCCAGCTCTTCGTCGTCCAGCGGGACGATTGCCAGACCCTGCGCCCTGCCGCGGATCTGGATCCGGTCTATGCCGAGACCATCAAACAAGCTCGGGCGGCCGGGGTTGAGGTCCTCGCCTACGCCTGTTCGGTAAGCCCCGAGGAAATCTCGATCAGCCACCGCATGGAATTTGCAACATTATAACGGTGCAACATGACTGAAAAATAAGGCCAATACGCGTTGTGAAGCACTGACCCGTCAGTATATTCCCCCGGTCGATTTTTACTCTGGGGAGGCAGAGTATGAAGTATCTAGTTCCACTGCTGGCGAGTACCGCACTGGTCGCCTGTGGCATGGACAGCCTGACGTCTGGCGGCGGTGACGCGGCCTCTGCAGAGTTCACGCCGAATGTCAGCGTCGAGAATATCGAAGCGCACATTCGCTTCCTCGCATCCGACTATATGGGCGGACGCGACACGGGTTCGGACGGCTATGAAATCGCCGCCAACTACGTGGCTTCTCAGTATCGCCTACTCGGCCTCGAGCCTGCCGGCGACAATGACACCTATTTTGCGGAAGTTCCGCTGCAGGAAGTCACATCCGATCTGGAATACAGCCAGCTGACGATCAACGGCCAGACCTTCGCCCAGGGCGAACGCGCGCTGATCAGCACGAATTCCAGTGTTCTGGAATCTGAAGTCACTGCACCGCTCGTCTTCGTCGGCTATGGCGTTTCAGCGGCAAATCGCGGTCATGACGACTATGCGGACATCGACGTCGAAGGCAAAATCGTTGTCGTCGTCAATGGTGTGCCAGACATCTTCCCGAGCGAGGAACGCGCCCACCACAATTCAGGCACGACCAAGCGCAATAATGCCGCTGCGAACGGCGCTGTCGGCATGATCACCATTTCCGGCTGGAGCGATGAACAGGTGGCCAGGATCGTACAGGGCTTCTCGACCCGTCCTCAGGTTCGCCTGACCGCAGCAACCGGCCCGAGCTCGCTCGAGCAGGTTCGCGCCTCTGCAACCGTCAGCGCTTCGCTGGGTGCCGAGCTGTTCGAAGGCGCCGAGATGAGCCTCGAGGAAGTCCGTGGCGCCATGAGTGCCGACGAAGGTGCGACCTTCCCGCGCTTTGATCTGCCGGGCGAAGCGACCATCCGCCAGCGCACGAATTCCGAGCCGTTCTCCGACCCGAATGTAGTCGGCATGATCCGCGGCTCCGATCCGGAAGTGGCCGATGAGTATGTCGTTCTGACGGCGCACCTCGACCATATCGGTCAGATCACCAATTCCATGCGCGCCAGCGGTGCCTGTCGTTCCGACGACGAGGAAGACACGATCTGTAACGGTGCTGTCGACAATGCATCGGGCATCTCGGTCATGCTGGAGACGGCCCGCACCTTCCAGGAACACGGCACACCGCGCCGCTCCATCCTGTTCGTCGCCCTGACGGGTGAGGAAAAAGGCCTCCTGGGTTCCGAGCACTTCGCACGCAACCCGACGGTTCCGCACGACCAGATGGTCGCCAATGTGAACCTGGACATGCCGGTCATCGTGTATGAATTCTCTGATGTTGTGGCCTTTGGTTCCGACCATTCCAATCTCGGCCCGATCGCATCGCGCGCCGCAGACCGTCTGGGCATCGCGGTGTCCGAGGACCCGATCCCGGAACAATCCCTCTTCGTGCGCTCGGACCACTACAATTTTGTCCGCGAAGGCGTGCCGTCCCTCTTCCTGATGACGGGTTTCTCGTCTCCGGACCCGCGCTGGGACCAGGGCGAAGGCTTCATGGGCTTCCTGAACACCTACTACCACCGCCAGACCGACCAGCTGGACGGTGAGCTGGAGGTTCTGTTCACCCAGGGCGCCAAATTCGCCAACATCAACTACATGATCGCGCGCGAAATCGCTGACAGCGAAGAGCGCCCGGCATGGAATGATGACAGCTTCTTCGGTCAGACTTTCGGCCAGTAAGGCTGGACTTACCGACCAAAACTGCACACATGGGGGCACGCGCCGTTTCTAGCGGCGCGTGTTTTCGTTATAGGGTGGCCGACCGGAGGGCCAAATTGACGACCGCTTACGAAACCGTTTCCGACTACGACACCGCATCTCCGCGCGATGGGCGCATCAAGCTGCACGGGCCTAAGGGCTTTGAAGGCATGCGCAAGGCGGGCAAGCTGGCCGCTTCAGTGCTGGACATGCTGACCACGGAAGTCGAGCCGGGTGTCTCCACGGAGAAGCTGGACCGTTTGACCCGCGAATTCGTGTTCGATCACGGCGCGACACCGGCCACGCTGTTTTATCGCGGCTATCGTCATTCCCTGTGTACATCGATCAATCACGTGGTCTGCCATGGCATTCCCGGCCCCAAACCGCTCAAGAACGGCGATATCGTCAATATCGACGTCACCGTGGTGGTTGATGGCTGGCATGGCGATACCTCGCGCATGTACATGGTGGGCGAACCCAAGCGGAAGGCCGAGCTGCTGGTCGACACGACCTATGAAGCGATGATGGCCGGCATCAATGCGATCAAGCCGGGCGTCACGCTGGGCACGATCGGCGCCATTATCCAGGAATATGCCGAAGCGCGCCGCTGTTCGATCGTCCGCGATTTCTGCGGCCATGGCCTGGGACAGCTCTTCCATGACAGCCCCAACGTGCTGCACTTCGGCACCCGCGGCGAAGGCCCCGAACTCAAGCCGGGCATGTTCTTCACGGTCGAACCGATGCTGAATCTGGGTCGCCCCGATGTGAAGATCCTGTCCGATGGCTGGACGGCTGTCACACGCGACAAGACACTGTCGGCACAGTTCGAACACTCTGTCGGCGTGACCGAGGATGGTGTCGAGATCTTCACCACCTCTCCCAAAGGCCTGCACAAGCCCCCCTATTCCAGCTGATCCATGCGGGACGCGGCGCATCATAACGGCCACCGCCAGCGCTTGCGCGAAAAACTAACCCTGGCGGGTGGTGATGCACTTCACGATTATGAATTGCTGGAACTCTATCTGTTTCGGGCCATCCCGCGCCGAGATGTCAAACCCATCGCCAAGGACCTGATCCATCGTTTCGGGGATCTCGGCGGCGTTGCCGCGGCCCCGGTGGAACAGCTCGTCACGGTCAAGGGCGTCAGCGAGAAGACGGCGGCTGAGCTCAAACTCATCCAGGCGCTCAGCGAACGCCTGGCACGTGAACAGGTCATCGGTCGACCGGTGATCTCCTCCTGGTCCGCCCTGGTGGGGTATTGCCGGACCGCACTGCAACATGCCCGCACCGAACAGTTCCGCGTGCTCTTCCTGGATCGCAAGAACCGCCTGATCGCCGATGAAATCCTGGGACGTGGCACGATTGACCACGCCCCGGTCTATCCGCGCGAAGTGGTCAAGCGGGCGCTGGCGCACGAAGCCTCGGCCCTGATCCTGGTGCACAACCACCCCAGCGGCGACGCCACACCCAGCCAGACCGATATCGAGATGACCAAGACACTCGCCGAGGTCTGTCAGCCCTTCGATATCGTGTTGCACGACCACCTGGTCATCGCGCGCGAGAATACGGCGAGCTTCAAGACGCTGGGATTGTTGTGATGGACCTGCGCCCGTCAGCTTTCTAAGCTTGGCCCATGTTCAGATATCTGCTTGCCCTTCTCACCGCCCTTCTCGTCGTTTTCTGGTTTGCGGCATCGCCCTATGAACGTGCCGGCCACCAGGTGTTCCTCAATGGGGAAATCCTGCTCCCCGGCAGCGGGTCGGCCGAGGCGATCTATGTCAGAGACGGCCACATCGCGGCGATCGGATCCCGGCAGGACATGCTCGATGCTGCACCGTGGGGCGCGGATCGCATTGATCTGGATGGCGGCACGCTGACTGCGGGCCTGATTGAACCGCACACCCATCCCCTCGCCGCCGCCATGCTGGGCGCCGCAGTCGATGTCAGCGGCATCACCTATTCGCGCCGGACGGACATGATGGCAGCCATCGAAGCCGCGATCGCCCAGAATGGCCCCTCGCCCTGGGTGATCGCCTTTGGCTGGGACCCCGCGATGATCGCGGGCCTGGAAGCACCAACGCGGGCAGAGCTGGACGCGATGGCGCCGGATCGCCCTGTGGTGATTCTGACCCAGATGATGCACGAGGCTTTCGTCAATTCCGCTGCGCTCGAGGCAGCCGGCATCACCGCCAACACCCCGGACCCGGCCGGCGGTCGCTTTGAACGCGATGCTGCCGGAGAACCGACTGGTCGCCTGATCGAGGTCAGCGCCCTGCGGATGTTGATGGAAGCCGCGCCGGAGGCCCCCAATGCGGCGATCGGCTACCTGCTTTACGAGACCCTGAATGACTATGCGCGCGCCGGATATACAACCATAGGCGTCGCCGCACTGGTCGGTCGCGCACATGACCCGCTCGACCTGTTCGCGCGGACCAGCCAGGCCCGGCACGCCCCCATCAACTCGATCCTGTACACCGCACCAGAGCGCGCCCAACGCGCCCGGTCACTCTGGCAGGATATGGATCAGGAACGCTTTATCTCCCGCCATGCCGGGATCAAGTTCTGGATGGATGGCTCTCCCTATGTCGGCGGTGCGGCCCTGGCCGAACCCTATGCGCGCTCGACCTTCACCGAACAGGTGATCGAATTGCCCGCAGGCTGGCACGGCGAGTTGCTGACGCCGGAGGACACCGCCCGGCGATTGATCCGCGATGCGGAAGCACGCGGGCTGCAGGTCGCCATTCATGCCCAGGGCGAAGACGCAATCGATGCTATTTTGGACGCCATCGCGGCAGAGAGTTCCGGTGCCATTGAACACCGCCTCGAACATCTCGCCCTGATCACGCCGGAGCAGATCGCGCGCGCCGAAACGCTCGGCGTCTCGCTGGGCTTTTTCATCGACCATATCCGCTTCTACGGCCACATGCTGCCAGACCTGGTCGGCGAGGACCGGACAGCCCGCTACATGCCGGTAGGCCAGGCCCTGGCCGGTGCCTCGACGGTGACGCTACACGCGGACAGCCCGGCCACGCCCATTGATGCAATCCGGGTTCTTGAGACCGCGGTGGAACGCATCAGCCGCAGCTCGGGGCTGGTCATTGCCGCCGATCAGCAAGTCACCCGGCAACAATCCCTGGACATGATGACGCTACACGCCGCGCGCCAGCTGGGCATTGATGACGAGACCGGTTCGATCGAAATCGGCAAGCGCGCAGACTTCACCTGGCTGTCGGCCAATCCACTTACCGTGGACAGGTTGAGTGAGCTGGAGGTTCGCGGCACCTGGGTCAGCGGACGCCGGGCGGACACACGCGCCTGGTCACGCCCCGCCTTGTTACACCTGATCAAGGCCGGCTGGGCCGTGCTGTTCGGCTAGGCCTTGGGCTCGATCGGCTGCCACAGCTCGATCTTGGTGCCATTGGGGTCCATGACCCAGGCGAAACGGCCATAGTCAAAATCCTGTGGCTCGCCTTCCAGGGCGACACCCTTTTCCTTCAGGCGTGCCAGCATGCTGTCCATGTCATCAATCATCAGATTGATCATGAAGGGTTTGTCGGACGGCGCGAAGTACTCCGTCGTGTCCTTGAAGCCCGAAAAAATCGTGCGAGCCCCCTGTGGGAAGGCCTTGCCACTGTCCGCATGCAGGAAATCCGCGCCGCCATAATCATTGATCGTCAGACCTAGCTTGTCCTCATACCAGGCCATCAGGCCTTCCGGATCCGGGCTCTGGAAAAACACGCCACCGACACCGATCACCTTGGCCATGAACACCTCCCCGTTGAGTAAGAACGGCCAGTTATGGATGCCCCTCGAAGCTTGTCATCCGCAAGTATGAACCGGCTGGCACGACACCGGTTTGAGATCGTGGAAATACGCGCTAAGCAAAGGTCATGTACGCAAACTATTTTACCCATCTGGAATGCTCCGACACCGGGGCAGTCTTCGCCAAGAACCAGCCCCAAAACCTTTCCGACGTCGGCTTGCCCTTGCTGGCACGTTATGACCTGGACACAGCACGCTCGGAGGTTGACCGGGATGCCATTGCCGCGCGCGATGGCGGGTTCTGGAAATGGCGCGAATTGCTGCCGGTGGCCGACGACAAGGATGTCTGTGCACTGGGCGAGATCGACACGCCGCTGATCGATGTGCCCGCCACCGCCAAAGCCTCCGGCGCAACCGGCCGGGTTATCGTCAAGGATGAAGGCCGCCTGCCCACCGGCAGTTTCAAGGCCCGCGGCCTGGCGCTCGCTGTCGCCATGGCGCATTCTTTCGGCATCAAGCGCATGGCCATGCCCACCAATGGCAATGCCGGTGCGGCGCTGTCGGCCTATTGCTCGCGCATGGGCATGGAGAGCTGGTGTTTCGCGCCGGAAGACACACCGGAAGCCAATCTGCGCGAAATGGCGCTACAGGGTGCCCGCGTCTTCAAGGTCAATGGCTATATCCATCATTGCGGCGCCCTGGTCGGCGCTGGCAAGGCGGAGATGGGCTGGTTTGATGTCTCCACCCTCAAGGAGCCCTATCGGATCGAGGGCAAGAAGACGATGGGGCTGGAACTGGCCTTCCAGATGGGCTGGACCCTGCCCGACGCGATCTTCTATCCCACCGGCGGCGGTACCGGCCTTATTGGCATGTGGAAGGCCTTCGACGAGATGGAACGGCTGGGCTGGATCGGCCCGGAGCGTCCGAAAATGATCGCCGTCCAAGCCGAGGGCTGCGCCCCCATCGTCAGGGCCTGGCACGCCGGCACCAAACACGCCGAGGAATGGCTCGACGCCGAGACAGCCGCCATGGGCATCCGCGTTCCCAAGGCCATCGGTGACTTCCTGATCCTCAATGCCTGCCGGGAAAGCGGCGGTTTCGCCATCGACGTGTCGGAGGACCAGATTGAGACGGCGCGGGTTCGCTGCGCCCGCGAGGATGGCCTGCTGCTCTGCCCGGAAGGCGCTGCGACCCTGGCGGCGATGGAAAAAGCGATGGCGGACGGCATGGTGGAGCGTGACGCGACCTGCATGCTGTTCAATTGCGGATCCGGCCTGAAATACGCGATGCCGGACGGGGCGCAGGTGCTGGACCGGCATGCGGAGATCGATTGGGGGGCGTTGTGAGGTCTCCCACCACTGCAACCTCTTCCATTGGCATTTCGCTCTGTCTTGCCCTGGTGATAATGACGAGCGGGTGGGCGTTTTACCCCGCCTATCTGCCTGACACAGCCTGGGGCATGCTCGCATTCGCGCCACTCTTTACTCTAGCAGCGATCGGGTTGGGCGTTTTTCTCAGCACCCTACGTCGCGCGGTTCGGTTCCCCGACCCATCCGGCACAGGCCGCGCCCCAGCTCCGCTGAGCGCGATATTCGCCACACTCTACAGCGTCGCACTCCTGGCGCTGCAAGCAATGATCCTGATCAAAATGATCGCCCCGTTGAACGAGTGGGTGGAAACGCAAAGCTGGATCATCAGATTGGGTGCGTGAGGCGGACGGTACTGAATCACCTCACCCTCGCTTCGCTCGACCTCTCCCCCGAGGAAGAGGGATACAACAGCGCTGAACCAAACTCCCGTGACCCGCCTCACACCTTGCGCATACCGGCCTTCACTTGATTTTTGCGCCACATCGGCGCATCACGCCGCCTTCTTGAGCACCCAGCCCGGAGCGCGCGCATGATTCCCCGCTATACCCGTCCTGAAATGGCCGCCATCTGGTCGGACCAGAACAAGTACAAGATCTGGTATCTGATCGAGGCACATGCGACGGAAAAGCTGGCCGAGCTGGGCGTTGTGCCCCAGTCCGCCGTGGACGCGGTATGGAAAGCCAAGGATGTCGATTTCGATGTCGACCGGATCAACGAGATCGAGGCCGAGGTCAAACACGACGTCATCGCCTTCCTGACGCACCTGGCAGAACATGTTGGCGAGGAAAGCCGGTTTGTGCACCAGGGCCTGACCTCATCCGACGTGCTGGACACCTGCCTGGCGGTACAGATGAAACAGTCTGCCGACCTGTTGCTGGTCGCCATGGACCGTGTTCTCGCGGCCCTGAAAACCCGTGCGGAGGAGCATAAATACACCGTCTGTATCGGCCGCTCGCACGGCATCCATGCCGAGCCGACAACGATGGGTCTGAAATTTGCCCGTTTCTATGCCGAGTTCGCGCGCAACCGGGCCCGCCTCGTTGCCGCACGTGACGAGATTGCCACCTGTGCCATTTCCGGTGCCATCGGCACGTTTGCCAATGTCGATCCGTCTGTTGAGGCGCATGTCGCTGAGCAGATGGGCCTGACCGTCGAGCCGGTCTCCACCCAGGTCATCCCGCGTGATCGCCACGCCAACTATTTCGCCGTGCTGGGCCTGATCGCCTCGGCGATCGAGAATATCGCGGTTGAAGTGCGCCATCTTCAGCGCTCCGAAGTGCGCGAGGCGCAGGAATATTTCTCCAAGGGCCAGAAAGGCTCGTCCGCCATGCCGCACAAGCGCAATCCGATCCTGACGGAAAACCTGACCGGTCAGGCGCGCCTGGTGCGCTCGGCCGTCATACCGGCCATGGAAAATGTCGCCCTGTGGCACGAGCGCGATATCTCGCACTCCTCCGTGGAGCGCGGTATCGGCCCGGACGCCAATGTCCATCTCGACTTTGCCCTGCACCGGACCGCCGGCATGATCGAGAAGCTGATCGTGCATGAAGATCGCTGCCGCGAGAATCTGGAAGCCTATGGCGGCATCCATAATTCCCAGCGTGTTCTGCTCGCCCTCACCCAGGCTGGCGCCTCCCGCGAGGACAGCTATCGCCTGGTTCAGCGCAATGGCATGAAAACCTGGGATGAAGGGGGCAAGCTGGTCGAACACCTCAAGGCCGATGAAGGCGTCACCGCCCTGCTCTCTGACGAACAGATCGAAGCCTGTTTCGACGAGGCCTATCACCTCAAACATGTCGACACGATTTTTGCGCGTGTTTTTGCCTAGCAAGCTCGCTTAAGTTATCGCCATTCTATAGCGTCATCCCGACGAAAGTCGGGACCCAGAATGACGTTTCAGCCTTGCGTGCACATAATGGCGAGCAAGCGCAACGGTACGCTCTACACTGGCGTCACCAGCGACATCGCCATGCGTGCCTTGATGCACAAGGAAGGTCGCGGTTCGAAATTCTGTGCCAAATACGGTGTCAACATGTTGGTCTGGCTGGAACTTCACGAGACCATGGACACCGCGATCACGCGCGAGAAACGCATCAAGGAATGGAAGCGCGCCTGGAAACTTGAGCTTATCGAGGGGCGAAATCCCGATTGGCGCGACCTGTACGACGACCTGAACAGCTGAACCACTGGGTCCCGACTTTCGTCGGGATGACGCGGATGGTGGCTGATTTGTGCATATACGCCATGTCGCTGGGCGACTTTTTCTCAGCAGCAACTCGACCTAATGTTCGTGGCGGGGCGAAGCGGAGAGTGACATGGCCAAGTTCTACGACCAGATTGATGATCGCATTCAAGCCTTTATCGACAGGCAGAAAATGTTCTTCATCGCTACGGCCCCGTCGGGCGATGACGGTTCGGTCAATCTCTCGCCCAAGGGGTATGACAGTTTTCGGGTGATTGGCCCCAATGAGGTTGCCTATCTGGATCTGGGCGGCTCGGGGATCGAAACACTCGCACATGTGCGTCAGAACGGCCGCATCACCTTCATGTTCTGCGCTTTCGAAGGCGCTGCGAACATCTTGCGCCTCTATGGCACGGCACAAGCGGTGACATTCGAGGAACCGGGTTTTGCCGAAAAGCTCGCCCTGTTCCCGGACTTCCCCAAGGCCCGCGCTGTCATCACCGCGAAGATCCACAAATGCCAGGACAGCTGCGGCTGGGGCGTGCCGTTCTACGAATTCAAGGGTGAGCGCGACCAGCTGGTGCGCGTCAACGCCCACCGTTCCGACGAGGAATGGGCGGCGCGGCGTTATGAGAGCAATGCCCAGTCGATCGACGGCCTGCCCGGCCTGATCAAGCCGGAAGGGGCGGAATAACCAAGGCATAAGCAAGGCGCCGGCCCAGCCTCGGAAAATGGCAAGCTGACGCGCTTGTTACCGACGCGCAGATGACGCGACGCACGACCTGCCCTATCTAGGTCCTATCTGTGGAGTATTTCATGCGCCTGTCTTTGATCATCCTCGCCGCCCTCGCCATTTTCATGGCTCCGAACTTTTTCCGCGCGGAATGGGAAACGGCGGCCCAGGCCGACGTCGTCGAGGATCGTCCGAGACTGGTTGCGGCGATGTTCCGCTCGTCCTGGTGCAGTTCCTGCCGGATTATCGAGCCGCGTATCGATGATGTGCGCGAGGATTATGAGGACGCCGCCGTCGAGTTCATCCGCTTCGATTTCACGCTGGGTCGCCGAGACGGGTTGCGGGAACGCGCGGAGGAAGCCGGTATCAGCGAGGTCTTCCTGCAGCTCGAAGGCCGCACCGGCTTCATGCTGCTGATCGACCGGGATACGGGCCAAGTCTTCGAGGCTGTCACCACGGCCTATGACCGCGACAATATCCGCGCGGCCATTGATCGGTGGCTGGCAGTGACGGCGGACTGAGCCGCCGTCACGACGAGGGATCAGCCCTCGGACTGGATCTGGTTGCGGGCTTCGATCAGGAGATCGTCCATCTGCTTGCGCAGCAGGTGGTCGGACAGCTCAACGCCCTTTTCGTCGAAGTCAGCGCGGACCTTGCGGAAGACATCGTCATCGCCGGCTTCCTCGAAATCAGCCACGATGACGGATTTCGCGTAGTCCTCGGCGGCATCGCCGTCCAGACCGAGTTCGCCTGCAGCCCACAGGCCCAGCAGTTTATTGCGGCGAGCATTCGCCTTGAATTCCATTTCCTGATCGTGGGCGTATTTGTTTTCAAACGCGTTTTCGCGATCGTCGAGGCCGGACATGGCAGTCTCCCTGAAGGATGGTGTTTGATAGTCTCGTTAGCTTGCCCCCACGGGGAAATCAACGCCTGTGAAACAGGCTGCGACACTGCGGCGTCCCGGCATTGCGAATAATGGGCTGTGCGGCTAGTTTCCGCGCTCGAAGCGCGGTCCGTCACTGAGTCGGGCCGCGCCACGCTTTTTATAGGCCTGATACGGTATCCGGCCCCTGCAGGAGCGTCGCTGATGTCCCGTCGCAAAAAACTCTACGAAGGCAAGGCCAAGATTCTCTATGAAGGTCCTGAGGCGGGCACGCTCGTCCAGTACTTCAAGGATGACGCCACGGCCTTTAACGGTGAGAAACACGCCACCCTCGAGGGCAAGGGTGTTCTCAATAACCGTATCTCCGAGCACATCTTCCTCGGTCTTCAGCGGATCGGCATCAATACGCACTTCATCAAGCGCCTGAACATGCGCGAACAACTCGTCCGCCAGGTCGAGATCGTGCCGCTGGAAGTGGTCATCCGCAATGTCGCCGCCGGGTCCATCGCCAAGCGCCTGGGCCTGACCGAGGGCGACCCGCTGCCGCGCCCGATTGTGGAGTTCTATTTCAAGAATGACGATCTCGGCGACCCGATGATCGCGGAAGAGCATATCAACGCCTTTGGCTGGGCCGCTCCGCACGAAATGGACGAGATGGTCTCCACCGCCTTCCGCACCAATGACTATCTGTGCGGACTGTTTGCCGGAGCCGGTATCCGCCTGGTGGATTTCAAACTGGAATTCGGCCGCATTTTCGACAATGAAGTGCCGCGTATTATCCTGGCCGACGAGATCAGCCCGGACAGCTGCCGTCTTTGGGACATGGAATCCGATGAGAAGCTGGACAAGGACCGCTTCCGTCGCGATCTGGGCAATGTGACCGAGGCCTATGCCGACGTCGCCCGCCGCCTGGGCATTATGAAAGAAAACAATGTGGTCGCCATGACCGCTGACGCCACGACTACTGATGAGGGCTCAAAGTGAAAGCCAAAATCCACGTCTACCTGAAACCCGGTGTTCTCGACCCGCAAGGTGCGGCTGTTGCCGGCGCCCTGCACAATATGGGTTATGAGGAAGTCACGGCCGCCCGCCAGGGCAAGCTGATCGAGCTGGACCTGACCGGCGATGATGCCGACGCAGCCAAGGCCCGTGTCGACGAGATGTGCCAGAAGCTTCTCTCCAACCCGGTGATCGAGAGCTACTCGATCGAAATCGCGTAAAACGGAGCGGGCCATGAAATCCGCAGTCATCGTCTTTCCCGGTTCAAACTGTGACCGTGATGCCCATGATGCCATTGAACGTGTGACCGGCGAGAAACCGGCCATGGTCTGGCATCAGGAGAGCGAACTGCCCGAGGGCACCGAGTTCGTCATGATCCCGGGGGGTTTCTCCTACGGAGACTATCTGCGTTGTGGGGCCATGGCCTCGCGCTCGGCCATCCTGCCGGCGGTTGTCGCGCATGCCGCAACCGGTGCACCGGTTCTGGGCGTCTGCAACGGCTTCCAGATCCTCACCGAGAGCGGTCTTTTGCCCGGCGCGCTGATGCGTAATGCGGGCCTCACCTTTGTCTGTGAGAAAGCCCCGCTGAAGATCGATAACGGCAATACGCGCTTTACCTCGCGTTATGGCTCGACCTCAGAGCTGATCATTCCGATCGCTCACCATGACGGCAATTATTTCGCCGATGCCGAGACTCTCGACCGCATCGAGGGCGAAGGCCAGGTCGTCTTCCGCTATGGCAATAATCCGAACGGTTCCCAGCGCGACATCGCCGGCGTGATGAATGAACAGGGCAATGTCCTGGGCATGATGCCTCACCCGGAGCGCGCAGTAGACGAAAAGCATGGCGGCACGGACGGCCTTGCACTGTTTGAATCCCTGCTGGGGAGTGCGTAATTGTCCCTGGCTGCGATCCTAAGCTCTGCCCTGTTAGCGTTAGCCTCTACGAGCGCTGATGTTTGCGTACCGCCTTGCACGCTTATCCAAGTAGCGGAAGACGGTTCGTACAGCGCGAGCGTGCCGCGTCAGGGTAGCCGCTCGACGCCCAGTATAGAAGCCAATGTCATCGGTTTCAGCTCGTTTGATATAGACGGGGACGGAATCGAAGAACGGGTCGTGATCGATGATCGCGAGTCTGCTTTCGGGTCCGTGTCAGCAGTCTTCTTCGACGTCTCGTCCGGTGATGCCTTTGTTGCATTTCAGTGCCAAGCCTCGACTGTGGAGACCGCACTTGACGATTGCGTGACATGGTACAGCGGCCTTGTTGCTGCGGACATCGCAGCGGGACTTGATAGGGTGCAAACTTCTACGCGCACCGATGGTGCTTTGGATTGGGAAACGCAGCATCTCCTAATCCCGAATGTGACAACGACGGCGAGTATGTTGCTTGCCATCCAATCGGTTGATCTAGCTCGAGCTCAACTCGCACTCGCGACAGAGTCGGAAGAAGCGCTATCCGCGCTGAAATCGGCCCTTCTCTTTAGAGAGCAACGCGCTCTCCGCTTCACCTTTGCGGACTGAACCCATGACCCAATACGCTGAAGGCATCACTGCCGAAATCGTCGCCGAACACGGTATCAATGACGAGGAATACGCCATCATCCTCGACCGTCTGGGCCGGGCGCCCAACATGGTTGAGCTGGGCATTTTCTCGGTCATGTGGTCGGAGCACTGTTCCTACAAATCCTCCCGCGCCCACCTGGGCAAATTCCCGACCTCGGGCGAGAAAGTTATCCAGGGTCCGGGCGAGAATGCCGGCGTCATCGATATCGGTGACGGCCAGGCCGCCATCTTCAAGATGGAGAGCCACAATCACCCGTCCTACATCGAGCCCTATCAGGGTGCGGCGACGGGCGTGGGCGGTATCCTGCGCGACGTCTTCACCATGGGCGCGCGTCCCGTCGCGCTGTTGAACGCGCTGCGCTTCGGTGCACCGGACCATGAAAAGACCCAGCACCTGGTGGGCGGCGTTGTTGCCGGTATCGGGGGTTACGGAAACTGTGTCGGCGTCCCGACCGTGGGCGGCGAGACCAATTTCCACGAGGGTTATAACGGCAACATCCTCGTCAATGCCATGGCCGTTGGCCTGGCGGAGACGGACAATATCTTCTACGCCCGCGGCGCCGAGCCGGGCCAGCCGATCGTCTATGTCGGTTCCAAGACCGGCCGCGACGGCATTCATGGTGCGACCATGGCCTCGGCCGAGTTTGACGATGAGAGCGAAGAGAAGCGTCCGACCGTCCAGGTTGGTGACCCCTTCGTCGAGAAAAAGCTGATCGAGGCCTGTCTCGAGCTGATGGCCACGGACGCCATCGCCGCGATCCAGGATATGGGCGCCGCCGGCCTCACTTCCTCTTCCGTCGAAATGGCGGACAAGGGCGGTATCGGCATCAAGCTGATCATGGATGACGTGCCGCAGCGCGAAGAGAACATGACCACCTATGAAATGATGCTCTCTGAAAGCCAGGAGCGCATGCTGGTGATCATGAAGCCGGGCCGCGAAGACGTGGCCAAGGCGATCTTTGAAAAATGGGAACTCGACGTCGCCGTGATCGGCGAGACGACGGATACCGGCCGCATGGTGCTCGAGCACAAGGGCGAGATTGTCTGTGACATCCCCGTCGCGCCGCTGGCCGATGATGCACCGAAATACGAGCGGCCCTACTTCGCTCCGGAAGTGCGCGCCCAGATCAACGCCAAGGACGTGGCCCAGCCGTCTCACATGGGCGAGGTCCTGCTCAAGCTGATGTCCAGCCCGAACATGGCTTCCAAGGCCTGGATCTGGCGCCAGTATGACCGCCACGTGATGGCCGATACGGCTGCCAGCTCCGAGGATCCGTCAGACGCGGCGATCGTGCGTGTGCACGGCACCAACAAGGCCCTGGCCATCACCACCGACTGTACGCCGCGTTATTGTTATGCCGACCCGTTCGAGGGCGGCAAGCAAGCCGTCGCGGAAGCCTGGCGCAATCTGACCGCCACCGGCGCCGATCCGATCGCGATCACAGACTGCCTGAACTTCGGCAATCCGGAACGTGAAGAGATCATGGGCCAGTTCGTGGGCTGTGTTGAAGGCATGGCGCAGGCCTGTGCCGCGCTCAACTTCCCGGTCGTGTCCGGCAATGTCAGCCTTTACAACGAGACTAATGGCGTTGCCATTCCGCCGACCCCGGCGGTTGGCGGCGTCGGCCTGATCCCGGACATGGACAAGCGTGCCGGCTTTGGCTGCATGACCGAAGGCCACATCCTGATGGTCGTGGGCAAGACGACCGGCGCCATGGGCGCATCAACCTATCTGCGTGTGATCGAGGGCCGCGAGGAAGGCGGAGCTCCGCTGGTTCATCTCGACCTTGAAAAATCCAATGGCAATTTCGTGCGCGGCCAGATCCGTGCCGGCCGCATCAGCGCCTGTCACGACCTGTCCGATGGTGGTCTGGCCTGTGCTGCAGCGGATATGGCCCTGGCCTCGGGCACCGGCATCAAGTTGGCGCACGATGCCGACAGCGACGTTCCGATGCATGGCTTCCTGTTTGGTGAAGACCAGGCGCGCTACCTGCTGGCAGCGAAAAAGGATGATGCCATCGCCATCATCCAGGACGCCAAGGCCGAGAACATCGACATCCAGGTTGTCGGCCTGGCCGGTGGTACGGCCGTGAGCGTCAACGGCGCTCATCATCTCGAACTGGACCGCCTGCGTGCGGCCTGGGAGGGTTGGTTGCCTGAGCTGATGGAACCAGCTGCTGAGGCCGCCGAGTAAGTCACAAAGCCCCGCTCTCGCAGCGGGGCTTTTTATTTGCCGGGCCCCAGGCGGTGAATGGAACTGGCGATAGGGCGCGCGACCATCACCCGATAGGTCAGGACCATCAGCGCGGCCAGGTCAAACACATTGAAAAACAGATCCGCCAGTGACGCCCAGGCCGGAGCGGCATCTGCGTTGAAACTGACCGAATGCACCGACAGCCAGAGTGTGATGTCGATCGCGTAGCCGATGCTGTAGAGCGTCAGCGCGAGGATGCGCCGGTCCAGCACAACGGCGACACCGGCCACCATGTAGGCGCAGGCATAGACACACCAGGCGATGACGACCATGGGATTGGCGCTGGCGAAATAGCGCGAAAGTTCCGGACCGAATTCGCGGATATCAAACACGCCGGCCAGAGCCAGCATGACCAGCACACTGAAGAATACAGAATAGGCGCCGCGAGCCATAATCACGGCGCCCAGTATTCTGGTCCAGATTTTTTGAACTCGCCCCATGCGAATTCAATACTTTCCGAGTGCTACCAAACAGTGAAAATATTCAGGAGCTGCGTTTGCACTAGCGGCCGCTTTCCTCGGCAATCATGCCGAGATTGGCGTCGGCCTCCCGCGCGAAATCCAGAATGGTCTCTGTGGCATCCTGGAAAAACTCCAGCGTCATGTTCTCATAGGTGTCCGACGGCTGGTGATAGTGCGGATGGAAATCCACGCCCAGATAGATGAAGGGAATGCCCGCCGCATGGAAGGCGCCACTGTCGGTCAGCATGGTCCAGTCACTGCCGGGCGGGCCACCGGGTTCGTCATAGCCCATTGGCAGGTTGACGTTGGCGCGCTCGGCGACACGCTCAACCATCGGCTTGAGGAAGGGATAGTGATACGTGCCCACGGCCCACAGGATGCGATCCTCTGACATCGCGACCATGTCGAGATTGAGGTTGAAGACGATGTTTTCTTCCGGCACCGGCGGATTGGCGACGAAGGCGCGTGCGCCCTGCAGGCCCCGCTCCTCGGCATCGACAAAGACGAAGATCAGATCATGTTCCGGCGGGTTCTCGGCAAAGTCCTCGGCCAGGGCCAGGAGGGCTGCAACGCCGGACGCATTATCGTCGGCACCATTCCAGATCTGGCCATCGCGCATGCCTTCATGGTCGAAATGCGCCGTCAGCACCATAACGTGGTCGCTGTCACTGGTGCCTTCGATCTCGGCGAGGATGTTCACACCCGGCAGGCGCTCGCCCGGACCACGGCGGAAGGAATATTCGAACGGGTGTTCAAAACTCTCTCCCACCGGATCAACACCGATGCCTTCCAGGCGCTCGATGATATAGCCGCGGGCCAGGGCATTGCCCGGTGTGCCGGCCTCACGACCCTGCATCATGTCGGATGCCAGGATCTGCAGATCGTCGAGCAACTGAGCCCGGTCCAGACCGTCATAATCGCTGGACGGGCCCGCTGCGACGGATGAACAGGCAGCCAGGCCAAGAAAGGCTGCGGATGAAAGCAGTGCAGTAATACGCATAATGTTCCCCGGTTATGCTTTGGGGCCACCATGCCAGATCCGCAGCCCGGACCGAACCCAATTTTCTGTAATGGATCAGAACCAGCGGCTGGGGCGGGCGGCCGGTTCCGGCTCGTGGTCCGGCCAGTGGGCTTCGGAACGCTCGGTATAGCCGGGAATATCCTCTTCCCAGCTACGCTGGATATTGGCTGAGAAATTCATGTAGAGCACGCCGTCAACGACCTGATAGGCCAACGGGTCCGTGCGCACCTTGCGATCATGGGCCAGCGCATAGGCACAGTGCCCGTCATAGGCGGGCGCATAGACGTCCGGTGAAGCCACAAAGAGATCGCGATTGGCTTCCGTGGCGAAATACCAGGTTGCGCCATTGTACTCCGCGGTGATGCTGTCCAGCCCTTCCAGCGGCATTTCTTCGGTATGATAGCTGACCACATCATAGCCACCCACGGGTCGGCCCTCGCGGTCGACATACTGATCGCCGGCCATGGCCACACCACTCAGAACGGCAAAGACCAGAGCGAGATTGAGCATCCCCAGCGAGAGACGGGTAACGAGTTTCACAGCAAAGATCGGGTTCAAGGCAGCCTCCTGTTTTTCCAGCCGGCTGAGATATGGCTGTTTCCGCCCTTGCAGGAAAGCGCAACTGCCAACACATTCCTTCACTAAGACGAGGCTCCGCGTGAGCTTTCGTGAACTATTCGTCATCTTTGCCCGGAGCGCCCGCCATGCCCATGCCTGCCGATGAGATTATCGCCCTGATCAAGGCCGGAATTCCGGATGCCGAGATCGAGATGGAAGACCTGGCGGGCGATAATGATCACTGGAAGGCGGTTGTCACCAGCGAGGCTTTCCGGGGCAAGCTGCGCGTGGCCCAGCACCAGCTGGTCTATGCCGCGCTGGGCACCAAGATGGGCAATGAACTCCACGCCCTGGCGCTGGAGACCCGAGTGCCCGATGCATGATTGATCACCCCGCCTTCGCGAGACTGGGTTTCGGAGTCACAGGACCGCATGCCAGCCTGATCGGCTCAGTATCGCAGACCCGTGACCTGGTTCACCGGGCGGTTGATCTGGGTGTCACCCTGTTTGACACCGGTCCAGCCTATGGCGCGGGACGCGCGGAAAAACGGCTGGGCCAGGCCCTTCGGGGCATCCGGCGCGACAAGGTCTTTGTGTGCACCAAGGCCGGCATCCATGCGGGCGGGCATCGTGACTTTTCCGCCGGCGCCGTCGAAATGTCGCTGAAGGAGAGCCTGGCGCGCCTACAGACCGACCATGTCGACCTCCTGCTGCTGCACGGCCCGGCCGAGGAAGAGCTGACCGACAAACTCATTCGCCATCTCGAGGCCTTCAAGGCGCGGGGCATGATCCGTCATCTCGGCATTTGCGGCCGCGGGGCGGAGCTGGAGGTGGCCACCCGCATACCGGCCATGGACGCGATCATGGCGCCGCTCAATCCCGAGTTGACGGCTGGGGAATTGGAACGGCTGGAGCGCTGCAAAAAAGCAGGGCTGTCGCTGATCGGTATCGAAGTCATGAAAGGCTCCGCGAAATCCGCGCGCCTTCCCCTAAGCCCCTCTTCTGCCTGGTACTTCGCGCGCCACATCAAGCAGTCTCTGCTGGGGCGAAACGCGGCGCCCAGCGGCCGCAGTCCGCAGAAATCACTGTCCTGGGCGCTCGATCACCCCTTGAGTGATAGCGTAGTATCCCTGACAACACGTTTGAAACATCTGGACGCAAATGCCCGGCAGGCAGGTCTTGAAGGATCGCCGTCCAGCCCCTAGCTCTAGCGCCAGACGACCAAGGAGTTCGACATGACGGAAACCGTCCAGGATCACATCAAATCCACCATCGAGACGAATGATGTTGTGCTCTTCATGAAAGGCACACCGATCTTCCCGCAATGCGGTTTCTCCTCTGTCGTCGCCCGCGTTCTCGACCACCTCCAGGTCGATTTCGAGAGCGTCAACGTGCTCGAGGATGACGGCATTCGTGAAGGCATCAAGACCTTCTCCAACTGGCCGACCATCCCGCAGCTCTACATCAAGGGCGAGTTTGTTGGCGGCTGCGATATCGTCAAGGAAATGTTCGAGACGGGTGAGTTGCAGACCTATCTGCGCGAGCAGGGCCTGATCGAGGCCGCCTAGTCCAAAGGACACCTGCCATGACTGACACCAACCGACCGGTCCTGCAGCCAGGACCGGAACACCCGATCCATATCTCCGATCAGGAGATTGATGTCGTGGTCAGTGCGCGCGGCGAGCTTCTCGCCAGCGAAGCACAGGCAATCGAACTGAAAGAACACGTGTACGCGCCCGTTCTTTATGTCGATCGTCAGGCCATCGAACCGCGATTGCTCGAGCGCTCCGAACATACAAGCTGGTGTCCATACAAGGGCGAAGCGAATTATTTCCATCTCACGCTCGAGAGCGGAGAACGGCTGGAGAATGCTGTCTGGACGTATGAGACGCCGTTCGAGGCCGTCGCGCCAATCCGGAATCGTCTCGGATTCTACCCGGACCGTGTCGAGGTCACACCGCGCTAGCGGGCGGCCATCTGACGTCGCTGCGCGTAAGGGTTCCAGTCCCAGGCCCGATCATCAAGCGGATTGAGGACGATCACCTGCCCGCCGTGCGGAACCCCCAGCTCTTCAAAGCCAAAGCCAAGCTGGATGCCCCACGGGATGTCCTCGGCACAACGATCAATCTCTTCGCGGCTGATCGACACCGTATAGACGTCATCATGATATTGACTCACCGAGACGTCGAAATCGGACCGCGAGGTGCAGCCCTGAGTATTGGCGTGAATGACGAGAATGTCGTCCTCGATAACCCGCCAGTAGATCACGCTTTCCAGCGCCGGATCGACGGCCGGAGCCTGGCGATTGGTGCCGGGAATGGAAATGTCGGAGATCGACATGCTGGGCATGGAGGGCAAGCTCGGCAGCGTCGGCAGGAAGCTTGATCGCTCTGCATCATCCGGAGTGGAACTACACGCCGCACAGGCCAGCACAAGGCCAGCTACCGGTAAAACACGCCAGGTCATATTAGCCCCCGATTTCCCCATTTACCCCAATTTGTCGAACGGCGATTAGCCCCGCGCCATTTCGACATTGCAAGAAAAGCGCGAATAGCCCTCCCGATCAATCCCTTGTGTCCGATTGGGGGAAAGTCGCTGCAGAAGTCGCCTCAGCGTTGAGCGTTAACGCCGCGGTTTCGAGCAGTCCTGATCCAGGGGTTGTATGAATTGGATTCACCTCCACTATCCCACTTCACCGGAAACCGGAGGGCCGAGCCATGACCAAGTCTCGCGCGGTGTATGCTTTTCTCGGAGCGTCGCTTTATCTGGCGATGTTTGTTGTTTTCACCGTCCTCGTGGACAGCGTGGCCCAGCCGGCGAGCCCTGGCGGGAGCCTGCTCTGGCCGATGGCCTGGATCATCTATCTGGCATTGCCCCCGCTGGCCGTTGCCACAGGATTGTCTGCGGTCTGGAAAACCTGGCACACCAGCAATCGTTTCTCGCTGTTTGCCGCCACAACCTTGTTCGGAGCCGGTGCCATGACACTCCTGCCCGCCCTGGTTTATGTCTGGCGCACTTACGAGCACACTCTCACCGCGGTCAGCGAAGAGCGCGTGATGATGTCGACCGTGCTCCACCTGCCGACCATCACCTCGATCGCCAGCGCCCTGGCCCTGACGGTGCTGATGTTCATCGGGCACCGGGTGTTTGGGACATCGGTCAGCTCGCGCGATCTGGCCTGACAGGATACGAAGCTCACGCATTTCCCACAAAGACGCCTTAAAGCTCATGAAAACTCAAACTTTTGGCTGGGTCATTTTCGCTTTCTCGAGCATCGCATCCGCCACGATACATCTCGCGCACATATTCGCACCATCACCTCCGCCACCGCTTGTCGCGGTCATTGGAGTGATCGGGACCTTTAGCGGCGTTGCATTAATCGTCCACTCGTCGATGCGAGCTAAACCGCGCATTCCGCCCGGCGGGCATACGGCGCTACGTTTCGTAGGGCTGGTTCTCGTTGGGTTGGCCGGCTGGATATCGACGAGCGTATTTCCGTTGCTTGCACCAATATGGGACCCGGGGGCACCTTTTTGGTCACCGGCGATCGGAATAGCAATCATCTTCGGCGTGACCGGATTACGCCGATTGATGGTCCAATAAAAAAACCCGCCCGGCATAGCCAGGCGGGTTCTTTTGAACTCGGATGTCATCGTGATTACGAGGAATAGAATTCGACAACCAGGTTCGGTTCCATCTGTGCAGCGTAAGGAACTTCCGCGAGTTCCGGCATTCGCACATAGGTGACCTTCATGGCTTTCGGGTCGAGGTCGACATAGTCCGGAATATCGCGCTCGGCGCTTTCCAGCGCTTCCAGGACCAGAGCCATGGAGCGGGACTTCTCGCGAACTTCGATGACGTCGCCCGGCTTGCAGCGGTAGGACGGGATGTTCGTCTTGACGCCATTGACCAGGACGTGGCCGTGGTTGACGAACTGACGGGCTGCGAAAACGGTCGGAACGAACTTGGCGCGGTAAACGACAGCGTCCAGACGGGATTCCAGCAGGCCGATCAGGTTCTCGGCGGTGTTGCCGGTGCGGCGAGCGGCTTCGTCATACGTACGACGGAACTGCTTTTCGGTGATGTTACCGTAGTAACCCTTCAGCTTCTGCTTGGCGCGCAGCTGGATACCGAAGTCAGACAGCTTGCCGGCGCGGCGCTGGCCGTGCTGACCCGGGCCGTACGGACGGGAGTTGATCGGAGATTTCGGACGACCCCAGAGGTTTTCACCCATACGGCGGTCGATTTTATATTTTTGCGAATGACGCTTTGACATCAGTCTCTCTATTTCGATGTGGCCCGGCGGCCTCCCTATTGAGGCCCGCAATTGAAACGGCGGTTCACACATCACCCGTACCTCCCGCGCCAGCACATGCTCGCGCGAGAAGCGGGGTTTCTACAGCCCTGACAGGGAAAGTCAATGCGTGTGTGCGGTCATTGTAGCGCGGGGTCGGACACCTTGCGGCGACCAGCCAGGAAGACCAGCCCAAGAGCCGCAACAAGAACACAGATCTCGATGATCTTGCGATCCACCTGCCAATGCATCGTCAACGCCCAGTAACCGGCATAGGTCATGGCGGCCAGCAGGCCAAGGTGAAGCGTATCCACGCTCCACAGACTGCTGGCAATGCGCCGCCCCGCCTCCCAGATCTGGCGGCGTGCGATCAGGATAACCGCCACCGTCAGCCCGACGCGCAGCCATTCATATTCCAGCGCCACGGGCACATTGATCATGGCGTGCGCGATAATAGCCGGCACCAGCGAGCCGGTGCGCAGGAAGACGTAGCCGAAGATCACCCCCGCATAGATCACCCCGACCAGCGTGATCATGCCAATGGGACCGAGCGACCAGTACTGGCTGTGCATCGCCGCGAACAGGATGCCAACGCCCAGCAGGGCTGCACCCGGTGCAAAGGCACGGGCCATGAAGCCCAGCATGCCTCCGCGATAGGCAAACTCCTCGAGCAGGGGAACCAGGACGTAGCTGCCCACGGCCATGAAGATCCACATGTCCAGGTCCCACTCGACCCGGTCCATCGCCCACCAGAAGGGCGTGTCATCGCCCAGCGGGAACAATTCCTTGCCGGCGAAGATCACAGTCGATGCGATATTGGCGACGGCGCCCGCCGTCACGCCGATGACGATGAGCTGGCCCAGATTGCGCTGACCAGTCGTGATACCCAGATCGCGCACGCGCAAGCGGCGGCCGACCAGTCCCAACAGCACCAGCACGACGACCACGCCGCCATATTGATAGGCAAAGAACTCGGCATTGACCCAGGAAGCCTGGGTAAAGTCGGGGTCCGGCGCGGTGTCGGAACCGTGGGGATAGCACAGCTCCATCAAGATCCCGCCGAACACCGTATTGAAATCGATACGCATGAAATGCAGGGCGACATCCCCGCCCCAATACATGCCAACGATCACCAGCATGACGCAGGCGATGGCCGCGATCTGATCCAGCCATCGGCGCTGCGCGTCAGCCGGCGAGATGGCAAAGCCCGGCAGGTCTGGCCGAGAGGAAACAGGGTCTGACATCGGGTAGGCTCCAATCACTGTTCAAACGTTGTGATCGGAGATTGTCGCCGTGTGAGAACGCGGTCGCCTCGATTGGCTCGACCGGTGAAATCCGGACGTCCGGATTTTATCCGGACGTCCCGGACCGTCGCCGAAACTCGGTCGGGGTCAGCCCTGTGTGCCGCTTGAACGCCTCGTTGAAGGAAGACTTGCTGCCAAAGCCCGCATCAAGCGCCAGCTCGAGTACAGGGCTGTCGGCTCCGGACTGGATGTCGTCAATGACCTGCTCGACACGCCAGCGGTTGAGATAGTCATTGAAGTGGCCGGCCCCGCCGCTTCGGATCGCCTGCGTCAGGCGCGGCAAAGTCCAGTCGAGGCTCTCGGCGAGACGCTCTGCCGACAAACCGGATTGCAAATAAGGCCGGGCTTCCTGGAAGTGGGCGGTCAGGCGCTCAAAGTCGATGTCCGCATCGGTGCGTCTTGTCTCCGGCATGGGCGAGAACGCCATGCTGGTCCCGGTGACGAAGAAACCGACCAGCAAGAGCTGCACGGCCAGCGTCCCGAATGTAACCCAGGCGACCGCATCGATGGTAATGAAGCCGAACTGGGACCCCAGATCGCTCGCCCAGCCTCCGATGACTGACAGGAAGGTTGCCACACACCAGGCGATCAGCCAGTCAAACCGCTTTGCCGCTGTATTGCCCTGTCGAAAGGCGATGGCACGGCGGGCATTCAGCAAGCGGCGCAGGGACAGCGCCGGATACGCGGCCAAGATGGCGATCACGATCATGGTCAGCGCGTTAATCCAGGACCACTGAGGCGAATCCACGGCCAGCAAGCCAACATCCATGCGAGCCCCGGACATCGCGTGCAGTCCGGCAATCAGCACGACATTGCTCAGCGGTGGCAGCACATGCGGCCAGAGAACACGAGCGGGTGCGCCTGTCACCGCGCGCACATGCAGGTATTGAACCGGATAAAGCGCAACGAGCGCCGTCGTGTAGATCAGGGCCGCCCAGAAGCCGGCAATGTCGGCGAAGGAACGCGCGAGAACAAATCCGAGGAAAGTGAGCAAGGCAAGAGCGAACCAGAGCCGGGACCACAGCAGGTCTGCCCTGCCCCGCTCACGCATTTGTGCTGCCAGCAGCAAGGCTGCGAGCACCGATCCCACGCCGATAACAAAATCAATCACGGGCCAGCTGCCCCAAGGTGAATCACTCCGGGGTCAATCTATCAGAATTGCCGTATTGAAAAGCTGGCTTTCGAGTCCGCAGTCAGGCCGCGTCGCTGTCATCCTCGTCCAGCAGGTTCAGGAACAGGTCCTTGAGCACTGCGGACTGGGCCAGCTCGGCTTCCCAATGGCCGCTGGCCTCGACGATTTCACGGGAGTCAGCCCCGCCGAGCGCGAACTGGGAAGAGATCGCCGACATGGCATCGCTGGCATGCACGCCTTCCGCAGCAAGTCGCGAAACAAACTCGGCCATTTTGGCAGTGTCGTATGTGTGCGGCGCGTCAGACACTATTTTAACCCGGTTATCCATCCCAGTGATCAATGAAACAGAAAAACCCTAAGGTTTGGTTGCATCACGCCGACCAATTCGCTCCAAGGAACTGTTTCAAGGTCGTAATTCGCGCTGTGCGCGCTCCTACTTGTCAGTCATTGCCCGTCCGTCTATAGCATCGACAAGGGAGGCAACACTCGCAGGGACAGGGGTAGGCGTGCTATTTAACTCGCTGGAATTCTTATTCATTTTATTACCAGCGACGCTCGCGCTCTATTATCTGGTCCGACGCTAGGTCAGTCACCGGGCCGCGCTTTTCGTGCTTACCGTCGCCTCCCTCGTTTTCTACGGGTGGTGGAACCCGATCTACCTCGGGATCCTCGGTGCATCGATCATCATCAACCAGTTTCTGGCGATCGAGATTGCCAAGCAGCGCAATAAACACTGGCTGACCGGCGGGATCGTCTTCAACCTGGCGCTGATCGGTGTTTTCAAATATCTCGAATTTGCGATTGGCAATGTGAACACGATCACGGGAGCGGAAATCCCGTTGCAGGGACTACCCCTGCCTTTGGCGATCTCCTTCTTCACCTTCCAGCAGATCAGCTATCTGGTCGATGTCTCACGCAAGCAGACCGAACCGGGCGCATGGCTGAACCAGACCCTGTTTGTCGCCTTCTTCCCGCAACTGATTGCCGGCCCGATTGTTCGGCACAGCCAGATCAGTGACCAATTTGCGGACACCGAGCGAAAAGACAATCTGGCAGACAATCTGGGAGTGGGCGCATCAATATGCGCCATCGGCCTGGCCAAGAAAGTGCTCCTTGCGGACAATCTGGAGCCCTACGCCTCCTCCGCGTTCGACGCGGCTGCCGATGGCGCGACCGTTGGCTTCCTTGAGGCCTGGGCTCTGAGCTATTCCTTCCAGATTTTCTTCGACTTCTCCGGCTATTCCGACATGGCGCTCGGCCTGGCACGCATGTTCGGCTTCCATCTGCCGGCAAACTTCAACGCCCCCTATCGCGCGCGTTCCATTGTCGATTTCTGGCACCGTTGGCACATCACCCTGTCGCGCTTTCTGCGCGACTATCTCTACATCCCGCTGGGCGGTAACCGGCACGGCCAGTTCCGTCTTGGCGTGAATGTGGCCCTGGTCATGCTGCTCGGTGGATTGTGGCACGGTGCCGCCTGGACGTTTGTAGTCTGGGGCGGCATTCATGGCCTCGCCCTCGCGTGGTGTCACTGGCTGAACCGGGTCAGACCCGACGGCCTGTTCGCCCCGGGCTTCAAGTGGATTTCGCCCATCCTGACCTTCCTGTTCGTGACGGTTGCCTGGGTGTTTTTCCGAGCCGAGAACTTTGCGGCAGCGGGCGAAATGCTGTCCGCAATGGTCTATGTGAACGGCTTCGGACCGCTGACCAATGATGAACCCTTCATCGGTGCAGTCCTGTCCCGGCTGATCATCTGGCGGCTGCCCGATACAATTTCCCTGTTCCAGAACGCGCTGGACCCGCGCACGCTGGAAGGGTTGCAATCAGACCTGCAAAAGGGGTCGCGCTGGAAACCCGGCATCGGCACGGCTATCGGCCTTGCGAGCCTGTTCTTCTTTGCCATTATCAATTCCTGGACCGTAGCGGAGTTCATCTATTACCAGTTCTAGCGACACCTCGCGCCTGACGCGTTACGCAAGGGCCTTCGCGATCACTCTCGCAGCCTGGTTGATTGGCTGGGGCGGGTTTGTGCTGTTCATCGACCCTTATGGTGTCAGCGGTGCGCCTCTGATCGAGGGCATCAATGCCCGCAAGAGCCGCGCGCACGAAGATGGCTATCGCATTGCGACCTCGCACGAAATCATGTCGACCCAGGCCGGCACCATCGCCATGGGAAGCTCACGCATCGTTGACGGCTTCCCCGATGAACTGTCCTACTGGGATGGCGGTTTTGCCAATATGGGTATTTCCGGCACCAGCGCTTTTGAACTCTCCCGTGCAAGCCTGCTTGCGGCCGAAAACGAAAATATTCAGTGCGTCATCATTGGTATCGACAGTCGCGAGTTCGGCACCGACACCCTGGCCAAGGCGACCTATTGGTTGACCACATTCGACGGCGGTAGCCGCGCAGCGTCACTGACCCGAACGGCCCTGGCGCCGCATGCGTTTGCCCGCGCATTGCAGACCTTCATCGACAATATGACCGGCGGCGAAGACACGGCCTGGGTCAATGCCTATCGTGAAGATCTCATGCGGGCGGAATTCGATGAAGAAGTCGACAAGCGTTATCGCTACTACCTGAATTTTGAATACAACCAGGATCGTATCGAATTCCTTTTCCGGGGGATCGACGCCCTGCTGGCCGCTGACAAGCAGGTCGCAGTCTTCATACACCCGCGCCATGGCTGGCAGGAGGAAGCCACGCAGCGCGCTGGTTCTGGCTATGTCGAAGAAATCATGCGCCGCGATCTTGCGGCTGCGGCCGACGCGCGCAGCCACCTCCCCCGCCCGGACAATGCGTGTTTTGATGCGGGGGCATTGAGCGTGTGGGATTTCGCCGGCTTCCGTCCGATATCTACGACACCTCCGCCTGATGAAAGTGGCGAGCATCCCAGTCCCTGGTTCCATGAACCTTCGCACTACCGCGATATTGTCGGCGAGAGCATCATGAGCTGGCTGGCCGGCACACCGCTTGAAAACGGCGCGCCGCATGAGGATTTTGGCGAGCGTCTCACCACCGAAACCGTCGACTCCGTGATTGCCGGATTACATGCGCGTCGCGAAGCCTGGCTGGGCCAGACGGATGATCCGTGGGTGGAATACCTCAACGGACGGTTTGACGAGCTGGACGCCAACCCGCCCTCCCCGGAAGCCCAGCCGAGCATTTTCCTCACACCCAGCCAGTGGTCATCGCTGAACTCGGCTGTCGAGCGCATTGAACGGGCAAACGCGGACTGATCAATCATCCCGCTGAATGCGAGCCTTGCCGCGGCCGATTGCGAGGGCTTTGACCGCACCGCGGAACGTGCGCACCTCTTGCGTGGTCCAGCGCCCGCGAATGAAGGCGCTGCGCAGGTTCTGCGTCATCAAGGCCGTCTTCTCCGGCGGATAGAAAAAGCCCGCACGTTCCAGCTCGTCCTCGAAATGTACAAACATGCGCTCGAGGTCCTCGCGACTGGCCGGATCCGACACTTCCTCGAACTCCGCGGGAGCGCCCTCTTCCGCTGTCCACTCATAGGCGATCACGGCCACCGTCTGGGCGAGATTGAGCGAGGAGAAACTGCGATCCACCGGCAGGGTGATGATCGCATCGGCCATAGCCACCGCTTCATTGGGCAGTCCCGACTTTTCCGCACCGAACAGGATGCCAACCTTTTCACCTGCCATCTGGGCCTGGCGAATCTCGGCCATGGCCTGGCGCGCCGTCAGGACAGGTTTTTCCATCCCGCGCGGCCGCGCCGTGGTCGCATAGATCCGCGTCAGATCGGTCGAAGCCTCCGCCATATCCGTCACGACCTTCGCCGCATCGAGCACCGGCGATCCGGCGGCCATGGAAAAGGCCTTGTCATTCGGCCAACCATCGCGGGGATTGATGATCCGCAGGTCCGGCAGGCCAAAATTACCCATCACACGCGCTGCAGCGCCGATATTCTCGCCCATCTGGGGCGAATGCAGGATAATCGCCGGGGTCTGTGTGTCTGCACTCATGGAGCCGCCTCTTCACCTTCTCGCGCACCAATGCTAGAGAGCGCGCAAATCATTCCAGGTGCGTTCTAGCGCCTATACACCACGTCCGAAAAGAAAGCAGAACATCATGGCGAAGATCAAAGTCGATACACCGGTCGTCGAACTCGACGGCGATGAAATGACCCGCATCATCTGGCAGATGATCAAGGACAAGCTGATCCTGCCCTATCTCGACATTGATCTTAAGTATTACGACCTCTCGGTCACCAAGCGTGACGAGACGGACGACCAGATCACCGTTGAAGCTGCCGAAGCCATCAAACACTATGGTGTGGGCGTAAAATGCGCCACCATCACGCCGGACGAAGCCCGCGTCGAAGAGTTTGATCTCAAGAAGATGTGGCGCTCCCCGAACGGCACCATCCGCAACATCCTGGGTGGAGTTGTCTTCCGCGAGCCGATCGTCATCTCCAATGTTCCGCGCCTGGTTCCGGGCTGGCAGCAGCCGATGGTCATCGGCCGTCACGCTTTTGGCGACCAGTACCGTGCTACCGACTTCCTGGTCGACAAGCCGGGCAAGCTGACCATGACCTTCGTGCCGGAAGACGGTTCCGAGCCAGTCACACGCGAAGTCTTTGACTTCCCGAGCTCCGGCGTTGCCATGGGCATGTATAACCTGGACGAGAGCATCAAGGATTTCGCGCGCGCCAGCATGAATTACGGCCTGCAGCGTGGCTGGCCGGTTTACCTGTCCACGAAGAACACGATCCTGAAAGCCTATGACGGCCGCTTCAAGGACATCTTCCAGGAGATCTTCGACAGCGAGTTCAAGGACGCTTTCCAGGCGAAGGGCATTTCATACGAGCACCGTCTGATCGACGACATGGTTGCAGCAGCCATGAAATGGTCCGGTGGTTTTGTCTGGGCTTGCAAAAACTATGACGGCGACGTTCAGTCCGACACCGTGGCCCAGGGCTTCGGCTCCCTCGGCCTGATGACCTCTGTCCTGATGTCTCCGGATGGCAAGACGGTTGAAGCGGAAGCCGCACACGGCACCGTCACCCGTCACTACCGCCAGCATCAGCGTGGCGAGCAGACCTCCACCAACTCCATCGCTTCCATCTTTGCCTGGACGCGTGGCCTCTCCCACCGCGGCCGCATGGACGGCAATGAGCAGGTGATGAAGTTCGCCGAGACGCTCGAGAGCACCATCATCAAGACTGTTGAAAGCGGTTACATGACCAAGGACCTCGCACTCCTGGTCGGCGACAAGCAGGGTTGGCTCTCCACCGAGGGCTTCCTGGAAAAGGTCGACGAAAACTTCAAGGCCGCCATGGCTGTCGACGCGTAAGCGCTCGAGAATATGCATGAAAAGGCGGGGCTTTGGCTCCGCCTTTTTTGTTTGTCGATCCTGGGCAAACGATGCCATGGCTGGAGCGAGGGGTAAGCTGGCATGCAACACGATCTAGTCATCGATACGGACAGGCAGCTGGTGCGGTCGCGCATCCGAGGCGTCTTGACCGCGCAGACAGCGGAAGCGGTCTATCGGGAATGCCTCACGCACCCGGACTGATCACCGCATTTCGACCATTTGCTGGTCTACGAGAAAATCGACCTGTCCGAACTCTCCACGTCGGCTGTGCAGGATATGGTGCGACGCTTCAAGGCGCTGGATGACCAATACCGCCAGGGCATCACCTCCAAGGCCGCCACGGTGATGGACAGTGAATTACAGGCTGGAATTCTCAGCTTTTACGAGCATATCTCCGAACCGGAACTGGTGACCGAGGAGCGAATTTTCGAGACCGTTGAAGAGGCGCTGCTCTGGCTGGGGCAAGTCTCATAACTTAAACGGCCACTCCTGCGCGCATATCGCTATTCTCAATGCCGACCGAGCCGGGAGTGTTGAACGCCGTGTTGTCCCAGTTGGAAATCGATACCCAAGACCGCCTGTGCATCTGGCGCATTGGTGGCGAGACATCACTTGACGCCTTGCGCGTGGGGTATGCCCAACGTTTTGAACACCCCGACTGGGCCCCCGACCTCATGAGCATGAGTGTCCTCACCCGCCTGGGGCTGGGCGCCTTCACCCCCGACATGGCCGTTCAGTTCGCGGACTTCGTTCGCCAATGCGATCTGGACCATGGTCGCACCGCATCGCGGGCGGCCATCGTCTGCGGAGACGAAATGGCGCGAGCCCTTCTCTATTATTGGGAAAAGAAAGCCACCCAGGTGCTTGGCCGGCAGGAACGCAGCTTTTCGACTGAGGCGGACGCACGACAATGGCTTTTGACGGGCAAGGATAGCCGCGTGGCCTGATCAGAGCATGCCGCCCGTGCGCTTGATCGTGACAAAGGTTTCCGCCTCGATTTTCCAGTCCAGCTCGTCCAGCCGCCATTTGGCGAAATACCGCCCCATATAGGAAATCTGCATGCCCTGGCTGGTCCAGCCGCCTGTCCAGCGACCGGTCTCGGCCGCCAGATGCCCGTCTTCCGACACTTCGATACGCGCCGGCGCGCGAAGATAGTGGACCTGGTCCATGCTGTCGTAAATCGACTGCCAGGCCTCCAGCTGGGCGGCGCGGCCTGCAATCAGCTGCGCGTCATCCCCCGGAACCAGAACAACGTCCTCTCCCAGAACACGCTCGATCGCGGCCATGTCGCGTGCAGCCAGCGCTGCGTTGAAGCTCTCTCGGGCCTCTAGGATGAGCCGAGCCGCAGATTTCTCTCCGACGAGCTGGCAATCACTCGATGGTTTTCCCCTGCGCGCCATTAGCCGGCAATCACCGCGCGGATCGCGGCCAGGGCATCCTCTGCCTTGCTCCCGTCAGGTCCACCGGCCTGCGCGAAATCAGGCCGACCACCGCCACCCTTGCCACCGACTGCAGCAGAGCCGGCGCGCACGAGATCAACAGAGCTGAAGGTGGCGGTCAGGTCGTCAGACACACCCACCGCCAGGGCGGCCTTGCCATCATTGACGCCTATGAACACGGCAATACCCGATCCCATAGAGGTCTTCGCCTCGTCGACTAGACCGCGCAGGTCCTTGCCGCCAACGCCCTCGACCACACGGCCGATGAATTTGGTGCCATTGATATCTTCCGGTCCGGCAGGCGCTGTGCCGCCACCTCCGCCCATGGCGAGCTGTTTCTTGGCCTCGGCCAGCTGACGCTCGAGTTTCTTGCGCTCGTCCTGCATGGCCGCCACACGCGCCGGCAGGTCTGCCGCGGGGATCTTCAAAGCCTCGGCGGCTGAACGGCCAAAGCCCATCTGCTCTTCCATGAACAGGCGTGCCGCTTCACCGGTCAGCCCCTCGATGCGGCGCACACCCGCCGAGACAGCGCTCTCGCCGATGATCTTGAACAGGGCGATATCTCCGGTCCGCTCAACGTGGGTGCCACCGCACAATTCAACGGAATAGGCCTTGTCGTCACCCGCGAGGCCACGGCCCATCGACAGGACCCGGACTGTGTCACCGTATTTCTCGCCGAACAGCGCCATTGCCCCGGCTTCAATCGCCGCGTCCGGTGCCATCTCGCGGGTCGACACGGCCGCGTTCTGGCGAATGACCGCGTTCACCTGGGCCTCGATCCGCGCGATTTCGTCCGCGGTCACGGCCCCGTTGTGCGAGAAGTCGAAACGCAGGCGATCCGGCCCGACATAGGAGCCTTTCTGGGTCACATGGGCGCCCAGGACATCGCGCAGTGCGGCATGCAGCAAGTGTGTGGCCGAGTGGTTGGATTTGCTTTCCGTACGCTTGTCGGCATCGACAACCAGGCTAGCGCCATCCCCGAGCGTGATCTCACCCTTTTCCATCACACCGATATGGGCGTGCAGATCGCCACCGCGTTTCTGGGTGTCCTCGACCCGGAAAACCGCACCGTTTTCAAAGGTGACAAGCCCGGTATCGCCGGCCTGACCGCCGCTTTCACCATAAAACGGCGTACGATCGAAAATCAGTTCACCGGCCTGGCCGTCGCCGAGCGCCTTGGCTTCCGCCCCTTCGGCAACAATGGCGTTGAGCTTGCCCTCGCCGGTTGTGCCGTCATAGCCAAGAAATTCTGTCGGCTGGAGCTTTTCACGAACCGCGAACCAGACCTCGTCCAGCGCGACAGCACTGGACAAGGCGCCCCCCTTGGAGCGTTCCTTCTGCTTGGACATTTCAGCGTCAAACCCGACGACATCCACATCGATACCGCGCGGACGCAGCGCGTCCTGGGTCAGGTCGAGCGGGAAGCCATAGGTGTCATAGAGTTTGAACGCGGTTTCGCCGGGCAGGCTGTCGCCTTCGCCCAGCTTGGCGGTCGCTTCGTCCAGCAGGCCCAGGCCACGGCCCAGCGTGCGCTGGAAATTGGCCTCCTCGACCTTCAGCGTATCCTCGAGCAGGGCGCGGGCGCGGCCGAGCTCCGGATAGGCATCGCCCATCTCGGCTTCCAGCGCGGGCACCAGCTTCCACATCACCGGCTCGCTCGCGCCCAGCAAATGCGCGTGACGCATGGCCCGGCGCATGATCCGGCGCAGGACATAACCCCGCCCCTCATTGGACGGGGTCACCCCGTCCGCCATCAGGAAACAGGTCGAGCGCAAATGGTCGGCAATGACACGATGGCTGCCCAGCGCATCGCCCTCCGCCTTGACCCCCAGCACGTCCTCACCCGCCCTGATCAGATTGGAGAACAGGTCGATATCGTAATTATTGTGCTTGCCCTGCAGGATGGCCGCGATGCGCTCCAGCCCCATGCCCGTATCGATGGACGGCTTGGGCAAGTCGATACGCTCGTCCTTGGCGCGCTGCTCATACTGCATGAAGACGAGATTCCAGATCTCGATAAAACGATCGCCGTCTTCCTCGGGCGATCCGGGCGGGCCGCCCCAGATTTCCTCGCCATGATCAAAGAAGATTTCCGAACACGGACCACACGGCCCGGTATCGCCCATGGACCAGAAATTATCAGACGTCGAAATGCCGATAATGCGGTCATCGCCGAGGCCGGCGATTTTCTTCCACAGCTGGCGCGCCTCATCATCCTCGGAATAGACCGTGACGAGGAGCTTGTCCTTGGGCAGGGCGAACTCCTTGGTCACCAGCTCCCAGGCGTGATGGATGGCGCGTTCCTTGAAATAATCGCCGAACGAGAAATTGCCCAGCATTTCAAAGAAGGTGTGGTGGCGCGCGGTATAACCGACATTGTCCAGATCATTGTGCTTGCCGCCGGCACGCACGCATTTCTGCGAACTGACAGCCCGCGGAACCTCGCGGGTTTCCTTGCCCGTGAAGACATTCTTGAACTGGACCATGCCGGCATTGACGAACAGCAGCGTCGGATCGTCCTGCGGAACGAGCGGGCTGGATGCGACCACCTCGTGCTCATTCTGGCCGAAATAGTCGAGGAAGGTGGCACGGATATCGCGCAAGCTTGCCATGTCAGGTCCAATAATCTGGTGCGGAGATATCGCCGCGATGCCGGGCAATATCGGGAAGACTTACATATGGAAACGGGTGCTTGGCCCCGCCAAACACCCGTTTAATCAAAACCCGCCTTGCGGGGCAATGCATGCCGTCAGCCTGAAGGGCCAAGCGGCCCTGTTGGACCAGAGCCGTGACTAGCCCGCCACAGCCTCCTCATCCTCGGCATCGGGACCGGTGAGCATCTCATCAGCCAGCAAGCCGGCATTAGCTCGAACGCGATGTTCGATCTCCGCAGCAATATCCTCATGCTCGAGCAGGAATTTACGCGCATTTTCACGTCCCTGCCCGATACGCTCGGAATTGTAGGAATACCAGGAGCCTGACTTCTCGATCACATCGCCCTTGACGCCAAGATCAATGAGCTCCCCCATTTTGGAAATGCCCTCACCATAGAGAATGTCGAACTCGACCTCGCGGAAGGGGGGCGCCACCTTGTTTTTCACGACTTTCACGCGGGTCTGGTTGCCGATGACCTCGTCACGATTCTTGATCGCACCGATACGGCGAATGTCGAGTCGGACAGAGGAATAGAATTTCAGCGCATTACCGCCGGTCGTGGTTTCCGGGGAGCCGAACATTACACCGATTTTCATGCGGATCTGGTTGATGAAGATGACCAGGCAATTGGACTTGGAGATGGAAGCCGTCAGCTTGCGCAGCGCCTGGCTCATCAGACGGGCCTGCAGACCCGGCAGGCTATCGCCCATCTCGCCTTCCAGTTCGGCCCGCGGGGTCAGGGCTGCGACAGAGTCGATGACCAGGATATCGACGGCACCGGAGCGTACCAGGGTATCAGCGATTTCCAGCGCCTGTTCACCGGCGTCTGGCTGCGAGACGAGGAGCTCGCCGACATCCACACCCAGCTTGGCAGCATAGACCGGGTCCAACGCATGCTCGGCATCGACAAAGGCAGCAACACCGCCCTTTTTCTGCGCCTCGGCAACCGTGTGCAGGGCCAGCGTCGTCTTGCCGGAACTTTCCGGGCCGTAGATCTCGATGATCCGGCCCTTGGGAAGTCCACCGATGCCCAGGGCAATGTCGAGACCGAGGGAACCGGTCGAGATTTCCTCGATATCCATCGCCGGCTTCTGGCCCAGCTTCATGACCGAGCCCTTGCCGAATGCCTTGTCGATCTGACTCAGCGCTGCCTCAATGGCTTTTTGTTTATCCATCTCTTCGTCTTTCACGAGTCGAATCGCGCCCCTGCTCATAACCGTATTCCCTTATTTCACGCCGCCAGATAGCGGGCAACCAAGATTGATGTACCAATTTTGTTCCGGGAACACAAGGGGAACACTTATGGTTAACAAAGCAGAACAAAATCAGATAGTCAGACCCTGTCTCCGCCCGTCCGCCCCGTTTCCCGGCCACGTCGATCGGTGAGTCTCACTCTAGGGAAGTGGGGTGACAAAAACGGCCATCCCGCAAATTCGGGCCGAATAAGAGCTAGGCCTGTTCCTTGGCGCTGAGCTCTTCCTTCACCTTCTCCGCCAGCTGGGTCAGCGTGAAGGGCTTGGGCAGGAAGGAAATGTCCTGCTCTTCCGACAGCGTCTTGGAGAATTGCTCGGCCGCATAGCCGGAAATGAAGACGATGCGCGTATTGGTGAGCAGGTCACGGGCCTTCTCCAGCAAGCCCGGCCCGTCCAGGCCCGGCATGACCACGTCAGAGATCAGCAGGTCAAAGGGCTCGTCCTCGTCCTCGAGAATCTCCAGGGCTTCCTCGCCGTCTTCCGCCTCGGTGACGTCATAGCCACGCTTGGCCAGGGTCTTGGCGGCGATGTTGCGCACCGCATCCTCGTCCTCGACCAGCAGGATACGTCCCTTGCCGGAGAGGTCGGCCGGCGCGGCCTCGACCGTCCTGGCCTGTTCGACCTCGGCCAGCTCGACTTCCTCGGCCTCGGTGGGCTGATAGCCCGGCAGGAAGATGGTGAAGGTCGTCCCCTTGCCCACTTCACTGTCGGCAAACAGGAAGCCACCGGATTGCTTGACGATGCCGTACACGGTGGCCAGGCCCAGCCCGGTGCCCTTGCCGGCTTCCTTGGTGGTGAAGAAAGGCTCGAAGATCTTGCCGAGCGTTTCCTTGTCCATGCCGTGGCCCTGGTCCTCGACCTCGATGGCCACCCAGTCGCCTTCGCGCGGGTTCGGTGCCCCGCGTTGACGGACATCCTCGGCGTCCAGCGACCGGGTCCGGATGACCAGCTCGCCACCGCCCTGGTCGCGCATGGCGTCACGGGCATTCGCCGCCAGATTGATAATCGCGGTTTCCAGCTGCCCCTTGTCCGCCTTGATCAGCGGCACTTCGCGACCGTGCACAATATCCAGCTTGACGGTTTCCTCGACGATCTGGCGCAACAGTACCGAGACATCCGAGAGCATGTCACCGACATCGAGCGTCTCGGTGCGGAAGGTCTGCTTGCGCGAAAAGGCCAGAAGCTTCTTCACCAGGCCGGCCGCCCGCGCCACGGTGGAATTGATCGCCTGCAGCTCACCATAGTCCGGGTCACCGACCGGGTGACGATTGAGCAGCTCGTCCGTGTTGAGCCGCACCGCGGTCAGCAGGTTGTTGAAGTCATGCGCAACACCCCCGGCCAGCTGGCCAACGGCCTGCATCTTGTTGGCCTGGGAAAACTGCCGCTCCATGTCCTTCCAGCTGGTCACATCAATGATGTAGGCCACGCGCTTGCCGCCGCGCGCAGGCGCGAAGGCGAGATGGACATAGGCCGGTTTTTCACCGGCCAGCTTGGCTTCTGCAGGATCTCCGCTCCCGGCCATGGCCGAGGAGAAGGCATCCGTAGCCGAGCGCCCGTCATCCCAGTCGAACATCTCGCAGAATTTGACGCCGGGCACGGCCTTGCCGCCTGTCAGCTGGACCAGCGCCGGGTTGACGTCCTCGATGATCGCAGTTTCCGGATCTGCACCGTCCAGGCGCACCACGCCGAAGGGCGCGCTGGCAAACATCTCGTCCAGCGTATGGCCAGCCGCACGGCCCTCACCCATGGCCTGAGCAACGCCGGGAGGCGCACCGGTCGCAGACAGCCCGTACATCACGGCCCGCCCCATCGGCGGATCGCCGGCCGCCCACTCCACTGCAATCGCGACCGGGCTTTCAATGCCGTCGCGGGCCTTCAGCCGCGCATCGATGCGCGCCACGCCTTCACCACCACGGGTCTGCATGAGCGCGCGAGCGCCATCACCGGCCAGGATATCGGTCAGACGCGGAAACGCCTCGCCCGGGGCCAGGCCCAGCCAGTCTCGCAGCGTCGCATTGCCCATGGCGATTTCACCACTGGTGCGCAGCGAGAACAGGGCCACCGGCGCGTTCTGGGACCAGTCCGCGGAGGCCGTGGCACTGCCGGCGCCCGCCTGTTCAACAGGTTGCAGGCGCCAAAAGACCAGCCCGTCAGCCAGCGGGCGCGCTTCAAGGCGGACATTCAAGGTTTCGGTATCGCCAACTGGCAGGGGCGGTAGCAGCTCACAGGCGCCCTCTCCGCGCGCCGCAGCACGTGCCAGGCGATAGACGGAGCCATCTCCGCCGCCGGCACCAGCCCACAGGCGGTCGATCGTCGGCAGACCAAAGCTTTGACCCAGGGATCCCGCCGTCTTGGCGAGTTCGCGATAGGCGTCATTGCCCCAGCGCACTGCACCGCGGCGGTCGGTGATCAGGACCGGCTCTGGAAAACTGTCCATGGCGCTGTAGCCGAGCTCGGCGATCGAGGGCACTCGATTGCGGATGACGGTATTGCGGATCCCGCGGCCCGCCGTTTCACCGGCGGCGATCGTGTAGAGCACGAGGAAACTCGCCGCCGCCAGACCAGACAGATAGATAAAGCCCTGTCGCCCTGCCTCGACCGGCGCAAAAACGGCGGCCAATGCCGCGAGCACCACGATGAAACCCAGGACCCAGAAGGTCACCCGACCAAAGGGTTTTTCCCAGAAGGACTTCTGATTTTCAGAGTTCGAAACAGGCATTTCGGCCATGGGCGGCTCCAGCGCGAATCAAGTGCGGTTGGGAGAGCTTACTCGCTCGGACGGTATTGTGCGCGTCCCGGGGATTGGGACAGGGACAGGACATAGCCGATCACCCGGGCCACAGCCTTGAAGTGATCGACCGGAATTTCTTCATCCAGCTCGGCGGTTGCGTAGAGGGCGCGCGCCAGCGGCGGGTCTTCGACAATCGGGACGTCGTTGTCCTTGGCCAGCTCGCGGATGCGCAGCGCGACCTCGTCCACACCCTTGGCAACACAGATCGGTGCCGGCGTCTCCCCCTGCTCGTAGTGGAGGGCAATGGCGTAGTGGGTCGGGTTGGTGATGACGACGGTGGAATCGGGCACCTTGGCCATCATCCGTTTCTGGGCGCGTTCCTGGCGCAGCTGACGCAATTTCGCGCGCACCATCGGATCACCTTCGGACTGCTTCAGCTCGTCCTTGATCTCCCGGCGCGACATGCGGTTTCGCTTGATGAAGGTCTGGCGCTGATAGGCGTAGTCAAGCGCTGCCACCGCGGCATAGACAATCAGGGCAGCGATCATCAGTTCGATCGCCGATTGACGCACGATGGCCAGAATGGACGGGATGTCCATCAAGGGCATGCCCGCGAGGATTTCCCGCTTGGGATAGATGACGATGAAGGCCGCCCCGGCGACCAGGATCATCTTGCCCACGCCTTTGATGAAATTCATCCAGGCTTCGGCTCCGAAGACGCGTTTGGCACCTTCGAACGGATTGATCTTGGACAGTTTGGGCTGGATCTTCTCGGTGGTGAACAGCATGCCTTGTTGCACGTAATGCCCCGCAAATCCTGCCACCACCAGCAACAGGATCGGAAACGACACCATCACGACTACCTCTTCGGCCGTCTGTTGCATCATGCCCATAATGGCTTGCGGGTTCATCGAGAATTCGTGTGCCCGAGCAAAATAGACCTGCATGGTGTCGGCCATATTGCGGGCCATGGATGGCAGCAGGAATCCGATCAGGGCCAGGCCGGAGGCCAGAATGAACCAGCCGGGAATTTCCTGGGATTTGGCGACATCGCCCTTCTTGCGCGCGTCATCCAGCCGCCGCTGGGTCGGTTCTTCTGTTTTCTGGCTGTCGTCTTCGCCCTCGGCCATGAACCGGTCCCCCTAGTTCAGCTCGATGGCGAAACGCTGCATGCGTTCCAGCCACACGGCGCTCATCGCGCCCAGAGCAATGGTGAAGATGAACAGCCCGACCATGATATTGGCGGGCATGGCGATGAAGAAAATCTGCAATTGCGGCATCAGTCGCGAGAGCACGCCCAGCGCCAGATAGAAAATCAGACCATAGACGATCAGCGGCGCGGCCAGTTGGACCGCGATGCGGAAAGTGTCGACAAACGCGCCCAGCGCCCACTGCCCGGCATCCGTCATCGACGGCATGTCGCCCGGCGGGAACAACTCGTAGGAATTGTGCGCGGCCATCAATAACAGGTGGTGCAATCCGGTGGTGAACAGGAGCGCAATGAACACCAGGTTCAGGAAGGTGGACATGATGGCGCCCTGGGTGCCCATGGACGGGTCGAAACTCTGCGCCATGGCCAGACCGCTCTGCATGCCGATAATCTGACCGGCGATCGCAGCTGTGGCCATGAAGATGCGCGCCATCGCCCCGATCATCAGACCGATGAGAACTTCGGTCATGACCAGTCCCGCAAGAGGCAGGGGCTGTTCCGGCATCGCCGGCAACATGGGCGCAATGATCGGTCCCATCACCAGACAGATCAAGAGGGCAAATGCCAGGCGGATGGGAACAGGAATAGAGGGCTCTCCGAAGCCCGGCATCAGCATCAGGATCGCGCCGAGACGGGCGAAGACCAAACCTGCAGCGAACACGAGCTCGGGCAGGAGACCGGTCATGGATTGGCGATCCGGTCGATGATGACGGACATGAAACCGCCCAGCAAGGCGCCCATGAGCGGCAGGAAAATCAGCAGCGAAATGAAGATGGCGATGATCTTGGGAACGAAAACCAGGGTCATTTCCTGGATCTGCGTCAGAGCCTGGAACAGCGCAATCGTGATACCCACGGCCAGACCGGTGATCATGATCGGCGCCGACATGGCCAGCATCAGCCAGATCGCTTCTCGGGCATAGTCGAGGACTTCAGGTCCGGTCACCGTGTGCGTGCCTTCTGCAGCGGGGGAATCGATTAAAGTTAATTATCTTTACGATTCTCCGAACCCCGTTAAGAAAGAGTCAATTCTGGTAAATACGGGGAACACTTGCCATGATTATTCGCGACCTTCTGATCGGCGTCAGCGCCCTCTCCTTGATCACGGCCTGCACGCCGGCCAATGACCAGGCCGGGCAAGCGCCTGCCGCATCGGAAAGCACGCCGGCCGGCGGCGAAACCGCCGCTGCAGAGCAAACCGAAACCGAGCGTCTCTACGCCTTCTTCCAGGAGGCCTTCGAGGAAGAAATGGCCCTGTCACCGCTGACCCAGACCTATCTGGGCATGGTTGAGGACCTGGACGCCTATGGCCAGTGGGATGATGCCTCGGAAGAGAATTTTCGGGCCGGCCTGCAGCGCGAGGCCGATCGCATTCGCCGTATGAATGAGGAGTTTGACTATAACGCCCTCACCCCGGCGGCACAGATCTCCTGGCGTTTCGCCGAATTTATCGCTGCCAATAACCAGCAACAGGCTGAGTTCTGGGATCACGGCTATGTCTTCACCCAGTTCTTTGGCCCGCACACGCAGATGCCCACCATCCTGATCGGCTATCACCGCGTGGACAGCGTCGAGCACGCGGAGGCCTATATCTCCCGCCTCAACGGTCTGGGCGATCTGATGCGCACCTATACCGCACAGGCGGATGCCCGCGCCGAGAGCGGCGTCGTTCCGCCGGCCTTTGCCTTCCCGATCATCATCTCGACCACACGCGGCATGATCACCGGCTTCCCGTTCGATGAGAGTGAAGATGACAGCCCGCTGATGGCTGATTTCCGAATGAAGGTCGACTCGCTGGGCCTTGAGGAGGCAGCCGCCACGGATCTTCTCGATCGCGCGGCCGAGGCCATGCGCACGTCCATCCAGCCGGCCTATGAAGACCTGATCGCAACGATGGAACGCCATGCCGAGCTGGCGGGCGACGCCAATAACGGCGCCTGGGCACTGCCGGAAGGCCAGGCCTTCTACGAGAGCCAGCTGCGCAACTACACTACACGCAATGACATGACTGCCGAGGAGATCCATCAGACCGGTCTTGCCGAAGTCGAGCGCATCCATGGCGAGATGCGCGCCATCATGGAACAGGTGAATTTCGAAGGCAGCCTGCAGGACTTCTTCGAATTCGTACGGACAGACGACCAGTTCTACTATCCCGACAGCGATGAAGGCCGTCAGCGTTATCTCGATGAATCCACCGAGATGATCAACGCGCTGATGGAAGTCGCGCCGCAATATTTCGGCCAGCTGCCGAGTGGCGAACTGGAAGTGCGGGCGGTTGAGCAATACCGCATCGAGACCGCCACCGGCGCCTTCTACGAGCAGGGCTCGCTGGATGGCACCCGTCCCGGTGCCTACTATGTGAACCTCGCAAATATGCGCGACAACCCGACCTATCTGATGGAGTCCCTGGCCTTCCACGAAGGCGCACCGGGTCACCACTTCCAGGTCGCGCTGTCACAGGAACTGGAAAACACGCCGATGTTCCAGCGTTTCGCCTGGTACTCGGCCTATGGCGAGGGCTGGGCCCTCTATGCCGAGAACCTGGGCAAGGAAATGGGCTTCTTCACCGATCCCTTCCAGGATTTCGGTCGCCTCTCCTATGAGGTCTTCCGAGCGGCGCGCCTGGTCGTTGATACCGGCATCCACCACTATCAGTGGACCGAGGAACAGGCGAATGCCTACATGCTCGAAGCGACGCCGATGCCGGCCGGCGATATCGAAAACGAGGTCCGCCGCTACATCGTCTGGCCTGGACAGGCCGTCTCCTACAAGGTCGGCATGCTGACCATCCAGGAACTGCGCCAGCGCGCCATGGACGCCCTCGGCGATGAATTCGACTGGGGAGAATTCCACGATGTCGTGCTGACCAACGGCTCCGTCCCGCTTTCGCTTCTGGAAGCCAATATCGACGCATACATCGCGGACACCTTGGCCGCACAGTAACGCACATGTAAGCCCGGAACCTTGCCTTGGCAGGGTCCGGGCTTCATTTTGCCTGCAATACAGCATCACTGAGGGGAACCAGATGAGCTATTTGAAACACCTGACGCTTGGCGTCTCCGTTGCGGCCCTGTTGACCGCGTGCAGCCAGCCGGCCGCCGATGACGCGGCACAGGACAGCGCTGCCGCACCGGCCGCCGAAAGCGCCCTGAATGACGCGGCGACAGCCGCCAGCGACACGGTCGAAACGGAAAGCGATCGTCTGAACGCCTGGTTCCAGCAGGTCTTTGATGAAGGCGTGGCAGAATCGCCCATGTACCAGACCTTCCTGGGCATGAAGACGAATTACGACCAGTGGGACGACCCGTCGCCGGAAGAAGAGCTGCGCCAGTATGAGCGCGGTCGTGAACAGCATGCCTACATGCTGGCCAATTTCGATTTCGATGCGCTGGACCGTTCTGCCCAGATCTCCTGGCGCCTCGCCGAGTACAATAATGCCCGGGCCGAAGCCGGTCGTCAGTGGACCGATCACGGCTACACTTTCACGCCGCGTTCCGGCCCGCACATGAACACGCCCACCTTCATGATCAACAATCACCGGGTGGACACGCTGGAAGATGCTGAGGCCTATATCGGTCGCCTGCGCAATATGGGTGCGTATCTGGATCAGCACATCGCCAATTCCCGCCGCTCTGCAGAGCTGGGCGTCTATACACCGCGCTGGACCTATCAGCCGATGATCGCGACCTCGCGTAACATCATCACCGGCGCGCCGTTTGATGAGAGCGGTGAAGACAGCCCGCTGATGGGCGATTTCCGCCGCAAGGTCACGGCGCTGGAGCTGAGCGAAGAGGACACCAATCGCCTTCTGGACGAGGCTGCAGCAGCGCTCACCGAGATCGTCGCGCCCGCCTATGGCCGCATCATCGCGCTGTTTGAAGAACAAGAAGCCGTCGCCAATGATGATGACGGCGTGTGGAAACACCCGCAGGGCGATGAATATTACAACCACCTGCTGAACGGCTACACGACGATGGATATCTCTGCTGAGGAGATCCATCAGCTCGGTGTTGCTGAGGTCGACCGCATTCACAATGAGATGCGCGCCATCATGACCCAGGTTGGCTTTGAAGGTTCGCTGCAGGACTTCTTCGAATTCATGCGGACGGACGAGCAGTTCTATTATCCGAACACGGATGAGGGCCGCGACGCCTATCTCGCCGACGCGACGGCGATGATCGACACCATGGTCGAGACGCTGCCGCAGATGTTCAACCGCTTCCCGCAAGCGGAACTGGAAGTCCGTCGCGTTGAACCCTTCCGGGAAAACGCTGCCGGCAAGGCCTTCTATCAACGCCCGGCGGCCAATGGCTCGCGCCCCGGCATCTATTACGCCAACCTGCGCGACATGGCCCAGATGCCCAGCTACCAGATGGAAGCCCTCGCCTATCATGAAGGCGCGCCGGGTCACCACATGCAGCTGGCCATCATGCAGGAGCTGGAAGGTATTCCGGCGTTCCGTCGCTTTGGCGGCTACACGGCCTACACCGAGGGCTGGGGTCTTTACACCGAGTACTTCCCGCTCGAGTTCGGCTTCTATTCCGACCCGTATTCCAACTTCGGACGCCTGGCGATGGAGCTGTGGCGTGCCTGCCGTCTGGTGGTCGATACCGGTCTGCACCATCACCAGTGGACACGCCAGGAAGCCGTCGATTATCTGATGGAAAACACGCCGAACCCGGAAGGTGATGCGATCAACGCGATCGACCGCTACATCGTCTTTGCCGGCCAGGCGACGGCCTACAAGATCGGCATGTTAGAGATTCTTCGCTTGCGAGGTATTGCCGAAGAAGAGCTGGGCGAAGACTACGACATCCGCGAATTCCACGATGTCATCCTGCGCGAAGGCGCCCTGCCGCTCTCCATCCTGGCAGAGCAGGTCCGGGCCTATATCGCCGAGACCGGGGAGTAACACCACCAGCCCCCTTATGATTGGGCCGTACTGATTTTGATCAGTGCGGCCCTTTCGCATTAAACATCTCTTTTTTCCCGGAGGAGCGAAGCGAATTCCTTGACCTACCCCTGGGCAAGCTAGAACTCGTTTGTAGGCCCCGGCACAAGGCCGGGGGAAATGGATAGTGACATTGGTCAGTGATATCGAACCAAAGGTCTTTCCACCCCGGATTACCATCCTCGATCAGATTGAATTTCCAGGCACGCGGATGGCGCTTGATTTGCTGCTCCTTACGCCACGCGGCCTCCCAGCAATCATGGGGCTCGAAATAGACGAGCTGGTTGATCGAGTACGTCTTCGTGTGACCGCGCAAAAACATGTTCGGTGTTCCCACTCACGCCGCACCAGGTCTCTTGTCCGACCGGTGTACAGTGCGCCGCGCGGACGGCTTGCCATGATGTAGACTGTCTCGTGTGCGTCGATGATCGTGCAAAACCTCCGATTGCATACAAACGATCTACTACCGAAAAGATGAAGTCAACGAAAGGCCGCTCCGGATGAGCGCCGTTCTCGATAGCTGACAAACAAGTAAGTTGTTGGTGACTTGCTCAGAAAGGCGGCCAAGTCATCTGAGCGACGCAGCCCTGCGGTGTCAGCCGGGTATCCTCTTGCGGATCGTCACTTGGCCTGCATGTGGGAAATGGCGCAGCATCAGCGGCCCAGACGAGCCTATTGTAAGTCTCCGCATATTGCTGCGCGTGTCGGTCAGCGCTGTCTCTGGCAGTGTCGGCACCCGCTTCTGCAACTACCCCTAGTGCTTTGGGATGTCGGACATGGAACACAGTTTGATACCCAGGCTCACAGCGCAAGCCGGGCAAAGATTTTTCCCAACCCCGACTTATAACCAGCAGGCGAAAATCTCCTCGACTGATTGCGTGTTCAGCGTCTCTCTGCGCTCGGTTTTCCGCAATTTGTTCCGAAAGATACAACTCCCGGATTTGCTGCCACCGAACGGTCCCCACACTATCGGCCTCGAAGGCCCTGAGGTAGTCAGACTCGATAGCGGTCAATTCGGTGATGAGGTCAGCGGCAACGAGTGGCTCACCGGCTACCACCATACTGAAGTCCTCAGGCTCGCTGAAAATACAAAGGCTTCCAATGACGGCTTCAGCTAATAACTTCACACTCTCAATCTCGAATAAAACTGCGCACCGGCTAACGCAATCATAGATTAGGAGCACACTCAACAACAAACGAGGGGCCGGTGGTTCTAAGCCGGCCCCTCGTTCTCACCCTCCCCCTCCCCAAAAAGAAGAGGGTGTTTCACAGCACTCACTCCTCGAACGGATCCGAGAAGGCTTCTTCTGCGGTGAAACTCGTATCGGTAAAGCTCGACATGAAGGCGACCAGCGCGGCGACATCCTCCTCGTCCAGGTCAAAGCGCTGGATCGGCGCTCCGGCATTATTACCCTGGCGCAGAAGATTGCTGGTCTCGCCATTGTCCTGGACCCCGGTGGCGTAGAAATCGACAACCTCCTCCAGCGTGTCGAAACGGCCATCATGCATATACGGCGCTGTCAGCTCGATATTTCGCAGGCTGGGCGATTTGAAATCGTCATCGCCCGTGGCCCCGAGACCGGTAACCGTCGCATCGAGGCCGATATTCTGGGGTGGACGGTCATAGATCTGGGCATTGGTCTGGTGACACTGGTTGCAGCCCATCGACTGGATCGGCGGCAGTCCGGCCTGGGCCAGGTCGTCGGCGTCCACGGGTTGGAACAATGCCATTCCGTGCAGTTCTTGCTGCGTCAGACGCCCGACAAAATCCGGCGTGTTGGCGTTTGGATTATCGCCGATCACAGCGGTATCGAAATCGGACTGATAGCTGACCATCGCGCGCTGAAATTGGGCCAGAGCCATGCCGATGCGTTCGGCCGTGACCTGGTCATCACCAAAGGCCGCCTCGAAGAGCGGTGGATAGAAACCCAGGTTTTCGACCGTGGCCACGACATTGGCGAGGGTATTGCCCATCTCGACGGGAGACTGGATTGGGCCCAGCGCCTGGTCCTCCAGACTGTCCGCACGTTCGTCCCAGAACATATTGCCACGCCGGTAAAAGCGCGCATTGGCGATATGCGGCGCATTGCGGTCGGTGATCTGTCCGTCAAAGCCGCGCGAGAACTGGCTGGGTTCACCGAAGCTGAAGGCCTGCACATGGCAGCTCGAACAGGAAACGGTGCCGTTCACCGACAGGCGCGTATCGTAGAACAGGACCCGGCCCAGCGTGGCGCCTTCATTGGTGAGAGGATTATTGCCCGGCGTATTATCCGTCGCTGCGATATTGTTATTGCCCCCCTGGCGAAAATGCAGCGGTGTGTCCGCCTCGGCGTAGGCGACATAGTCGAACGGCTCCGTCGGCAGGACCGGCGCAGTCGAGGTCAAGGCGCGGATAATGACAAGACTGATCGTCTTCACGGCATCATCGCCTGCACCATTGCTGGCCGTCAGCACGGCTGAATGCACGCCGGCTGTCGTGGGGCGGCCCACCAGCGCGCCATTTTCAACCTCCAGCCCGGGGACGGGCGTCACCAGTTCGATCTCGATGTCCAGGCCATTGCCCGACGGATCCTCGAACTGGCCCGCCCAGCTTGCCGGATCAAAATTGACCGGCTGGTTGACGGCAAATCGCAGGCCCGAAAGGCCCGCGAGGGCTTTCACATCATTGTCCGGCTGGATGAAGATGATGAAACTGTCGGTCACGCTCAGCCCCATCGGGTCGGTGGCCGTGATCTCGGCGGTGACATTCACGACGGTGTCCGGGGTCCCGGAAATCTGGGCGCCCTGGGTCGTGAGCCCGGAATTGTCCGGGGTCAGACTGACCGCATAGCTCAGATTATCGCCATCCGGGTCGCTGAATGTCGTGCCATTCTGGCTGGCGTCGTAGTCAAAGGCTTCGCCGACCTGGGCAGATTGATCGAGATTGGCATTGTTGATCTGTGGAGCAGAATTGGTGTTCTGCCCGCCACCGCCGGTATTGCCGCCCGCATCGGTGGAACCACCACCTCCGCCGCCACAGGCGCTGACAAACATCAATGATGAAAGAAGAATGGTTCCAAGGTTCAGCCCCTTGGCCGGCTTACCCATCGCTTGCGCGGACATGTACTCACTCCTGTCCCGCCCCCGCGGTTAGAGCGTTTTCGCTTTATTCTGGCTCATACCCGCAGGCTGTGAAGTAGTTCGCGCATTCGGCGGGGGTGATAGCGTCGAGTGCATCGGCGACGGCGTTGTGCAGATCGGGAACGGTGCGCGCGGCGGCTTTGCGCAGCAGGGCTTTGAGCTTGGAGAAGGCCTTCTCGATGGGATTGAAGTCGGGACTATAGGGCGGCAGGTAGGCGACACGGGCTCCGGCGGCCTCGACGGCTTCGTGTACCCCGGCAACCTTGTGGGCGGGCAGGTTGTCCATGACCACGACGTCGCCGGGCTTGAGCTCCTTCACCAGCATCCCGCGCATCCAGGTCAGGAAGGTCTCGCCATCCATCGCGCCGTCGACCAGCGCCGGCGCCGCCACGCCGTTCAAGCGCAGGCCGGCCACCAGCGTGATCGTCTTCCAGTGCCCATGGGGAACCGGTGCCCGGCAGCGCTCACCTTTCAAGGAGCGGCCGCGCAGGCGGGCCATCTTGGTCGATATGCCGCTCTCATCGATGAACACCAGGCGCGCCGGGTCCAGATCAGGCTGACGCTCGAACCATGTCAGCCGGCGCTTGAAGACGTCTTCGCGGCTCTGCTCGCTCGCGTGCGCGGTCTTTTTTTATACGTGAGGCCGCGCTTGCGCAGGAAGCTCCACAGCGTACTCAGCTGAACGCGCACGTCATGATCAGCGTCCAGACGCTCCACCATCTCCGCCAGCGTGATGTCGGCGCGATCTTCGATCAGGCCGAGGATATAGCCCTCATGTGGGTCCAGCCGTGACCGGCCCGGATTACCCCTCGGCCGCGCCGCAACGCTGCCTGTGCGCCGATACTGGCGCGCCCAGCGTCCCACCGTCGCCTCCCCAATGCACAGCCGCCGCCCAACCGCGCGCAGCGAAAGCCCATCCTCAACAACCAGCCTCACCGCCCGAAGCCGCAAATCCTCGCTCAACGTTCTCATGGCCGCCCTCCTCAAACAGACGACACCTCATGAATCACGCTTCGCGGCTAAACGGAATCCTCATCCGAGTCAGAACCCGGCGAAAACGCTCTAGGTTTTCCCTCGGCAAGTGGAACGAAGCGTCTCGATCCATTCCGTCGCGAAAAAGTGAGATTCATTAAAACGAAAACGGCCGCCCCTCAGGGACGGCCGCGCAAGCAACTGTTTCAGCGCCGTTAAATCGGCATACGCAGGATTTCCTGATAAGCTTTCACGACCTGGTCCCGCACCGCGACGACAGTTTCCAGTGTCACTTCTGCCGCAGAAACCGCTGTGACGACATCCACCAGATCCGCCTGGCCAACAACAGACGCAGCCGAGGCCTGCTCTGCCCCTTGAACCGCACCCTGGGCCTGGGTGATCGAATCCATCACCAGTCCTGTGAAATCAACATTTTCGCTGGCCGACGCTGCATTTGAACCGCCGCCGATAGCGTCCTGGGCGGCGCGCAAGGTCGCCTGATAGGCCTGGAGGCCGGAAGGATCAATGGCCATGAGTTTCTACTCCTGAAGCGCCAGCGCCGGCATTTAGCGGCGCAGAAGGTCCAGCGTACGCTCAAGCATGCGCCGGTGATTTTCGATCATGTTGAGGTTGGCTTCATAGCTGCGCATGGCTTCGCGCATATCCATGGTCTCAACAATCGTGGAAACGTTCGAATACTTCACATACCCCTCCGCATTGGCGGCGGGGTGATCGGGCTCGTGCTCGAGCCGGAAAGAGGAATTGTCGTGGATGGCGTCCGTCATGCGAACGGTGGTCATGCCGGTCGTGCGGTTCAGTTCGGCTTCGAAAACCGGGATCTGGCGACGATAGGGATCACCGCCGGCCTCGCGGGAGGTTGAGTCCGCATTGGCCAGGTTCTCCGAGATGATGCGCATACGCGCCGCCTGCGCACGCATGCCCGCAGCGGAAACCAGCATTGAATCGCGAGGATCAGACATGGCTTATCCCTTCCTAACCTATGACGGCGGCCGGATCGCGGTACGGATCAGGCCCAGGCTTTTCTGATAGAGGCTCAAGGCGGTCTCGTAGCGCATGCGCGTTTCGTTCGCCTTGACCATCTGTTCTTCCAAAACAACGGAATTGCCGTTGATCGTTGTTTCACTGTCAGGGGTATCCTGGGTCGACCAGGTCCGCGCCACGCCACCTGCCGACGGGCTACCCTCGATATGGTTGTCGCGCGTCGTGCGCAGGCGCATGCCATTGGCACTGCGGCGCTGGCTCATCACTTCACTGACCGAACGCTCGAACTCGGCGCGGTCCAGGTCCTGAGCCGTAAAGCCCGGCGTGTTCGCGTTCGCGACATTGTTGGCAATGACGCGCTGGCGGTCCGAGCTGAAGTTCATTTCCTGTCGAAGGAGTGCCAGCAGTGGCACATCATCGGGTCGCATGCGCGAATCCCCTTAATCACCTGTGACAAGGCTGCGCTGGCACGGTTAACGAGGACTTAACCGGCGCACTTCAAAAGGCGGATATCCCATGACTCAGCAGGCATTCTGCCAGTTTCGGTGACGGTTACGATGGATATGACACAATACTTCCTCGCACTCGTTGTGCTGGCCGGCCTGTTGGGCGCTTTCGGCCTGCTCGCGCTTGCGGTTCAAAGAGGCTGGATTTTCAACCAGCTGACCGGCCTGACCCGAATGGTCGCCACCGATGAGCGCCGCCTGAAGGTGCGCGAGAGCCTGATTATCGACCCCCGTCGTCGACTGGTGATCCTGCAAGCGGATGACGAGGAACATGTGGTGCTGCTGGGCACTGATAGCGAAACCGTGCTCAAGACGCAGCCAGCCAAACCCGAACCCAGCCGGACGGAGATCCGATAATGCGCAAGGGTTTCTGGCTCACCTTCACCCTTTTTGCCCTTGGCGTGCTGATGCTGATAGGCACCGGCGGCGCCGAGGCGCAAAGCCTGACCCTGGACACCGGCAGTGAAGGCGAGCTGACCGAGCGCGTGCTGCAGCTGATCGCCCTGATCACCATTCTCTCGCTCGCACCGTCCATCGTCATCATGACGACGAGTTTCGTGCGCATTGTCGTGGTGCTGTCCCTGCTGCGGACCGGCCTGGGCCTGCAGCAAAGTCCGCCGAATGCGGTCCTGGTCAGCCTGGCGCTCTTCCTGACCGCCTTCATCATGGCGCCGGTGTTTACGCAGTCCTACAATGAGGGCATCGAGCCGCTGCTGAATGACGAGATCGAGCTGACGGAAAGCTTCGCGCTGACCTCCGGCCCGCTGAAGACCTTCATGCTCAGCCATGTGCGCGAGGATGATCTCGAACTCTTCATCAACATGTCCCAGGACCCGGTTCCGGCCACACCGGAGGAAACCTCCTTCTGGGTCGTCACGCCGGCCTTCATGATCTCGGAGCTCAGACGCGCGTTCGAGATCGGCTTCCTGCTCTTCATCCCCTTCCTGATCATCGATCTGGTGGTCGCCTCGATCCTGATGTCGATGGGCATGATGATGCTGCCCCCGGTCGTCATCTCCCTGCCCTTCAAGCTGATTTTCTTCGTGCTTGTGGATGGCTGGAGACTGGTCACCGGCTCGCTGGTGCAGAGTTTCGGGACATTGCCGGGGTGAGCGAAGACGGCCAGCTCGAACTTCGATGCAATCTGCACGTCTCAAGCGATCACCACACGGTAATGGAATTGCAGGACCTGCTTAGCATCGCCGCCAGCCGAACCTCGGCCGAGAACTCTCAATCAAGACGCGCGACCTTGAGCGTTTATGCCGGACATCGCAGGGGCTACACACGGAGCACTCCGGACGAGATTGTCACAGAACTGCTCGATCAATTTAGTTCCAATGACTTCTCGCTCTCGAACGGTCGAGTGAACGCATCGGTGGTCCTAAGCTGCATTTGCGAAGAAGGTGCCCAGATGACTGAATTATCCCTATCAGCAAACGTACTGCGCCGACTCAGCGAGATGAATCTCAAGCTCACGACGATATTCATTTAAGCCCCGCCACCATCAAAGCGGCGACGGAAGGGCTCCATGAAGGCGTCCAGCGTGTCGATGCCGGCGATCTCGCCAGCAAGGTCGATGAAGCGGACATTGCCGGCGGGCAGCGTGTTGTCCGTCAGAAGCTCAAAGGCTGCGGCCTGGTCGGTCTGCGCCATGGCCGCACCATAGCGCTGTCCAAGACGGGCAGAACTATCGCGATCCTCGGAGAGCGAATAGGCGATCGCGGCCCGCATCAGGTCGTTCTGTTCGGACGGCGTCAGCGGAGCCGGATCCTGGAACCTGTTGGCCAGAATGCGCTCGAGACGGCGGCCGGTGGCTGGCCAGTCGCGGTTTTCCCAGGCGATATCGGCACGCAGGCGTACGGCCTCGGAACTGGTATCGCCGGCAATCAGCTCCAGCGCAGTATCGGCCCGGCCCATTTCCGACAGGGCGCGGGCTTCCAGCAGATAGCGCTCATTGACCAGTTCACGCGGCAGCCCCGCAACGCGGGAGCGACGGATCGTGTTCATCGCGTCTTCGTAGCGGTGGTCCATCAGATAGACGACCGCCAGGTCGGTTGCGACACGGGCACGGGCCAGCGGTTCGCTCAGGCGGTTATCGACCTGGTGCTGCAAGAGCTCTGCCGCCGGGTCAAGCAGGTCAAAGGCGATCAGGCGGTCGGCCAGCCGGCGGATCATGCGATCGCCGTCCGTGCCGATCGGCGCAAGATGCTGGTACTGATAAAACAGCGCCACAGCCTCGACCGGATCCATCCGGTCCGCCTCGCCCTCAAGGAAGAGACGGCGGAAGGTATCATTCATGTCGTCGAACAGCCGGCGTCCGGCCTCGTTGTCCTCGAACCGTGTCTGGCCGCGCGCCATTACCTCGAGACCAAGGCCAAACTCGCCGGCAGAGCCATAGAGCTCACCCAGCGTGCGGATGGTATCGGACTCGATGCTGTCGCCGCGCCAGCGGAAACGCAGGTTTTCCAGGTCATCAATCGCCTGCTCGCGCGAGATTTCGCCCGCGGCCAGCCGGGCGCGGGTCAGCTCATAGATCGCCCGGGCTTCCATCGGCGGATTGCCTGATTGCGCCAGCTCTTCCAGTTGCTCGATCGCACTGGTCAGATTGCCTCGGGCCTCGTCCAGTCGCGCGGCCACATAGGCGGCATCCAGCTGGGTCTGCGCATCCGGCTCACCCGCTTCAATCGCGTACAGGTGCTGCTCTGCGGCGGCATAATCACCCAGTTCCAGCGTCGCGCGTGCCAGCGCAGCCTCGTAGCGGGCCTGCCACACGGGCGGATAGAAATAGGCTGCATCCGCGCCGGCACCGAGACGGCGCCGCGCATCTTCCCAGCGTTCCTGTTCTACCGCGATCAGACCCCGCCACATGTCAGTCGCCGGATCGGCGACAAGTCCGGCATTGGACAGATAGGCCTCGGCATCATCGAGGCGGTGCAGCATGTAACTGGCCACGCCGCGCATGGCGCGGATGTGATGATCGGCGCCCAGCTCCGGTTCCTCACTGACGGCGAGGGTCAACATGCCTAGGGCTTCGGGTGCCAGGTTGTTGGCCAACAGGAAGCGCGCCAGCGAGACGTGTCTGTCAGGACCGTGTTCCATGGCTGCACGGCGCAATCGGTCAGACCATTCGTCTGCGAAATAACCCTCACCGCGCCAATTGTCGAAATCCATCAGCGCGGGCGATGCGATATTGGCGAGCACGGAACTGTCGCCCTGGGAGCGGTTACCATCCGTGGATGGCGTCAGATCCAGGCCTTCCGGTCGGCCAATAATCGCGCCAGCGCCGTTGATCGAGATCAGCAGGTCATCGGCCAAGGCCTCCACGGCTGCCCCTTGTGCGGACGGCAACAATGCGCCGCCAACAAAGGCACGGCGCGAAGCCAGTCCCTGAACCGGTCCACCGGCCGTGATCACGCCCAGCCGGTCACCCACGATCGGGTCATCAATCCAGCGGACCGCGCGCGGCTCGCTCAGACCCACGAGGATGCGGCCCAGTCGCCCGCGACGGGCATCGCGGCGGACACTGACAGGGCGTGGCGGGGAATCGATGCGTTCGGAGAAGACAATGGCCCATTCATCACCCTCAAGCCGGGCTTCGGCCTGGGTGGTTTCCGGAACGTCCAGTCGCGCCGCCACAAAATCCTCGCCGCGGACAACCTGATAGCCCTGGAAATGGCGGCGTTCGCGATGCCCCAGCTCGTCCATGTCCAGATCGGCCGCTGCGTCGAAAACAATCCAGATGGCCCGGCCGCGTCGGAAGACCGAGGCTCCGACAGGCCCCTTCCAGGCAAATTCGGTTCTCAGATCGCCATTGAATTCCGTCACGGCGACATGAACGACACCACTCTCCGGCACAGGATCGCGATCGACCTGGATCACCGGCTCGTCCGGGATCTCAGTGACATCTTCCAGCCCGTCTTCGGCAAAACTGTCGAAACGGTCTTCGATCTGCGGCGTCGCGCTCTCTCCTGCATAGCCTTCCGGAGCCGGTTCGAAACCGGCATCATCGGCCTGTTGTGGCTGGTTTTCCGGGATCAGTTCGGCCAGTTGCGCCAACAGGGCCTGGGTATTGTCTGCATCGGGATCGACCAGGTCGATCGATACGCGGCCGTCCTCGCTCCAGGCGCGGGCGCGGATGCCCTCATCCATGACCAGGCGCAGCAGCCACTCATCGCCCTCACGACGACCTTCCGCAGACCGCAGGAAGCGCGGCGGTGACCCGGCAAGACGGGCCAGATCAATGTCGGCCGGACGCGAGAAACGCACCTCGGCGATATTATCATTCTGGCGGATGGCATAATCGACGGTTTCCGGCCAGATCAGCTCGACGCGTGTATATTCTGTCGCCTGTCCAACCCGCAGTTCAACCGGCAGCGGGGGAATGGGTGGCGGGCCTTCCGGCTCGGCATTGGCCAGCTCGATTGCCAGTCGCTCGGCTTCGGCCGCAGCCTCGATCTCTGCCTGTTCGCGCGGGGATATGATATCCGCCGGGGCGTCCGCTCCACGCGGTACGATATCAATGGCGATGTGATCATAACTCGACGAGGTGTGCACATCGGCCTGCCCATTCAGGGCAATCCGCAGCGTGCGACCATCGGGGTCGAGACGCGCGCGAGCCGCGATGCCGCCCAGCTCGTCCACCAGATCAGAGACATCGGAGGAAATCGGCTCGCTGAGCGCGGCGATCAGGACCGTGTGCTCGATATCGACATCAGCCGTCGGCAGGCTGGCTTGATAACTATCGGGATAATCGAGAACGAGGCGCACATTGGCACCGTCCCGCTCGACACGGATGTCGGCGGGCGCCTGGGCCAGAGCCGGCGCGCCGAGAACCAGGGACAGCGCGGCTCCGCAGAGAAGACGGTGATGTCTAACTCTCTTCGGCAAGCCGGGCCTCCAGCTCATCCAGGGTTTCCGGCAGGTCGCCACGCGTTGCCATCAGCTGGGTCAGCGTCGCCGCTTCATTCGGCGGTATTTCCGCGAGGATCAAGGCAAACTTCCGCTCGTCCATCTGCGAGGCGATCTGGAGTTGCACCTGTGGGTCAAGCGCGCCGAACTGGGCGGCAGCATTTCCAACATTATCGTCCGCCATGGAGCTGTACCAGTTGATGATACGACTGAGATCCTGCTCTTCCAGATCATCCAGCTGACCAAACAGCCCGTTGATTTCATTGCGCAGGTTTTCCAGCTCGACGATGCGGTCATCGACGCGCTGTTCCATGGCCAGCATCAGGGCCTCCCGTGTATCAAGCTCGGCCTCACGGGCATCGAGCTCTTCGCGACGCAGGGTCAGCGCGCGCAGCACGTCTTCTTCCTCGGCGCTGCGCATGCGATTGGCCAGACGCTGCTGGAAGGCCGAATTGACGTCCGGCACCTCGGCCAGCGGCTCCTCCGGCTCAGCGTTTTCGTCCTCACCGCCATCCCCCTCATCTGTACCCGCCTCGTCTTCCGGCGGCGCGACTTCCATCGCAACGGCCTCGGCGGTGAAGAAGTCGATCGCGTTATTGGTGACCGAAATCGCCTTGAGGCCGAACAGGCCGCCAGCAAGGATCGCGATGATAGAGAAAAGCCGGATCGGCTGAGCCATGATCTTACCTTACATCCTTGAGATCATTGAGAACTGAAGATCCCGCACCCTGCGGGAAAATGTCAGCTGCGCGCTTGCGTGCCGGGCGCCGGGACATGGTGTCAGCCGTGCGGTCCGCCTTGCCAGTCATAAGGCGCAGCTCGTCGGACAGGGCACGGGCATCCTGGACGCGGCGTTCGAGAATCTCGCCATTCTCCCGGGTCGCACGCTCCAGCGTCGCCAGGGCGGCACGGGCACGGTCGGTGGCATCATTGAGCTGGATGACGGATTCGCGCACGCCATCCTGGCCCGTCTTGAGAGCGTTGAGGCGACGATCAACCCTCCAGCACATGATGACGGCCAGTAGCAGCAAACCTGCGACGACACCTTCGAAAACCAAACCAGCCAGCGTCATGAGAACCTCATCATTGCGCGCTTCGCGCCCGGCGAGAGCGGACCGCTCAGGCGCAGGGCAACATTATGTCCGATACGACCCATCCGGCCGCGGGTCAGGGGTACAGAGCCACATCGCAGCTCAACTTCACTCATCGGTGACGCATCCAGAAACAGCGTGTCACCGACCTTGAGATCGGCCACGGTTCCCAGCGACACTTTTTGTTCGTCCAGGACAGCGTGAACTTCCATCTTGGTGGACCACAGCTCGGTTGCCAGGTGTCCTTCCCAGATATTGTCGCGTCCGAATTTCTCACCCATGAATTGCTGCAGCAGCATTTTACGAATGGGTTCTAGCGTGGCGTAGGGCAGCATCAACTCGATGCGACCGCCGCGGTCTTCCATATCGATACGCAGCTTGACCAGGATGGCGGCGTTTGCCGGGCGAGCGATGGCAGCAAAGCGCGGGTTCGTTTCCACACGCTCGAGATCAAAGTCCACCTCGGTCAGCGGCTGGAAAGCCGCCTTGGCGTCCTCCAGAACCACTTCGATCATGCGCTGGACCAGCATGCGCTCGATCGTGGTGTAGGGACGGCCCTCGATGCGCATCGCAGACGTGCCGCGGCGACCGCCGAGCAGAACGTCCACGATGGAATAGATCAGGTTGGAGTCGACCGTCAGCAGGCCGTAATTGTCCAGCTGCTGGGCCCGGAACACCGCCAGGATCGCCGGCAGCGGGATCGAGTTGAGATAATCACCGAAACGAATGGACGAGATATTGTCGAGCGAGACCTCGACATTGTCCGAGGTGAAATTGCGCAGCGAGGTCGTCATCAGACGCACGAGGCGGTCAAAGACGATCTCCAGCATGGGCAGGCGCTCGTAAGAGACGAGCGCGGAATTGATAATGGCACGAATGCCGGACTTGTCCGCCCCATCATCATCAGACAGGGAGAAACCCAGCAGGCTGTCAATTTCATCCTGGTTGAGAATGCGCTCGGGACCACCGCCGACGGTCGGGAGGTCCTGTTCGTCCTCCTCGGCGCCAACCATGGCTTCCCATTCGGATGCAAGATCGAGGTCATCGCCGTCTTCGGCCATGGCCTCCCACTCTGCAGCCAGGGCATCCTGGTCCAATGAATCGTCGTCAGACATTCGCGCTTGCCTTAGTCAACAATAATAAACTCTTGAATCCACACCGCATCGACCTGTGCAGGTTCGATGGCAAGATTCACCCTGCGGAGCAATTCCAGACGTACACGCTGCATCCCCCTAGAGCCGTAGAGATCGTCTTCACGCAGCTCGCGCAGGAAGACGATGAACTGGTCCATGATCGGGTCGACATGCTCTTCCAGGACAGGGCCCAGATCATCGCGCGATGATTCAAAGGTCAGCTTGAACTGGACAATGACCGGACGACCATCAACCGACCGGATGTTTGTGGTGATGGTTTCCTCGGTGCCGTCACCATCGCGCAGGTCATAATAATAGACCGCATCGGAGTGGCTGGCCTCAGCACTTTCATAGTGGCCGCCCTCCTCGCCATGCTCGCCTTCCGCGACCGCATGCTCGTCCTCACCGCCTGACAGCAGGAAGAAGGCCGCGGCAGCGCCCAGCAAGAGAATGACAGCGCCCAGGCCACCAATGAGCACGATTTTGGGAAGGCCTTTCTTCTTGCCTTCCTCGCCCTCGGCGTCTTCTTCATCGATTTCGTCGTTGTCGTCCGACATGGCAAACTCCGTCTAGGGAATCATCTGAAGTTATTAACGGCCAGAGTCGTTAACCTTCCGTAGCTTTTGTCCGGGCAGCGGCAAATTCTGCCCAGCACAAGCCCCATTGGGTCCGGCAACACTTTCCGCCTGCCCTGGGACACCCCCGCTTAACCCTTGTTTTCCTTAGGCGCTAACCTTGGCACGCCCTGTGCAACATGGTCTTCAACCGCCGCAGATGACGGTGGACGTGTCATCCAGAATGGAGACCACCCGATGGACAACGCACTGATGATCGGCCTGACGCGCCAGATGACCCTTCGACGGTCTATGGATATCGTGGCCAACAATATCGCCAACGCGAACACGACCGGTTTCAAGGTCGAGACGCTGCTGCTGGAGAACAGCCCGGCACGCACTGCGGAGCATTCCGATGGCCCCTCTGAACTCCAATACGTCGAGACCTGGGGCATGGGACGCGATTTCAGCCAAGGCACGCTGGAGCTGACCAACCGCCCCTTTGACTTTGCGATTGAAGGCGACGGCTTCTTCGGCCTGGAAACGGATGCCGGCACCGAATACACCCGGGATGGCCGTTTCCATGTCGACAATATCGGCCAGCTGGTCAGCGCCGACGGCTCGCCTGTTCTGGACGCCGACACGCGCGCTCCGATTATTCTCGATCCCAACGCCCAGAACGTGCGCATCATCGACGGCGGTGCCGTCATCGAAGATGGCGCCCAGGTCGGCCGGATCGGGGTCTTTGATATCGTTGATCGCGGCGCACTCTCCAAAGAGGGCAATGGCCGTTACACCCTGGAACTCGGACCGGAGGAAGCAGAGCCCCTGGCCATGTTCGATGCCGTGGTTCGCCAGGGCTATGTGGAGGGCTCGAACGTCTCCTCCATCGTCGAACTGACCGACATGATGCAGATCATGCGCGCCTACGCCTCGGTCTCGAAATTCTTGAAAGATGCAGAAGAGCTGAACCGCAGCGCCATCGAGCGCCTCGGCAAGGCCTAAAGAAGGAGCCCTATCATGCGTGCACTCTCTACCGCCGCGACGGGCATGGAAGCCCAGCAGCTGAACGTCGAGGTCATCTCGAACAACCTGGCCAACATGAACACGACAGGGTTCAAGCGCCAACGTGCGGAATTCCAGGACCTTCTCTACCAGAACGTCCAATCCATGGGCGTTGACAGCTCTGATGCCGGCACGATCGTCCCCACCGGGGTCCAGGTCGGCCTGGGCGTCGAAACCGCTTCGATCTACCGCATCACCGAGCAGGGCTCGCTGAACAATACCGGTAATGATTTCGACCTGGCGATCTCCGGCCGCGGGTATTTCCGCATCCAGATGCCGGACGGCACCGATGCCTATACCCGCGCCGGCAATTTCGCCGTCAGCCCGGACGGTCAGATCGTGACCTCCGAGGGCTACACGGTCTCCCCCGGCATCGCCATTCCCCAGGGAACGCGCGATATCTCCATCAATGAACAGGGGCAGGTGCAGGTGCTGATCGATGGCCAGACCGCACCGCAGACCGTCGGCCAGCTGGAATTGTCGACTTTCTTCAACGAAGCCGGCCTGGAAGCCATGGGCAACAATCTCTTCCTGGAAAGCGCAGCTTCAGGCACCGCGACAGCCGGCACGCCGGGATCGCCGGGCTTTGGCTCTGTCCGCCAGGGCTTTGTCGAGGGATCGAACGTCAACTCGGTCTCCGAAATCACCGCTCTCATCTCGGCCCAGCGGGCTTATGAGATGAATGCGCGCGTAATCACGGCAGCCGACGAGATGCTCGCCACCTCCTCCAACCTTCGCTAACGGAGCCGGTAGATGATCCGATCCACCCTCCTTGCACTGACCTGTCTGGCAACGGCTCCCGCCTTTGCAGGCGAACCGGTCGTGCTGCGCGAGAGCCTAACCATCGAAGGCGCCCAGGTCACGCTGGGCGACCTGTTCGAAGACGCTGGCGAAGCGGGCGATACAGTGATTGCCCGCGCACCGGCCCCGGGACAGCGTACATCCCTGAATGTGGAATATGTGCGCCGTCTGGCGGCTGAAAACGATCTGGTATGGGCCAATGCCGGCGGGATGCGCCGCGTCACCATCACCCGGGCCAGCCGCGTCATTACCGGTGATGTCCTCGCGGACATCCTGGAAGGCGAGCTGTTCATGAATGAAGGCGTTCGCCACGAGGTCCGTCTCGCCAATACCGCGCTGGCCGTGCACGCACCGGTCGACAGTTTTGGCGGACTGGAAGTCCTGTCCCTGAATTACGATCCGCGCTCCAGCATGCTGGCGGCAGAGATCCGCCCCTATGACGGCGCGGAGACTGTGCGCATAACCGGACGCGCGTATCAGACGATGGAGATCCCGGTTCTCGCCCGCCTGGTCTCTGCCGGAGAAGAGATCACCGCCAATGATATCGACTGGATCTCGGTTCGCGCAGATCGCGTGCGCCCGGATGCGGTTCTCAACCCGGATGATATTATCGGCATGGAAAGCCGTCGGGCCCTGCGTGCCGGTGAACCGCTGCGCAATTACGATCTGCAAATGCCTGTTGTCATCGCACGTGGTGAGACCGTGACCCTGATCTTCGATGCCCCCGGCATTCAGCTGACGGTGCGAGCGCGAGCGCTTGAAGATGTCGCTGACGGCGAGGTTGCTCGCTTCGTCAACCTGCAATCCAACCGTACGGTTGAAGCCCTGGCAGACGGCCCCGGCCGCGGCCGCGTCGGCTTTACCTCCACGGCCAGCTTCTAGTCCGAAGGATCCATCCCATGCTGAAGAAACTCGCTATCGTCGCTCTTTTGGGTCTGGGCCTTCAGGCTTGCGCGACCGACCGCATTCGCGAAGTCGGGCAGACGCCGGCCATGTCCCCCATCGCTAATCCGAACCAGCTGGTGGGTACGGGGCCGTCGCAAATTCCGATGCCGGTCCAGTCGTACCAGCAGAACCCAACCGTTCGTGCGAACAATTCGCTCTGGAATGCCAACTCTCCGACCTTCTTTGGTGATCCGCGGGCGGCACGCGTTGGCGACATCCTGACGGTCAATATCGATATCTCTGACAGTGCGCAGCTTTCCAACACTACCAGCCGCTCTCGCACCTCGGCCGAAGACAGCGACCTGACACAATTGTTCGGCATCGATCTGACTGGCTTCTTCAACGACAATATCGACCAGTCGAGCCTGGGCAGTTTTGGCTCCACCTCCTCGCTGGACGGTGCCGGCTCCGTCAATCGCACCGAAAGCGTTTCCCTGACCATTGCTGCCCTGGTCACCCAGGTTCTGCCGAATGGGAATCTGGTCATCGCCGGACGCCAGGAGGTCCGCGTGAACAACGAGGTTCGCGAGCTTCTCATCTCCGGCATTGCGCGCCCTGAAGACATTGGCTCGGACAATACGATCAGCCACACGCAGATCGCCGAGGCCCGCATTTCCTACGGTGGCCGCGGACATCTCTCCGATGTTCAGCGCCCCTCCTACGGCCAGGAACTCTACAACATCCTGATGCCGTTCTAGGACCGAAATCCCGCCACCATCGGGTATCCACCTGGCCGTCATGGTTCTCCATGACGGCCTCTTTTTTGTGCGCTTTGTGCTTGCTGAAGCGCGTGCCGACACTAACTTGACGGCATGATCGCGAAGCTGAAATCCCTGCGGCTCCGGCCCATCCAGATAGTGACCCTGGGCATTCTGAGCATGCTGGCCGCAGCCTATGCATGGGTCGTCAGCATGGTCGCCCCGGGCGCGGAGACCGCACAACAATTCTGGCCCTTCAGTCTTGTCGGTATTGCCGGCGCACTGGTCGCCAACTCCACCGGCGTCGGAGGAGGCGTCGTCTTCGTGCCGGTTTTTGCGCTGATGCGGGAAAGCGGCGTGCTGGACCTCACGCCCTCGGCGGCCGTGGGCGTGAGTTTCGCCATCCAGTGTTTCGGCATGACGATCGGCGCCCTGACCTGGGCCAATCGCTTTTATCGACGTGATGTCACGCCCGTGGAGATCGCACATCGCCCCATCGTGCGCGAGTTGGTCGTCCGCAGCCTGCTCACCGGGCTGCCGGCCCTCTTGATCACACAATACATCATCCGGGTGGATGGCGATCTCGCCTTTCTTTTGTTCAAGCTTTTCTCGATCACGCTCGGCATCTTGCTGCTCGTCCAGGTCTTCATCCTCCGACAGCCACACAGCGACCGGGAAATGCTCGAGAATTTCGATCGCCGTGCAGCACTGGCAATCGGCATCGCCGGCGGCATGGCGACGGCCCTGTTCTCTGTCGGCATCGGGGAATTGCTGGCGCTCTCGCTCTTCCTGCGTCGCTATCCGGTGGACGTCAGTGTCGCCAGCGCGGTAATCGTCTCGGCGATCACGGTCTGGTTGGGCGTCGTTTTTCACCTGCAGGCCGACCATCTGGACTGGCGCGTCCTGGTCTTTGCCGCCCCGGCCGTGGCCATCGGCGGCTTCCTGGCGCGGCGACTTGCACACGCGCTCGGAGCCGTACGCCTCAAGATCATGACAGCCATCTGGATCATCGTATCCAGCGGAGTCTTGCTGATAATCTAGCTGACGGGTCAGTCGTCGCGGTGGACGCGTTCCTTGCGCTCGTGGCGTTCCTGCGCCTCGAGGCTGAGCGTGGCGACCGGGCGGGCATCGAGACGGGCCAGCGCGATCGGCTCACCGGTCTCCTCGCAATAACCATACTCGCCCTCTTCGATACGGCGAATGGCGCTGTCGATCTTGGAGATCAGCTTGCGCTGACGATCACGGGCACGCAGTTCCAGAGAACGGTCCGTCTCGGTAGACGCGCGATCCGCCAGATCCGGCAAGGCACCCATGTCTTCCTGAAGCGCAGAAATCGTGGATTTGCTCTCGCGCAGGATTTCGTCCTTCCAGGCCTCCAGTTTGAGTCGGAAGTATTCCTGCTGCCGCTCATTCATAAACGGCTCGTCGTCAGACGGCATGTAGCCCTTGGGCAACTCGATACGATTTTCGTCGCTCATGACGCTTTCAACTCACTTCAAGCGGACAGGCCGCACTCCCCGAAAGCGGGGCGGAGAATATTCACACGCAAGCGCGAGTCAACGCGTTCTAGCTGTTGGACTCGACAAATCGTTAAAATCCAACGCGTTTTTCACAGAAATGTCAGGGCAACAGATCGCCTGGGAGGCTTAGCCGAACTTGGCCAATTCCACGGCTGCGCGAGTCTCTACCTCGTTCAGCGCAGCTTCCAGCTGTGCATCATTGGTGTCGTCCCGGCGCGTCTGGAGCAGTTTCATCAGGGCCTCCAGCTTGGCCCGCGGGAGACCGCCTTCCAGCAGAGCCAGCTTCAGCTCATCGAGCACGTCCAGCATATCAAAGGCACGTTCCGTGGCGCGCTTGCGCGCCTCGGTGAAATCCCCGACTGACTGCAAGGCCAGAATAGCGTCTACCGACTGGATGGACGACGCAGCCTGGGTGTTCACCGCCGCCTGGGTATGCGACGGCGTATCCACGGAAAAGCTCTGCCCACCCGCCTTGTTCGCGGACTTGGACTTGGTTGAAGAGATCGAACCGGTGGAGCTTGTTCCAGAGATTTTCATGGCAGAATCACATTCCGTCGCTAGGCATTAAGACATGAACTTGCGCCGTTAACAGAAACTTAAGTCTACGCGCTCGATGGGAAATTTCTACCCGGCCGCATGCGCACCCGGCGGTTTTTGCCCCTCCCAGCACCCCGGATAATAAAACTAAGCCTATGTTTTTATGTCGCATTTTTTATACCTTCGAATTTTCGAACTGGCACGTCTCTCGCAACAGGGTTTCCAGAACCAAAGTTCGGAGACCGCAAAATGCGCATCATCGCCCTCGCCCTTGCCGCCCTCATGCTCGCGACACCCGCCAATGCCTCGTCGCGGATCAAGGACATGGTTGATGTCGAGGATGTGCGTGAGAACCATCTTGTCGGCTACGGCCTGGTGGTCGGTCTGGACGGCACGGGTGACAGCTTGCGCAATGCCAGCTTCACCAATCAGTCCCTCAACGCGATGCTGGAACAGTTCAACGTCAATACACGCGACGCCAATCTGAACACGCGCAATGTCGCGGCGGTCATGGTCACGGCCAGCCTGCCAGCATTCTCTTCCCAGGGCACACGCATTGATGTGACGGTCTCTGCGATCGGTGACGCGTCCAGCCTGCAGGGCGGAACGCTCGTGGCGACACCCTTGTTCGACAGTCACGGCCGGACCTGGGCCGTCGCCCAGGGCACGATGACGGTCGGCGGTTTCTCAACCGGTGGTGATGGCGCAACGATCACCCGCGGCGTTCCAACTTCGGGCCGCATTGCCAATGGTGCCCTGGTCGAGAACCCGTTTGCAGGAACGGGCTTGGACCCCTGGGCCGATATCGCAAACCGTGCCTCCCTGCGCCTGTCCCTGCGCAATCCCGATTTCACGACCGCTCGCCGCATGGCCGATGCCATCAACGCCTATATGGGCGGGGATGCTGCCCGCGCCCTTGATCCGAGCACTGTCGAGCTGTTCCGCCCGGCCAGCTTCAATGGCGACATGATCGACCTGCTGGCCGAAGTCGAGCAGCTGCGTGTCGAGGCCGACATGCCAGCCCGTGTCATCATCGACGAAAACACCGGCACGATTGTCATGGGTGAGAATGTACGCGTTTCCATGGTTGCCATCGCCCAGGGCAATCTGACCATCACCGTGTCGGAAAGCCCGGTCGCCAGCCAGCCCTCCCCGTTCGCCAATGGTGAAACGGCGATCCTGCCGCGCACCGATGTGACGGTGGAAGAAGATGCCATGCAGCTGGGTGTGCTTGATGACACCGTGTCGCTGCGCGAACTGGTCGATGGCCTGAACGCACTGGGCGTGACGCCGCGCGACATGATCACGATCCTGCAGGCCATCAAGGCTGCAGGCGCCCTGCAAGCCGATATCGAGGTGCTGTAATGGACGAGCTCCTCAACCTGCAAATGGCCAATGCGGTTGGAGCATCCCGCTCCAACACACAGGCCCCCAATATCGAGGGCGCGCGCAGCGAAGCGGAAGCGCGTGCCGTTGCCGAGGATTTCGAGAGCTTCTTCCTGTCCCAGATGGTGTCAGCGATGTTCGCGAATGTCGGCGAGGAAAATCCGTTTGGCGGCGGTGCAGGCGAAAAGGCCTTCGCCGGATTGCTGCACGAGGAATACGCCAAGGTCATGGCCCAGTCCGGCGGACTGGGACTGGCGGATCGGCTGACATCAGAAATCCTGCGTTATCAGGAAGCAGGGGGAGAACAAGCATGACGGAACTGGCAGCTGCGAATGGTGCCGAACGGGCGCAGGCCCTGCTCAAGCTGACACAGCGTTTGACGGATTTGATCCGCCAGGAAACATCGCTGTTTCAGGAGCGTCGTCCGCAGGATGCCCTGCACCTGCAGGACGAGAAATCAAAACTGGCCAACATCTATAGAGTGGAGGTGTCTCGGGCACGCCAGGAGCCGCAGCGATTTGCCGGTGCCAGCGCGCCGGTCAAGGACGCCCTGCGCGAGGCAACGGAAATGTTCCACAAGGCCCTCGCGGAAAACGGTCATGCCGTGGCTGCGATGAAGACGCTGACCGAAGGCGTGGTCAAGGCCATCGCCGACGAGGCTGCGCGTCAGAAATCAGCGGGGGGTGGATATGGCCCTGGCGCCGGCCATCGTGCGGTGGCCCCGGGCGCGATGAACATCGCGCTGAACCAGACCGCCTGATACTGGTTGCATCCCAAGAATAAAGCCCGCTTCGGCGGGCTTTTTTGTGTCTAGAAAAAGAGCGCGCCCGTCGCGCCAGAGGGCCCTTGGGCCAGACGGGACAAACCGGCCTGGTAGTTCGCCAGCTGGGCATTGTAATACGCCGGCACCGCCCCACCGGTCTTGCCGTTCTGGGGACCTTCAAGCAGCGCCTTCAATGCCGGGTCCGTGGTGATATCGCGATAAGCACGCTGGACCTTGGACATGGCCGCCTGCAGCGCATCCATGGCGTCCTCGGACGTATCTTCATCCGCCAGTGACAGGACGTTGGGCAGGTCCAGCGAGAAGAGCGGTGGCGCATCGACCGACTTGTCATCATCGTCATCAAGCAGGGAACCAGTATTGACCACAGCGCCCGGCTCGATGCCTAGCGATTTGAGCAAATCGCGACCGGTCTCGCCGGCGAACAATTCGATCCGGTGATCCTCCGCAGCCTTGATCCGCAGCTGATCGCCCGCACTGCTGCGGCGTACATCCGCTGTGCCATCCAGCACAAGATGCGCGTTAATCTTGAATGTCAGCGACCGCATCGTGTCATCGGCGTCGATGGAGATCTTCTTGCGTCGGCCACCGTCCACGGAAATGTAGAAATGGTCGCCTTCGCGGGCCGCGCTCCGGTCGGTAATCACCCGACTGTCGGAATAGGTCAGGGATCCCGAGGGCAGCCCCATGGCGTCCAGCACGCTGTCACCCTGACTTTGAACAACGATGCCCGTGGACTCTGCGATGCCGCTGCGACCGGAAATTTGGGTCGCCCAGTCCAGCGCACCCGTTGTCGCATCCACCCGCGCGGCAAAAGCGTCGCGGTCACCGTTCAGGGTCGCGCCAGGCAGTGTGCCATCCGTCTTGCCCGCCAGATAAACCTTGCCGTCGCTGACGGTTACCGCATTGGCCATTTCGTCACCCGCTGATCCCACGAAAGTCGTGTAGTTCAAGCTTGGGGTGGCGCCGTCAGTCATCTTGACCAGGAAGGCATCGCGGACACCGCCGGCATGGCCGCTCAGGGGCGCACTCAGCGCGAAGCTGGATCCGGCAGATCCTGCCACATAGATATCCGTGCCATCGCTGATGATCTGTCCGATCCGGCCATCTTCCAGATCGCCCAGGCTCTGCTCCCAGCTCGCGGCAGACGTGCCATCGGCTGCATCATACTTGCGCACGACACCGACACCGTCTTCCTCGCTGGCAACCAGCAGGCTGCCATCATCGGCGATGGCCAGAGAGGCGATCTTGTCCTCCCCAGCCCCGCCAATGCGGCGAGTATACTGGGTTGTTCCATCAGACCCGATGGCGCGGATATATCCATCCGAAGCCCCGCCCAGATGGGTCTGGTCGCCGAATGTCGATTCGCTGCGCCCGGCGACATAAACCGTACCGTCCAACCCGATCGCCACACTGTCCGCAGTGTCATCATCGCGACTGCCGAAACGCTGCATCCACTGTTCAACGCCATCGCCATTATACTTGGCCACGACCGTGTCCGTACCACCGATATCGGTCGTGGAGCCAAGACCGCCAGACACCTGGCCTGCGATCACGACATTGCCGTCATCATCAACATTGATGGTCGTACCAGCCGCATCCTCTGATGCGCCTAGCACGCGGCTCCAAAGCTTGTTTCCAAGACTGTCATACTTGGCAAGAACGAGATCCTGCTCCCCCTTGATCACCTGGCCATCCACCGTATGGGAGGTTTCGCCCACGACGTAGATGCCCCCGTCCGCAGACGCGGCGCTGGCGTGAATTTCAAGCGGATTGCTTTCGGTCTTGGTCCGGGTCTCGCCGTCCTCGCCACCAACCACATCCACTTCACTCGTTGTCGCGTCAGCTTCCCAGCGCGAGGATGCACCTACAGTCGGGTCGCCACTGGCCAGATCGGTCAGTTTGACGAACTGGCCACCTGCCGTGTCATTGAGGCCCGAGGTGCCTGTCAGATAGACGGCCGCCTCGCCGGTCGGAGAACTGAAACTGATCCGCTCGGTCGAGATCCCGCTGACCTTGAAGCCGAAATCATTGCCCTCGACGACGCCGAACTCGTTCTTCTCGCCCAGCTTCACGCGGCTGAACTTGGTCAGCATGCCGGCTGCGTCGAGCTGCGTGTTGATGTGCTCGGCGATATTGTCGAGATTTCGGGTCGTCGCGCCCATATCGGCAAGATCGATGGCGATATTGGTCGTCACGCCATTCTTGACCACCGAGATATCAAACTGGACATCGCCGGTCAGACTGGCGACTTCGGCGTCGAAATCCCCTGAATGCACCAATCCCGTCGTGAAGGTCGAGCTACCACGGGAAATCGCGACCTCGCTCTCCATATTGCGCAGCTCTTCGCCCTTCAGGAGATTGACTTCCGTCAGATCCAGGGACTGGAAATACGTGTCGAGCTGCCCAATGCCCTCCTGGAAACGATTTTCCAGAAATGTACGACGCGACGCATCCGTCTCCTTGTCCTTGGCTTCTTCGGCCAGGGCTGCAAGGCGCTTGAGCCCCTGGTGCAGAGAGAACAGGCTCTTGTGATCAGCGGGGGCGTCGAGCGTGGAAAACTCGCGTGTCGGGTCCTTGAAAAAAACACCCGTCGCCAGGACGCTGCGGCGCATTTCCTCCAGCGAGCTGACATCGCCACGCACATCCCAGGGCGTCACCACGTCGGCTGCAGACGATGCGCTGGACCGGCTGGCGCCAGACAGCGATGAACTGGAGGCGAGCGAGCTGGAGAGCTTGGCATTGTACCAGCCCGTCAGCACATTCATGTCCAGTCCGATGATTGACATCAACGCAGTCCTTTTGGTTCTGCTGCTCAATATGGCGCATGAACACAAACAAAGCGTTGAGAAATGGAGTTAATGCGGCACTCAAGCCGCGATGCGCAGCGCCTCGATCGCACTCTCGATATCGGCTGCCTGCAAGGGAACCACGGGGTTTGCCTCGCCAGCATGCTCCACCAGTCGCTGGAGGTCCGGGCGGCGCAGGCAAAGCGCCGCAAGTTCAGCGGCGGATACCGCTGCAGCGCCCTCGCCCAGTTCGTCGAAAATCGCCCGCGCGAACCGGATGCCATCCGCACTGGAAACCCGCCAGTCCAGCGCTTCGAGCGCTCCGCCGGGGCCCCGCAGATTGGCTTTATGCAAATAGGCATGCTGACGCATCCACAGGGTTGGATCCGCGAGTTCCTCATCGGACGAGGCAACATCATGCGCCTTGTGCAGCAATACGGCCGGAATAACTTCGACCTCAAGACCGCGCGGATAGCCGGTCGGCATCGCATTGGTTGCGAAATCCGCCCGGGAATCATGCAGGAGCTCAAGCACGCGGCCAGCAAGCTGGGCATCGACAAAAGCCGCCTCGGCACTGACCCGGACAACCGTGTCGACGTGATAATCCTTGGCCGCATGGGAAAGATTGGCCAGGGCATCACCTGCAGGGCCAACCGAAAGACAATGCCCGGCCCGCAGAACCTCCAGCGCCAGCGAGGTTTCCAATTCCGTTTCCGGTATGGAGCAAATCACGCTATCGACACCCGGGATGGATGCACAACGATCGAGAACACGATTCAGGACGGTACGCCCGCCCAGATCAGCCAACACCGGTGAGGTGTCAGTTTGAAAATCGGTCTGAGCCTGAACGATCACAGCTGTGGTCATGGAACTTCCTCCCGCGCCCGGACGACGCTTGCCCAGGCTTTAGGATCGCGGGCCCAGCCTAACGACCCGTTAACCCAACGGGAGCAGCGTCGATACCGATTAACGAATCGCGGAACCAAACCATGTCTGACATCACGCCCCCCATGGACGCCCTGAACTCGATGGCCTTTAACCGGACTTTCCGCGAACCGCGCATGGACCTGAACGGCAAGGTGATCCTGGTCACCGGCGGCACCGGCTCTTTCGGCAAGCAACTCGCTGAAACCATTTGCCGGGAATACAAGCCCCGCAAGCTGATCATCTTCTCACGCGATGAGCTCAAACAGTCAGAAATGGCTCAGGAATTTTCACCCAGTGACTATCCGTTCCTGCGTTACTTCATTGGCGATGTGAGAGATGAAAGCCGCCTCGACATGGCCATGCGTGACGTCGATATCGTCATCCATGCAGCCGCGCTGAAACACGTGCCGATCGCCGAGTACAACCCGTTCGAATGCATCAAGACCAATGTGATCGGGGCCGAGAATGTTGTTCGCGCTGCGATCCGGCGTGGGGTTCGTCATGTCTGTGGGCTGTCCACGGACAAGGCCGCGAGCCCAATCAATCTCTATGGCGCATCCAAACTGGCAGCGGATAAGATATTCACTGCCGCTCAGCATATGGGCGGTGAAGGCGGACCGATTTTCTCTGTGGTTCGCTACGGCAATGTCGTGGGGTCGCGGGGCTCTGTCATTCCGCTGTTCCGCAAGCTGATCGATGAAGGCGCCGACCACCTGCCGATCACCGATGAGCGCATGACACGGTTCTGGATCACGCTCGAACAGGGGGTGAATTTCGTCCTATCCAGCCTGGCCATGGCTCGCGGAGGCGAGGTCTTCGTCCCGAAGATCCCGTCCATGTCCATGGTAGAACTGGCCAAATCGATGGCGCCGGACCTGCCCATCAAGATCATCGGCATCCGCCCGGGTGAAAAGCTGCACGAGGTGATGATCCCCGAGGATGACGCGCGCACCACAGTGGAACTGGAGGATCGCTATGCTATCCTGCCTGCCCATAATGCACGCATCATGCGACGCTATCTGGCAGAGGGCGGCAAGGAAGTGCCGGAATTCTTCTGTTACGCCTCGCACACCAATCCAGAGCATTTCAGCCAGGAGGAACTTCGCGATTACCTCAACGGGCGCAAGGCAGCCTAGAGCCCCAGCACTTCGCTCAGCGCATTGACGACCCGATCGGGTGCGTCAGCGTCAAGCCCGGCGTAGAGCGGCAGGCTCAATGTGTGTGCATAATAGCGCTCCGCACCATCCAGAGCCGTCTGGCCATAGCGTTGGCGATAGAAGGGTTGCTTGTAGAGCGGGATGTAGTGGACCTGAGTTCCGACACCGCGCTGGCGCAGCGCATTCATCAGCTCGGCCCGCGTCACCCCCACCGCCTCAAAGTCAATTCTCACCGGGTAGAGATGCAGGCAGGCATCCGTGTCCGGCGTCCTCCGGATCGGCAGAATATGCGGCGCCAGCTCAGCGAGCGCCTCGTCATACCGTTGTGCCAGCGCCTGGCGCGCACGCTTGAACTGATCCAGCCGCTTGAGCTGGGACCGGGCCAAGGCCGCCTGGATATCGGTCAAACGATAGTTCCAGCCCAGGGACTGCATCTCGTACCACCAGGGCTCGTCGGCGCCCCGCTCCAGATGTTCTGGTGAACGCTCCATGCCATGGCTGCGCAGTCGGGCTATGCGCTGTGCCAGAACCGCATCACGCGTTGTCACCATTCCGCCCTCACCCGCGGCGATCGTCTTGACCGGGTGGAAAGAGAATGTCGCCGCATCCGAGTGATGACAGGCCCCGACCGGTAGGCCTGCGTGAACTGTCCCGAGTGCGTGACACGCATCCTCGACGACCCGCAATTGCGCGGTTCGAGCGATGCTCGATATCGCAGCCATGTCCACAGCCTGCCCGGCAAGATGCACTGGCAAGACAGCGGCGGCGCGGTCGCCCGCGCGTCCCAGCGCCTCTTCCAGATGCGCTTGGGTCATCAAGCCGGTGTCGGCATCCACATCACAGAACACAACCTCGGCGCCGCAGAAAAGCGCGGCATTCGCTGTTGCGAGGAAGGTAATCGCCGGAACGATGCACACATCCCCCTCGCCGATACCCAGCCCGGCCAGTGCGAGATGCAAGGCCGTTGTACCGTTGGAACAGGCCAGGGCATGCGGCGCAGCAGTTGCGGACCGAAACGCTGTTTCGAAGTCGCTGACAGCCGGCCCCGTGGTCAGCCAGTCACTCTTCAGCACATCAACCACGGCCTCGATATCGTCCTCGGCGATGGATTGACGACCATAGGGAAGGAAGTTGTCGGACATGCAGCACTCCTTTGCCGGGATAGTGGCGCGAGTCGCCTAAACAGTAACGGCCCCCCGAAGGGAGCCGATTCCGTGGTGGTGGAGACCGAAAACGGCGATTAGCCGTTGAACAGGTTCAGAATGATCTGCGGCTGGCTGTTCGCAATCGATAGCGCCTGTACGCCCAGTTGTTGCTTGACCTGCAAGGCCTGCAGCTTGGCGCTCTCAACGGCAAGATCCGCGTCAACGAGGTCGCCGATACCTTTGGTCAGGCTGTCCATAAGCTTGCCAACGAAACCAGAGTGAGCCTCTAGCTTCTTCACGTCAGAACCCAGGTTTGCGAGAGCCTGGTTAACGTTGTCGAGGCTGGTCTGGATCTGAGAAGCCACTGTGCTTGCGAGCGTTACCGTACCAAGAGATGCGGTGGTCGTCAGCGTAATGATCGCGCCGGAGAGGCTCATATCCTGCGATTTCAGCGTGACGGAGCGGGAGGCATCGGCATCGGCCAGGAACTCGACGCCGTTGGTTATCGCGCCATTGATCATATTAGCGCCGTCGAACTCGGCGTTCGCGATGATACCTTGCACCTGGTCAACAAGCGCCTTGAAATCACTGTCATAGGCTGCACGAGAGAAGGTATCGAGCGAGGGGTCCATCGCGGCGACGGCCTTTTCACGCATCTGGACGAGAAGGTCGGAGATCGCTTCGCCGGCAGCCAGCGCGACATCACCGATGGTGCTGGCGCGCTCTAGGCCAGTCTGCACCGCACCCAGCGCACTCACATCAGCGCGCATGCTCTGTGCAACGGCGTAAATCGCAGCGTTATCCTTGGCACCGGCAATCTTCAGGCCGGTATTGATACGGTTCTGGGTCTGATCCATCTCAACATTGGTCTTGTTGAGATTCTGCAGAGCGATCATGGCTCCGGTGTTGGTGTGGACACTCATCGTCATGCGACATTCTCCCGCAAAGTGCTGCTGCAGTTTTGCAGCGCATTCGCAGACCTATGCGCAAGCGGCGTGCCGCTTTGCCAACTGATAATTAACCTCAATGAATTCAATAAATTAAAAAACCCCACTCGAATTTCGAGAGGGGCGAAAACTTAGATTTGCCGGGCGTGGATTGCCCGGGCGGCTAATATTGCCGGGTGGTCAGACGCGCTGGTTGATCAAGCCTGCCGTGCTTGTACGCAGGTATTCCAGCAAGTCGGAATGTTTCTCGGGCGGCCATCGCCGGACAGTCTCCCCGGATTCATCGTCAATCATCAGATAGACGTATTCTCCGGACGTGTTGTCCTGCGTGATCTTCAAACGCGAGTTTGCAAAAGGGGTCTCAGAGAGTTCCTGGATTTTCTGCTCGACCACCTCATAGCGCTCGGACTGATCCATCTGCTCAGCGGGTGATTTGGATGCACCACTCCCGTCCTGCTCCTCGACAGGCTGGATGCGTGTGCTGTCCTGACGGTTACGCTCGACAATCTTCTCTCGATTGTCCGTGGCCGAGACCGCCGTGACAGATGCTGGATTAAATCCTGTTTCTGCCATTTCCTATTCGCCGACGCGGAGGCGCCAGCGCCTCCATATTGGTTCCCGTCATCAGCTTCCGGGAAGCGGAAGGTGGGCGCGAACCCACCTTCCATTTCCGGGATTAACGGAAGTAGCCCAGGATGGTGGACGGAGCACTGTTCGCGATGGACAGAGCCTGTACACCAAGCTGCTGCTTGACCTGCAGAGACTGCAAGCGAGCGCTTTCCTTGGCCAGGTCCGCGTCGACCAGGTTGCCGATACCCTTTTCCAGGGAGTCAGACAGTTTGCCTACGAAGTCCTTGTGGATGCCCAGCGACTTGGAAGCCGTACCCAGGCGCGCCAGAGAAGCGTTCAGGTTGTTGATGGACGTAGAGATCGTACCCGCAATCGTGCTCGCTGCGCCAGCGGAATCCATGGAGGCCGTTGCAGAGAGCGTGACGACACCACCACCGAGTGACAGGTTCTCGTCGACGATGGAAATCGTGGACGAACCCGAAGCATTAGCGAGTGCGGAAATCGAGGTCACGGAGTTGTTGATCAGGTTCGTACCGTTGAACGAAGCGTTCGAAACGATCTTACCGATCTGGTCACGCAGCGCTTTGAAGTCCTCGTTCAGCGCGGTGCGCGAAGCGGAGTCAAGCGAAGCGTCCGAAGCCGCCAAAGCCTTCTCTTTCATCTCAACGAGGAGATCGGAGACAGCTTCACCAGCAGCCAGCGCAACGTCTACGGTCGAAGCAGCCAGGTCCAGCGAGTTACCAACGGCTTCATAGCTTTTTACGTCGGAACGCATTTTCTGGGCGATCGCGTAAACACCACCATTGTCCTTGGCAGAAGCAACAGCCAAACCCGTGTTAATGCGGGACTGAACTTCGGTGATTTCACGGTTCGTAGCGTTGAGGTTCTGCAGCGCAACCATGGCGCCAGCATTGGTATTGATAGTAGCCATTTCTTGGCCCTTTCCTTTCTGGTTTCTCGGACGTTCTGTCCGCTGGATCTTCTGATCCGCCCTCCTACACAGCAAAGGAAGTGCCAGTTTTTGCTTGACCTACTTGGTTAATCCCGAATCACCCCGAATCACTGGGAGTGTTCTGCCGAGTCAGAATTTCCGGGTAACCATTCACCCGGCAAAACTTGCCCATCAACACGTAAAAATCGCCCGGCAAAAACTGCCGGTCGGCAATAATGTATGGTTAACAATGAGTTAATTTTGAAATTCAGGCATGGGTCCGCGCCTCCGCTGTGGACGCAGAAAAAAAATGCTGGGATCGCTCGAAAGCGATCCCAGCGCGCTTACGGTTATCCGAAGAACGACATGATCGTCTGCGGCGCCTGGTTGGCGATGGAGAGCGCCTGTACGCCCAGCTGCTGCTTGACCTGCAGCGACTGCAAACGTGCACTTTCCTTGGCCAGATCGGCGTCGACCAGGTTTCCGATGCCGGTCTCCAGGGAGTCGGTCAGTTGCTGAACAAAGCCTTTGTGGATCTCGAGAGACTTGGCGGCCGTGCCGAGGCGCGCCAGAGACTGGTTAAGATTGTTCAAGGACGTCGAGATCGTACCCGCAAGAGTGCCTGCTGCGCCGGCAGACGCGAAGGAAGCCGTTGCAGCCAGCGTCACAACACCACCACCGAGCGAGAGGTTCTCGTCAATGATAGAAATCGTGCTCGATCCGTCCTGGTTAGCCAGGGCGGAGATCGAGGTCACTGAGTTATTGATCAGGTTCGTGCCGTTGAACTCGGCCGTGGATACCATCTTGCCGATCTGGTCACGCAGTGCCTTGAAATCTTCGTTCAGGGCGGTGCGGGACTCAGCATCGAGAGAGACATCCGAAGCAGCGAGGGCCTTCTCCTTCATTTCGATGAGCAGATCCGAAATGCCCTCGCCTGCCGCGAGGGCGACATCGACAACAGAACGGGTCCGATCGAGGCTCTGCTGAACAACACCATAACCCGCTACCTGAGCACGCATGCGCTGCGCGATGGCGAATGTACCGCCGTCGTCTTTCGCGCCCGCGACCTTCAGGCCGGTATTGATGCGGTTCTGAACTTCGTTCATCGACTGGTTCGTAGCGTTCAAGTTCTGCAGGGCCACCATGGCCCCAGCGTTGGTGTTCACAGAAAGCATAATTGTTCCTCCGTTCTGGAAGCGATGAAGCCGACTTTTTCGGCCTGGACGTTTTGTCCTGCCGCAAGCTTCGCAAGCGCTATGCCGAGCGGTGAATATGCTATAACGCTGTTTTCACGATACTTTTTGGACAGAAACACCTCAAGAACACAGCGTGCGGACGGATCTGCAGTGCCTTTCTTGCCGCCCCGGCAGATGTTTCCCGGCGAACAAGCAGGCAAGAAAAAAGCCGCCCGTGGGCGGCTTCCTGTTCAGCAATCTGCGGGCCTTTATGCGGCTGGTGCCTGGGCCTGGGGCGATAGCCCCTGCATAATCGTTCGATTGATATCGATCAGGGTTTCGAAATCATCATCTCCGCGCATAACGACGGAGGTGTGCTTGGAGACAAAAAGCGACAGCGAGATGATCGAGGCCCGCAATTGCTCGGGCAATTGATTTTCCTCACTCGAGCAGTCCAGAGCGAAATTGCTCCACATGCGACGATTCCAGTCCAGCGCTTCGGCACGCTTGGTGATCTCAAGCTTGTCCGCCTGTGACGCCTCCATGAGCGCGCGCGTCACTTGCGCGAACAGGCGGTACTCCGTTGAACGCGGATCCTCGCTACGGGTCGCAGCTTGCTGATAGGCCTGGAAGGACATTACTTCAGTCGCTCCTCTTCATAGACGATGAGCTTTTTGCACCGGATGAGAGCCTTGTAGTACTCACCCGCCATCACATCCCTGCTCACGGCAACGCATTCCGCCAACACTTCCGGTGACTGGATCACGCTCATGAACTCATTCATGCGCACGACAAATTGTTCGTAGATGGCATCGTTTTGCTTGTCAGACAGATACATCATCATGATCGGGAAATAGATGTGACGCGCCGGCGTCGTCACCTCTTCCTGTTGCATGATGTCTTTCTCACGCAGCACCGAAGCCTTGTTCTGCAGGACCAGCACTGATCGGCGATCGCCATTCTCGATCACCGCGCCGTTCAGAACGAACTTCTCGCCAGGTTTTAGCGAGATTTTGAGCGGCATTCAGTCTCTCCCAGAACTATGATTGCGCATTAGACAGGCGGAGAATCTGCCAAAGGCTGATGAACAAAAGGTTTCGCCAATCATCGCGAAACGAGGCAATCGCGGTCATGCATATTAAATACGCGTCAAACCGCCTAGACCGAGCCGACCGATAGCGCGTGGTTGTCTGTGACGGGCCGTCCGGAAACCTTAGCCAAACGTTAAGTCGAATCGATGCCTCAGTCTGGCTGCGAGCGACCCTAGCGATAGCGAGACATGATGACCGACAGCGCGCTGTTAGAAGAATTCAACGCCGAGGCTGAAGCAGAAAAGAATGAGACCCGCGGGGCTGTGGGCGATTCCGGACACTTCAAGGCTGAAACCAAACTGGGCGTTATCCCCAAGGATCAGCGCGCGACCTATCGCAAGGTCGCTGCCCTGTGCAAACGCGCCATCAAGATATCTGATGAAGGCGACCATGTCGGCGCTGCGAAACACGCGCTCAAGGCGCTCGATGCCGGGCCGGACACAGCTCTCGCCAACCATACGGTCGGCCTGCTCCTGTTCCGCCTGGGACGACTATCCCGCGCTCTTGAGTTTTATGAACGCGCCTGGAAACTCGATCCCGCCGACGATGAAATCTATCTCAACATGGGGATTGTGGCCTGGAAACTGGACATGCTCGAGGCCGCGGAAAAATTCTATCGCCTGTGCGTCCAGGTCAATCCCGACAGTATGAGCGGCATGATCAACCTGGCGAGTGTCCTGCGCGACCAGGCCAAGTTCGAGGATGCGATTGAATTGCTGCGAGAGCGCATCTACCTGCACCCAGAAAATGCCGAGCTGTGGAATTCCCTGGGTACGGTTCTGTCGGATTCCGGCGACCCGGTCGGCGCGGTGCCCTTTTACACTGAAGCCTTACGGCTGAAGCCCAATTTCGCACGGGCACACAACAACCTCGCGAATGTCTACGAGCTGATCGGCGAACCCGAGAATGCCGTCACGCATTTCGAAGAAGCACTGAAGAATCCCCAGGACAAGATCGACCGGGCCACGATGCTGCACGGGCACTCACTGGCATTGCTCGCGTCGGGCCGCCTCGCTGAAGGCTGGAAGGCGCAACGCATTCGCCTCGACCCCGACAATACCCAGGCCACACTGTTTGTCATGAACTGTCCAATGTGGGAAGGCGATGACCTGGACGAGATCCGGGGCAAGTCTCTGGTCTGGATCGGCGAACAGGGGCTGGGCGATGAAGTCCTGTTTCTCAACCAGGCCAATGACCTGATCGACGCGGTCGGCCCGGATGGCGAATTGCGTATCGCCGTGGAGTATCGATTGGTGGATCTGGTCGCCCGCTCCTTCCCCAAGGCAAAGGTCTACAGCCACCGCTCCGCCAATGTGGAAGGCCGCGATGTGCGCGTCCTGCCAAAGATCGACAAGGCCTCCGATTGCTGGACTCCGATGGCGACGCCTCTGCGCTCGCTTCGCAACAGTGTCGACAGCTTTCCCAAGGATGCCGGTTTCCTGACCCCGGATCCGGACCGCCAGGAAGAGTTCCGGCAACAACTCGCCGCGTTCGGCCCGGGTCTCAAGGTCGGCATCCTCTGGAAATCGCTGAAAATGAATGCACGGCGCGCCCGGTTTTTCTCGGCATTCGACGCTTGGAAACCGGTCCTGGATGTAGAGGGCGTGGAGTTCGTCAACCTGCAGTATGGCAAGGTCGAAGACGAGCTGAAGATCGCCCGCGAGCGTTTCGGGGTCACGGTTCACCAGCCTGAAGGCATCGACCTCAAGATGGATCTCGACGGGGTCGCCGCGCTGTCTTTTGCTTGTGATCTGGTCATCGGCCCTATGAATGCGACCACCAACCTGGCCGCCGCCAGTGGTGCAAATGTCTGGTTCATCCACGCGCGCTCCTCGACCTGGACCATGCTGGGCGCCGGGCGCTCACTTTGGTATCCGCAGACACGCTCCTTCTTTGGCGAAGGCTTCCAGGACTGGGAGAACACGATGGGGCGGGTCGCCACCGAGCTTGCAGCACACGTTAAGGCTACCGGTTAGGCCATGTCTGTCATCCTGATACGGGCGGACGGCGGACCGACAATTGGTTTCGGCCATGTCACACGCTGCCGCGCGCTGGCGCGCACGCTGCACGAGCTTGGGCGCCAGGTGCTCTGGATCACCCGAACGCCAGACGTTCTACCCGCAGATGTGAAAGCATTGTGCGAGATTGTATCTGTGACGCAGACCGACGAGTTCGAGGCGCTCTCCACGCTGGCCCGTAGGCACGAAGCCCCGGTGCTGATCGGGGACTGGAAGGACACAGACCCGATCCTGGTGCAAAGGCTGCGGGACACCGGCCTGCCAGTCGTACTGCTGGGCAACCAGACCGGCGCTGCGCGGGCCGATCTGATCGTCAAACAACGCTTTGTTCCCCAACCCGAAACACGTGGAGTGCATTGTCTTGATGGTCCGGAACATCTGCTCTTGCCTGCTGCGTTTAGCGCCCTGACTCCCCCCGTCGCCGTCACGCAAGCGCAATCCGTCTTCGTCTCCCTGGGCGGAAGCCAGAGCGAATTGATCGACCATTGCCTGGCGATCTGCGAAGAGCTTTGCCAACAACGTAACGTGAAAGTGGATATCCTGCGTCCGGACCACCAGGGCACCCCTCATCGCGCACAGGAGGTTGCAGAGCGAATGCGCGCGGCTGATTTTGCCGTCATGGCGGGCGGCACGAGCCTGCACGAGGCTGCAGCCTGCCGTTTGCCCGCGATATGCCTGCCGATTGTTCCGCGTCAGCTGGACCGGGCCCGCAGCTGGGAGGCCCTTGGATTTGGCGTCAGCCTTGTTCCGGACACGCCGCACTGGGAAAGCCAGTTCGCCACGGCTTTCAACCGGTTCCACACGGACGTTGAGATCCGCCAGGGCGCGATCGAAAAAATGGCAGCCAGCGTTGACGGGCTTGGCGCGCAGCGGGTCGCCCAATTCATCCACACGACCTGGCCCGGCGAACCGTCGCCGCCAGAATCGTCCTAATACGACTTGAAGCAGAAACCTGAAGCGAAGAGACGGAATTGACCGAGTCCTCACCCACAGTCGGCGACATCTGGCCAAACTTTCTGGTCATCGGCGCACCAAAGGCGGGCACGACCTCGCTGTACCACTATCTCAGCCAGCACCCCGATGTTTTCCTGTCCCGGGTTCGCAAGGAAGGCCGTTTTTTTTCCGGAGTGGGACAAGGGCAGGTCTACTGGCCCGATTTTTACCACTTCGACACCGCGCCGGAGATCTCTGATTACCAGGCGCTGATGGCGGATTATTCTGGCCAGGCGCGGGTCGGGGACGTTTCGCCGGACTACTATGCCTATGCATCGATTGCAGCCCCACGGGCGCGCGAATTGTGTGGGCCTGACACCCGCATTATCGCCCTGTTGCGCAATCCCGTCGACCGGACCTATTCCCACTATCTGCAGAATGTCCGACGTGATGCAGAATTTCTCTCGTTTGAGAAAGCGCTGGAAGACCAGCCGCGCCGTATCGCGGAAAACTGGGGGTTCCAGTGGCTTTACGCGCACACTTCCACCTATCCCGAGCGCTTGAAGATCTGGCAGGCTCACTTCCCGAACATGCTGGTCCTTCTCCAGGATGACCTCGACGCAGACGGCCCGGGAACCGTCGCCCAGATTGTTGACTTCCTTGACCTGCCCCCACACCCCATCACAGTCGAGGCGCGCTATAACACCGGTGGCATACCCGCGGCCAAGAAGATGATCATTGATGGCCATTTCGACGACCGTATCGGCGAGGATTTTGATCGGCTGCATGCCGAGCTGATCGCCCCCGTTTCCGGCACCACCAGCGCCAAGACCGCTGACGGCGTTTACCCGCCACTCGACAACACGCCGGTCTCCATTCCGCCAATGGCCAGCGACATGCGCGCCCGCCTGCAGACACAGTACGAGCCCTCGATCCGGGAGGTCGAGGTACTGCTCGGACGATCACTGGATGTCTGGCGCAAATGAGTGCGCTTCATGACATCTCCAGCGGCGTGCTGGTCACGGGCGTCGGCGCCCCTCCGGGCCTGGGCACCCTGCGCTCACTGAGACAGGCCGATCCAGAGCTGACGCTTGTTGCCGCCGACCTGAACGCGCTTGCGGGCGGGCTGTATGAACCCGGCTGTACCGGGATAACCCTGCCCTCCGCTGCAGATGCGGAGGCCTATCGGAGCGCTGCGCTGAAGGTGATGGCAGATCATGGCTGTGACACCATCATTCCGGGTTCGGAAGCTGAAGCCAAAGCCCTGGCGCCGGTCGTGGACGCCTGGGCAAAGGACGGTATTCGTGTGCCTGTGCCAGCTCCGGATGTGCTCGAATATGGTATCGACAAGGGCAAGCTCCTGTCCCGTGCCAAGGCCCGCGGACTGCCGATACCGGCGACACTACAGCCCAACAGCGTCGACGATCTGGATGCCTGGGATGGCGGCTATCCCTGCGTTGTCAAACCCCGCACATCACGCGGTGCACGCGGTGTCAGCTATCCGGCCAATGCTATCGAGCTGGCCCAGATCTGGGCCGAAACCCACCGCGATCATGGCCCCTGTGTGGTCCAGCAATACATTCCGGGCGGTGCCGAGACCGTCTACACGATCGGCTCGCTGTGGCGCGAAGGCGAACTCATCGTCTCCACCCTGCACCGCAAGCTGCAGACCAATCCACCGACCGGGGGCGTCGCGGTCGCCGGGGAAACCGTGCATGACCCGGTCCTAATGCAGGCCGGGCTTGATGTTCTGCAGGCCAGTGGCCCCTGGCACGGTCTTGCGGCAGTCGAGCTGAAACGGCCGGCTGCGGGCGAACCTGCCTATTTGCTGGAGATCAATCCGCGCATGTGGGGGTTTGGATATCTGATGACCCTGGCGGGACTCAATATCCCGGCCCTGCTCGTACGCATGCTGGCCAATGATCCAGATCTTGGTAACCATATCCCCGGTAGAATTCCTCCGTATAATGCGACTCGGATGACGCGGACCTGGATGGATGTCGAAATCCCTGTCCAAGGCAGCCAGAATGAAGAGGACACGGTGTGAAAAGAACCGTCGCGGTAATTCAGGCACGAACAGGCTCGAATCGGCTTCCGAGGAAGATTCTCGAACCGCTTTTCGATGATGTTTCCCTGCTCGCTTACCAGTGTCGACACTTGCGCAATATTCCAGGCGTGGACGAGCTGGTGATCGCCACGACGACACACCCCAATGATGATACCGTCGAACAGCTGGGACAGGCCGAAGGCATTCGCGTCATTCGTGGTTCAGAGCACGACGTTCTTGATCGTTTCCTCGTCGTCGCCGAACGAACCCTGGCCACGACCCTTGTGCGCATTACATCGGACAGTCCCTTCCGTGACCCCATGATTATTGCGCGATGCGTGTCGGACCATCACGACAATCTTTCCGAATACACGCGACCCGTTGACAAGCATCTGCCGCGGGGCTTGCGCGCGGAAGTCGTGGAAACGCGTGTGCTTCAACATCTTGCCGCTGATCCGGAAGTCACCGCCCGCCACCGCGAGCACGTCACCCTGTTCATACGTGAACACTATGAAGCCTTCCGGACACACATGGTGCGGTTCGCCGACACGCTTCACTATCCCGATTATGATTTTTCGGTCGACACACGTGAGGACCTGGACTTCGTCCGCTCCGTTTACGCACAGATGAGCGAACGCGACTGGCCCATCGATGCAGAACACATCTGCAAGCTGATCGGCGAACAGGTGGCCGAACAAAACCGCTTCGAGGACATTGCCTGATGAACGCAGAGCGCGTGACCCTGATCGCGGAGATCGGGTCGAACTATGATGGCGATCTCGATCTCGCCAAACGCTATATCGAAGCCAGTGCGAAAGCAGGCGCGGATATTGCCAAATTCCAGAGCCTGAGCCGGGACGGCCTGATCGCACGACGCATCAAGGACCCCGGCAGCGGCGACATTGTCGACAATCCGAAATACGCCGCGTTCGGCAATCAGGGCTTGCCGGATGACTGGCACTACACTCTCAAGGCCTGTGCTGACGATAACGGCATCGAATTTATGTCCTCGCCCTTCTCTCTGGAAGCGGTGGACCTGCTCGAGGATGTCGGCGTCAGCCGTTACAAGATCGCATCCGGGGATATGACTTTCCGCGCGATGCAGGAAAAGATCGCGGCAACCGGCAAGGCCGTGATCCAGTCCACCGGCGCCAGCTATCTCGACGAAGTCGAGGCGGCGGCCAGCTTCCTCCGCGCCAAGGGCTGTAACGAGCTTACCCTGTTGCATTGTACAGCAAGTTATCCACCTGCCTGGGAGGATATGAACCTCAACGCGTTGACGTCCCTGCGGGCGGCGTTTCCGGACACGCCGCTGGGCCTCTCAGACCACTCGCCAGGCAGCTTGGCTCCGATCGCTTCGATCGCGCTGGGTGCCAGAGTGATCGAGAAACATGTGACCTTTGACCGCTCCAATCCCGGGCCGGATCACCCCTTCGCGATGGAGATGGAAGAATTCGCGAGAATGGCGCACGACATCACCGATCTGTGCGTCGCGCTGGGCACGTCCGAGAAGCGGCCGGCAGCGAGCGAAATCAATCGCCGTCGCAATTTGCGCCGCGGCCTCTATGACGCTGAACACGGCGGCCCCACAACGGGAAATGACGGTGTGTGGCTGCGCCCGCAGCACGCCGCCGATGATCGGGCGGAATAGCACACAGACACAAAAAAGGCGTCCTGAGAGGCGCCTTTTTCGTCGTGGGCCCAAAGCCCCTTATTTCGTTCGGATCGCGTCGATCTTGGATGCAGAGACACCGTCAACAATCGTGCGGTTGATCATCGGGTGATCTTCGTCCTGGGGGCCAAAATCACTATCGGGGTGATAGGCAACGACCCGCATCTCGCTGTCATAGGTCCGGAATTTGTGGTGCCCCTCATAGGGGATCCGGAACATCACTCCCGGCTCCAGCGGGATGATGCCTTCCGGCGTGACGCACTCGCCCTTGCCGGAAAAGACCACGCCAATCCGATCGGAAGGATGCGTGTGCGACGTCTGGTCAATGCCAGGCGGGAAGTAGAGCAGGTTGAGACAGGGGTCGCCCATCTTGATGGGTGAGATCAACAGGCTGTCGGTACAGCCATCGATATATTTCAGCCGCCCCTTGTCCTCGACCGGACCACCAATCGAGAAGAAGGCCTGGTGCTTGGCGCGCGCCATGACGATGCCCCGGCCGCCGGAAATACTGACGGCATTGTTGGCCGAGAAATACATGCCTGATTTGAGGGTGAAACTGCCCGCATCCGTCTTCACGACGGCATCGCCATCCTGGACAAAACCGAAATAGGCCGTATCCGTCGCGTCAAGATCAAGATCCTGATTGTCCCAAGCATGCAGAGTTGTTGGGAAATTCGGATCGCAATCGGCAACCTTGCCGGTCATCCATTCGAATGCGTAGAAGTTCTGCGTGTGGATCATTCCATCAGCCATCGGGGCCACCTCTAATCTATCACGATGAGTATCCCAGAGATTCGCCTTTACAGTCCCTTAATTTCGCAAGCAGGGAAAGGTGATTGGGGCAATGTGCCGCATTCAGGGTCTCGAACCGCCCCTGGGCACGCTGCAGCTTGACGCCTACGTCACACCTACCCAAGCCGTTTGCAACGCGCTAGGTCTTGGCCATGCGCTTTGAAGGTACAGACAATTACGTCGCTGATGCTGAGCTGAGCGCCGCGGTAAATGCGGCGATCGCTCTGGAGCGCCCGCTGCTCGTCAAGGGCGAGCCGGGCACCGGTAAAACCGAGCTGGCCAAACAGGTCGCCGCTGCCATGGGCATGCCGCTGATCGAATGGCACATCAAGTCGACGACCAAGGCGCGTCAGGGTCTGTACGAATACGATGCCGTGGCCCGTCTGCGCGACAGCCAGCTGGGCGATGACAAGGTCCACGACATCAATAACTATATCCGCAAGGGCAAGCTGTGGGAGGCCTTCGCCGCCGAACAGCGCTCTGTGCTGCTGATTGACGAGATCGACAAGGCCGACATCGAATTCCCCAATGACCTCCTGCAGGAGCTCGACCGGATGGAATTCCACGTCTACGAGACCGGTGAGACCATCAAGGCCGAACAGCGTCCGGTCGTGATCATCACCTCGAACAATGAAAAGGAATTGCCGGACGCCTTCCTGCGCCGCTGCTTCTTCCATTTCATCGCCTTCCCGGACGAGGACACGATGCGCGCCATTGTCGAGGTGCACTTCCCGGGACTGAAAGGTCGGCTGCTGTCCGAAGCCCTCAAGCTGTTCTACGACGTTCGCCAGGTGCCGGGCGTCAAGAAGAAGCCGTCCACCTCGGAACTGCTCGACTGGCTCAAACTGCTGCTGGTTGAGGACATCGATCCGGCGGTCCTGACCGAGCGCGATCCGCGCAAGTTGATCCCGCCGCTGCACGGCGCGCTCTTGAAGAACGAGCAGGATGTCATGCTGTTCGAGAAGCTGTCCTTCATGATGCGGCGCAATCCTGAACCCGGCGGGACACCGGGCAACGGCCCGCGCGACCCGGGCGCGATCTAGCGCACCTTTCCGCTTTTTCACTCGGTGCTCGGCGAGTGTTTTCATACTCTTCCCGCACATCGGGAGGACATGATGAAACACGCATTTTGTGCCGGTATTCTGGCAGCCAGCCTTGCCATGCCGGCCTTCGCACAGGACGAGGCCCCAGCCGATTTCATGTCCGCCTTCCGGCAGGTGATTCCACATGTCATGGCCGGAGACTGGGAGTCCGCGCTGGCGCCGGCAGAAACCGCTCTGGCCCTGGCCGACACGCCGATGGATCGATATCGCAGTCGCCACATGCTCACGGATATCAATGCGCGCCTCGGGTATTGGGAGGCGACCGGGCGGTATGCGAGGCAGGCTGCGGACGTCATCCACGGTGATGCAGAGCTTGCAGCGACCCGCATGGTCATGGCCTCCCACATGGCCGCCGAAGAGGCCCGCGCTGCTTGGCATCTGGGCGACACGGCTCGCCTGGCAGACGCCAATGCCCGCTTTTCATTGCCGACTATCTGCGCTTCGACGTTTATGGCGGCAGCGAGGGCGACCCGGCCTGCCTTTACTGGAACCACGAGGATATCGGGCTTCGCCTGACCCAGGGCAGTCATGCTTCAGCAGAGGCCGAACGCATGGGCGAAACCTATCCGGACTTGCAAAGCACCCGGTTCGAGATCGTCACGACGGGCACAGGCGAAAACGCGCCCCTGACCTCCTGGTCACTGGGCGCATCTCGCCCGGGCACGCCGGAACAATTCGCCATGACCCTGGAACACCCGCTCCAGCCCTGGACTGTCACCGTGCAATACCCGGCCGGACAAGACGCGGCTGCGCGAGCGGTGTTGCTGCAGGCCTTCGTCAGCCAGCAACCGGATTAACGCCGTCGGGCGCCCCTTAAATCCTACAAACCTGTCATTTGCCACACAAAGAAAGCTCGGCTACATGCAGGGGACCTAAAACGTTATATTATAACATCACATGAATAGATCGCTTGTCTCCGCCTGCCTTCTCGTCACCCTTTCCGCCACCGCTGCTGCCCAGGACACATCGACGGCTGATATTATTCACATCTGGGGCCAGGGAATGGACCAGATTGGCGTGGCTCAATCTGCGACCGAAGGGGTCGTCGGCTATGATGACATCTCGACACGACCGATCGGGAGAGTGGGTGAACTCGTTGAAGTCATCCCGGGCATGATCGCGACGCAGCACTCCGGAACGGGCAAGGCGAACCAGTATTTCATGCGGGGTTTCAATCTGGATCACGGTACAGATTTCGCCGGCTTCATCGATGGTGCGCCGGTCAATATGCGCAGCCATGGCCATGGCCAGGGCTATCTGGATCTCAATCCACTCATCCCGGAATTCGTATCTGAAATTCGTTTTCGCAAGGGTGCCTATCGTGCAGATGATGGTGATTTTTCACTCGCCGGGTCGGCCCGTTTCGCCCTCTATCAGCAATTGCCATCCAACTTCGCCAGCCTGGAGATCGGCGAATTTGGATACAGCCGAGCCGCTGCAGGCGTCAGCCATGAGACCGATGCCGGCGCACTGACCTTCGGCGGTGAACATGTCCTGTATGATGGCCCATGGAGCACGCAGGAGGACGCAGAGCGCATCAATCTGCTCGCCCGCTACGTGGCCCCGGCCTTTGGTGGTGATGCCAGCTTCACCCTCATGTATTACGATGCCGACTGGCGCGGCGCCGACCAAATTCCAGAACGAGCATTGAATGTGTATGGCCGTTTTGGTGTTATCGACCCGACGCTCGGGGGGCAATCGGAACGCCTCGCTGCCACAGCACGTTGGGAAAATCACCTCGCTGAGGTCAACGCCTGGATCGTCCGGTCCGACTTTACGCTCTACTCCAATTTCACCTATTTCCTCGAAGGCCCGGTCAATGGCGACCAATTCGAACAACGAGACGAACGCTGGATGTACGGGGCACGCTATCGTCAGCACGCGCACGTCGCAGATTCTCTTCAGCTCAGCTGGGGTGCCGAGCTTCGTCATGACGACATCGGTGAAATCGGCCTGCACCACTCTCGTGAGCGCGAGCGACTGGACACGGTCCGCGAAGACGCCATCAAACAGACAAGCTTCGCGACGCACATCGAGCTGAACTGGCAAGCGACCGACGCACTGCGCGTTATGGGGGGACTCCGCGCAGACTGGATGCAGGTCGATGTTGACGCCCGGACCCTCGCTGCCAATGGCGGCACCGCAGATGACGCCCTGCTTGCACCAAAGTTCGGACTGGCCTGGCGCGCCTCCCCGGCCGTTGAACTCTACGCCAATTACGGCCGTGGTTTTCACTCCAATGATGCCCGTGGCGCCACTATTACGCTGGCCCCAAGCACGGTCGTGATCACGGATCCGGCTGAGCCGCTGAACCCGGCCCATCACGTGCCGGGCGGAAAGCCAAATGCACCTGCAGTCGCTGTTCCGCTGCTAGTCCCGGGCGATGTCGCCGAGCTGGGCGTCCGCTGGCAGACCGACCACGTTCATTTCACGGCGGCTGCGTTCTGGCTGGAGCTCGACAGTGAGCTGGTTTTTGTCGGCGATGGCGGCTCCACAGAACCCAATGATGGATCCGAACGTCATGGTTTCGAAGCGGCCATGTTCTGGACGATCAATGACTGGCTGGTCGCCGACCTGGAAGCCTCCTGGACTGACGCCCGCTTCAAGACCAATGGCAGCGAGGATCACATTCCCGGCGCGGTGGAGACCGTGCTCAGTGGAGGCCTTATTGGCACTTGGGACGATTTCACCCTGTCTGTACGGGTGCGTCACTTCGGCGAAGCGCCTCTGATCGAGGACGGGTCAGTCCTCTCGGATCCGACAACCCTGGTAAATCTGGGCGGTGAATACCGCTTCGGTTCAGCCGCGCTGTCTGTCGACGTTTTCAATCTCTTCGACGCACAAGATGCGGACATCACGTACTTCATCGAAAGCCGGCTCGCGACAGAAGCGACTGCGGTTGAAGATCGTCACCTGCGCAGCGTTGAACCGCGACAGATTCGCGCCGCAATCCGCTGGCAATTTTAAAGGCCCAGCTTCATGCCTTCATGGCTGGGAACAAACCCGAGGCGTTCGTAGAAGCGCAGTGCGTCGGGCCGGCTCTTGTCGGTGGTCAACTGGACCAGGCCACAGCCTTTCCGGCGGCACTGCTCGATTGCCCATTCGAACAAAACCTGGCCATAGCCCTCGCCCCGAGCGCGTGAATGGATGCGCACACTCTCGATCTGACCGCGCCACATTCCCCTGCGCGACAGACCGGGAATAAAGCTGAGCTGTAGACATCCGACGATGCCCTCGCCGTCCTCGGCAACGGCCAGATATTGGTTGGGATCGGTGTCGATGGCAGCAAATGCCTCGACATAGTCACCGTGCACCGGATCGGCGACGACCTCCCGGCTCGCCCCCAATGCGTCATCGGCCAGCATGTTGATGATCGCAGAGAGATCGTCGGCGCGGGCCCGTCGGAGGGTGAGGTTTTTGGGCATGGTGTTGGTCCCAGTTCGATTGAAAGCCTCAAACAAATCTAGCCGTTTGTCGTCGACTGATGAAAGGCGGCATCACGGTGCTGGAAAAGAAGCTGTGAGCACCCTACTCTCTTGTCATGCTGCATCATTTCTTCACCGAGCTCCGCGCTGCCAAGATCCCGGTCACGACCCGGGAATACCTGACCTTGCTGGAAGCGCTCGACAAGGGCGCCATCGATCCGAGCATCGGGCATTTCTATTCGGTCAGCCGGGCGGCGCTGGTCAAGGATGAAAAGGATTTCGACAAGTTCGACATGGTGTTCGGCCATGTCTTCAAGGGTGTGGAAACGCTTGGTGCCCTGTTCGAGACCGAGGAGATCCCGGACGAATGGCTCAAGGCCATGATGCAACGTCTGCTCACCGAAGAGGAAATGGCCGAGCTTGCGGCCCTGCCCTTCGACGAGCTGATGGAAACGCTGAAAAAGCGCCTCGAGGAACAGGAAAAGCGCCACGAGGGCGGAAACAAGTGGATCGGCACCGGCGGCACCTCGCCCTATGGCCATTCCGGCTATAATCCGGCGGGCGTGCGCATCGGCGGTCAAAGCCAGCACAAAAAGGCAGTGAAGGTCTGGGAACAGCGCCGCTACAAGGATCTGGACGGCGAGCGCGAGCTGGGCACGCGCAATCTCAAGGTTGCCCTGCGCCGACTGCGCAAATTCGCCCGCGACGGCGCTCAGGAAGAGCTGGACCTGGGCGGCACGATCGATGCCACGGCCAAACAAGGCTGGCTGGACGTGATCATGCGCCCGGAACGCCGCAATGCCATCAAGGTTCTCGCCCTGTTCGATGTTGGCGGATCCATGGATCCCTATGTGCGCATGTGCGAAGAGCTGTTTTCAGCCGCCCGCGGCACCTTCAAGAATCTCGAATACCTCTACTTCCACAACTGCCCCTATGAAGGGATGTGGAAGTCGAACCTGCGTCGCCGCGCGGAGACCGTGCCGACCTTTGATCTGATGCACAAATACCCGGCGGACTGGAAAGTCATCATCGTCGGTGATGCGGCCATGGCCCCCTATGAGATCACCCATCCCGGCGGTTCGGTGGAACACTGGAATGAAGAAGCCGGCGCCGTCTGGCTGCAACGCCTCGTGGATACCTGGCCCAACCTGATCTGGCTCAATCCGCAAAAGGAAGACTGGTGGGAGTATTCCTACTCCACCCGTCTCATCCAGGACATTATCGGCCCCCACCGCATGTTCCCGCTGACGCTGGAAGGCGTCGATGATGCGATGAAGGAACTGGCCCGCTAAACGAGCGGATCAAACCGGCCGTCATTGACGTCGATGCCGAGCTCGCTTTCAACGCGCGCGACCCAGCCGCGGACATTGAGGAATTCGTCGAGATCAAACCCGCCCTCGTCGGCGACGCGCGTATAGGCGACCAGTGCGATATCGGCCAGGGTCAGCTGTTCCGCGACGATGAAATCGCGCGACAACAACCGCATCTCCATCACGCCGAGCGCCCGTCGCCCCCGGGCCATCAGGTCCGGGTCAATCTGGTCCTCGTCCAGCCCCTTATAGGCTTTCTGAAAACGACGCACGGCGATGGCCGGCTCATGGCTGTACTGCTCCCAGAACATCCATTCGAGCATTTTGGCGACGTCGAAACTGTCGTCGGGGACGAGCTCGGAGCCTTCCGCGAGGTGGAAACAGATAGCATTGGACTGGGCCAGGATGCGGCCGTCCTGGCGCACCAGGCACGGCACCTGGCCGGCCGGATTGATCGACAGGAAGTCTTCGGTGCGCGTCTCGCCCTTGAGAACATCGACATTCTGCCAGTCATAGCTGATGCCCAGACGATCGGCGGTCCATTTGACTTTCAGGCAGTTTCCACTGCGCTGATCTCCGTAAATACGTACGGGCTGAACCATGGGGACCTCCTTGATATGACTGCGGCAACATAGCTGGACCCGGGCAAAGGTCGAGCCGGAAATTGTGCCCTGGCCCATGTGTGACAGCTCGTCGCTTGGGCCTGCTCGATTGGCACACTATAAAGCAAGACAAATCACAAGGATCCCGCCCGATGACAACCGTGTCCGACCTCAACATCACTGCTCCGGAAGACTGCGAGAACATGGCGCAGGTACGCGAGGGTGTGGATGCGCTGGACCGCGAACTGGTCGCCCTGATCGCCACGCGGGCCAAATACATGGAAGCCGCTGCGCGCATCAAACCCAATCGCGAGGTCGTGCGGGACGAGTGGCGCATCAATGACGTGATTTCCAAGGTCATCGCCGAATCCGAACGGGTCGGCCTGAGCACCAGCATTTCCGAACCGGTCTGGCGCGAACTGGTCGAACGTTCGATCGCATATGAGTTCACGGTCTGGGACAAGACCCGGCTCTAGTCGGCCAGGGCACCGAACGCGGCACGCGTCGCCTTGACCATCTGCTCCAGCTGAAGCCGGGCTCCGGGCCAGGCGAGCTCTGGCAACTCCTCCGCCTCATCACACAGATCACCCAGGGCGAACGCCCCGACACCGCGGGACGACCCTTTCAGCGTATGCACAGCGGTTCGCCACTCGGAAGCTTCGCGCGCCAAACCCATCATGCCGATACAGCGATCAGCCTGTTCCAGCATCAGGGCAATCAGCTCACGCTGAAGCGCCTCGTCCTCGCCGGTATAGCGAAGCAGGTGATCTCGATCGAAAAGCGCGGATCCGCCGGATTGGTATTCAGCAACCATGAAGCAGAGACTATCCAGCCTGTTCTTAACATCCGCCTTAAGGGCCTGCGACATTCGTGTGAAATACTCATCTAGGTGAATTTTTCGTTCAGTTTCGCGTCAGGCGGGAAAATGCACTATGCTCCCCGCGCAATCAGGAGCCGTAGCATGAAGAAGTTTTTCTTAGCCCTGCTCACTGCCGCAGGTGTCAGCCTTGTCGGATCAGTTGCGCATGCTAACTCATCGCCGCAGGACGCGAGCACCGCCAAGTCCGAACAGACCAGCACCGCCAAGTCCGTGCTCCATCCCCGCGACCGCCACGGATATCGTGATCGCCATCGTCATCGCCGGGATCGCGACGGATATCGCAATCCGCGCCACCGCCACGGCTATTATGACCGGGGTCGCTATGGCCGCGGCTATTATGGTCCAAGCCGTTATCAGGGTCGCCGCTGCTGGCGCGAAGAGCGCTATGGGCATTTCCGCGGTCGCCCGGCCCTTGTCTCCGACCGGGTCTGCCGGGACCGCCGTGGATACATCTATGTCGAACGCGGTTCGACCCGACTGATCCATTATATCGATCGCCGAGGCCGTCGCGGACGCTATTGATCGAGGCATACAGAAGCCGCTTCATCCAGATCTGACCTGATCCGGCCGCGCCAGAGCCGGTCCAAATAATTCGTACCGTCACCCAGAATTCACTTTCTGCGAGCTACAAGCTGTGGTAGCAGAACAAGGGTGGACTGTCGGGGGGCAGCTCCGAAAGTCTCCAGGTTCGCGACAAAACCCGATTTCGCAGGCGAAATTGTGAAAGTGTCGCCCAAGATCCGCCCGGATTGGCGGTATTAATCAGCTTGGGACGGGGCGAATGTGTGATAGTTTGGTATGCTTGAGTGTACGCATCTGATCTGGGGATTGTTCGTGGGGGAGTGTCCGGGGACCTTCACAGACGAATTTCGCCCCTATTCCCGCCTCGAAGCCGTCATCGAATATGACAGCAATAGCTGGCAGGTCTTGATCTCGAACCGCGGCAATTTTGTGCTTGAACAATGTGTGCTGGAATTGCGTTCGGAACGCGGAGCCTTCGGTTATCGCTACGAGATGGATTTCGACCCGGACGAGATCTACCGGCTTGACCGCTTCGACTTTCGAAATCGCCTCGCAGACGCGCCCCGTCATCTTCAGGCCTTACGCGTTGAATGCCTCGACAGCGAACGTCTGGACATCCTCGTGGAGACGCTGGAAGTCGATGACCGCGAAGCCCCGGCCCGTCGATGGCAGCGCCTGGTCCCGGCTTTCCCATAAACAAACAAAACGCCCGGACCGAAGGGGGAAAGGGTCCAGGCGTCTGCATTCAACAAGGCGACATCAAGGGGGGAGAGATCAGCCTGCCTTGCGAACTTCGTTGAGGAAGGACTCAACCGTCTGGTTCAGTCGTTCCGCGCGTTCAGTAACGGTGCGCACAGCGTCAAGGACATCGCGAGACGCCTCGCCGGTCTGATGCGCAGATTGCGAAACCGTACCGACATTCTCCGAGACCGAGCGCGCACTTGTCGCGGCATGGGCAACGGCACTGGAGATCTCCCGTGTCGACGCGCTCTGCTCTTCAGCAGCGGCCGCGATCGCGGACGATGCCCGGCTGATTTCTGCCACAGCCTGCGTCACATCACCGATCGAGGATGAGGATGATGCGGCGGCGTCCTGGATCGCCTGGATCTGGTCGCGAATATCGTCTGTTGCCTTGGCCGTTTGGGCTGCCAGGGATTTCACCTCCGCAGCGACCACTGCGAAGCCCTTGCCGGCCTCCCCGGCCCGCGCCGCTTCGATCGTCGCATTGAGCGCCAGCAGATTGGTCTGTTCGGAGATGTCATTGATCAGCTGGACAACATTACCGATTTCCTGCGCCGCTGATCCGAGGTTTTCAACCACACCCTGGACCGCCTTTGACCGTTCATCGGCTTGCGATGCCATGTCCGATGAGCCCTGGATCTGGGTTGTGACTTCCTGGATGGAGGCTGTCAGCTCCTCCGCAGCCGCTGCGACCGACTCCACATTGGCCGAGGCTTCGCCCGCGGCAGATGCCATTTCGCCGGACCGTGCAGAGCCTTCCGACGCAGCGGTCGACAATTGTTCGGAGATGGCGGACATCGAGGAACACGCCTCGGACACTTCCCCCAGCAGCGTCATGACTTCCTGGTCAAACCCGGCCGCCAGATCGTTCACACGCTTGGCACGCGCTTCATTCGCCTGTGCCTGGGAGCGCTGCTCTTGTTCCAGTTCTTCCGCCTTGATGCCATTCTCCCGGAAGCGCTTCAGGCTTTCGACAACAGCACCCAGCTCGTCATGCCGCTCCAGCGCACCGATATCGAGAGAATAGTCTCCATTGGCGAGCGTCTCGGTCGCGTCGGCGATCTGGGTGACCGACCGGGCCGTGCGACGCCCATACAGGACGGAAATTGCGATCAGGGCGATGGTGACCACAAGGGTCATGCCAATAAAGGTCATGATCGATGTGCGTGCGGCAGCGGCCGCAGACGCTGTATCATCGGCAGCCAGCTGGGCTGCGTGTTGCGCGATTTCATCCAGATCAGCGTTCAGTTCGTTGAACACACCATCAAACGGCGCCAGGAAAGCAACCGAACTTGCAAAATCCAGCTCCAGCATCTGGCCGACAAAATCGAGCGCATCCTTGTAGAGGCCCAGCTGTTCAACCAGTGCGTCGAGCGTTTCCTCTCGACCGGCCACGACCGGCGTGCCACGCAGAGCTTCGACGCGCGCTGTCACGGTGTCCACATTTGCGGCCACAGTCGCGAACTCGGCCATAACATCAACACCCTCGCCCGCAGCCTGGCGTGTGACGATCTGGAAGACATCGGCGTTGATGGTTTCCAGATTTCCCTGGAGCTGGGTCAGCTCGACACCGTAACTCATTTGCTCGACGACCCGTTCCTGGGTCGAAGAGCCCTGCATGAGCGACCATGTGCCCAGACCGGCAACACTAATCAGGGCAAAAATCGCCATGATCGGTGCGACAGCAAAGGATTGTGCAATCGTCAGTTTGAAAAGTGAGAGCCGGTTACTCATTGTTCTCTCCGGAGCGAAATCGACCTGTTTTGATTATTGAAATTCGACTCGCTGAAAACGTGGTTAACGCCCCGGCAGCAACGCCGCCGGGGCATATTTTAGTACCTATTGGCGGACTGTGAGGCCGACCCACACCCGAGATTCATGCTCGTGATGGGTGTTGGTGACCTCGCCATCGCCAAAATTCACGTTCTGGGCGTTAAGCGAGAAGCCGACATGCTCGTTGACATCCCATCCGCCGCGGAATGAGAAGGCGGTATAGCCCTCAACCGGTACGCTGGTGATCGGCCCGAACACCGGCTGCAAGGGCATGTCGATGCTGGAGACATAGTTGACGTAACCATCGGCGGTGAAACGACCACTGGTCCAGCCGACATGACCGTTGAAGATGTGACTTGGCGTTGCGCCCTCGAAATCGAGTGCCGTGTTGACGCCAAACGGCTGCATATCGTCTTCAACGGCCTTGAAGGTGTAGTTCGCGTCCCAGTCAAAACCATCATCAGAACCGCCGGAAAGCGTCAGCTCAACGCCCATGGTCTCGGTGTCACCGCGGTTGTCGAACAGATAGGTCGGAACCGGGGCAGACGGCGGAAGGAGGTCAGGTGCCATACCAAATACACCCTTCACATCCGAAGTACTTTCCAGGAAGACCGCTCCCCGGAATTCGACACCGTTCGACAGCGTGCGGTCATAGGCGATCTCGTAATTGTTGATGATCGCCGGCTCGATGGACGGATTACCCGAAACACCGACCATGAACCCACCGCCAATATCTACCGGCAGGGTAAACCCGACGTCGAACATGGTCGGGGCCTGGACACCCTGGGCAGCCGAGAAACGCACAGCACCACCGGATTCCGGGCGCCAGACCAGCGCCGCATTGTAGGAGAATTCCTCGTACGAGACCGAGTAGTCATCAGCCGTGAACGCAAAGAACATCGGGTTCGGATCGCCGTCCCGGCTCCAGTCCATGCTGTCGAAACGACCGGCAAGCGTCAGGTCGACATTGCTGGAGATGCGGCGGTTCCACATCGCCGAGAACGCCGTCGTCTCGTATCCAAAGCCGCCATTTCCAGGTTGAGGGAAGGAACCGGCATCACCTTCGCGATACTCCACCGACAGGCGGATGGTATTGTCGGTACCGATCTTGAAAAGGTTCTGGGCCCGATAGGCAGTCAATTCGGCACTGAGCGGTCCGAAGGCCGGGCCCACGTCTGTCTCGTTGCGATAGGCGGACAGGGTCCAGAAACCGAAATCGGAATCGGCCTCCAGATCGACCTTGTAGGACGCCAGTTCGTAGAGTGATGAGGTCGCGTAATAGACTGAGGTATTCTCAGCCCAGAAACCGTCCGTAAACGTGGTCTCGGCGGAGATGTTGACCTTGTCCGAGAAGCGGTAACGCGCCTGCAGGGCACCGGTCTCCCGCCGATAGCGATCACCGGACAGCTCTGCGGCATAGGTGTTGGACGCGAAAGGCGTAAATTCGTCTGCCTCGGTATTGCCGTAGGAGAAGCGCACCGCAAAGTCGTCACCAAATGACCGGCCGCCGACCATGGAGGCCTCGGTGTATTCATCACCGCCATAGTTCACGCGAGCGACCAGATAGTCCTGTTGCGCCGGATTGCGGGTGATGATGTTCACCACACCGCCGACAGCGTTGAAGCCGTAAAGCGCTGACTGTGGTCCCTTGACCACCTCAATCTGCTGGATCTCGTCCAGACGAACCGGCAGGGAGGACCAGGCTGTGTAGCCGTAGGTGTCGATATAGACCTCACGCCCGTTGACCAGCACCAGCAGGCGCGGCGTATAGCCAATTGCGGCGCCGCGAATATTGGTCTGACCGTCGCCGAAGGCATAGCGCGTCACATCCATACCGCCGAAATGACGAATGATGCCGGGAATGTCGTACTCCGGAAAACGCTGGATGTCGTCCTGAGTGATGATGATCATCGTCGCGGGAACGTCAGATGCCCGCTGCGGCGCACCCGTGGCGCCTGCCGTGACCGGTTCACCGAACAGTTCACTCATCATCTGATAATCGAGCGTCTGCGCAAACGATTGACCGCCCAATGCAGCGCTGGCTGCGAGGGCAGAGACCGTCGTCATAATAATACGAGTATTCATTACTTGACCCTTTAAAATCTTTATTTGCGCCTAGATCTCTTCGATCATCATTGCGAAGGCGGCGGCAAAGGAAACCGAAGCGGCGTTTGCATTGGCACGATTGACGACGATGCGGACTGAGGGCGCGCTTTGCACACCCATCACGCAACCGCCACTCTCGACACAGCTCATATCGGTTGAAACCGACATGGCACCTGAAGAGTTCACTGCACTTGCAACATTGGAATCGCTGGCCGCACTGCCCAGCAGCACGGCGGCGTCAACACCGGAAAGACCTGAAAGATCACTTGACGATACAAGGCGCCCATTGAGCGTGACGCGGCCGGCGCTCAAGCCGCCTGACATGGCTGAGGCCAGAGCCTGGGCTTCAGCTTCGCTTGCAGCATCATAAACAATAGCGACGGTACGGTCAGAGCCGCTGGCGCCTTCGACGAACCCCAAGGCACGGCCGATGACTTCCAGGTCGCGGGTGGTGGTTTCCGCCATTGCGGGCGCAGCGACAGCAATCGCGGCAATCGCGGCAATCGCGGGGAGGAGGATAGTTCGCATGATTGTCCCTTTTGCGGAGGATGAGATGGATCTTCTCAACTTCGCCTGGGACTATGGCTTCCAAGTATTAACCGCACCTTTCGTGAGGAGTAATACGATATACATCACAGCTTGAAGTAGTTATATTCTAGAATCTTACTCTTGCTTCTTGTGGTTTTTGATGAAAACCGGAAGCTGTAATCAGAATCTGACCCCTAGTCGTCTTTTCGCCGTTTTCACATGATGTGTTGATCCTACGGGGTTCAGATGAGCGAAGCTGTACACACACACCAGAACGGGCTGACAACCGCCCTGCTCGTATTGTCCACGGCCCTGCTTCCGCTTGGCTTGTTCCTGCCTGCTCTGGTCACCACGCAATTCGCGTTCTGGCAGGGTGAGCACTCGATCATCGGGGTGGGGTTCAGCCTGCTGGAAGGCGAGGAATACCTGTTGGCTGGCGTCGTCTGGCTGTTCTCGGTGGTGTTTCCGGCCAGCAAGCTGATCTGGATGTGGCGCCTGAACGCGCACCCCGCCCCCCTGCCCCACAAGGCCGTCCGGCGACTGGAATGGTTCGGGAAGTGGTCGATGGGCGATGTCTTCATCATCGCCCTGATCGTGTTTTCAGCCCGCAGCAATTCCATACTCGATGTCAGTATCGCGCCGGGACTGGTTGCGTTTGCCGCATCGGTCGTGCTGGCCATGTTCGCCTCCGGCCGCCTGGCCCGGCGCGTGGCTCAGCCCTCGGACTGATCCAGCAAGTCCTGCGCACTGACTCGGATCTTTTCGAGCAGCCCTGCCAGCTGGGCACGCTCGCCCGGGCTCAACCGCTCGAGCAGTCGCGCCTCTGCATCCAGAGCCATCGGCACCACATCCTGATAGACATCCTGCCCCGCCAAGGTCAGGTGAAGAAGACGCGAACGGCCATCACCCGCATGGGCCACGCGTTCGACCAGGCCACGCTCCACCAGGCTCTTTACCGCCCTAGACACAGCGACCTTGTCCATGGCCGCAAGCTCAGCGAGGTCCTGGGCGGTGATCGACCGCCCCTCGCCCAGAATGGCCAGTGTTCGCCATTCCCAGATCGACAAGCCGAACCGGGCGCGATAGGCGCGCGCCACCATGCGACTGACGCGGTTGGAGGTAATGGCCAGACGATAGGGCAGGTATTCGGGCAGGCTCAGCGCGGGTTTCTTGGTGCTCATCGGCCTGTTGAACCACACCGACTCGCCTGTGGACAAGCCTCGCCAATACTCGACCGTGCAGGTCCGCGCAGGCTATGGAGATATCATGACCGACCTTATCACCCCTCCTGACCTGCCCCGCCTTCAAATTGACCGGGATGACCGAACTTATCCGGTTGGCCGCATCTTCTGCATTGGCCGCAATTACGCCGAGCACGCGGCAGAGATGGGCTCACCGCCCGAGCCGATATTCTTCATGAAGCCTGCGAGCGCTGCGACTCAAGACTCTGAAATCGCATATCCTATTGCCACTGAAGATGTGCACCATGAAATCGAGCTGGTGCTGGCCCTGGGCGAGGACCGCGAGATTATCGGCTGCGCAGCCGGGGTCGACCTGACCCGCCGGGACCTGCAGGCCCGCATGAAGGCCAAGTCTGCCCCCTGGGAGATCGCCAAGGCCTTCGATCAATCCGCAATCCTGGGCCCACTCCGTCTCGGCCCACCCCCTGAGATGGGCGCTATATCCCTGTCTGTAAACGGAAAACCCCGCCAAGCCGGCCGCCTTGAAGATATGATCCTGCCACCGCATACGATGCTGGACGCACTGTCCGCATTGTTCGAACTGAAGCCGGGCGACCTGATTTTCACAGGTACGCCGGCCGGCGTGGGCGCACTGGCCCCCGGAGATGATATTGTCGGCAGGATCGATGATCTGCCGGAGTTAAGATTCAACATGAAGGAGCGCGCAGTATGAGCGTGAAATTGTATGGATACTGGCGCTCCAGCGCCGCCTACCGCCTGCGCATCGCCCTGAATCTCAAGGGCATTGAATACGAACAGGTCTCGATCAACCTCAAGGACGGCGAGCAGACCGGCGATGCGTGGCTGAACATTCAGCCCCAGGGACTGGTCCCGGTCCTGGAGGTCGACGGACAGAAGCTGGTGCAATCTCCCGCCATTCTGGAATGGATCGAAGAGACCTGGCCCACCCCGCCCCTCTTGCCGACAGACGCTTCGGAGCGTGCGCTCGTGCGCGGCTGGGCTGCGGCGATCGGGTGCGATATCCACCCGGTCCAGAACCTGCGCATTCTCAAGGCCGCCGCTGCCATCGATGGCAGCGGTCTGGCCGGCATGAAAGCCTGGGCCAATACCTGGATCAGTCGGGGGCTGGACGGGCTGGAAGCCCTTGTGGCCGCTCATCCGCGCGAAGGCGCACACCTGTTTGGCGACGCCCCCGGCATGGCGGAGATCTACCTGGTTCCACAACTATATAACGCCCGGCGCTGGGGCGTGGATGTCAGCCAGTTCCTGACCCTGGCCAAGGCCGAAGCCGCAGCACTCGCACTGCCAGCCTTCCAGGCAGCCGAGCCGGAACGCCAGCCCGATGCCGTAGTAGACTAGGAGCTGCGGGAGAGTGGTAGCTGGCGGCCATAGGTCAAGGACCGCCAGGCCCACTCCAAGGGACCATACCGGTAACGCGCCAGCCAGAGCGGCGACCAGACCAGCTGGATGCCCCAGACTGCAAGGACAATGATCAACTGTCCGACGCGGTCTACCTCTCCGAACAGGCCGAGCCCCGGCATGCCAACGAAGATGAAGGTCATCAACAGGGTCTGCGTCAGGTAATTGGTAAACGCCATCCGCCCGCACTGGGCGAGAAGATTGGTGACGCCGCGCAGCCAGCCGGACTGACAGATCAGCATCACCAGCGCCGCATAGCCAAAGGCGAGCACCAGGGATCCGACGTATTGCGCCAGCGTGGTCAGCCAGGCTGAGGCGGGATCGAAATTGCTGACCAGGCCCTGCGTCGCGCTCCAGCCACACATCAAGAGACCTGTGGGGATGGCGATCGCGACAGCGCGAAGATAGCGCTCTCGGGACCAGCCCAGGGTCAGGAAACCCAGACGGAACAGCGCCATGCCCAACAGCATGACGCCGGCGATCCGGCCACCGAAAACGACGAGTTGCATCAGCTGGGCGATCAGCGCCGTTCCCATATTATAGGGTAGCCGATCGAAAAAACCGGCCTGGTAGAGGGCCGTGACGTTGGCAATGCTTTCCGGCGTGTGTCCCATGGCTTCAGCACCGGTTGTATCCTCTCCGACGAGGCCGACGATGGCCGCTCCGGAAACCATCAACAGGCCGGTAAAGGCGATGAGACCTAGCCCCAGCCCAACCTGCCCCATCGGCGTCATGCGTCGCGCCGTGACCACCACCATGCCAGCCAGCGCGTACGGGACCAGGATATCGCCGTACCAGAATATGTAGGCGTGGATCATGCCGAACATCAAAAGCCAGCTCATGCGGCGCCAGTGCCGACGATGCGCGGCGTCACCGGTTCCCAGCATCAGGATGATGCCGGCGCCGAACATGGCCGAGAACAAGGTGATGAACTTCGAGGCAAAGAAAGTCTGCGTGATCCACCAGACCGCCTGGTTTGCGGGCTGGTCGAAGCCCCCCTGGATATACGGGAAGTCTGCCGCGACATAGGACATGGAAAAGAACTGCACATTCACCATCAAGATGCCGAGCACGGCCACACCGCGCAGTGTGTCCAGGCACTCGAATCGTGTCGCACGCGGCGCTGTCGGCATGGAGTTCCCCCAGAGTGTGAAAATGTCCGGTTTCTGCCGCAATCTTACAGAAGTTTCACCGGCCTCACCTTGATTGTGAATTGTATCTTCGAATGCGCCAGAGCATATGGCAACCGTCCTTATTCGTGAGGGAGCAGGGTCCTATGTCGACCTTTATTGCAGAATTGATCGAATGGCTGGCGGTATTCTCGATGTCCCTGATGGGCATTGAATACTCGCGTGTGATTGACTGCGCCGACACCGGCGCAGAGGCAAGCGCGATCAGCTATGTCGAATACGTTGATTACACACCGGCCCAGCCTGTCGCCTTCCGTTTTGAGGGCTGCGACACGCAAGACAGCAGCGAAATCCGCTTTCAGACGATCAACGCCTGATCAAGCCGATTATCGCGGTCTGACGCGCGCGCCGACGCGCGAACGCTGGCTGTATTCGCTCAAATTTTCCCGGGCAAATATCCAATTTGCATAGTTTATCTGTGTCTAAGCTGCGCCATTGTGCGTATGCTTGTTATAAATTGATTAACCCGATGGTTTTTCCGACGCAGGGCTGGCGCGAAGAAGTCGCGCGCCCGGTCAAGACGAGCACTTCCATGACCGGAAATACACAAAATAAAACAAACACATTGTCCGATATCGATGTCCTGCCTGATGCAGCCGACGCGCCGTTGATGGCCAGTATCGACCAGGCGATCAGCGACGAATCGCAACCGGCCGGAAATGGCAAGCGCAAACCGTCTGCAACGACGCCCGGCGCCTGGCTGATCTGGATCGGCAACTCCTTTGGATTGCTCTGGCTGGGTGCGGCAGGCGCCTTTTTGTGGGGTTACCTCGGACTGCAAAGCCTGGATAGGCTGACCCAGTTCGGATTTGGACAGCTGACGGGTCTGGCGGCTTTCGTCCTTACCCCGGCCCTGCTCTTCATCATGTGCGGCCTCATGGCGCGTGAAATTGCACGCAATTCTGCCAATACGGACCGGGTGGAAGATGCCATCCATCGCCTGGCTGACCCGGCGGCCTATACCGAAGGCCAGGTGCGCAATCTGGCAACAGCTGTGTCCGGCGAGGTGGAGCGCATCAACTCCGCCATGGACAGCGCCCTCGCCCGTCTCGCTGCCATGGAAGAAGTCATCAATCACCACGCTGAAACGCTGGAACAATCTGCGGGCGACGCACACACACGCACGGAAACCCTGCTGGGTGGACTGCGCAAGGAACGCCTGCGGCTGAGCGAAGTCTCCGAGTCCCTCGATGACAAGGCCGCGCTGATCGCCGCCGCCATCTCTGACCAATCGAAAATGGTCGCTGCTGCCGCCGAGCTCGCCGCCAGCCAGGCCAACGACACCGAACAGAAAATTCTCGCCAGCGTGGAAACGCTCAATGATGCCAGCGTGAAGATTTCCGATCGTGGCCAGATGGTCTCCACCAAGATTGCAGAACGTATCGAAAATCTCGGCGAGATGTCCGACACTCTCAAGGAGCGCGCTGAGAACCTCGATGCGGCCTATGTGAAACACCGCAAGCGCCTCAATGATGCCGGCGAAGCCCTGCGCCAGGAGCAGGAAAAGATCGCCGCGGCGCTCGATTTCCACCGGGCGGAACTGGAAACCATGGTCACCACGGCACGTGATGGCGCAGAGGCACTCAATTCCGCAACGACGGATGGATCTGCGGCCTTCCGCGATGCGGTCGAGGACGCGCTGAGCCGTTCGCGTGATCTGGCCGGGGATATCCGCAAGGAATCCGAGCATGCCGCGCGTGAGCATGAAAGCGCGCTGGCCCGGCTGGTCGCCTCCGCCCAGGAAGCCAAAACCATATCCGAGGCCGCTATTGCGGCGATCGAGGATCAGGCAGATACGGTCGCCAACAAGGTCCAGCAGGCGAATGAGGCGGCCTATGAAGCGGCCAATCGCTCCGACCAGGCCTTCGAGATGCGCCTCGCCGAGGCCGAGAAGCTGACCGCGAAGGCCTCACAGGCCGCCGATGACGCGGCCGAGAGTGTGCGTCGACGCCTGGAAGCCGTACTGGCCTCCGCTCGCGCGGAGACCCAAACCGTTGAGCGCCAGGTCGAGACCATGACCGAACGCCTCGATGAATTGCCGGGACTGGCCAGGGACCGCGCTCAGGATGCTGCTGATGCTCTGCGGCGCGGACTGGAGGGGCTCAATGCCGCCGCCATGGCCGCCGCCGAGGAAGCCCAGGAAATCGATGCGGCCTTCCAGGCGCGCATTCGCCAGAACTATGAATTGCTGAGTGATTTCATGCTGCGCATGGGATCTGTGGCCGGAGGGCGCCGAGCGCCGGAACTCGGGCTGAACGAGGTGCCTTCGCCGCTGCCGCGTCGTCCGCGTAACTCGGATGCGGACACGGCGTCACCCAGCGCAGATAATGATGCGGTGACACCATCCACAGATGACATGCATCGGCCCCTGACCGGCATCAAGCCGTCGACTGAGCCGTCGAATGCGGAAAACAGTGTGGGCTTCCCGGAGCGGGACAGTCAAAACTCCCGCAAGGATCCGGGCTGGCGCTGGAAAGACCTGCTCTCCTCCATGCCGGAGGATGATGACGGACGACCGGGCGGCCGCTAGCCGCGCGCCCGGATCGCCGTACTCGTCCAATCGGCAAGCTCACCAGCCACCTGGGTCGAGGCCGCGTTGAACGCATCCACGACTGAAGTGACATTATTGCTGCTTGCCCGTCGCGTGGTCGAGAAGACGCGTGACGCCACGAGCTCGCGACCGCTTTCCTCAACCAATCGGGCCATGAAGCGCACACGGATCAGCGGCGCGCCAGTCTCGCCTTGATCATAGACGGCTTCGAAGGAACGCAGATCTATGCGCAACTCGTACTCGCCGCGAACAGCATCGCTCGGATAGACCGGATCAACCCCGTTACCTTCGGCATGGAAGGTATCCACGATCAGGCTCTGCAAGGCGACCGGCGCCGGCGATATCCACGCCGCGCCCGACAGATAGGCCAGATGCCCCGGGCCACGCTCGATCGCGATATCATCGCTCGCCAGGCCAGCGGGGGCACGTGGGCGTTCAATTTCAACAATCACACCCGGCGGGTTTTCGCTGTTGCGTGCAACGGGCGATGACAGACGATAAACGGCGACCGGCTCGGTTTCCGGCAGGATGGAGACACAGGCAGAAGCCGACAGAGCTGTCAGGCCCGCCAGCAGGAATTTGATGGAACGCGATGCACTCATTGCGGAATCTCCACGGTCTCACGCGGTGAACCGGCGATAAAGGCGCCGGGATTGTTCTCGATCTCGGTCGCAATCCGCTCGAGCGCCTCGGTCAGGCGCTGCAGATTGGCCGCCGAGCGGGTGATATTGTTCAAGCCGTTATCAGCAAAGTCTTCCAGCGCCGGCGTCACGGACTGCACCAGCGTATTGGTGTCGACGGCAGCCTGGTTCACGGCCATGGCCGCCAGCGTGGTCTCGTTGACGGCAGCTGTCAGGTCATTGGCCACGAAGGTCGTTGTGGTCTCGCTGAATTCCTGCAGCGACTGGGCGGCGACGGAAATGTCCACCGCTGCGGTATTGATCTGCTGCAGCGTATCGCGAGCATCCTCGATCAGGGCCCCTTCGTCGGACAATCGATCCGTGATTTCGCGGAGATTGATCAAGGTCTCGGCAACCTCGTCCACATTGTCTTCGCTGAGGAGGTCTGAGAGGCGGATCAGGGCGATCTGGGCTGCGTCCAGCACGTCCTCCGACCCTTCCACGAGACCTTCAAGCTGGGCGCGACGTGCGAAGATACGCGGCGGCGGCCGGCCAACCTGGCTCTGCAAGCGCTGACCATCGGGCGACCCGCCGGAGATCAGAATATAGGACAGGCCTGTCAGTCCCTGGGGTTCAAGCTGTGCGTAACTGTCGACGCGCACCGGTGTCTGGGCGAGCACCTCGATGCGCGCGACAACGCGGCTCTGCTCGTCCAGTCCCAACTCCTTCACCTCACCCACCTGGATACCGTTGAACCGGACCTCGGCGGATTCTCTCAGCCCACGCACCGGGCCATCAAACACGATGTCGTATTGCGAGAACTCCTCGGATGTGACCTTGGCCATCCACAGGGTGAACAGGATGCCTGCGGTGATCAGCGTCACGGCGAACAGGCCCACAAGGATGTGATGTGCTTTGGTTTCCATCTCTTACCCCCCTTGTCCCGCAGTCGCGGCACGGCCGCGCGGTCCATGGAAATACTCCTGAATCCAGGGATGCGGATTGCGCATCAAGGCTTCAAGTGGTGCCACGGCCTCGACCTTCTTGTCCGCCAGCACCGCGACACGGTCGCAAATGGCGTGAAGACTGTCGAGATCGTGTGTGATCATCAATACGGTCAGGCCCAGGGCCTGGGATAGTTCAAGAATAAGGCTATCAAATGCCGCCGCACCAATCGGGTCGAGACCCGCGGTCGGCTCATCCAGGAAAAGTATATCGGGATCCAGTGCCAGGGCCCGGGCCAGGGCCGCACGTTTGCGCATACCGCCCGACAGCTCGGACGGATAGCGGTCCGCGGCCTCCGGAGACAGTCCGGCCAGACCGATCTTCATGCCGGCAATTTCTTCCATCAGCTCCTGAGGCATGGAGACATGCTCGCGCAGAGGCGCCATGACGTTTTCGCGCACAGTCAGCGAGGTGAACAAGGCCCCGTTCTGGAACAGCACACCCCAGCGCGAATTGACCCGGTGGCGATCCGCGCGTGACAGGCCGCCATAACGATGCCCCTCGAAGAAGACATCACCGCCATCGGGCTGTTTGAGGCCCAGGATCGTGTTCAGGAGCACGGTCTTGCCGGTGCCCGAGCCGCCGACGAGGCCAAGGATCTCGCCGCGCCGGATATCCAGGTCCAGGTTTTCATGGATGACGTGGGGACCAAAGGCCGTGCGCAGTCCCCGCACCGAGATGAGAGCGTCCTGCGTCATATGCCCAGCTCCAGATAAAGCATGGCGAACAGGGCCTCCAATACAATCACGGCGAAAATCGATTGCACCACGGACGCGGTCACGCGGCGGCCGAGCGATTCCACATCGCCGCCGACCTGCATGCCCTGGCGACAGCCGATAATGGCGACCACGAGTCCGAAGACCGGCGCCTTGGACATGCCGACCAGGAAATGGCTCCAGTCGAGCTGTTCGTGAAAGCGGGTGATGAAGAGCGAGGGCGAGATGTCCTGTGCGCTCCAGGCCACCAGCATGCCTCCGAAAATCCCGGCGATCATGGCACCAAAGGTGAGCAGCGGCGCCATCAGGGTACAGGCGATCACCCGCGGCAGAACCAGTACCTCGAACGGATCGAGCCCCAGCACGCGCATGGCGTCGACTTCCTGTTGCATCTTCATCGCGCCGATCTGGGCGGTGAAGGCGGAGTCCGAACGGCCGGCCAGCATGATGGCGGTGATCAGAACACCGAATTCACGAAGAACCGCGATCCCGACGAGCTCAACGGTAAACACGGAAAAGCCTAAACCCTGCAACAGGTTGGCACCCATATACGCCACCACGGCACCAATGAAGAAAGACAGGGTGGCGATGATCGGCATCGCGTTCACGCCGACCTCCTCCATGGCCCAGATCGTCGGGGTCAAACGCAAACGCGAGGGGACAAACAGGCTGCTGAAACCGGTCATCATCGTGCGCCCTAGAAAACCGAGCGTGTCCAGGATTTCGCTGAACATCGCCTCAAGCCCGGCACCAATACGGCCCAGGGCCTTTCCAAAGCCAAAGGTCGAGGGCGGTTCATCCGCACATACAGTTGTTCGTGCGCGAACTTCTTCGATCAGTCGTCGCGCCGTGGGGTGATCGCCGATGAAGTGGAAATCCCCGTCCGGCTCACCACATCGACGTGTCACACGACCGATGATGAAGGCACCCGCCGTATCAATCCGCCCCAGCCGGGTCAGGTCGATGACGATATCTCCCGGTGCTGTGGTCTCCTCGACACGACGCAGGGCACCATCGCTGGCGCCGATCGTCTCGACAGTCCAGTCACCAAACAGCTCAACGACCGTCTTGGCACCGTCTTGGCGCACGACGACCCCGGCAGAATCAACAGCTTCTAGCGCTTTACCCCTCATAGCTCGGAAGACTAGTCGATTTCTTTGTGATGCGGGAGTGCAGAAACGCGTTGAAGTGCAATTGCTGCAACCAGACCGATTGCCGATGGTATGATCATGATCGCGAACCCGCCGATTCCCACCCAAGCATAGAAATAGCCGGACACGGCAGCCGCGAGTGCCATGATGACACCGCCGGACAGGGCGGAGTTGATGGCCTGGACCGTCGCAGTATGCCGATCCGGCATGCTCTCGACCGCAAATCGCAAGAAGCCGATATAGGTCGCGGCATAGGTCAGGGCGTGGAAGAGTTGCAGGCCGAACAAGACCGGAAGCGGCGGGCCCAGCGAGGTCAGCCCCCAGCGCAGGATCGAACCGATGGCACCGACCGCGAACAATTGCGCAGGAGTCAAACGGCCAAGCAGCCCCTTGCCGGACCACCACAGGAAGGCAATCTCGATCATCACGCCGGTTGCCCACAGGGCACCGACAGTAAACTGGCTATGGCCCTGCTCAACCCAGGCAATGGCTGAGAAATAATAGTAAAATCCGTGCGCGCCCTGGATACAGGCCGAGGCCAGCAAGGCCCAGCCCAGCGGCCCGCGCACCAATCGGCCGAACTGCACCCAGTCAATCTTCCGGTCCGTATCCGGGGCAGGTGGCTCTCCCTTTGGCAGGGTGAATGCCGAGATGACCACAAACACCGCACCCGTGACGACAAAGACCATCACGCTCTCGCTGCCGCTGAGATCCAGCAGGGCTCCGGCGCTGAAATTGGCGAGAACAAAAACCGCAGAGCCAAAGGCGCGCACAGGACCGAAGGGGATCTTGCCCGCCCGGGATTCTCGCATCGCAAATGCATCGGCAAGCGGTATCTGGCCGAAGAAACAGGCCGAGGCAAACAGCGCCAGGATCAGCAATGGCCAGGGCGAGCTGGTCGGCAAGTGCATGGCAAAGGCGATCAAGGCGATCAGCGCCAGCGCCCAGATGGGTTGTCTCTGTAGTGGCGCCTTGTCAGACCAGCGCGCCGCAATCGGCGAGATGATGAACCGACCAGCATATCCCGCCGCACCAATCCAGCCGATCCATTCTGCCGAAATCCCGCGACCTTCCAGCCAGACCGGAAAATAGGGCAGGAAGGCCCCCAGGGTCAGGTAGAACGCGCCAAAATAGGCGGCAAAGCGAAACGTGTTGGTGTTCATAGGCAAAGAATCCTGCTGATCGCAGCCCATAACCTGTCCCAACGCGGCTGCATAGGTGCCCAACGCTTGGCGAACAGCGTTCACTTCTATAGGTTCCGGGCAAATTTCAAACACAGCCTTACCAGATGACTTTCGAAACGACTGCAAATTCCCCCTCCCCGATTGCAGCGGATGCTGATCCGGTTCGCCCTCTGCGCGTGCTGGTCAGCGGCTACCGATCGCACCCGCATGTCGGCGGCCAGGGTGTGTATATCCGTGAGCTCACACGCGCCCTTGCCGGACTTGGCCACAAGGTTTCGGTGATTTCCGGACCGCCATATCCCGAACTTGATGATGGGATCGAGTTGATTGAGTTGCCGTCCCTGGACCTGTTCGAGGAGGACAATGCCTTCCTCGCTTTCCGTCCGAGCCATCTTACCAACGCGGCCGACTTGTCGGAATGGCTGGCGCACAATTCTGGCGCCTTTGGAGAGCTGTATGCCTTTGGCCTGCGCCTAGAGAAATTCCTGCGCGCACATGCCGGTGACTTCGACGTACTGCACGACAATCAGACGCTCGCCTCGCCCTTCGTGCGGATCAATGCGCTGTTGCCCGTGATCACAACCATCCACCACCCCATTTCGATCGATCTGGAATACGCGGTTGCGGCCGGGGAAAGCTGGTGGAAACGTCTGCTGACGCGACGCTGGTACAGCTTTGTGAAGATGCAGGCAAAGACATCGCGGGCCCTGCCCCGCATGCTGGCTGTGTCTGCCGCCGCGCGTGATAGTCATGCCGAACATTATGGGACGCCGACCGAACGTGTTCGCGTCGCGTTCAATGGTATCGAACACAGTATTTTCCACCCCGATGAGACCGTCGAACGCGAAACCGGCCTCATCGTCACCACGGCCAGCGCAGACGCGCCGATCAAGGGGCTGGATGTCCTGCTGGACGCCCTCGCCCGCGTCGCAGCCGCTCGCCCCAATGTGAAACTCCGCATCGTCGGCAATCTGCGCAAGGGTCCCGCCAAGCGCGCTCTTGAGAAACACGGCCTGACATCCCGCGTCATCGACGGCGGCGGTCTGAGCCGGGAAGAGGTCGCCGACCTTTATCGGCGCGCGCATGTCGTCGCCTGCCCGGCCCGGTTCGAGGGATTTGGTTTCCCGGCCGCCGAAGCCATGGCGTGTGGCGCAGCCGTTGTATCCAGCGATGGCGGCGCCCTTCCGGAAGTGGTCGGCGATTGCGGCCTCGTGTCCCCCGTCGGCGATGCCGGTGCGATGGCGGCCAATCTGGCGCGCCTGCTGGATGATCCGCAACTCGCCCGCCACATAGGTGAGAAAGCGACGGCGCGGGCGCAGGACGTTTTCCAGTGGAAACACCACGCCCTGGCCGCATCGCGGATCTACACCGAAGCCCTGGCGGAACGGGGAGCACACTCATGATGGTCACGGTTCGTCTCGAGGACATGGCGCTCGAGCCTGGCATGCGTGTGCTTGATCTGGGCTGTGGCCGCGGCCGCCATCTGCACGCGCTGTACTGGAATGATATTCCGCTCGAAGTGGTCGGGCTCGATCTTTCGCATGGCGAAGTGAAGGCGGCCTGGGAGGGCTTCTTTGAACTTCCCCCGCCCGAGACTGCGTCGGAGCTGCGCTCGGCCGCGGTGACCGCAGGCGATGCTGGCCGGTTGCCCTTCCCGGACGCCTGTTTCGACCGCATCATCTGTTCCGAAGTGCTTGAACATGTTCCCGACCCGGATCTCGTCCTGTCGGAAATCTCGCGTATCCTCAAACCGGGCGGGCTGTTTATCGCTTCAGTACCGCGCTATTGGCCGGAAGCAATCTGCTGGGCCCTGTCAGAGGGCTATCAGAACACCCCCGGCGGTCATGTCCGGATCTTCCGTTCCGCACAGCTGAAGAAGTCCGTCGAGGACCTGGGCTTCAAGCGCTTCGCCCGCCACTGGGCCCACAGCCTGCACAGCCCGTATTGGTGGCTGCAGTGTGCGCTTTGGGACAAACGTGAAGACAGCGGTCTTGTGAACACCTATCGCAAATTCCTAGAATGGGACCTGCTGCAACGCCCGTGGCTGACGCGCTTCCTCGACTGGCTGCTCAACCCGGTCATGGGCAAGTCGGTCGTCATGTATTTTCGCAAGGCGAGCTGATGAACACGCCCGGGATCATTGCTGAGAGCGCGGCCTATATCAAAAGCCTGCAACGCGCTGACGGGTCCATTCCGTGGATCGATCGCGGTATCTGGGATGCGTGGAACCATGGTGAGAGTGTCATGGGTCTGGCCATCGCCGGAAACCAGGCCGACGCCCTGCGCGGTCTCGACTGCCTGATCGAACGGCAGAATGCCGATGGCGGGTTTACCGGTGATCTCGGCGCCTCCGTGCCGCTGGACGATGATAATCGCCGCCTGGTTCCGGGCACGCCGGAAGAGGCGCGCGACACCAATTTCACCGGCTATGTCGCGGTAACGGTCCTGCGCAGCCTGCTGGCCATGAAGGCCGCCGACAAGGTCGAGCGCTACTGGCCCATGGTCGAGCGCGCGGTTGAATTCGTCCTGCGACATCAAGGCCCGGCCGGCGACATCGTCTGGCGCGGTCTGGATGAGGGAGACAGCCTCGAAGAGATCGACAGCCTGCGCGCCGGGAATGCCAGCTTGTACAAGTCTATCGAGTGCGCCCTGCTACTGGCGCGCGCCATGGACGAGGACCGCCCGCACTGGGCCGAGGCCCGCCGTGCGATCGGCGCCACCCTGCGCGAGAATGATGCGCGGTTTGACCGCTTTGGTATCGATCGTCGTCGCTACGCCATGGACTGGTATTATCCCGTTCTGGCCGGCGTTCTGCCGCAGGAGACGGGCCGGGCGCGGCTCTATGCGCGCTGGAACGAGTTTGTCGAAGCCGGCCTCGGCTGTCGCTGTGTGACCGACGAGCCCTGGGTAACCGCTGCGGAAACCGCAGAGCTGGCGCTGGCCTGCCTGGCCGCCGGCAAACGCGATGAAGCGCGTAGCCTGCTGGAAAACCTCGAGCCATTGCGCGCCGCTGATGGTGGATACTGGATGGGGTGGCAATTCGCCGAGAGCGTCGTGTGGCCCTATGAGCGTCCGTCCTGGACGGCTGGGGCCATGATCATGGCGCTGGATGCGCTAGAGGGGCTCACCCCGGGTTCGAACCTGCTGATCCGGACGATTGTGCCGGAACTGACCTCACAACCCGCTAGGCCAGACGGCGCAGGACTTCCAGCGTTCCTGTTCGACTGACTACTTCGAACAGCCCACTGTCGCGGGCCAGCTTCCAGATCTCGTAAGGAGGCCGCCCGCCATCTTCCGGGTTGGGAAAGACGTCGTGGATGGCCAGAATTCCGCCTTCAACGATCCGACCGGCCCAGCCACGATAGTCAGCCAGCGCCGCGGCCATCGAATGACCACCATCGATAAAGACCATGCCCAGTGGCGTCGTCCAGTTGGCCGCAACGGTATCGGACCGACCGATGACCGGGATCACACAATCCTCCAGCCGGGCTCGGAAGAGCGTGCGACGGAGTTCCCCCAGGGTTTCCACGGCACCGAGTTCTGCATCGAACAGCTCGGGGTCATGGTACTCCTCCCCGGGCTGATGCTCTTCGGAACCGCGATGGTGATCGAGCGTATAAAGCACCGTTCCGGCCTCACGCACGGCTGGTCCCAGATACAGCGCAGACTTGCCGCAATACGTCCCAATCTCGAGAACAGGTCCCAAACGCCCCGCCGTGCGCGCCAGCTCGGCAAGCTTGTCGCCTTCCTCGGGCGCAAGGAACCCTTTTACATCATCAGGTGAAAGCATCAGGAGGACGCGCCAGTCATCAAGGTACGGCGCAATTGAGCGACATCATCCGCCCGGTCGCGCAGCGCTTCGGCATCCCGAGCCAGGCGAGCACGCCGTGTCTCGAGTTCCGCCAGCTGGGTCTGGTCCAGACCACCGGCAATATCTGTGATGGCCGTATTGAACGTCTCCAGCGCCTGGCGCGAATAGCCTACGGCGCGTTCCAGGTGCTCGATATCCTCCGCCAGGGAAGACCGGCTGACGGCAGACGGCTCGCGGATCAGGACCTGTGCCGCGAAATTCACATCCCGGATCAGGGCATCCGCCTCATCAAGATCCGCAGACAGACGCGCGGTCGCTTCATCGGCGATCAGCGTGCCCGCATCCGTCGTGACCAGATAGGGGATCGACACCAGATAGTCGACGGGAGTTGCCCGCTGCATCGGCGTATCCGCATTCTCACTCTGCCCCGTCAGGCGGTTCATCCAGCCCTGGGCGGACGTCATCGAGCGCGTGCGATGCACCCAGCCGCTTTCGACATAGACATCTTCGAGGCGCGTGACAGAGGTCCTCAGGGCGGATTGGTGGGCATTCTCGACAGAGCGCGCAGAGGGCAGGACCGACCCTGCGACAGAGATCGGTGCACTTGCACATGCACTGATGGTCAAACACGCAGCAATGGCAGCGGTTACGACCCCGGACTTCTGCATCGTCGAATGTCCCACAAAAAACTACGGCCCCAATACTCCAACAGTATCGGGTGTTGGGCGAATAGGCTATGGTTTATTCCGTTTAGAACTGCCTAACGAAATAACTTGCTATTGCGGCATATTTCATGATGGACGCTGGTTACACCCGACGCCTGCTTTACCCCCCGATACAACCGTATCGCAGCTATCGCCTCAATGTCGGCGACGGGCATGAATTGCATGTCGAGGAATGCGGACGGCCTGACGGTCTGCCGATCGTCACTCTGCATGGCGGCCCGGGCGGAGGCATCTCTCCTGCCCTGAGGCGCTTTTTCGATCCTCAGCGCTATCGCATCATCCTGTTCGACCAGCGCGGCTGTGGACGCTCCACGCCGCATGGATCACTGGAAAACAACACCACCCAGGCGCTGGTCGAAGACATGGAAACGATCCGTGTGCAGGCCGGTATCGACAAGTGGATCGTGTTTGGCGGGTCTTGGGGCGCGACGCTGGCCATGGCCTATGCCCGCGACCATGCAGATCGCTGCATGGGCTTGATCCTGCGCGGAATTTTCACCTGTACCCAGGCCGAGCTCGACTGGTTCTACAAACACGGCGCCAATGTGATGTTCCCGGATGCCTGGGAACGTCTGGTCGGCTCACTGACCAGCGAGGAACGCGAGGATGTCGTGGCCGCCTATTATGCCCGCATGCTGGAGAACGATGTTGTGCGTCGTCGCCCGGATGCGCTGGCCTGGGCGCGCTGGGAAAGTGCGCTGATCTCGCTGGCAGGTGATCCCAGCGCGCCGCTGGCAGACCCGATGCGGGCCGACGGCTTGGCACGGATGGAAACGCATTATTTCGCGCACAAGGGCTTTTTCGAACGGGACGGCGAGCTGCTCGAGGATGTGGGCAAGTTCAACCGGGTGCCCGGTGTCATCGTCCAAGGTCGGTATGACGTTGTGACGCCGCCCAAAACGGCCTGGAGCCTTGCCCGGGTCTGGCCGCGAGCAAGGCTCCAGTTAATTGGCGATGCCGGCCATGCGGCCGGCGAGCCCGGCGTGGTCGACGCGCTGGTGCGCGCGACCGACGCCTTTGCAGATCAGATGGGCTAGCCCAGTCCAAGCATTGCGTTGATGCCGCCGCCTAGGAACAGGGCATCGATGCCCAGAACCAGGACTAGGCCGACAACGACCGGAATGATCCAGCGGATCATGAAGTGGAAGAAGCCGAACATGCGACCGGATGCGTGCGACAGCTCTTCCTTCAGAATGGCCTTGGGCAGCACCCAACCGGTGAACAGCGCAACCAGGAATCCGCCAAACGGAAGCAAAATGCTGCCAGACAGGATGTCCAGGAAGTTGGCACCGAATTCAGGCGAATACACCGAACCGGCACCAATCAGGAAAGCGATAGCCCCCAACATCCAGGCGATCTGCGTCCGACCGAAATTCGAGTGCTCGTCGAAGAAAGCCACCGTGGCTTCCAGCAGCGAGATCGACGAGGTCAGGGCCGCAATGAAGGCCAGGAAGAAGAAGGCGCCGCCGATCAGATTGCCCATCGGCATGGAACCGAAGAGGTTCGGAAGCGTGGTGAAGATCAGGCTCATGCCCGCAGCCGGGTCGACGCCAGCGGAGAAGACGATCGGGAAGATCATGAAACCGGCGATCAGGGCTACCACGGTATCCGCACCGGAGATCAGGCCCGCAGACTCACCGATATTGGTATCCTTGGTCAGATAGGAGCCGTAGGTGATCATGATCGCAGAGGCGACACCAACCGAGAAGAAGGCCTGGCCCAGTGCAGACACCATGGTGCCACCGTCAACGCGGCTGAAGTCCGGCGTAAAGAGATAGGTAAAGGCCTGCGCCGTGGAACCATCCGAGAAACCGCGGATGACGGCAAAGACGGTCAGGGCAGCGAGCATCACGAAGAACAGCGGCATCAGAATCGTTACAACGCTCTCGATTCCGCCTTTCAGGCCGCGCGATACGATCCAGCAGGTCAGAGCCATGAAGACAATCTGCCAAACGATGCGCCAAGTATTTGTTCCGTAGAACATGTTGGCGCCGGCATCCGTGGCGAAACCGCCCATGAAACCTGCCGCCGACATGGCCATGACCTGGCCCGCGATCACAGAATATGTCGTCAGAACGAGGAAACCACCGGCCATACAGACCCAGCCCACAAAGGACCAGCTGCCGGATTTCTTCGATTCCAGTGCCAGTTCTCGGGTCGAGCTGACAGCGGATTTTTGTGCGCGGCGACCGATGGTGAACTCCGCCATCAGAACCGGGAATGCGATCAGCGCCACACAGGCGATGTAGATCAATACGAAGGCAGATCCGCCGTTTTCACCCGTCTGGAACGGGAAACGCCAGAGATTGCCGAGACCGACTGCGGAACCGACCGCAGCCATGATAAATGCAAAACGCGACGACCAGTGCGCATGGGCACCCGGTGCTGGTGTTGCCGCCATGATACTCTCCCCTCCGGGCAGCCCCTCACCGGCCACCTCGTATTGCTACAAATCGCCGCGCACACTTCCCCATGCGGAAGGCCCGGTCAAGCTTGACAGCGCAGAGGATGTTCCTCAGCCGAACAGTCCGACACCGCGTGGCGGCTCGGCATTGCGGTGGATATGCGCGCCCAGGATCAATCCGAAGGCCACCAGGATGGAGAGCACCACGGTGCCACCATAGGAAATCAGCGGCAAAGGCACGCCCACCACCGGCATCAGGCGCGAGACCATGCCGATATTGATGAAGACATAAAGCGCATAGGTAGTGATCAGGCCCATCGTCAAAAGACGCAGGAACGGGCTCTTGCAGCTCACGGCGACGCCGACACCCTGCGCCATGATCAGCGCATTGATCGCCAGCACGGAAATCCCGCCCACAAAGCCGAACTCCTCGCCCAGGGCGGTGAAGATATAGTCCGTCTGCATTTCCGGCAGGAAACCCAGCTTGGACTGTGTGCCCTCCAGATATCCCTTGCCGGTCATTCCGCCCGATCCGAGCGTGATGACGGCCTGGTTCGGGTGATAATTGATGCCCAGGGGATCAAAGTCCGGATTAGTGAAGGCCCTCACCCGGTCCATCTGGTATTCGGCCAGGATGTTTTCCAACCCGACAACGGCAATGCCGACAACACCCATCAGGCCCAGCACGCCCACGATCAGGATGAACCACCAGCTCAACCCGGCCATGAAGATCACGGCAAGGCCGGTGGCGATCAACAGCAGGGTTGTCCCCAGATCGGGCTGACCGATGATCAGGGCCGCCGGAGCACCGATAATCATCATCGGCGGTATCAATCCGGACAGCGAGGTCACCTTCTCGGTCGGCAGATCATGATAGAAACGCGCCAAGGCCAGCACCAGGGCCACCTTCATCACCTCGGAGGGCTGCAGGCGTAGCGGCCCCAGATCGATCCAGCGCTGGGCGCCGTTGATACTGACCCCGGCAAACTCGACCAGGACAAGCAATAACAAGGCGCCGAAATAGATGGGATAGGCGACGCCTATCCAGAAGCGCGGCGGGAACATGGCCACGATCAGCATGCCCGTAAAGCCGACACCCAGACGCAGGGCGTGGCGCACCGCCCACGGATTCCATTCGGCGCCAGCCAGCGAGTACAGCATCGCTACGCCAGCTACGCCCAGAAGGCCCAGCAGCAAGACGAGAGACCAGTTGATCTCCATCATCTTGCCCGGAAGGTCGCGGGGAACGGTCTCGCGGAAAACAGCCATCAGATGCCCCCTCGTGTGGTCGACGGGGCGAGCGAGGCAAAGACACCCGGTCGGCTCGACGGGTCACGCGCCACTGTCCGACGCAGGATATCGCGCGCCGGCCGGGTTGCGGCACTGGAGCCACCGCCATGCTCGACGACAACAACGCAGGCATATTTCGGATTGTCCGCCGGCGCGTAACACATGAAAAGGCCATGATCGCGAAGCCGCCAGGGCAGATCCTCTTGCTCGCGCACACCCTGTTCGCGTTCTTCGGCGGTGATGGAATACACTTGCGCCGTGCCGGTCTTGCCGGCCATCTCGACACCCTCAATGCCCAGACCGCCGAGCGAGAAGGACGTTCCGCCCTGCTCGTGCACAACCGCGCGCAGGCCCTCACGGACCCGGGCCATGGTCTCGTCGCTGATGCCCATATGTGGAGCAGGCGGCGTCATGGCGTTGCGGAACAGGCTGGGCTGTACCGCACGCCCCGACGCCACGCGCGCCGTCATCACGGCCAGTTGCAGAGGTGAGGCCAGCGTAAAGCCCTGCCCGATACCGGTGTTATAGGTGCGCCCCGTCGTCCACGGCTGGTTACGATTGGCCATCAGCCACGCCGGAGACGGGTTGAGACCCCGCGCCACCCCGGCGATGCCGAGATCAAATTCCTCGCCAATGCCAAACCGCGCTGCCATCTCGTTGATACGATCAATACCCAGGCGCTCGGCGACTTCGTAAAAATAGATATCGCAGGAGGTTTTGACCGCCTCGTGCAAATTGACCGGACCATGTCCCTCACGACGCCAGCAGTGGAAATCGCGATTTCCCAATCGGGTTGAGCCCGTACAGCGCACGACTTCATCCGGGTCAATAACGCCATGCTCGAGCGCAGCCGCTGCAACGACCGCCTTGAAGGTCGAGCCGGGCGGATACGTGCCCTGGATGGATTTGTGATACAGCGGCCGGTGATCATTATCGCGATAGCGCGCATAATCGGCAGATGAAATTCCGCGCACAAACAGGTTCGGATCAAAGGACGGGTTGGAGACAAGGGCTATCAATTCGCCCGTATTGACGTCGATCACAACGGCAGACGCGCTCTCATCCCCAAGTCGTTCGGATGCGAAGCGTTGTATGTCCGCATCCAGGGTCAAGACAACATCCATACCCTGGGTCGGGTCGACGGACTGATCGGGAATCTCGCGAATAATGCGTCCGGCCGCATCCACTTCGGTCTTCAGCGCACCGGCTGCGCCGCGCAGATCATGCTCCCGCGCAATCTCGACACCATTCTTGCCCACCCGGAAGCCCGGCTGCCGCAGCAGACGTTCAGCGTCCGGGTGATCATTGGCAATGTCGTTTTCATTCGGCGTCTGCACATAGCCGACCACATGCGCGAACGCTTCCCCATAGGGATAATTGCGCACCTCCTCGACATCGGGCGTGATCCCGGGAATGTCGGGCGCATACAGATTGACGGTGGAAAAGGTCTGCCAATCCAGGTCATTGGCGACGGTGATCGGCTGGAAACTGCGGTTCTGGCGCGCTCGACGATGGATCAGGTCGCGCCGCCCCTGCGAGATCGTCATGTATCGGCTCAACAGATCCAGCGACAGGTCGATATCGCTGGTCCCCTCGGGGGTCAGCAGGATGCGATAACTGTCGCGGTTGTCAGCAACGGAAACGCCGAACCGGTCGAGAATCCGACCCCGCGAGGGTGGTGTGAGCTGGAAATTGAACTGGTTGTCTTCAGATAGCAGGCGATAGCGTTCGCTCTCCAGAACCTGCAGGGCATACAGACGCGCGCCCAGTATGGTGAAGCCCAACGCGCCAGCGCCCGAGAGCAACAGCGCCCGGCGGGTAAATTTGAGTTCTTGTTCCTGGCGATCTGCGCGCATGACTCCTCGAGATCACCCCCCGATGAAACCTGACCGGCTGCCACGCCGGCGACGCACAGCCAGAAAGGCCAGCATCGGAAACATAAGGATTGAGGCAATAGTCTCGATGATCAAGGGCTGAAGATGCGGCATCTCACCCAGCGCGAAGTAACCCGCTGAAAATGCGATGGCCTGAGCCAGCAACAAAGTGGCACCGAAACGCAGAACGATGGGCGGAAGGTCCCGCGGCATGCCATCCTCGCCACGGAAGCGGAAGACAGAAATCGAGACCAGATAGGACAATGCCCAGATGCCCATCGGCGCTCCGGTCAGCAGGTCCTGGGTGATGCCAATGGCGAAGATCGCGATGGGTGGCATGAAATAGGGACGCAGTCCTGACCACAGGAAAATCACCATCAAGGGCCAAGTCGGCATGATGGTGATGCCCTCTATCAAACGGGTTGGCGCAGCCTGGAACAACAAGGCGGCCACCACGGACAACACACAACCGAGCGCGGACCAGTACGGGGCAGAACGTTCCTCGGGCTTTCTCATTCCTCGCCCTCCGTCTGGCTCGGCTCGGTCGTTCCGCCATCAGCCTGCGGAGTGGTTTCGCTCGCGGGTTCTTCGTCCGCATTTTCGCCAGCAGCCAACTCGGCGGTCTCGCTTTGCGGAATGCCTGCGGGTTGGTAAGGCCAGACCCAGACAAAATCGATCGGCGCCTGGTCGGAATAGAGCTCCACACGCCAGCCGCCTTCGCGGGTTGGCACAGCGACACCGACCGGCAGGCCGCGCGGCAGCACACCGTCATCACCAGAGGAGACGATCCGGTCACCGGCCTGGATATCCGGATTACGTCCGAGATATTGCAGGCGCGGATAGTCCGAATTGTCACCTGTCAGAATGGCGCGCGAATTGGAACGGTCCACCATCACCGGAATGTTGGAATTGAGGTCGGTCAGGAGCAACACGCGCGCTGATCTTTCACCGGTCTCGTAGACACGCCCGACCAGGCCATAGAGGTTGATCACCGGATAGCCATCGGCGATGCCAGCATTGCTGCCGCGACCGATCAGGCGGGCGTGGACAAAGGGGCCTTGCGGGTCCGCAACCGTCCAGGCACCAATCCGGTCCTGGGTCGCCTGGGTTTGCACGTTCAGGGCACTTTCATAGACCTCGATCCGGTCACGCTGGCGATAGGCCAGGTCTTCCCAGTAACGCGCCTCGATCAATTGCTGGCGCAGCTCAGCGTTTTCGCGCGCCAGATCACCCTGCATGCGGAAATAGGGACCAATGCCCTTCACAGCACGGATGGGTTGCGCGGCCAGCTCAAGCAGAGGTGCTGCGATGTCGGTGAAAGAGGCACGAAAACCCGCAAAAGCCACTGATCTGGACGCCGGACGGTCGAACATGATCAGCGCGCTCGATACAACGATCAACATGATGAAGATCGTGCGCGAAAAGCGGACTCCATGTTCCGCATCGTGTCGTGCCGTGCGCCGTGACGCCAACGACCTACTCCTTCTCCCCCGCCCCGCTGTGTATTACACAGCTTCAGAGAGAATGGGACGCCAAACTTTCAAATCTTCTACTGCGCGTCCGCAACCCAGCACCACGCAGGACAGGGCTTCATCAGCCAGGCTGACCGGCAGGCCCGTGCGCTCACGCAGCTCGGTATCCAGGTTCCGCAACAACGCACCACCGCCCGTCAGGACAATACCCTTGTCGACAATGTCAGCAGCAAGCTCCGGCGGCGTGGCTTCCAGCGCCTGTTTCACCGCTTCCACGATCTGTTCGACCGGCTCGGAGAGGCTGTCGGCAATCATGGCTTCAGTGACGGCAATTTCGCGCGGCACGCCATTCATCAGGTCACGGCCCTTGATATCCAGTGACAGGCCCTCGCCCTTCACCGGGGGCATGGCCGAACCGATTTCTTTCTTGATACGCTCGGCGGACGTCTCACCGATCAACAAGTTCGCCGAACGGCGGATATAGTTGATGATCGCCTCGTCCATCTTGTCGCCACCGACGCGGACAGAGCGCGAATAGACAATCCCGGACAGGGACATGACGGCGACCTCGGTGGTACCACCACCGATATCGACGATCATGGAACCGGTCGGCTCATCGATCGGCAGGCCGGCACCGACAGCAGCCGCCATCGGCTCGTCAATCAGATAGACCTTGCGCGCACCGGCACCCAGCGCGCTCTCATGGATCGCGCGGCGCTCAACGGCGGTCGCACCGGACGGCACACAGATCACGACCTGCGGGCTGACCATGGCGCGGCGATTGTGCACTTTCTGGATGAAGTGCTTGATCATTTCCTCGGCGACATCGAAGTCGGCGATTACACCGTCACGCATCGGACGGATGGCTTCGACATTGCCCGGCGTCTTGCCCAGCATCAGCTTGGCTTCAGCACCCACGGCCTGGACGTGTTTTCGTCCCTTGTCGACCTTGTAGGCCACGACAGACGGTTCGTTGAGGACGACACCGCGTCCCTTGACGTAGACAAGCGTGTTCGCGGTGCCGAGGTCGATGGCAATATCCGCGGAGAGCAAACCAAAGAGGCTGTTGAGCATGGGCGCTGATTTCGGAAAGTGTGGCGACAAAGTCGCGTTGCAACTATTTTTCTTGTGCGATGATGCGAAAGATATTGCAAGGGGCGCGAAGGCCTAATCTCACAATTCTTCCGTCTTTTCAGGAAACAGCTGCAGCTGGTCGCTTCACGCGTCCAGATCTCGGCGAGGCTCAGCCGTCCGGGTTCTCCGGACGATTGCGGCGCAGCCAGCGCCGCGCCAGGAGCATCAGGCCAATCCACGCGACCATCGCCGCGACCAGCAGGGCAATGACCATCGGGTCCTGACCATTGAAGAAATCCAGGATGATCTGCCAGCCCAGGCTGACAATGATGATTTTGCAGGCCGCCCCGATCGCCAGGCCCAGGATAAACGCCCAGTAAGGCGTTCGCGTCACGCCAAACCCCATATTGACGACGATGAAGGGACCGGACGGAACAAAGCGCACGATGATCGAGGCCAGCATGCCATTGCGGCCGATAAAGTCGGAGATGCGGTTCGCCCACTCCCCTCCATAACGCTGCACCAGGCTCGATCCGAACCTCAGCCCGAGCCAGTAATGCACGCTCGCGGCTGCCAGCGTACCCAGCCAGGCATAGAGGAAGCCCTCGATGGCTCCGAAGGCGACGACAGCCGCGCCCATCAGGACAAATTGTGGAAAACCGACAAAGGACAGGGCGATGAAGATCGCGATCGTCAGCGGCAGGGCAAACCATTGCTCGGAAAGCCATGCAAACCAGCTCGCAACCGGGCTCTGGTCCGCATCAAACAGCATCTTTCCGGCTACAAACATCACGCCCAGGGCTGCAAACAGCGCCAGCGACACGAGCACAGCCCGCAACGCCTTGGCGTCCATACGCATGATGAAATTGATGATGCCGTTCATGAAGGCGCTGGCCCTTACTGGTTCACCCGCAACTACCTAAGCAGAGATCGGGCCAGCCGCAATCTTGATCAGCCGTTTGCGTTGTCTTCCAGCTCGCCGGACGCGATCAGGGACAGTTTGGCGCGTTGCATGGCGAGTACGCCCAGCTGTTCGTCAAGAATCTTGAGCAAGTCGCGGGCTTCCTGCTGGTCAACCTCGCCCGGAGACCGGGCGGTTTCGGACAGGGATTCCATCAGGGCGGCGATATTGCGGGCATTGCGGCGGCTGGCTTCACCGGCCAAGGCCAGCCAGTCGGCGTCCTCGGCCTTTTCCAGCGGTACAAACAGGCCACCGGCCAGGGCTGCCAGGTGCTGGGCCGCGGCGGTGGCACCGTCCTCGGTCAGCGTGCAGACGCGCGCATAGGAAATCTCGTTGGTCGAATCCGGGTCCGCCAGCGCATAGACACGCGTACGGGAAAGGTCCAGCAATTCCATAACCTTGGGAATGCCGCCCACTTCCTCGAACAGGCGCGCGACCACCTCTTTGGGTTCGCCATAAGGTCTTTGCTTTACCGGATTAAATGCCATTGCCAGCCCCTGCAATCCACTCTGGAATCATATGCCTATTACAACTGATCGTGCATCTTGGCTATTTCGAGGCACCGTAGAGACGTGAACGCAGATCACGACCCGCTTCCTCGATGTCGAGCAATTCGTCAGCCTCGCGATCCGCGACCATGGCCTCACCCGCCTCATAGGTCTCGACCCATTTGCGCGCGAAACGATCGCTTTCGATATCCGCCATCGCATCATCGAAGACCTTGCGCAGTTCGGGGCCGGCGATCCGGTCCTCGATCTCACGCGCGCCAAATTCTGCCGTATCCGAGATCGCCTTGTACATGCCGGCAATACCGCGCGACTGGATGAGGTCGGCCAGGTATTTGATCTCATGTACACAGTCGATATAGGCCATGCGCTCCGACACGCCGGCCGCCACCAGGCGCTCGAAACTCGCCTTGGCCAGCGCCACCATGCCGCCCACCAGGACCACCTGTTCGCCGAACAGGTCGGAGACCGTCTCTTCGCGGAAAGTCGTTGGGAAAATACCGACATTGCCCGACCCGATACCTGCCAGATACGCCAGCGCGATCTCTCGGGCCCGGCCAGAGGCATCTTGGTGCACAGCCCAGAAACCGATCAGGCCCTTGCCCTTCTCGAACTCCTGACGCACTGCGCCACCCGGCCCCTTCGCCGCCGCCAGGATGACATCGCAATCGGCGGGCGGTTTGATCAGATCGTAGTGGACCGAAAAGCCGTGGCAGACGATCAGCGCCTGTCCCGGTTTTCTGTTGGGCGCGATCTCGGTATCCCAGATCTGGCGATGCGCTTCGTCCGCAGCGAGCAAGGCCACGGCATCCGCCCAGCCAGCCGCCTCCGCCAGCGTCACAACCTCGAACCCGTCCGCCTCGGCCTTGGCCCGCGACGGCGAGCCCGGGCGCAGCGCGATCCGGATATTCCTGGCGCCGCTATCGCGCAAGCACAGCGCATGGGAACGGCCGTGATTGCCATAGCCAACGAGAGCAAGTTTCAGATCGACAATGGGAGTGAGATTGATATCGTCGTTATACAGCGCGTCAGTCATTGCCATAGGGGCTTTCGGGAGAGGAATCGGGGCGCTGATAGGACCCGTCTCTCGTGCCCATGTCCAGCGGGCCTAACCCAGCAGGGCCGCGAGTTGTTTGCGCGCGTCATCTTTATGCAACGCTGTCACCCGGTCCCAGCTGGCCTGTTGATTGCGGAACCATGTCATCTGGCGCTTGGCGTAGCGGCGGCTTTCGCGTTTGGCGATCTCGATCGCCTCGGTCAGCTCCAACTCGCCCTTTAGATGCGCGATCAGTTGCGGAACACCCAGCGCCTTCATGGCAGGCAGGTCAGGCGCAAGTCCGCGCTCCTTGAATGTCGCCACCTCATCCAGGGCACCCTGATCCAGCATGAGGTCAAAGCGAAAATCGATACGATCATAAAGCGCCTGGCGGTCGGGCTCGATGACGATGCCGCGCCAGTCGCGCTCGCCCAGGAGCGGCGTCGTCTCGGCATGATAGCTCGACAGAGCTCGGCCCGTTTCCCAGCCCACCTCCACCAAGCGTAACAGGCGTTGCCGGTCCGCCGGCTTGACCTTCGCGGCGGAGACCGGGTCCTGGCGTTCGGCCTCTGCGCGGACGGCGTCCAGACCGCCCTGTTCCAGCAAACGCGCGGCCTTCGCCCGGGTCCCGGGCGAGATCTCCGGCACGGGCGCCAGACCAATCGTCAAGGCATTGAAATACAGACCGGTTCCGCCCACCAGGATCGGTGTTTTTCCACGCGAAACAATGTCGTCAAACCGGGCCAGGGCCGCCTGGCTCCACTCGCCGACCGACCAGCGAAGACCGGGATCAACCGTGCCAAACAAGTGATGCGGCGCAGCGGCGCGCTCGTCCTCATCCGGGCAGGCCGTGATAATTGGCAACCCCTCATAGATCTGCATGGAGTCGGCATTGATAATCTCGCCGTCCAGCCGTCGAGCTGCCTCGATTGCCAGCGCTGTCTTCCCGGCCGCTGTCGGCCCGGCAATCAGCAGGGCAGACGTCACGAGCGGATCGACTGCATCACATACTGACCGCTGCGATTGAGCTGGAAGCGCAACGGTCCATCCGCTTCGTCCGTGATGGCACGGATATCGGCGATGGTCTCAACCGTGACGAATTCCACCTGCTCGATGACATCACCAGGGCGCACCTTGCCAGCCGCATCGGACGTCGGATCAACCTCGGTGACCAGCACACCCTCCGCATCTGGATGCACCCGATAGCGACGCCGGTTCTGCGGCGTGAGCGTCCCCAGCGTCATGCCAAAGACTTCGTTTTCGGCGCCCGTGCGCGGGATGATGACATCGATATTGGACGCAGCAGCCTCCTCAGCCCCCTCTTCCACCAGCTCGCCAATGGTCACGCTGAGCGTCATCGGGCGGTCGCGCCGGCGGATCTCGAGATCGACCGTGGCGCCGATCTCTGTCTCGGCGACCTGGCGCGTGAAGAAGCGGTCATCGCGGACCCGGCGACCGTCAAACGTCAGCACCAGATCCCCTTGGCGCAGCCCGCCTTCATCAGCGGGACCATTATCTTCCACATTGCGGATGATGACGCCGTACGGTGTCTCCAGGTCATAGCTTTCCGCCATGTCCGGCGTCACCGGCTGTACGGATACTCCCAGCCAGCCGCGACGGGTCTCGCCGAACTCGACCAGCTGGTCGACGACACGCGTGGCGATGTTGGACGGGATGGACAACGAGATGCCGACACTGGCGCCGGTCGGCGACAGGATCATCGTGTTCACGCCCACCACATCACCGCTCATATTGAACAGCGGACCGCCGGAATTACCCGTATTGATCGCCACATCCGTCTGGATGTAGTCGTCATAACGACCACCCGCATCACGCCCCCGCGCCGAGACCACACCGGCCGTCAGCGTACCGCCCAGGCCGAACGGGTTACCGATCGCGATCACCCAGTCACCCACGCGGGCGCCATCACTGTCACCAAAGGCGACGAACGGCATCGCCTCGTCGGTTTCCATGCGCAGCACAGCCAGATCCGTGACCGGATCGGTGCCGATGACCTGCGCCGGAAAAACCCGTCCGTCCGGCAGCGAGACCTCGACCTCGTCCGCACCGTCAATGACGTGGTTATTGGTCACGACAATGCCTTCAGGGTCGATGATGAAGCCTGAGCCCAGCGAGTTCGCAATGCGCGGCCCATCACCGAAAATGTCGTTGAACCGCTCCAGCGGAGAGCCTTCCGGGAAGTCCGGCAGGCGGTCATCACTGTCCAGGCGCTGGGCTGCGGAAATATTGACCACGGCCGGAGACAGGCGCTCGGCCAGGTCGGCGAACCCGTCCGGTGCAGGGTGAGCTGTGACCGCGGCAGGCGCGGTCAGCATCAAGACGACAGTCATAACGGGGGCCAGAAAACGAAACATTCAGCTCGGCTCACATCTACAAGGGTTACGCGTTCACTCCTGAATACCCCCAAGCGCGGCAGCGTCGCAACCGGCCTAACGGCATCGTCATGATTTCGTGCGGTATTTGAAATGAAAACAGCCCCGCCAGAAGAGCGGGGCTGTGATCATCTTCCGCGCCGTTGGGGCTATTGCCCGGACTGGCTGCGGAAATATTCGAAGAACTCGCTGTCCGGCGGGATCACGATCGGCGTGCCGTTCTGGATGGCGACTTCATAAGCCTCCATCGAGCGATAGAAGCCGTAGAACTCAGCATCTCTTCCGTAAGCAGCGGCGTAAATTGCCGTGCGCTGAGCATCACCCTCACCGCGAATGCGTTGTGAATCAGCTCGAGCTTCAGCAAGCGTGATCGCAACTTCGCGGTCAGCATTAGCACGGATCTCCGTGGCCTGTCGCTCGCCTTCAGCGAGGATCCGATTGCGCTCGAGCTCACGTTGAGATCGCATTCGCTCGAAAACCCGTTCGGCGATCTGCTGCGGCAGATCCGCCCGCAGAATACGAACATCCACGACTTCGATACCGAGATCCTGGGTCGCGACTTGCGCTTCCACCGCCGCCTGTACGCGCTCCATTAACTCAGCGCGCTGCCCGGAAATAACATCTTGCGAGGGAATAGAAGCGATAACGCCACGCAGACTGTCATCCATGATTGAACGCAAGCGCAGCTGAGCCCCGCGCTCATCACGTACCGTTTGGTAAAAACGCAAAGGATTGGTGATTCGATAGCGCAGGAATGCATCGACCACGAGACGGACCTGGTCAGAGGCCTGGATCTCTTCCGGACTCATATCGAATTCCAGATTTCGACGATCGAAGATCAGGACGTTCATAACGAACGGCATTTTAAAATGCAGACCGGCATCTTCGCCGTTTTCATTGACGCTATCGACCGGGTTGCCGAGGTAGACGATCAAAGCCTGCTCGCGCTCATTGACGGTGTAGACACTCTGTAGGCCGATGAATACGGCGACACCGAGAATTATTAGTCCAAGAGACCTCATCATTGATTGCCCCCTCGTGTGCGGTTCTGACCCAATCGGTCGAGCGGAAGATAGGGCAACGCGCCGGCCTCTCCATCGAGCAGGAGAAGATCAGAGCGCTCTAGAACCTGTTCCATAGTCTCCAGATACATTCGTTGACGTGTAACATCGGGAGCCCGCGCATACTCCTCATAAAGCGCGGTGAACCGATCTGCGTCACCTTGTGCCTCAGCGATAACCGAGTCGCGATATGCTTGTGCCTCTTGAAGTAGCCGAGCAGCATTACCCTGAGCAACTGGGATCACAGAGTTTGAATAGGCCGTAGCTTCGTTAACCGCCTGATCAGCCTCTTGTTCCGCGGCATCGACAGCTCGGAAAGCGTCGATCACGTCGGCCGGCGGTTGAGCGGTCTGCAGGTTGATCTGCAGAATCTGAATTCCCGCTTGATATTCAGTCAAAGTCTCTTGCACCAATTCGCGCGTACTGCGGGATACCTCGCCACGGCCATCGGTGATGATGAACTGAAGATCGGATGTGCCAATCACTTCACGCATCGCACTCTCGGAAACCGCCCGCACCGTGCCTTCCGGGTCGCGAACATTAAAGAGATAGTCGCGAACACCATCCGCATAGGACAAATCCACACGCCACTGCACTGCGAAATTGATATCGACGATATTCTCGTCGCGCGTCAGCATCTGGCCTTCTGGACCTGTTCCGATCGTCATCGATTGCGTGGTTGTCACTTCCGGCAGCATGACAGTCTCGAGCGGAGACGGCAGCTTGAAGTGCAGGCCCGGTTGCGTCGTCCGGCTGTATTCACCGAAGCGCAGAACGACGCCGTTCTCGTTCGGTCCAACCTGGTACCAGCCGCTAGACGCGAACCAGACACCGATCAGCACCAGCACGATCAGGCCAAAGCTGAAAACGCCCCCGCCCTTCTTGCCGTCGCCGCCGGCGCCGCCGCCCTTGCCGCCAAACATGCGGCCGAGGCTGTCCTGCATCTGGCGGACGACCTCATCGAGATCCGGCGGCTGATCACCGCCACCGCCGCCACCCCCGTTGGGGCGCTGGCCCCACGGGTTCTGTCCGTTGTTATTGCCGCCACCGGAGCCCCAAGGACCCTGGCCGCCGCCCTGATTGTCATTCCATGGCATGGAGTGGTTCAATCCTTCTGTCGTGTATCAGGATGTAAATGAACGCATGCGCGCTCCGGTTCAAGTCTGGTACTGCGGGACGCGCGGAGGGAGAATCCCCCCTGCTGAAATCTGGCCGGCTGAAAACCGGCTTACCCGCGTTCAAGCGCGCGGAAGACAAAGGCGTGGTCATCCGCCTCGCTGGCAGGATAAACCTCCCGGCCAAGTTCGGACCAGTCCTTTTCTGAGAATTCGGGAAATGCGGCATCGCCGGCGGGCGCAGCGTCCACCTCGGTCAGATACAGCCGGTCGGCCACCGTCATGGCCGCAGCATAGATCTGGGCGCCGCCGATCACGAAGACCTCGTCCACCCGGTCGGTATTGGCCTGGATGAAAGCGGCGTCGAAGGCATCACCCATATCCCCCACGACCTGGGCGCCCTCTGCGGTATAGCCCGCTTGTCGGGTCACCACGATATTCAGGCGTCCGGGCAAGGGTTTGCGCGGCAGGCTCTCCCAGGTCTTGCGCCCCATGATGACCGGCTTGCCCTTGGTGATGGCCTTGAACAGCTTGAGATCCGAGCTCAGCCGCCAGGGCAGGTCGCCGTCCGATCCGATAATGTTATTGCGCCCGCGCGCCACGATCAGGCTGATGCGGGGAACGATGGTATTCATGTCTGGTCGTCCTGGCTGGAAGCGTATCCGAAAGCGGCCGCCGAGAGGGCCTGGCCAATGGCGATCTCTGTCTGCAGAGCGTCATAACGCTGCTGCCCGATCAAGACGATGAGATTGGAGCGCGCTTCGTCGACCGCCTTGAATTCGGCAAGGGTTTCCGGATTGGCCACGTCGAGGTCAAGCTCGTCCGCCCATTCCAGCACGTCATCGCACTCGTCGAAAAAGGCCAGTTCGACCATGGCCTTCTCGAGCAGGAGCGCGGGGTCATCGCCAACTGGCTGGTGACCGCGACATGGAAGTTCCGCCTTCACGGTCGCGCGGCGAAAAACAAGCTGAAAAAGACCTAGCCCCCCGGACTGGATCGTCGCGGACATACCGGACCTTGCAATCACCGTCGGGGCGCTGGTCGGCATGAATCAGACCGCGACCGGCGCGGAAATGCGCGGATACGGGTCATATCCCTCCAGCGCGATGTCCTCATACTCGAAGGAGAACAGGTCCTTCGCATCGGGATTGAGCTTGAGTTGCGGCAGTGCCCGCGGGGTCCGCGAGAGCTGTTCGGCCACCTGATCCATGTGGTTGGAATAGATGTGCGCATCCCCGAACGTATGGATGTACTCACCTGGCTCCAGTCCGCAGACCTGCGCCACCATTGCGGTCAACAGCGCATAGGAGGCGATGTTGAATGGCACGCCCAGGAACATGTCTGCCGAGCGCTGATAGAGCTGGCAGGAGAGTTTCCCGTTGGCGACATTGAACTGGTAGAGCGTGTGACAGGGTGGCAGCGCCATGTTGGGCACGTCCACCGGGTTCCAGCCCGACACGATAAGGCGCCGCGAGGACGGGTTTTCCCGGATCTGTTTGATAATGTTGGACAGCTGGTCGATTTCGGTGCCGTCCGGGCCTTCCCAGCGACGCCACTGCTTGCCGTAGACAGGACCAAGATCGCCGTTTTCATCGGCCCACTCGTCCCAGATGCTGACCCCGCGTTCCTGCAGCCATTTCACATTGGTCTCGCCACGCAGGAACCAGAGGAGTTCAATGGCGATGGACTTGAAATGGACCTTCTTGGTGGTCAGGAGCGGAAATCCCTCCGAGAGGTCGCAGCGCAGCTGACGTCCAAATACGGCGCGCGTACCCACGCCCGTGCGGTCATTCTGCTCAGCCCCGTTCTCCAGGATATCGCGCAGCAGATCCAGATACGCATATTCGGCCTTGGAGCCTGCGACCTCGGCGCGGTTGCCCGGTCCATCCAGAGTTACGGCGTCAGCCATCACACACCTCTTCAATCTAGACGACCAGACTAGACCGCGATTCGACCGGGAGGAATGCCATCTGTCATGTGTCTCGACAGAAAATACATAGTGGGCATGCCCAAATTCCGCTTGCCTGGGCCCCACATTCCTGTAGCGTCTGCTGACAGAACATTACCGGAACATTTTACAGATTTTCGAACAGGGAGAAGATGATGATTGGATATGTGACCCTCGGCACAAATGACATGGCCAAGGCCGCTGCCTTCTACGACAAGCTTTGTGCTGAATTCGGCGTCGGCCGGATGATGGAAGACGAGAATTTCATTGCCTGGGCCAATCCCGGCCAGGGATGTGGCGTCGGCCTCACCAAACCCTTTGACGGCAATCCGGCCAGTGTCGGCAATGGCGTCATGGTCGCCTTCCAGGCCAAGGACACAGCCCAGGTCGACAAGGTCTACAAGCTGGCCGTCGAGGAATTGGGCGCGACGTGCGAGGGACCTGCCGGTCCGCGGGGCGATGGCAGCTTCTATGCCGGCTATTTTCGCGACCCCGACGGCCACAAGCTGAATGTGTTCTGCATGGGATAGTGAACCGGGCGAGGTGATGGCGTTCGCCGCGCCAGCCGCCGCCCAGTTATCCTAGCCGGATCAGAAACGGGGCACTCTTGTCAAAGAGCGCCCCGTACTTGGTTTTTGCGCAGGTGGCGGACGGAGCGAAAGACACGCCCCGTCGCTCTATTCGATCAGTTGGACGACATAGTTGTGAGCCGTCACCGCATTGGAGTGGGCTACAACCACGATCGAGCTACCATCATCTGAATAGTAGACGCGGTCCAGGATCGGTCTGGTCCCAGGCGCGTCAATGAAGAGCCCGTCGGGAGTGATTGAATCCGTCTGGTTGTAATTGGTGTCGCTGTACACCTGGACCGAGTTGTCCATGATGAGAAGCCATTGGCCGACCTCTTGGGAGTGATCCGCCCAAGTCGGATATCCAAATGGCGCGAGGGTCTCGACGAAGCGCATGTCGAGATTTGGATCATCAGAGACGCGGAAGGCATGCCCGCCGGCCACAATGAGTCGATTTCCCTGCTCATTCATCCAGAGATTTCCTCCCATGGCATATTGCCCGTGATAGGGCGAATCTCGCAGCCCGATGTCCGACAGGTCCGTGACTGAGTATCGCTCGATATCGCTGGGTGAGAGCCCGCGGTCAGCCCCGTACACGGCACCCCCGGTCGGGCGCATTCGCAGCTGCGTGCCGGCGCGTGCGCCCCTGCGGGAATGCACAACGTCATTGGCAAAATCCACAGCAAGGAAATTCACCCACTGGTCACGAACCGGCACTGTGTAAGCAATGCCTTGGTCGTCGATCACAACATCGCCCCAGTCAACGCTGACCGCTTGCGTGTCGATCACGGACGCGGAGGTCGCACTCAACCCAACCAGGGACAACAACCCGGCGTGTGAAACCACCGCATAGTCACCGGAGGGAGACACATCAATCGCATTCCCCGGTCGATCAAGCTCCATCACCCATTCGCTCATATCGCCGAGGTTGCGCACCCGCAACTCGTTACGATCGTCCAGGGTGTAGAGAATTTGATTGTGAACACTGTTATAGACCACATCCGTCGGTGTCCCGAACAATCGGACCTGCAGGGATGTCCCCGCGCTCATGGCCTGAACCGTGACCAAGTTCGTCGCCGCACTTCGCTCGCCATCAGATGTAACGAGCGAGAGGACGTACTCGCCCTCATGTGTGGGCGTGAACTCGAGGGCCGACTGGTCGGTGCTGGCCAGAGCTATGTCACTACCCGAAGGTTGGCTCACCACGGCCCATTGGAACGTGATTTTTTCGCCTTCGGGATCGTAACTCGCGCTGGCGTCCACACGAATTGGGTCACCCACAAATCCGGCCATGTCGAACGGGACCACCGTAACGGGCGGATAATCGAGAACTTCGCGCTCAACACTGGCCCGCGAGAACACTTGGTAGGTTTGCGGATTGGTTGGATGGTCCGCAGCATAAATGACAAGGTCACCGGAATCGGGATCGACGAAGACACGTGTTGGCGTCGCAGCCGCACCCGGGAGAATCTCCGGAAGCTGTACCGTTTCAAGCCATTGGCCACCATCGCTGTCGAACACGTTAAGCTTGATATCGCCGTTGACGTCCTCGATTACGTACCAGTAGCCCGTTGATGCGTCGTGCGCGGCGTGCAATATCTGGCCCGTCCTGGCGAGCTGTGACTTGAACGTCATATCGGTCAACGGATCGTCGGTCGAATTCACGACAACGCCGCAGGCCGTCAGTATTTCGTGGCCATTCCCGGCGATCCACAAATCACCGCAGAAGGCGAAGTCCCCGTGATATGGGGAATCCCTGACATAGGTCAGCACACCGTTGTCCAGGTCATATCGTTCGATGTCGCTCGGTGACAATCCATTGTCCGCCCCATAGGCTCTGAGGCCGCTCGGATGTATCTCGACCTCGTTACCGTAGTAAATAACCCAGATCGTACCGCTTCCCTGGGTCTCGGCGCCGGTTTCGGGATTCACAGTCACCATTTTGTCCGCAGAGCTGGAACGGCTGAAGACGTGCGCGAAACCTTGGTTATCAATCATGAGATCGCCCGGTGGAATGCTGACATTCCACGTTCCGGCGATCGAGGCATTCAACCGGTTGGGAGATTTGCTCTGTTCTGTACCGAGCTCGCGTGCGGAAGATGTGGAGGATATCGCAATGATCGACACCTGACTCAGGTGGCCAACGCCCACCCATTCGCCGTTTGGAGAAACGGCAATTCTCGTTACAGGTGCGGGCAAGGTCAGCGTCTGACTTGTCGAACCGTCGAGCGCCACGATCCGCACCTCGTTACCGGCTGCGGAGACCGTTGCCCCTGCTGCCGCGGCCGAGGCCAGATAGTCAAAACCGTGGTCAAGGGTCCGTTCCGTATAGGCGGAAACCGTGAAGGAAACGGTGCCGGTATCGGTCGCGAAACCGTCGCTGACCTCGACACTGAATTCGAACGTCCCAACAGCGTCGAACTCCACCAGCGGCGCAGGTCCTGAAAAACTCGACCGCAAATTCGATGCCGCCGGTGCAGAGGACAAGCTCCACTGATAGGACAGCATATGCCCGTTCGCATCTGTAGATCCTGACGCGTCCAAACCGGCCGGCTCGCCGATCGCGATCTGCGCTGGCGTCGGGTCCACAACCAGAGTGGGCGCGTCGTTGATGAGGTTCAGCTCGACGGTATCGAGAGACTGACCGCCCCGCCCATCCGTTACCTCAAGCTCGATGACATAAAGCCCCGGATAGAGCGTTTGCAAGACTGGCTGTGCGGTGGTCGCATTGTCCAAGGATACGTCAGCGCCAGTAGGATGCACCTGCACGCGCCAGGAATAGACAAGTGTATCACCATCGGGATCACGACTGCCCGAGCCGTCCAAGGCGATGCCTGCGGCCGCGAGACTACCGGAAAAGTCTACCCCGGCATTGGCGATTGGAGGATTATTGGCGGGAGGAGGGGTAGGTGCACTTCCACCGCCTCCGCCACCACCGCCACCGCCACCGCCACACCCGGTAACTGCGAACGCAATCGCTGACACAAGAACAACACGCGCTAACACTCTATCCCCCAAGAATAACACTTTCGCCTGTCGAGGCGCACGAGGACATTATCGAACCGCAACGAAATACCAACTTAAAATTTTGTTGCGTATAAAACACGCGTCCACACTTTTAGGCCCTGCACCATGACGGTGTCAGGCTTCCTGTTCGCCTCCCTTCAAATCGCCATCTTCCGGGGCTATATTCGCAAGTGCCGGTTCGCCGGCTATGGTGATAAACGCGCTCGTAATAACCGGACTGGACCCGGGGGCAGTACCCGGCGGCTCCACCAATTCTTCCCTGCAACCGCAGGGAGCCCGATCTCAAACCGCCTCGGCCGATGAGATCTCTGTGGGGGCCGAAACAGGATCGACAGACGGGTAAAGGGGATTGCTTTCGCTCGGGTGAGGCCCGTTACAGGCTCGATTTTATAGTTGCTAATGACAACTACGCTGAAGAGGTAGCTCTCGCTGCATAAGCAGCGCGGGAAATCTCGCTAAAACTCCTATTCCCTTTAGCCGGAATAGGCGGGGCTCGGAGGCGCCTGGCAACAGAAGCCTCCACTCACACCCCATCATTTCAAGCACTTGGTGATAGTTTAATATTCGTCAACCCATTCGTTTCATCATGGAACCAAGTGATTCGAGCGAGTGTGATCATGCCTGATGGGTCGAATATTGATTGGCTGGATATATCCACCCTGTCCATCTCGGCCGACGCGCCACAAGCGCCGCTGGACTGGCTTCACACATTCGAGGAAATCTCCGAGCGAAATCATACCGGTCGCCCGGTCCGCTATCTGTTTGACCTCAGCCTGTCCGGCCTGGACATGACCGCGGATGATGCGATTGAACTGGCCGGCTTTTTTGTCGATCTCACCCCGTCCAAGACCGCCATCGCCCTGGTCTCGTCAGACATTGAAAATCCGAGCCTTGGTGAATTGATCTTCCGTAATGCGCTGAGAGGCGGCGGCTTCCAGGTCTGTGTTTTCAGCGAGCTCGCCGCGGCCCAGACTTGGCTCAGCCTTTTTGTCTCCAGCTGTGAGCGCAAAGGGCTCAAATGCGGGCCATCCTGCGAGTTTGCACTGACCACGGCCTGCCCGGTCACGGACATGCCTGCACCGACGGTGTGACGGGAACGAGCAATCACTGGAATTGCTCGCGCCAGATGGGAAAATCACGCGCCTCGGGCGATCCGCGCGACAGATCTTCCCGCTAGGAAAGATAGATTGCAGTTGAGAAGCCAGAATTCGTTGACGCGGTTAAAGTCTCCGCTACGCTGCCAATGTGAGATCCGGGGGTAGGCCAATGGCTAAAGATCTTATGCGTTATGATGTCATGGCGCAGGAAGCATTGCGTGGAGTTGTGAAACAAGCGCTCCACAAAGCGGCAGGTCCGGGGGGACTGCCGGGACAACACCATTTCTACATTACTTTCCGCACCCGCGGTCGCGGTGTGGATATCGATGAGTCTCTGCTCGAGAAGTATCCGGAAGAAATGACCATCGTTCTGGAACATCAGTTCTGGGATCTGGATATTTCGGATCTGGGATTTGAAGTGACGCTAAAATTCTCTGGCGTTCCCAAATATCTCAAAGTGCCCTTCTCGGCGGTATCGCGCTTTCATGACCCAAGTGTCGGTTTCCATCTTCAGTTCGAACATGAGCTCGAGGACGGGGATGCCGTTCACCCGGTCGCCCAGTCGGTTGCGTCCGACAATGAACAGGCGAGCCTGGAAGCAACCGGAACGGATGATGATGGCGCACAGGTCGTCAGCCTCGACAGTTTCCGCAAGAAATAATGAGCTCAGACACACCGGTGCCCGCCGACCTGGCCGCCGGCAAAGAGATTGTGCCGCTGCGGGATGATGAAATCCGGCAGCGTCTCACCTCTATTGGTGAACACGAACACGCGGCCGGACTTCTCGGCTTTCGCCCCATAGACTTCAACGTCAACGAACACTGGCTGGAAGCCGGCTTCGATCCCGATCCCCGCTGTGCCAATCTGCGTGGCGGCGTTCAGGGCGGCATGATCTGCGCGATGCTGGACGAGGTCATGTCCTTGTCCGTTGTCGTCGCCGAACGTTTCACGATCGGCGTTCCCACACTCGAGCTCAAGACCAGTTTCATGGCGCCCTTGCCGCTCGGACAATGCCGCGCCCGAGGCCAGGCCCTGCGGATCGGGCGCAATGTGGCCTTCATGGAGGGGACAGTGTGGACGGCTGACGGCGAGGTCGCCGCACGCGCCACATCAACCTGCCAGGTCCGCCGTTCCTCTCGCATACGCAGGGCATGATGCCGACTGCGGATCCAAGCCTCGCCGGAAAATGGCGCGCGATCGGCTTGATCGTGATCGCCCAGATCCTGGCCTTGTCAGTCTGGTTCTCCGGTACAGCCGCCCTGCCCGCCATTCTCGCCCAGTACACGCTTCCAGCGCCCAAACAGGCCGCATTGACCAGCGCAGTGCAGGCCGGTTTCGTGCTTGGCGCGCTTTTGAGTGCGATCTTCAGCGTGCCCGACCGGTTTGAACCGCGGCGCGTCTTTGCCACCGGCGCCATCATCGCAGCGCTTGCCAACATGCTGGCCCTCAACCTCGCTCCGGACAGCTGGGCCCTTATAGCCACACGGTTTGCAGCCGGTGCCGCCCTGGCCCTGGTCTATCCTGTGGGAATGAAACTGGCGGCCAGCTGGGCACGTGGTGATGCCGGCCTGCTCGTGGGCCTGCTGGTCGGGGCACTGACCCTTGGATCTGCCTCCCCCTTTCTGCTGGCAATCGCCGGCTCGGCAGGAGACTGGCGAAGCCCGCTCCAGCTGGCGGCCATGGCGGCCCTGGCTGCGGGTCTTCTGATCCTCTTCACGCGCGCTGGCCCGGGTCTGCGCGCGGCCGCGAGCTTTGATCCCCGCGCCATCCTGCTTGCGGTGAGAGATCCGGCGCTGCGCCTGACCAATCTGGGCTATCTCGGCCATATGTGGGAACTCTATGCGATGTGGGCCTGGATCGGTGCCTTCAGCCACGCTTATTGGGACAGCCGTGGCGGCGGATCAGATCTGGCTGATCTGACCGCCTTCACAGTGATTGGCTCTGGAGCCCTGGCCTGCATCATCGCCGGCGGCCTCGCTGACCGCTTCGGCCGCACACGCGTCACAGCAGCCGCGATGGCCATCTCCGGCAGCTGCGCCCTGATCGCAGGCCTGGCATTTAACGCACCGCCCTGGGTACTCTTGCCTGTTCTGGTGATCTGGGGGCTCAGCATTATCGCGGACAGCGCCCAGTTCTCGACGGCGATTACCGAGCTGGCACCACCCGAAAGGGCCGGCACTCTGCTGACCATCCAAACCGCGCTGGGTTTCTCGCTGACCATTGTCATGGTCCAGATCCTGCCCAGCTGGATCGCTTTTGCCGGATGGAATTGGGCTTTCGCCCCCCTGGCCATCGGCCCTTTCCTGGGCGTGTGGGCCATGCTGACCCTGCGCAAACGTCCGGAATCCGCGCGGCTGGCAGGCGGGCGCGGCTAGCGCGCCGCCGCTCGACAGTGCCTGAGTTGTCGCATCACCGATCCTGGCGCCGGGCGCTGGCCAGGTCCGGATGCGCACTGTCAACGATCCAGATCGGATCACCGCAGACAAAACCGGGCGCCAGACCATCCGCCATCTCACGGGCCAGCGCGTTGCCGCCGGCAAGCCCGGTGGTCTTCACATAGCCGACATGACAGGACTCAACGCCCTCCCCAGGGCGAAGGGCCGCAACGATCAGGATGCTGTTATTGCGAGGTTCTCCGTCAGAGTCGAAGGATGTCGAATTATAGCGGTGGATGGTCGCGAATGCATCACCTTCAGGGTCGAGCCGCAATTCAATGACGTCGTGAAACCCGCCAAAATTGCCGACATATCCACCATAGGGCATGCCTTCGGGAGGCGTATCCTGGCGCGAGAAACCGCTGCGCGAGCCAGGCTCGCCGCTGTCAAAATAGACCTGCCATCCCCCCTGCCCCTGGCAACGCTCGATTATGGAATAGCCCCCGCCTTCATCCGTCTCGTTGACCGTGTGGCAAGTATCGCTGTTCACATGTGTGTAAACGCTCTCCTGTGCACTCGCCTGACAGGCGAAAACGGCCAAGCCGAGCGGAATGGATGCGAGATGCTTCATGACGCCCCCCTTGAACTGGAGCCAGTCTAGATCATTCGCTGATCCTGCCCAGCAAAATTCAGGCGATCTCGGAGACTTTTGCGCTGGCCATCGGCCGGGCCGTCACCGAGATTCTGGGACGCTCACCCATGACCTTTGTCACCAGCAGGCGTTCCACCTGGCTGTCATCATGAAAAACCACGCCCGTCAGGGCGTCCAGCACAGCCTTGGCGACATTGTCGACATCGTGAACGGGGCTGTTTTCGCAACGTTCAATCTGGATCACGACCTCATACGGCCCCCATTTCGGGCGCACGCGCTTGAATTCGAGGCGGAAGAAATCCCCGATCAACGCCTTGAAGCGGCGTGTTTGCGTGGTCAGTGCGTCCACACGCAGATTGAGCTCATCACCGGTCATAGCGGCCTGAACCTTCCCTCGCCCGATCCAGTTTCGCGCTTGCCCCCCACGGCCATGCGCACATGCGTCTTGATCCGTCATGCCTGAGTGATACACGTCCGAATCGAAGTTCACCATCATCGAACAGCGTTAGCCGCGCTGCAAGGAGCCTCCCCTCATGAGCGAGATGCGCACAGAAACCGACAGCTTTGGTCCCCTGGAAGTACCGGCCGATAAACTCTTCGGCGCCCAGACGGCCCGCTCCCTGATCAATTTCCCGATCGGCATGGAAACCATGCCGGAGCCCCTGATCCGCGCGCTGGGTATCGTGAAGCGCTCCGCCGCCCTCGCCAACAAGCGCCTGGACAATCTGGAACCGGAACTGGCCGACGCCATCGCCCAGGCCGCACTGGAAGTCGCCGAAGGCAAGCTGAACGATCATTTCCCGCTCTCGGTCTGGCAGACCGGCTCCGGCACCCAGTCGAACATGAACACCAATGAGGTCGTCTCCAACCGCGCCATCCAGATCCTGGGCGGTGAAGTCGGATCCAAGGACCCGGTTCACCCGAACGACCACGTCAACCGTTCGCAGAGCTCCAACGACACTTTCCCGACCGCCATGCACATCGCCGCGGCAGAGGAAATCTCCCACGCCCTGATCCCGGCCCTGCAAGAGCTGCACAATGCGCTCAATGACAAGCAGAACGCCTTCAAGGACATCATCAAGATCGGCCGCACCCACCTCCAGGACGCCACGCCGCTGACGCTGGGTCAGGAGTTCTCCGGCTATACGGCGATGGTCAAGAATGCCATCCGCCGCGTGGAAGCGACCCTGCCGGCACTGCTGGAGCTGGCCATGGGCGGCACGGCAGTGGGGACCGGTCTCAACACCAAGCCGGGTTACGCCGAAGCCTTTGCCGAGGAAGTGGCCAGCCTTACCAAGCTGGGCTTTGTCACGGCGCCGAACAAGTTCGAGGCGCTGGCGACCAAGGACGCCCTGGTCGAGGCGCATGGCGCGCTCAACTCTGCCGCGGTCTCCCTGTTCAAGATCGCCAATGACATCCGCCTGCTGGGCTCCGGCCCGCGCTCGGGTCTGGGCGAGATTGCCCTGCCGGAAAACGAGCCGGGCTCCTCCATCATGCCGGGCAAGGTCAATCCGACCCAGTGTGAAGCCATGACCATGGTCTGCACCCAGGTGATGGGCAATAACTCCACAGTCTCCATGGCCGGCAGCCAGGGCCATTTCGAGCTCAACGTCTTCAAGCCGGTGATCATTTTCAACGTGCTGCAGTCCGTGCGCATCCTCGCCGATGCGGCCAGGACCTTCACAGAGAAGTGCGTGGTCGGCATCAAGGCGCGCGAAGACAATATCAAGGCACTGATGGAACGCTCTTTGATGCTGGTGACGGCACTCAACTCCACCATCGGTTATGACAATGCCACCATCGTCGCCAAGACGGCGCACAAGAACGGCACCACGCTGCGCGAGGAAGCCGTCAAGCTGGGCTTTGTCACCGAGGAACAGTTCGACGCGATTGTCCGTCCGGAACAGATGATCGGCCCGAAGGCATAGGCTTGCTCCTCGACCGCGACAGTTTCCAACGTGAGGGCGCCCTTCTGCTGGAGGGTGCCCTTTCCGTCATGGGCGTTGAAACCTATCGGAAGCTTCTTGGCGCGACTTATCGGGGGGCTGGGCAACGATTGACTCAACCGAAGCCGGCCCTGCTAGACGCCATCATGGCCTCCGGCGGGCTTTGCTCCATCGCCAGCAAACTCGAAGGTGAACCACTTAGGCCCGTACGCCTGTTGCTGTTCGACAAGTCGGAAAGTGTGAACTGGGCGGTCGATTGGCACCAAGACCGGGTTTTGCCCCTCGCCCGCGAATACTCACAACCTGGTTTCGATCGTTGGACCAGCAAATCTGGTGTTCCTCATGTTGAACCGCCGAGTTCGTTGAGTGAGAGAATGGTCACGCTGCGAGTTCATCTGGATGACAGCGGTCCGACCAACGCGCCACTGAAGACGCTTCCCGGATCGCACCAAATGGGTCGCCTTCCAGTTGAGGCGGTGGCGCGAGAAGTGCGGCGGATCCGTCCCGTCGTTCATACCGCACACACCGGCGACGTCCTCGCCCTCAAAACGCTGATTGTGCATGCTTCAGAGCGCGCGAAAGAACCACAGCGCAGGCGAGTATTGCATATTGACTTCGCGCCGCCTGACGCGCTTCCAGAAGGACTTGATTGGTCCTTCAGCCTGCCGAATAACTAGTTTCATGACCTCGAAACCCATCAACCTCCGACAGTTCCGCAAGCGCAAGCAGCGTGAAGACAAGGCCAGACAGGCCGAGGCCAACCGGGTGGAACACGGCACGCCCAAGGCCCTGCGCGAACCGGTTCAGCTGGAACGACAGCGTCTTCTCCGGGAGCTGGAAGCCAAGAAGCTCGCTGCCGAAGACGAGGACGGGGAAACGCCTAATACGGAGAATTAAGCGCCGGATTGCGTCCGTGTCGCCGCTTGTATTCGTTCAGCAGGCGCTCCGCTTCGGCAACTTCGGAGAAGGTTTCAAAAAACATCAGCGCCGAAGGATAGGCTGGCTGATAGCCGGCGGGCGGATCCAGTTCGCGTTCGAAAGAACGCTTGAGCGAGCGCGCCGGCGAGATTTTCAACACTGACGCCAGATTGCCCTCATCCTCAAGCAACACGAAGACCCCGGGCGTGTCGGGCACACGTCCGGCGTGGAGTTTGGATAAGGGTATCGGCTTGTGCCAACGACGCATAACTCTACGACCAGTCTTCGATGTAACAGATTTGCCGCATTTAGCTCAAATCCACACCCCAGTATTCAAACTTCGGTAAGCAAGTGTTTAACCGATGCTCATTGCCAGGGTTCGACTGATCAGAGCCTGCGGCTGACCGCTCTCTGCGCGCCAGTGATTGAACGCATCCTGGACAGCGGCCTTCGCCTTCTTCGAGGTGGGCGTCTTGTCGATCACACCCTCGCGTATCAGGGCCGCGACCACATCGCCTGACAGGATGAATGCGTCCCAGCCGGAAAAACGCAGGACGTATTGCCCCGTCATGCCGCCAAGGCGAGAGCCCTTCTTGCCCAGGAAATCCTGAAGACCGATCTGGTCGTCCACCGGCCAGTCGGCCAGGAAGGCTCCAAATGAGCCGTGCTCAGCCACGACATCCTGGATCATCTGGGCGTTCTCGATCGTCGCCATGATCTTCTGGCCATTGCGGACAATGCGCGTGTCGCTGATGAGGCGCTCGACGTCCTCGTCGGAATAAAAGCCGACGCGGGCCGGATCGAACCCGTCAAAGGCGGCCTCGAACCCGTCCCACTTGGCGTCGATCACCTTCCAGACAAAACCGGACTGGAAGACACGCTTGGTCATCTCCGCCAGCCAGCGGTCATCCGGCACGGCCCGGATCTCGTCACGGCTGCGCGGCGTGTAGTACTCTTTCAGGCGCTCATCCAGATCAGGATGATGCCCCAGCGCCAGCTCACGAACATCCTCGAATGATCGCATTTTGGTCTCCTCTCGTGTCTATTTAGGGATTTGCGAGCGATGGCGAAAGCTTGACGCAACCGACGAGCTTGGCTTTCTAGAACCATGCCCCTGATCAAGCGCTCAATTTCGCTCTCCGGCCATCGCACCAGCCTGTCGCTTGAAAGCGAGTTCTGGGATGTGCTCGAGACCATCGCCGCCGAGCGGGACCAGTCCCTGGCCAGCCTGATTGGCGAGATTGATGCCAGCCGCGGCGTGGAACCCCTGGCCTCCTCTGCGCGGGTGTGGGTCTTGCGCACTCTACGCGGCTAAATCCATTCAGGTTGCATTCATTTCGGCACGCCACATCCAGTGAATTGGATTCACAACACTTTTTCGTGCAACCGGGTTGCATCGATATGCAACCCCGTGTGCCACGCTGTGCGTTGGTGCTACTCCTCGCATGCCCCAATCCCTGCCAGAAGAACAGGATCAACACCGCGAACGTTGAGGGAGCGCAGCGGTAACAGGGAGACACAGGGATCATGTTCCGCTTCAACGCCTACCTCTTCACCGCCGCCGCGATGGCCCTTATGGCATCGCCCGCCCTGGCCCAGTCCTCGGACTATTCCAACGGCATCGATTTTGTCGAAGTCCAGTCCAACATTCCGATGATCAACATCACCGTGCGCAATGTGGCCAACAGTACGGATCCGGCTGATCGCGACCTGCGCGTTGTTTCGGCCAATCCGGAGTTTGAAATCTCCGGCCGCCTGGAATGCACCATATACGGTCCGGGGAATTATGCGCGCGCCCACTCTGTCCGCGCGAGTTTTGGCACGCAATTGACCTTGCACGCGACCGGTGAAGGCATTGGTGTCCAGGACATGCTGGCCTTCTGGAAAAGCGATGAACAGGACTTTTCAGACCAGTATCGCTCCGCCAATTTCGAGCTCGACATGGAGATGGCGTTGCCGCAGCAAAAGAGCGGACTCGTCAGCTTCATGTGGAACCCGGTCGATTATGTCGAGGACCGCCTCGAGACCTATGTCGGGAACGGCGCAGGGTCGGACGCGGATTTCCTGCGACAGGATGATGTCTTCAACACCCAGCTGACCCTCAATGTGGTCGGCGAGTGCATGCGCAGCATTGGCAACAACACTTATCTGCGGGCCGGCTACCAGACCTATCCCGTCGCGATCAACATCTTCTACCAGGGCGATGACGACATTCAGGACGTCATTCAATCGGTGAGCAACGCAGACACTGTCGCCGCGCCGACGCCCAATCGCGCACGCCGGGCCACGACAACACGCGGCGCGGAAACAGCTCCACCGGCCCGCACCAGCCGCCCCGCCAGGGCGCGCACCCGCCAGAGCGACAACTGATCAGCAAACACGGTGTTTGCTCCCCACTGGCCCGGTCTTGTACCGGGCCTTTTCTTTTGACCGCTTGTCTCAAACCGCGACGCAGGACAAAGCTGGCATGTGTCTGATTCATCTTCATCCAGCCCGCTGGAGCGCTTGGTTGGGGCCTTCCGCGATGGTCGCGGGCCAGCGCTCTGGCTGATGGGGTTACTCGTCGGCCTGGTCGCCGGTTATGCGACCCTGGGCCTGCGCCTCGGCATCGGGCTGGTCGAACAATTCGCGTTCGGCGTGACCGAAGAAACCCTTGCCAGCACCGCTGCGGACTGGCCGGTCTGGCGGCGCTGGTCGATCCCGGTGGTCACCGGCTTTGTCATTGCCTTCATGCTGCTGATCGGCGACCGGCTGGGCCTGTTGAAGAATTTCCGTTCGCGCGGTGTGCCGGACGTGATCGAGGCCCGTGCCGTCGGCAAAGGCCAGATCGAGCTGAAATCCGGGCTGTATTCGGCACTCATGGCGGCGATTTCCCTCGGCGGCGGCGGCAGCGCGGGCCGGGAAGGTCCGGCCGTCCACCTCGGAGGCACCTTTGCGTCGCTGATCTCGCGTCTCGTCGGGCTGAACGCGCGCGGCAGTCGCATTCTCCTCGCCTGTGGTGCCGCAGCAGCGGTCTCGGCGAGTTTCAATGCCCCGGTCGCCGGAGCGCTGTTCGCCTTCGAGGTGATCCTTGGGCACTACGCCCTGCGCTCCATTGCCCCCGTCGCCGTCTCCAGCGTGGTGGGCGCGCTCGTCGTGCGTCACCATCTCGGCCAGGACCAGATTTTCGGCTTTCTGGCCATGCACCAGACCCATGTCTGGGACTTTCCGGCGGCCGCCCTGCTGGGGATAACCGCCGCCGGGCTGGCCGTCTTGTTCAATCGCGGGGTGATGCATGGCGGAAGCTATGTCGAACGCCTTGCGCGACGCTTCAGCATTCCGCTGTGGAGCTTGCCTATACCCGGCGGCCTGCTTGTCGGGCTCATCGCCATTTTCGCGCCTGAAGTACTCGGCGTGGGTTATGAACCGACGTCCAACGCCCTGGCGACACGTTATGTCTTCGGCGAGCTAATTATCCTGCTGATCCTGAAAACCCTGGCCACCCATATCACCCTCGCCTTCCGATTCGCTGGCGGCGTGTTTTCGCCCTCGATGTATCTCGGAGCGATGCTGGGTTCGGCCTTCGGGCTGGTCATGGTCAGCCTCCTGGGCGGCCAGACTGCCGGGGCGGGCTTTTTCGCCGTGATCGGCATGGGTGCAGTCGCCGGTGCCGTGCTGGGCGCTCCGCTGTCCACGACGCTGATCGTTTTTGAACTCACCGCCAGCTATGAGGCTTCCGTGGCTGTCCTCGTAGCAGTGTCCCTGGCGACAGTGCTGACACAATCTGCACAGGGGGGCTCCCTGTTCCAGAAACAGGTCATGCGGCGTGGCTACGACATTTCCGGTGGCTCCAGCCGCCTTGTCCTGCAGACGGTCCGTGTGCGCGAATTCATGATGCCCCTGGGCGATTGGACCACTGATCAGATCAAGGATGAGACCTGCCTCTACGAGGACGACACGCTGGGCAAGGCGATGGGCGTCATGGATGCGGAACAGTTGGAGGGTGCTGCCGTGCGCCAGAGAGGCGGCGAGGACCCCGTCATTGGCTGGATCACCAAGGCCGATGCCCAGGCGGCCTATGCCAAGGCGCTGGCCGAGATCAGCGAGGAAGAACATCGCTAGTCATAAACTGCAGCTTGTTTGAATAGGATAATTCTTCTGTAAGGATGTTGGTTTAACACAATCCAACATGGAGATGGGTGGCTTGGATCCCAACGCCGGGGTGGGCGCAGTATTTGGTGAGGGTGTTCTTGCGCCCGACGCCTTGCGTGCGGCCAATATCAATCCTGTCACCGGCCTCGCGACGGACTATCTCAACCACTTCAATGAAGTTGTCATGCTGATGGAGATGCTTCCGGACATGCGCGATTGCGCGGAAGACGTCCTGGAGTGGAAACCTGCCAGCTATATCGAGCATTTCGAGATGTCCGCCTTCAAGGATCGTGACCTTGCCGTGATCGCCTATGAGGCCGCTCCGCGGGCCGTTCGAGTGCACCTCGAAACGCTGATCCTGCAGATTGATGACGAGGTGCAGCGGGCCCAGGACTTCCTGCGTGCCGCGGCCAGTCCGGAGATCTGTCAGGAAGTCGCGCGCATGGCAACGGAAGAGATCAAGCCGCTGATCGCCGCCGCTTCAGGCGCAATCAACGGGCAGGCTGAAAACGACGCCGATTACGAAGATGAGTCGGTTCAGGCTGATATCGACGCCCTCTTCGGCTAAGCCGCCCACCACCCGGTAATATTATATAATAAGTGGCAATCCTGCAGGATGCACGCAAGGGTGCCGCATGGTTAAATTCCAAAGCGGCGACTAACACCATGGCAGCTCTCTCGGTAATCCCCTCGCGTACCGCCAAGCTCAGTAGCGATATCGATACGCTCATCGTGCATCTGCGCCTCGCCCAGGATTACGGTAGTGACAGCCCCCGCATCCTGATGCTGATCAATGACCTAGTCTGCACTTATGAAGACTTGTTCGAGGCCTTTGAAGGCGACTTGTCCGAACAGGGCGGACGGCAGCTGGGCATGATCCGCACACTGCACGAGCAATTCCTTGTCGACCTGGTGGAGTTTGCTGAAATGATCCGCTTTGACAATGGCGAATTCCCGAATGGCTTTTTCTCATTCGTGGAACTGGGACCCTACGTGCAGCCCTCGCTCGCGGCCTAGGCGCGACCGGTCGTCATACACGCACACCCACTTACCTCACTTTTATTCCGGTTTATCATCGTTGCCCAAAGCAACTGGATGGAGACCTGCCCATGCCCCTGATGAATTGGGACAACTCGCTGGATGTCGGCGTGGCCAAGATGAATGACGAACATCAGCAAATCCTGGCCTTGATGAACCAGGTCTATGACGCCCGGGAAGCGGATCAGAAGGGCCCCGAGGTCCTGCACCTCGTCGACCGTCTCGGAGAAGTCACCATCGCCCATTTCCGCGATGAAGAAGCCTACATGGAAGAAACCGGCTATGCCGGCATCACCTCGCACAAGCTGATCCACAAGGACCTGCTGGACAAGTTCACGGGCTTTGCGACCGAAATCCGCGCCAAGGGCGGTGAGGTTCCGGAAAAATTCCTGACCTTTCTCAAACTCTGGCTGACGGCGCTTATCCGGGGGATTGATATGAAGTACGGCCCGAAGGCTGCCACGCTCAAGCAAGTCGGCTAGTCGGCTAGTCGATAAAAAAGCTGAGGAATTTTTCGATACGCTCTGGCTCAACGGCGGATCCATCGCACCCGCTATAGTCGATGTTTGCTTCAAGTGCCGAGCTTGCTGTCTGCCAGTACCAGCAAGGACGTTGTTCACCCTCCGCGTGACCCGACACGAGCTGATCGCCAAACAAAAAGGCCGAGACGGTGCTCTCTCCCGGTCTCACTCGCCGACGAGAGCCCTCTCCTCGCTCCTCAATTTCTGTTACGAGCTCGCCCCTGACCAGATGGCGGCCAGCAGCCTGGTCGGAGACTACAAATATTGACCAGACCGATCCATCCTCCCACCTCTCTTCAAGCAGTATCTCTTCCTGGCCGTCTTGATTTACATCGACCACATAAATTCCAATCGGGTTTTGCAGGGGGCCAAAGTTGAGGCTGTTCGCCGCAAGAGAAGGGCCTTCGATTTCCCAGTAAATGTTGAGGAACCGCTCGCCCATAGCGCGATGCACTCCGAGCCGGAACTCGCCGCCCGCTGCGCGGATTGGAGGCCCGACCAGCATCGCTTCTGGCGCGGGCGCGGTCGAGAAGGTTTCCGCGACAGCGCCATCGAGGTGTTGAGCACCAACAGTTCGGGCAAAAGCAAACACCGCCATGACCCCGAACAAAAAACGAACAAACACACATCCCTCCCTTGGGAAATGGCCGCAATCGGTCCAGACTGGCTCGATTATCGACTCGTTTTATCGACTGCCAAGACCCTAGATTGTGATGTCCGAACTTTCCATCTCCGACATGGCGCGCCCGGCGCCGCCCTCGCCTTATCTTGAAGGGCTCAATGCCGAACAGCGCGAAGCGGTCGAGGCCGTAGAGGGTCCGGTCCTTGTGCTGGCCGGTGCTGGCACGGGCAAGACACGGGTGCTGACCACCCGCCTGGCGCATATCCTGGCGACCGGTCGGGCCCGGCCCTGGCAGATCCTGTCGGTGACCTTTACCAACAAGGCCGCGCGGGAGATGAAGGAACGGGTCGGCAAGATCATCGGTGAGGCGGTCGAGGGCGTTCCGTGGCTCGGCACATTCCACTCGATCTCCGCCCAGATCCTGCGCCGCCATGCTGAACTGGTCGGGCTGAAGTCCAATTTCACCATCCTGGATACGGATGACCAGCTGCGCCTTTTGAAACAGATCATCCAGGCCGAGAATATCGACGAGAAACGCTGGACGCCGCGCCATCTCGCCTCGCTGATCGATGGCTGGAAAAACCGTGGGCTCAAGCCGGAACAGCTGAGCGAAGAGGACAAGTGGACCTTTGCCGAAGGCCGTGGCCAGGGCCTCTACACCATCTACCAGGAACGCCTGAAAACGCTCAATTGCTGTGACTTCGGGGACTTGCTGCTGCACACCCTGCACATCTTCAAGGACCACACCGATGTGCTGGCCGAGTATCACAAGAAATTCCGCTACATCCTGGTCGACGAGTACCAGGACACCAACGTCTCCCAGTATCTCTGGCTGCGCCTTCTGGCCCAGGGCACGGGCAATATCTGTTGTGTGGGCGATGACGACCAGTCGATTTATGGCTGGCGCGGTGCCGAGGTCGACAACATCCTGCGCTTCGAGAAGGACTTCCCCGGCGCTCATGTCGTCCGCCTGGAACGCAATTACCGCTCGACCGGGCATATCCTGGCTGCCGCCTCCGGGCTGATCGCGGCCAATCGCTCCCGCCTCGGCAAGACGCTCTGGACCGAGGATGATGGCGGCGAGAAAGTCCAGGTGCGCGGTATCTGGGATGGCGAGGCGGAAGCGCGTTTCATCGCCGAGGAAATCGAGAACTGGAGCTCCAAGGGCCGCTATTATTCCGACGCCGCGGTGCTGGTTCGCGCCTCCTGGCAGATGCGCGCCTTCGAGGACCGTTTCATCATGCTGGGCCTGCCCTACAAGGTGATCGGCGGCCCGCGCTTCTTCGAGCGCGCGGAAGTGCGCGATGCCCACGCCTATCTGCGCCTCGTCCGGTCACCGGAAGATGATCTCGCCTTTGAACGCATCGTCAACACGCCCAAGCGCGGTATTGGCGATACCACCGTGCAGAAAATCGCCGTCGCAGCGCGCTCGATGCAGGTCCCCATGACCGAGGCCGCCCGCCGCATGGTCGGCACGGATGAAATCCGCGGCAAGGCGCGCACGGCGCTGCTGGTCTTCCTGCGCGATCTGGAGCGCTGGCGGGAACAGTCCGAACAATCGCGCCTGGATGAACTGGCCGAGATCGTGCTGGACGAAAGCGGCTATACCGCCATGTGGCGCGAGGACAAGACACCCCAGGCGGCAGGCCGTCTGGAGAACCTCAAGGAACTCATCCGCTCCATGGGCGAATGGGAAACCCTGGAAGCCTATCTGGAACATGTCTCCCTGGTCACCGATGCAGATCGCACGACCGAGGAGGACGAAGTCTCCCTGATGACGCTGCACGCGGCCAAGGGCCTGGAATTCCCGCTCGTCTTCCTGCCTGGCTGGGAAGAAACCGTCTTCCCCTCCCAGCGCTCGCTGGATGAAGGTGGCACGCGTTCGCTCGAGGAGGAACGCCGCCTGGCCTATGTCGGCATCACCCGCGCCCGCGAACAGGCCGTCATTTCCTTCACCGCCAACCGCATGATCTATGGCCGCTGGCAGGCCGTCATCCCGTCGCGTTTTATCGACGAACTGCCCGTCGATCACGTCGAGGCCAGGTCCGAGACCGGCTATTATGACGGCGGCCCCGGACGCGAAAGCTTCACCGCCAATGCCGATCCGATGGCCTCGAGCTATTCCTCGCCTGGCTGGAAACGCTACCAGGCCAACACCCAGTCCGGCCGCCGCTCCGACCCGCCGACGATCAACGCCAAGGCCAAGATCATTTCCAGCGGCGGATCCGACAAGAACGGCAAGTGGAAAGCCGGCGATCGCGTCTTCCACGACAAGTTCGGCTATGGAACGGTCAAGAAGGCCGATGGCGAGAAATACTCCGTCCAGTTCGACAAGGCCGGCCTGAAAAAGGTGGTGGAGAGCTTCCTGAGAGATCTGCCTTGAGCCTTTTGTTCGCCTTGGCGGCGCTGGGCACGGTGGAAGGCTGGGCTTGGCCGGTCGAAGGCGACGCCTGCCGCGAGCCCCTGTTCAGCTATGCTGGCCCGGCCGACGCGGATGGGAGAATTCACCCAGAGAGACCACCCCTGGAAGACGTGAGCGCGATCTTTCCGCTGGGAGCTTTCTCCCCGTTTGTTTGCACATGGTACTCGAACCATTTGACCGTGCTTCAAGAGCGCGCGTTGCCGCGCACACGGGGGGCCATTGTGGCACGTTTCACGTGGCTCCGAACCTTTCATGCGCCGATGAGTTTCCGCGTAACCATGTCGACCGACAGCTCAATGGGCACGCTTCAGATCAAAACGGCGAGCGGCCTCGGTGGTTATCATCCCGGTGTACTTCAGTCCTCAACCGAGCAGCCGTTCACCGCGGATCAGTCAATGATGTTTCTGACAAGGCTCGGCGAAGCTGATATTTGCGCTTCGCAAGAAACAGAGAACACAGGCACTGACGGCGCAGAATGGATATTCGAATACGCTGATACCGACCTCTATTGTTTGGTTGTTGCACATTCGCCTACCCATGGAGAGCTCATGGAGTTGGGCGAGTGGCTTATTGATTTCGCGAGCGTCCCAGCAGACGAGCGGTACTGACGGCCGCTCCAGCTCCTGCGGCAGCCCTAAGCCTGATGTCCCGCTAAGCTCTTCGCGACAATCAGGCAGAAGCTCTCCCTTGAACATCGATATTCAGGCAAGCAGTGCGCTTATGGTTTGCGCCGGAGGGCTAACCCGGCGCATGATGAGTCCACAGTTCCCAGCGTCGCAGAAGCAAGATTCCCATGACCCTGCTTGCCAACATCATCTGGTTCGTCCTCGGCGGCTTTTTTGTCGGCCTGCTCTACCTGCTGGGCGCGATCATCCTGTTTCCGCTCCTGCCGTTCCTGTTGCCGATGATCGGTTACAGCTTCTGGCCGTTCGGGCGGCGGCCGGTCTCCAAACAGGCCGTGAATGCCTATAAGCAGGCCAATGGGCAGGAACCTGATCCGGATGATTTCGAGACCGCCGGCGGTGTGGTGAAATTCCTTGCCAATGTTGTCTGGCTTTTGACGTTCGGCTGGATGCTGGCGATCTCTCACCTGTTGTGGGGGCTGATGAACCTGATCGCCTGTCTGCCGATCATCACCATCCCGATCTGTCTGCCCAATGCCATGGCGCATTTCAAACTGGCGCCCGTCGCCCTGACCCCGTTCGGTGTCAAGATCGTGCCGACCGCCCTGGCCGAGGAAATCGACCTGGAACACGCCAAGGCAAAGCTCTAGGGAGCTTGATCTTCCGGTCAGACCAGTCCACACACCGCCGCCAGAAAAGGACATTCCATGACAACTCTCTGGCGCCTCTCTGCGCATTCCGACTTCGCCCAGCTGGCGAACATCGTCGAACATCTTGATGCGATTGGCATTGAGGGCATGACGTCCTGGTCGATCTTCGACGAAGGCGAAGTCGCGCGTCTCGACCTGATCTTCGAGGCCGAACCTGATCTTGCCATGGTGCGCCGGATGGCGGGCCTGCCGGACAGCATGGAGATCGAGAGCGCCGCGATGCCGGACGAGGACTGGGTGAAACTCTCCCTCGCCGGTCTCAAGATTGTCGAAGCGGGCCGGTTCGTACTGTTTGGCGAGCACCAGCGCGACGAGGCACCAAGCGACAAGACCCACCTGGAAATCGAGGCTGGCCCCGCTTTTGGCACGGGCCATCACGGCACTACCCGCGGCTGTCTGCTGGCCTTCGACGAGATACTGGATGCAGGCGAGACACCGGCAACGGTATTCGACCTGGGCTGTGGAACGGCCGCACTGGCCATCGCAGCCGCGAAGACCCTGCCGGGCGCTGAAATCCTCGCCTCGGACATTGATCCGGAAGCGGTTGAGGAAAGCCAGGCCAATTGCACCAAGAACGGCACGCCGGGCATCGACTGTTTTGTCGCCGAGGGTTTGGACCATGCCAAGCTGGCGGGACGTGAATTCGAGCTGATCTTCGCCAACATCCTGGCCGGACCGCTGGTCGAACTGGCGCCGGGGATCGCCAGATCCCTCACCCCGGGCGGCAAGGTCATCCTGTCCGGCCTGCTCACCGAACAGGAAGAGTGGGTGCGAACAGCCTATGAGACAGCCGGCCTGAAGGTCACCCGCCGCGAGCCGATCGAGGGCTGGGAAACGCTGGTCGCGCAGCGGGGCTGAGCCTTACAAAGACCGCAATCCACGATAGTCTACGCCGATGCTTATTCTGCTTGGACTGCTTTCCCTGACGGACGAGTGGCCGCTCTCCACCGAGCGGGCGCAATGTAGTCACGCCTCGCTCGTCAGCCCGGCTTGGCAACGGGCCTATTTCCCGGATGAATACCTGGCGGGAGAAGCGTGCTTGTACGCCAGCGGCCTGTTGCACGACTTCGACCACGAGCCCCTGACCCCACCCGTCGCTAGATGGGATTTTCGTGCTGTCGCAACACGGTCCTTCCAGCGCCCGATCAGTTTCGAGGTCTGGCATCGCCGTGAGAACGAGAACCCGTTCCTTGTCTGGCAAGAGCTCGGCGATCCGCGTGAACCGAATTTGACGAGTTTCCCTCGATACGGGGAGTACGAGCTTTCGCCAGAGGATCAAATCCGGCTACAGGCGCTGGCGAACGATGCTGTATGTCTCGGACGGTATGAAAAACGCTTTGGCCTGGACGGCTCGACCTGGACGTTCGAATTCGCCGACACCGCGCGCTATTGTGCTCATCACGAGTGGGGCCCAGTTCACCCGCTAACGCGCGATCTCATTGAATTTCTGACCCGCCTTGCCGATACCGGCGGTGACTAGCACGCTATAGCTCCGACCCATTTGGCAAATCCCCCGATCTGCGCGACACTCCGGCGGAACACGTTTCGGAGTATCTGATGAGCAGTCGAGACGGAAATGATCTCAAACTGGGCGATTGCCTTAGCCGGGACGAGCTGCGCGCCCTGTCACAGGCAACGAACTGGCAGGGAGCATTGATGGTGTCGGGCAATCTGCTGACGCTTGCACTCGCCTTTGCCCCCTCTGTGTTATGGCCCAATCCGGCCACGCTGCTCCTCTCCATCGTCCTGATCGCCGGGCGCCAACTGGCCTTCGCAATCGTGCTGCATGACTGCGCGCACAATGCCCTGTTCCGTAGCGAGCGCCTCAACACATTTGTCGGGCGCTGGGTGGGCGGCGCGGCGGTGGACGTTCCGCTGCAGCTCTACCGGGAATATCACCTGAACCACCACAAACATGCCGGCACCGACCAGGATCCGGACCAGGGTCTGGTCAAGGATTATCCGGTTACGCAAGACAGCCTGCGTCGCAAATTCATCCGGGATGTGAGCGGTCAGACCGGTCTGAAGGAGCTGACCTTCCTCTGGCAGAATCCGACCCTTGCGGGAAAGGCGCCTTTCCTGGTGTTTCAGCTTGGTCTGCTGGGAATACTAAGCCTCGCCGGTGCCCCCTGGGCGATCGCCCTGTGGTGGCTGGCACGTATTTTCGTCTATCCAGCGATCATGCGCATCCGCAATATCGGCGAGCATGGTGTCGCGGCGGACCGCTATGATACCGAGCCCAGACGCAATACGCACACGACACGGCCCCGCTGGTGGGAACGCCCGTTTGTGGCGCCCAACCATGTGAATTTTCACCTGGAACATCACATGTTTGCGGCCGTGCCCCCCTATAATCTGCCCCGCCTGCACCGCTTGCTGTCCGAATGCGGCTATTATGAGGGATATGACTGCGTGACCGAGGGGTATGGTCCTATGCTCAGGAAGGCCGTTCAGCCCGCACAGCCAGCGGAGTGAGGCCTCCGACGCAGGCACGCCGGAGGCCTTGCAATGGCGTGGATCTACTCGTCGCGCGCCAGATCCAGATCACTGAACAGTTCCGCCATGCCGAGGGCGAACTCGCCGTGGTTGGGACCGTCATAATTTGAAGTCACCGCCACAACAATTTGCGGCTCGATGAACACCAGCAGGTAAGCGCGTCCGCCCGGAGATCCGCCGGAATGGGCGGCATAGTGCACGTCATTGATCTCGCTATAACCGGCCGCGATTCCGAACGGTCCCTCCTCGGTGTCGATCGCATCTGAGAGGGCGTCGAGCGCGAGGATCTCGCCCCTCGCCAGTGCCCCACCCATATTGGCCAGATCCCGCGCCGACGCCAGCAGGCCTCCACCACCGAACTTGCACTCTGCTGACATGTTCTCCAGCACGCGCATGCGGCTCAGATTGCCGAACATGTTGGCGGCCTTGTCCGCTCCCGCGCGATCCGTATGCGCCAGATAGGCATCACCCAGCGCGGCGGTCATGGCGGCATCAAAACTGTTCGTGCCCGTGATCTCCAAAAGAAGATGGCTCAGCAGAACATAGCCGAATGTCGTGTATTGCTGCTCGGTTCCCGGCTCATGGATCAGCGCATCGTCAATGAAATGTCCAAGCGCATCCGCCGGCGTCTCACAGCGTCGCTCGGCAAAGTCACGCCAGTCCCGCTCGCCACGATAGTGCCGGACACCACCGCGATGGTTGAGCAGCTGACGCAGGGTCACCGCCTCATAATGATCGGGCAAGGTCGGATCGATGACGCGCACTGCGGTGTCGAGGTCGAGCCCCGCTTCCGCTTCCAGTTGTGCATACGCCGTCGCCGTCAGCAACTTGGCGATGGAATAGAAATTATAATCGGTATCCAGCCCGTCTGCGCCGGTTCGGGCGATCCCGCCCTCGGCCTCGAAAACGGTTTCACCCTCGACACTGACAGCTACGTTCAGCGAAGGAAACTCCTCTGCAAACGCCTCGAAACGGCTTTGCGCATCTTCAACGGGTGTCTGCAGCGAGAGGGCTCCGGCCATCGCAGCAAGTGTGTTCACAAACAACATTTATCGTCCTCGTCTGGTTCAATGCCCCCCGGCATTGATGACGGGTTTGCACCTGCCCCCTTGCCCGCGGCAGCAAAAAGGGGCGAATTGCTCGTATGTCGGACGAATGGCTCAAACGATTTTCCGCCTGGCGCCCCGGGCTGGAACTCGCGGCGCTGCTGCTGGGTGTTCTCGTGGTGTTGCTCGGGGTCACACCGACGGCGCCGCCACCGGCCAGCTATGTTCCCGGCGTCAATCTGATCGACCGCCCCCTTTCACTGGCCGAAGCCGAAACCATCGATTGGCCGGATGAGCGGCAATCCGTCTACACCGTCCCGGCTCCCGCCACGATCGGGTGGTTGCGCTGGAGCGATGTTGCCCTTGCCGAACTCGACGGACCGCTGGCTGTGCGCACTGCCGGACCGTTCTCGGCGCGCATCTACTGGAATGGCACGCTGATCGGCGAAAAGGGGCAACCTGCCGAAACCGCGGACGCAGAGATTCCCGGCCAGATCGATGCCGTCTTCTCCATACCGCCCGACCTGATCCGCAGTTCCGGCAACACGTTGCTGATGCAGTTCTCCAGCCACCGCGCGGGATATGAACCGATGACGCTGGTTCACTCGCTGTCGATCATTCCCTATCGCGCGGATGACCGCCGCCCTTTAAGGGCCTACTTCCCGCTCATTCTGACCGGTGGAGCCCTGCTTGCCCTGGCCTTCGCGATCGCCTGGGCGGGCCATGGCCGCCGCGACGGCCGGGCCTTTCATCTCAGCCTTGCGCTGACCGCCCTGTTCCTCGCAGGTGCGGCCGAGGCGTCGAGAGCCTTCGTGAACTATAGCTATGACTGGCACCAGCCACGTCAGGCCATCATGCTCGTCTTCCTGCTGATCTTCGCTGCGACCCAGATGCGGTTCATCGTGCTGCGCTGGCCGGCCGCGCAGCGTCGCGCACTGTTTGCCCAGATCGCCACCGGCGCCCTGGCGATCATGATGATTCTCTGGTCACCCGGCTATGACGCCAAATCCACGCTCGCGATCAGCATCGGCTGTCTGGCCATGGGCGGCTGGATCATCTGGCATGCGCCCGGGCACACGCGCTGGATGGCACTCTTTTTCTGTGTGCTTTTGACCTATGCGCTTCGCTGGCCCGGTGATTTCCTCGACCGCGCCGTCTACGTGCTGGTTTTGGTTTTCTGGGGCTTTTTGGCGCTTCGCCTACCCGATCTTCTCGTCCCCCGACCGCAGGCGGCTGCAAGACAGGTCAAGCTGCTGACCACCGGACGCATGATCCTTGTGGACCGCACCGACATTCTCTTCCTCAAGGCGGCCGGCAATTACACCGAGGTGCACCTGGCCAATGGCGGCCAGCACCTCGACAACCGCAATCTGAGCGCCCTGTTCGAACTGCTGCAGGAGGCGTTCCATCGCCAGCACCGCTCCTATGCCATCAACCTCAGCCAGGTCCACGAGATCAGAAGCGCGGTCGGCAGCAAATATACGGCGGTATTGCAGAACGGCGTCGAGCTGCCGGTCAGTCGGAAGGAAGTCCAGCCGCTCAAGGCGCGCCTGGCAGCTCCTACTCCGGAAGCTGGAACAACTCTTCGACCGTAACGCCAAGCGCGCGGGCAAGCTTCAGGCTCAATATGGTCGAGGGAATGAACACACCATTCTCAACCGTGTTGATGGTTTTGCGACTGACACGGACCCGGCCGGCCAGCTCGGCCTGGGTGAACCCCTTGGCCGAGCGGAATTCCTTGAGCCGGTTCCTCAGATCCTGGTGATCTCCCACCTAGTCGCGCTCCAGGAAGGCAAAACGCAGCAGCGGCGCGGCTACCGCTGTCAGGACCATCAAATGGGCCACCTCCTGCGGGGAAAATGTCAGGTAGAAGGATGCCCCGAACAAGGCTGCTGCCATGACCAGCATGGCCCAGTAGCCAAAGCTGAATGCCCGGGCGCGGTTGGCCTGGGTGAGTTCGTCTTCCAGCGCCGCGCGAACCTCCGGGTCCTTGGCATGGGACCGGCCAAAACGCAGCAGAGCGATGAGGGCGAGCGCCCAGACCAGGATGCCAGCCACATAGACCAGGTCGACCAGTCGGCTGGAGCCGCTCGCAATCTCGGCATAGCGGTCCATGAAAGGAACCTGCCAGGTGAGAAAGGAACCAACGAAGACGACCATCAACATACGACGTCGGCGCGAGAGTTTTTCGACAGGGCTGAGCTCGGTCATGCGTAACCTCCAGGTGACACTCGATTGATACCTACAGGTTACTTCGTGTAACGTCGAGGTTACTCATTATTCGAAAAGAAAACGCCCCGCCAGACCTGGCCGGGGCGTTGTCTCGCACCGCTCCTAGAGCGGGATGTTGTCGTGCTTTTTCCAGGGGTTTTCCGCCTTCTTGTTCTTCAGCGTCCGCAGCGCGCTGATCAGGCGTTTGCGCGTATTATGCGGCATGATCACATCATCGATATAGCCACGTCCCGCCGCGACGAACGGATTGGCAAAGCGGTCTTCATATTCCTTGACGTGCTCGGCCATCTTGTCCGCGTCACCCAGATCCTTGCGGTGGATGATTTCCGCAGCGCCTTTGGCACCCATTACGGCGATCTCGGCCGTCGGCCAGGCATAGTTCACATCGCCGCGCAGGTGTTTCGAGCTCATCACGTCATACGCGCCGCCATAGGCCTTGCGCGTGATCACGGTCAGCTTCGGCACGGTCGCTTCGGCATAGGCGAAGAGCAGCTTGGCGCCGTGTTTGATCAGGCCGCCATATTCCTGCTTGGTGCCCGGCAGGAAGCCCGGAACGTCCACAAAGGTGACCAGCGGGATATTGAAAGCATCACAGAAGCGCACAAAACGCCCAGCCTTGCGGCTGGCATCAATGTCCAGAACCCCGGCCAGTGACATCGGCTGGTTGGCCACAAAGCCCACCGGCTGGCCATCGAGACGGCCAAAGCCCACGACGATATTCGTGCCATAGTCGGGTGCGATTTCGAAGAAATCACCTTCGTCCGAAACCTTTTCGATCAATTCCTTGATGTCATAGGGTTTGTTTGGGTTCGACGGGACCAGGCTGTCCAGGCTCGGCTCCTGGCGATCTGCGCGGTCATAGACCGGGCGCACAGGTGGTTTCTCGCGATTGGACAGCGGCAGGAAATCGATCAGGCGGCGCAGCTGCACCAGGGCTTCCAAGTCATTTTCGAACGCACCATCAGCGACGCCGGATTTCTTGGCGTGCACGGAGGCACCGCCCAGGTCCTCGTGCGTGACTTCCTCATTGGTGACTGTCTTAACGACGTCCGGGCCGGTCACATACATGTAGGACGTGTCCTTCACCATGAAGATGAAGTCGGTAATCGCCGGTGAATACACGTCACCGCCTGCGCACGGGCCCATGATCATGGAGATCTGCGGAACGACACCGGAGGCCAGCGTGTTCTGCAGGAAGATGTCTGCATAGCCGCCCAGCGAGGCGACGCCTTCCTGGATGCGCGCACCACCCGCATCGAAGATGCCGATGATTGGCGCGCCATTCTGGATGGCCGCCTTCTGGATCTTGACGATTTTCTGGGCATGCGTCTCTGACAAGGATCCACCGAAGACCGTGAAGTCCTTGGAGAAAACATAGACGAGACGGCCATTGATCGTGCCGTGACCAGTGACAACACCGTCTCCCGGGATCTTCTTGTCCGCCATGCCGAAGTCGACACAGCGATGCTCGACGAACATGTCCCATTCTTCGAAACTGTCATCATCGAGCAGGAGCTCGATGCGCTCGCGTGCGGTCAGCTTGCCCTTGGCGTGCTGGCTTTCGATCCGCGCTTCACCGCCACCGAGCCGCGCGCCTTCACGCTTTGCTTCCAGCTGTTCGAGCACATCTTTCATGGCAGGACGCCCCCTGTTTTCTCTCTCTTGCGAGGGGGATAGCAGAGGTCGCCCTGACAGCGCAATCACATGACTCGTATGGTTATCAATCTGCCTATTCCGGCGCAGCGGTCTCGATCTCGATATCCCGCGCGAATTGATAGAAGGCCTGTAATGCGGGCAGCAAATAGCCGGTCTGGATAGAACAGCGGACAATGACCAAGTGTTCGGCGCCGGAAATCGACACCATCATGGCCTCGAAGCCCTGCCCCTCATGTGCACCAGCCCAGAGATTGCGCATCGCCGGTCGGCCATGCAGCGAGACGACTTCAGTCAGATACCCCTGGCGCCAGTCCACGCCGGACGCCTCGAGCTGTGCGCCCACGGTTGCCGGATTGGCCGCATAAAACGCCTCCAGCCATTCCTGGCTCGACGCGCTCAGCGCGACCGTTTCCAGATTACAGTTTGCCCCGGCAAAAGCGCCACCTTCCGGATACCAGGTTGGCAATCCGACGGCTTCGGCCCCTTCCTCGCTATAGACCCACCCCGGAATCTCGCGGCCGTCATAGACGCCATCGACATGATCCTGAGCCTGGGCAGCCGTGACCATCGTCAGGCCTGCAACAATACTAGATACAACGCGTTTCACTATATTCCCCCGGATCATCGAGGTGGCGGCGCCAACAGGCTCAGCCCCTCTGCGAAACTATAAAACTCATGCACACGACGAAGATACCCTCCGTCCCGCACGACACAGGTCACGGTTACCAACTGCCCCTCCACGGCCAGCGAGGTGATGACAAAATTGAAGACTTGCTGGCTGACCCGCGCTGTGAGCGTGTTGCGCATGGCCGGATAGCCTTTCAGCTCAATACGTTCGGTTAGATGGCCCGCCGTCACCTCTGTGCCGGCCCGGCGCATTTCATTAGCGAAACTCTCGCGCGTGACGCCCCGGAAGTATTGCTCATACTCGGCGCGATTGGCGGTGACCGGACTTGCACCCAGATTGCAATTTGCACCATCAACCTCCGTTCCACCCGAGATCGGGATCCAGGTTGGCAATTGCGCAGTTGCGGTCAGCTCGGCGGAATATACCCATCCCGGAATGGAGCGACCATCATAGATCCCCGCCTGATAGTCCTGGGCGAAGCCTGCCCCCGGCAGACCCAAGAACAGGACGACCAAGAGCCGAAAAACATTTGCCATTTCATCCCCTTTACATGGATTAATCGAACCGGCTGACATGCACCGCCCCGCTCCCCTGTCACGCGAAAAAAGATCGCCCGACTGGCCTCTTGATTGCATGATCAAACCCGAGGAGAAGCCCATGTCCCATTACGCCACGTCCTGCAAAATTCTCAAAGTCCAGAATTTGACGCCACAACTGCGCCAGTACTGGCAGGGCTTCGTTGACGAGACCCCGAACCTGGCCTCTCCCTATTTCGAGCTGGAGTTCGCCGATCTGATGGCCAGCGTTCGTCGGGACACGCGCGTGGCAGTCTTCTATCGAAACGGAGTTCCGGCGGGGTTCTTGCCATTCCAGAAATCCCTGAGCGGCTTTTTTCGCCCGCTGGGTGGCCCGATGGGCGATCATCACGGCCTGATTGCTGACAATGAGGCATTGCGCTTTTCCGAAACGCTGAAGAAACGCCTTTTCGGTACGCTCATCTTTGACGGCGGGCTCGCGTCGCAGGACGACATCCGGAACAACGGCCACTCGCCCGAAGCCTCCTGGGTCATCGACCTGGCCGATGGCTACGAAGCCTACTGGGAGGGCCGCCAGAAAGCTGAAGCCAAGGCCTTGCGAAATCTGCGCGCGCGCGAGCGCAAGCTGGACGCTCTTGGCGGCGAAGTCGTCTATCGCATCGACGATCCGCGAACGGTCGCTCTTGACACACTGCTGCACTACAAACGCGCGCAATACGCCGCGACGGGCGCCACAGATGTCTTCCATGGCAGCTGGGCGCGCAATCTGGCTTATGCCCTGCTGGGACATCGAACGGACCGTCTTGCCGGCTGTCTTTCGACGATGGAAGTCGACGGCCGCATCGTCGCGGCGCATTTCGGCATGCGCTCGAAAGGCGTGATGCACTACTGGTTCCCGGCCTACGATCCGGCACTCTCCCAGGTCGCACCTGGCTTGTTACTGTTTCGCGAACTGACCCGCGGCATTGCCGATCTCGGACCGACACAAATGCACCTTGGCCCGGGCACGTATGACTTCAAAAAACGTTTTTCGAACAGCAGCTTCGATATCATGCGCGGCGAAATTTCCAGCCTGTCCCTGCCCAGCGCGACCCTGGCTGCCGGGCGCGGCATCAAACAGCTGGCAAACGCCTTGCCGCTGGGACCGATCTCGACCTGGCCCGAGAAGGCCTGGCGACGCCTGGATACACTGACCGCTGTCAGGGGTATCTAGAGCGCGCTCAACAGGCGTTCGACCGCCAGGATTTCCACCTTGAGATTGTCAAGGCGCTCCTTGGCCTCGGCATCCTCGCCCCAATGGCTGGCCTGGTAGTGCTCGTCCAGTGTGGACAGGGCAAAGGCCTGCTCACCACTGATGCGTTTTTCCAGCAGGGCAAAACCCAGTACCGCTGACCCGGTCAGTGCCGTCGCCTGGGCCAAGGCTGCCAGGCGCCAGCGATCCAGCTCACCGGCACGATTGTGGATCAGGGTCAGGGCGACCGGATCCTGGTCGATCGGCAGTACGCCGGTTGCGGGGACCAGATGCGCGCCCAGCGCCTCTTCGGCCCAGCTCAGCAAGGGATCCCAGGCCGCCGCCTGTGCAGCAACGAGGTCATCCGGCTCCGGCGCGCGGAAACACAACAGGTCGGTGGAGGCGTATTTGGTGATCTCGGCCACGGTGGCCGGAATATCGAGGCGATCCAGGGTGACGTAGCTCAGCCGGGTCATCGGCATGCTCATCGGATCGATGCGCTCGCCCTGCGCCGCCCATTCCTCGGCCAGCGCCTCGGCCAGCACCCGCGTCGGCAGGATCGCAGCATTGCGGCCCGGCGTTTTCACACCACGACCATCAAGACGGACCTCAAAGGCCTCATCCACTACCTCGACCGTCACGCTCTCGTAAAAGCGCTGGGGCAGATTGTCCTTCTCGCTGGGAATGCGAACGCCGGGTTTGGTTTCGTATGCCACGATGAATCATCCGTGCTAGCTAGCGCGGTCGATATATCTGAAAAACCGCCTCGACCGCTGACCGTTGTTCCCTATACATCGTGGCGTCATCCAACTCACCATCCCGAAGCAGGACATAGAAGGCGCAATCCATTGCGCTGCCGCTCTGTTGCAAGGGCGCCATAGTCGCCTGGAAATCCGCTACAGAATAACTTCCAGAGGCCGGCAAACTATCGGGAAACTCCGGATGCAATCGTTCCTCGGCCAGGATCGCAAATTGTCCACGCGGTTCGGAGACGATCAGTCCGTTGACTGACGGCGTGATATCATAAAGGTAGACTGGCGCACTACTGGCACGAACTGCAGCGCTGTCGATACAGGGCCGATATCCCCAATGCTCAGGAATTCGCCCGCCCAGCTCCTCGATCGCCGATGCGATCCGTGCGAGCTGCTCCTCCTGCTCGGCTGAGCTCGCGAGCGCAGTATCGTCCGCTCCTCGCGTCGCATCTTCAAGCAAGCGCTGCTGGGACAGTTCGCGATAATCTTCCATGAGTTGATCCCGTTGCGCACGGACCTCGGCCACCACGGAGGCATCAACCCAGCCGAAATAGCCGAGTATTTTTTGCCTGTTGCCTTCCCAGAGCACAAAAACCGCCGCAATCGCGAGCAACAGCAGGGCCCAGGCTGCAACACTCCAACACCACACACATGAGCTTTTCGGTGGTTCGGATTTCACTGGACAACGCTCCGGATAAATTCGCTTGAGAAGCAGGTCGACAATCTCTTGCTGCCCACGCGGTGTGGCTTCCAGCGCCTCAAAACTGGAAAAGCCCCGTTTCTCTGCCTTGTCTATCGCGGGCTGGTGACGAGAGATGATCAGGTAGTTATGCAGCGGAGCATCCAGGAAAGCTTGCTGGCAGTTCGGCGCCATTTCCACAAGCGCTGGAGGCAACAAATTGGCGCTCTTGTAGAACACGAAACACTCATTGGCGTAGGGGCCCGCATGCTTGTGCTGAAACCGCTCGTGAATCTGATCGGCATAAGCTTGCTCAACCCGCTCGCGAGCGCGTCGATAATCGCGACCTGACACGCCCGCAATACGCCGCCTGTTGAGCTCGCGTCTGATGTCTTCCTGCGCCTCGTTCCAGGCACAAGCGCGCAGATATTCATGGTCGCCGGTCCAGGACACGGCAAAGAACTCGTCTTCATAACTGGTCTCGATGTCACGAGAGCCCCATTTGCCTGACCAATCCTGCTGGCTTTGATCGAACAATTGCTTGAGCAGGGCGTAACGTTCCGCCTGGACCTTGCGCGTTCGACGCACGCCCTTCACCTGCTCTATCTGACTTTCCACCTCAACACCCCCCGCGATGAAGCTCAAGGCGATCCACACCTAAGGTGGTATCATTATGAAATTGAATCGGCGCTTTTCGCCAGACCATAAATATCTGAATTCAGATTGCCGACTGGTGCTCAAAAAATCGATCAAGGGCGGTATTGAGCGAGTCGAATGTATGATGGATCTCGTGCGCCCCACCGGCCAGGATCTCTTTCTCCGTATGGAAACCCCAGCTGACACCCAGCGTGTGCACGCCGGCATTGCGCCCCATCTGCATGTCAAACAACGTGTCGCCGATCATCACGACCTGGCGTGGATCCGTGCCGGTCTCGCCCATGGCATCCAGCACCATGCGCGGATGCGGCTTGCCCGGTCCGCCATCAACGGTCTGGAAAGTCTGGAAGTATTTGTGCAGATCATGATGTTCGAACACGATATCCAGTCCGCGCCGCGCCTTGCCGGTCGCCACGCCCAACAGCCAGCCTTCATCCGCCAGGCGCGCGATCGTGTCCAGCGCCCCGTCATACAGCGGCTCCTCGAAACCGGGTTCCTGGCGCTGCTCGACAAAGGCTTCCTTGTAGAAAGTCGCCAGCTGCGGGATGCGCTCGGCGGGATAATCCGCCGGCGCCAGTTTCAGCACCGCCTCGGTCAGTTCCAGGCCGACAATGGTTCGCGTCCGCTCATAATCAATGCCGCCGAGGCCTGCGCGCGCGAAGGCGCGGTCCATGGCCCGCTGGATAATCTTGCGGCTGTCGATGAGGGTGCCGTCAATATCCCAGATGGCGAGCTTGAGCTGAGACGTCATGCGAATTACCTCTTGGCTTCGCCCGCTGACTAGGCGCGCTTGCGCCCCAAGACAAGCCCTGAAGGATTGCCATGCTCGACCAGATCACCGATGACCAGCGCGACCGCCTGGACGCCGCCGCCTTCCGCCGCCTGCTGACCCATCTCGACGCCAACAAGGATGTCCAGAATATCGACCTGATGATCCTCGCCGATTTCTGCCGCAACTGCCTGGGCGACTGGTGGTCCGAAGCTGCGCAGGCCGAGGGATTGGAGCTCGGCAAGGAAGACGGACGCGAACGTGTCTATGGCATGCCCTACACCCAGTGGAAAGCAGAGCACCAAAAGGCCGCGACAGACGAACAGATGGCGGCATTCAAGGCCCGCATGGCGGCGAAGGGGAAGGGCTAGCCCCACCCCTGGATATGCCGGGTCCCGCTTCGCGAACTGTGTGAGAGGGCCGATTGCCCTCTAATCAAAAGCGTGACAGCTTCGGCTTACTATCCTGGGGGCGCTCGTGTCAGGTTCCAGAGTATCCTTGCCACACAAATTGCGTGCGCTGATTACATTTGCTTATGCGGTTACTTTTGCGCTGGCAGTCTATCTCCTTGCGGTCCCCACCGCCGCTGCATCGATGGGTCTGCCTGAACAGTCCGGCGCCGCAATCGCTTTTCTCTTTGCGCTGAATGCACTGGCGATAGGCCTGGGCTCCTTCGCGATCCGTTTCAAATTCAGCGAGAAATACTGGCCCGGCTACGCGGTCGGTGCGGGGACCATTTTTGTCGCGCTGGTGGCTGCGATCGACGGTGGACTGATCTGGCAAGTATTCATCAATCAGCGAATGGATCGCTGGATATTATTTTGCAGCCTAGCGGTTCCGGCCCTCGCCCAGTTTTGGCTGCTCTACATTCTCACGCAACGCGCAGTCACCAAACCGTCGTCCGACGGCTTGGTCGAGGCGGCGTTCGAACCGGACGAGCTCGCTCCGGTTCAGGATACAGCGCCGCCTTTCTGGCATCGCGCCGCGGTATACTTGGCTACGCTTGCACGCCTTATGATCGTCGCGATCTTGACCGTACAAATTGTGGCAATAGCCGCATGGGTCGCGTTCGCATTTTACGAGGTGATGCGATTGATCCTGATCGAGGACCGTTCGATTTCCCCGCCGGCGATGGGAAGAATGATTGAGGCGCTCGGACAGTACATCGCGAACCTGTATGCGAACCAAGCCTGGCCCCTCGCGCGGATTACCGCCACTTATGTTGGGCTGTTCCTTGCGCTGATGACAATCATACTTCTGCCCCTCGGCGTAGCCCTATCCAAAGGGGAGCGGGCCCTGAAGGCGCGCCGCCTTTCGCTGGACGATCATCAAAAAACGTGGGTGCAATCATCCGGCCAGACGATGATCGAGTGGCTGGAAGCGCAACCCAAGAAAGCGCTCGATTCGCTCATGATGATGCCGGTGTTCGCGACCAGCTGCATGGTCGGGCCGTTCGCGAGCGCCGCGCTCAGTTTCGCGGTAAGCCGCCAGATAAACTCGTGGATTGCGCCTCCTTCCTCGACCGAACTCCTCCGGGATGTGCCTGGCGGGATTGGAGTGGGAATTACCGGTGTCGTCGCCTTTGGCGCCTTTATTCTTCTCGGAATCGCGGGCAGCCAAATCCTACCCGGCATTCGTGGCTACTGGTTGTCACTGCAAAGGAAGCGGCTGGAACTGCAACCCGCTGTCGTTCTTCTGGAGGTCCTGACGGCGCTAGAAAGCGCAGTAAGGAACAATTGGTTTCCGTCGGGCCCGGTCTTTGACCCTAGCAAATTCCATCACCGATGGATCATGCGAAGCGTCAACGCAACGCGGACGTTTGCTCTTTGGGCTTCGCCTGTAATTTTTCTCGGGATCGCAATTGACGCGACCTGGTATCGCAGCTGGGGTGAAGACCGTGTCACCCACTCCCCGATCTGGACCCTAGGGTCGACCGACTATGTTTACAGCAACGCTGTAGAGATACGCACCGAGTGCTCCGTTCGGGAATCTGACGACAGGCCGACGACCAGATTGAACTACGAGCTCATCTTCGAGGGCGGCCAAACCTTCTCGCTTCGGAGCAGTCTTAGGCCTACAAACCTTGAGGTGATTTCCTCGATCGATGCCGCCGCACGGTCTGGCGGTGCGGAGATCATCGTAGACGAGCGATCGAATTTGGAAGAGTGCACAGCGCTGCTCCGGGGCCGTTGGGGCGATGATGGAGCAGCACTGGCCGCGATCCTCTCGCCGAGCTCCTAGGCCAGCTGTTCCTCGATCACCTCTTCGTCGGCATCGCGCAGGTCGAAACCCAGCATGCCGAAGATCCGGTTCATGTGTTTGGGCAGCGGGGCCTCGATGACCAGCGGTTTGCCGTTGGCGCGCGGGAGCTCCAGGCGACGCGCGTGCAGGCAGAGTTTCTGGTCGAGATCTTCCGGAGCCGGGCGGTGACACGGATATTTCTTGTCGCCGAGCACTGAGGTACCCATCGCCTGCAGGTGCACACGCAGCTGGTGGGTCCGGCCGGTGACGGGGCGCAGCGCGACCCAGCTGGCTTTCTGGCCGGCATCGGCCACCACTGTGTAACGGCTGAGCGCGTGATGCGCGCCTTCATCACCGTGACGCGCCGCGGTCATGACCTCGCGATCCGGATCACCGCCTGCGCCGGCGGTTTTCTTCATGAAGCCCTTCACCTCACCCAGGCGCGGTTTGGGAACGCCAATGGCAATCGCCCAATAGGTCTTTTTCGTCTTGTGGGACTGGAAGGCCTTGGCCAGGCGCGCCGTGGCGGCCGGGGACTTGCCCACGACCAGAACGCCGGAGGTGTCCTTGTCCAGGCGGTGGACCAGACGCGGTCGCTGCAGCCCCTCGCCAAACGCATCTAGCAGTCCATCAAGATGGCGCGTCGTCTTGGACCCGCCCTGCACGGCCAAGCCCGAAGGCTTGTTGAAAGCGATGACGTCGTCATCCTCGTAGATCACCAGGGATTTGACGTATTCGATATCGCGATCGCTGAGCGTGTTCTTTGCACGCATTTCCTTGGCGTCGGGCAGCGGCGGCACGCGCACTTCCATACCAGCGCTGACACGGCTGTCCGGTTTGACCCTGCCACCATCCACGCGGATCTCGCCCTTGCGGCAGAGTTTCTGGATCTGACCCTGGGTGATGTGCGGAAAACGGCGCTTGAACCAGCGGTCCAGACGGCTGTCGTCCTCGCCCTTCTCGACGGTGATTTTCTGTACCCGGCTCATGCCCAGACTTTCCTCATAATCATCAAACCGACCATCACCGCGCCCACCGACAGGATGACCGAGCCGGCTGCATAGGCGAAAGCGTTCATCCAGGCACGCGTTTCCAGCATGCGTACCATTTCCAGCGAGAAGGCCGAGAAGGTTGTGAACCCGCCCAGAAAACCGACAGCAGCCAGAAGACGGATGGAGTTGGCATCGGCGCGTTCCGTCGCCGCCAGCCATCCGACCAGCATGCCCATCAGCAGTCCGCCGATGATATTGACCGATAACGTGCCCCAGGGCTGGCCGCTTCCCATTGTACGCAGGGCGAGCTGCCCTACATAGTGTCTGGAAATCGCGCCCAGGGCGCCACCCGCACCGATCATCAGGATGTTCATCATCGGCGCTGGTTAGGACCGATTGCCGGGCTTGGCAAGCAAACGCCCCGGTGTCCGGCGGCTAACAGCCGCGTTACCGAGACATCACGCGCAGATTACCAATCTGTTATTTCATGTCTTTTCGCTTAACGTATGCATTTATGCAAGGGCGGCTTTCTGTTTTGTCTCTTCAGTTCACGGAGTAATTCCTTATTTACCCTGAGGCATCGCGGGAGGGCCCGCGGTCACAGAAAACCGAAAGGACAGTCAAATGGAACGCATTACGCAAACCTTGGCTACGGTGATCAATGTCCTGTTCGTCGCAGGCGTCTTCGGCGCCATGTCGGTCGCACTGGGCAGCACCTTCGCCTAAGCTGAAGCGCTGCTACCCCTGTCAGCCCAGGGGTTTGGGGTCGGAACGCCTCCCGGCCCCCAAGCAGAGCATTAAAAGCCAAACAAAAAGCGGAAGAGCTTCACGCCTCTTCCGCTTTTGTTTTGTCTGACTGCACGCTATGAGTGCGGAATGCCAAACTGGATCAACCCGTTTCCACCGCGCAAAGCGTATTCATTTCACGGCCACTCCAAGCCCATGAAATTGAACTACCCTGACGAGGGTGAAGCGAGTGCCATGGGCACGTTCGGATCCCGCTTCCTCAGCATCTGGATCATTGGCGCCGCGACATCCGTCGTGTTTGGCCTAGCCGTGCAACTGCTCGCTGGACAGGTATTGCCTGCAGCCATTCGCGAGACCGAATTCATGACGCACCTTCAGGGACGCCTGTCGCTGATAGGCTGGGGTATCATCCTCCTCCTGGGTCAGAGTTGGCTGCCCTTCTGGGCGGTCCGGCGAGCGAGAGATGCCGGGCTGCCTCTATTTCACAGCGCGCCCCATTTCGCCTACTTCGGGTTGAACTGTACCATCCTCCTGGGAAGTTTGACCCTCAAAGCGCCGCCAGTCGGAAGCGAAGGGGTCCAGTTGATCAATGTCGCCATTGTTATACCCGCCCTCTGGCATCTGGCCTGGCTCTCGGGACGCCCCTCTTCCGCTCGCCACGAACCCGGTTAAACTGCAACGAAATCCCGAACCGGAGCCGTACGCATGTTTCTCGCCGCCCTCGCCCTGAGCCTTTACCTGCAGGACCAGGCCCAGCCTGACGCCCAGGAGACAGAGATCGAGGACGCGCTCGTCAGTGCCGAGGAAGACCTGCCGCCGCCGCCACCGACCGATGCGGCCAGCCTGATCGCGCAGATCGACGAGGCCTGGGCCGCCTATGGCGAACTGGCTGGAGAACTGGGCGCGCGTCGGGCCCGCGAACGCTTTCTGGCTGAACAACTGCTTCCGGTCATCGCTCGTAACGATCTCGATGAAGGTGCCCACGGGGACATCCTGCGCGAAACCGCTGACACGATCCGGGACGTCGAGGGCGCCAACACCGCCTGGGCTGTTGCGCAGCTTGACCCGGAATATTTCCCGATCCTCTATGCCGAGCAAACGCGGATGGGCCAGCAGATCCTCAACTGGGCCGAGCGAGACGAAACCGCCGAAGGTACAATTGTCGCAGCGCTTGAAGGTGTAGCCATGATGGGGCTGATCGACGGCCCCTCCTATGCCCGCCGCGCCGATGCATGGCGCGTTTTGACCGGCCAGCCCCAATTGTTTGGCACTGCCGAGACCTGCCTCAACGGCACGATCAATCCGGGCAGCATCGAAGAACAGGCCACGCTGGACGAACGCCGTCTGGGCCTCGGCCTGCCCATCATGGCGGACGCCTGGACAGAGGAGCGCCTGGCGCAAGCCTGTGGCGAAGACGTCGCTGGCGCCGAAGACGAATAGGCGGCAAACCTTACCAATGTGTCGGAATGCTCAACCGATTGTGCGTTGAGCCCCTCGGCCTGAACTGGTCTCTTCCCTGAACAGCGGGAGGACCATCATGAAATTGGTGACAACGACGCTGGGCGTCATGATGCTGGCCGCGCCGGCTCTGGCCGAAGAGCGGACCTATGTTATCGATCCGGGCCACACCCACATCGTCTTTGAAGTCGAGCGCTTCGGCTATGCCGCGACGGTCGGCGTATTTCCGGACAGTTCCGGCGAGATCGTTCTGGATATGGACAATCCGGAAAACAGCCGCGTGAACGCGACCGTGCATACACCGACCGTTTGGACCGGGCTCGCCTCACGCGATCAGGCAGTCAACGGGCCCGGCTTTCTCAATACGGCCGAACACCCCGAAATCCGTTTCTCATCCACTGCGATTGAACTGATCGACGAGGACAGCGCCCGCGTGACCGGCGACTTCACCCTGCTGGGCGTCACGCGGCCGGTCACCTTCGACGTCGATCTCAACCGTATCGGCCCCGATCCTTCGATGGGCGGACGCGAAGGAGCCGGTTTCTCGATGCGCACCAGCCTCGATCGCTCGGACTTTGGCAACTCGATCGCTCGGACTTTGGCAATACGACCGCCTCGGCGCTGATCGGCGACACCGTCACCATCCGCATCGAAGCCCTCGGCCATGCCGCCGAGTGATTATTTGCGCTTGCCCTTGATGCCACAGGCAGAGAGGAACGCATCAACATCGGTGGTCCGCTGACGCAGGCGGATACCGGCCCGCTGGCGATTGCGGTCAAGCGCGCGGTTGAGAACATCGCCGGAGTTCAGACGCAGAAAATCATCCATCGAATACATCGGTCTCTCCATCCAGTGCGCGGCCTAATGCGCCTTTTTGCTGCGGAACGGGAGCGCCAGTTTGGCAAGTCTGCAATGCGCTTTCGCAAGGCGCTGTGGCGCAGCGATTGAAACCGTCACGGAGCGGGCCTAGTGTCCGCTCATGACCCAGATGATTTCCCAGACTTTCGACGTTAAGGGCGGCCCGCAATTCGGTCGTGACAACGTCCCGAAACTCCGCGCCGAACTTCAAAAACTCGGCCTTGATGGCTTCCTCGTCCCGCACGAGGACGAGTATGACAACGAGTATCTGCCCGACTGCAATGAACGTCTTCTGTGGATTACCGGTTTCTCCGGTTCCGCGGGCGCCGCGATTGTCATGAAGGACCGCGCAGCGATCTTTGTGGATGGTCGCTACACCTTGCAGGTCCGCCAGCAGGCCGACGGGGATATTTTCGACTATCGGGATCTCGTGGAGGAAGGCCTCGCCGGATGGATCGAGAGCCAGGCCAAAACTGGCGAAAAAATCGGCTATGACGCACGCCTGCACAGCCCGGCCTCACTGAAGCGTCTCAAGGTGTGTGCTCACCGCGCAGGCATCGAGCTTGTCAGCGTCGAGACAAATCCGATCGACACGGCCTGGACGGACCGGCCGTCAGCGCCCATGGCACAGATCGATCCCCAGCCGCTGGAGTATGCGGGCGAGGATCATGCATCCAAGCGTGAGCGCATTGGCATCGCAGTCAAGCGAGGCGCAGCGGACGCGGCCGTCATTACGGCTCCGCCCTCGATTGCCTGGCTGTTCAATATTCGCGGTGGCGATGTCTCCAGGGCCCCCCTGCCGCTGGCGGCTGCCATCATCAACAAGGATGGGACGGCGACCCTGTTCGTGGAACCGGAGAAACTGACCGACGAGACACGCAGCCATCTCGGCAATGAAGTCGCCATCCGCCCGGAAAGCGAATTTGCAAACGGGCTGCGCGAGATGCAGGGCAAGACTGTCCGCGTCGACCCATCGACGGCGTCGGCCTGGGTTTATGACCAGTTGAACGGCGGCGGCGCCACCGTTCAGGAGCTGGAAGACCCGGTCATGCGCCCGAAGGCGGCCAAGAACGAAGCCGAAGTCGAAGGATCGCGCCAGGCGCATATCCGCGATGGTGCAGCAATCACGAAATTCCTGCACTGGCTGGATACGGAAGCCCAGTCCGGCGAGGTCGATGAGATCCAGGCGGCACGCAAGCTGGAAGCCATCCGCATGGAATTGCCCGAACTGCGAGATCTGTCCTTCGACACAATTTCCGGCGCCCAGGGCAATGCCGCATTTGCGCATTATCGCGTGTCGGAAGAAAGCAATCTCAAACTGGCGCCCGGGTCCCTTTATCTGGTGGATAGCGGTGGCCAATTCCCCGATGGCACGACGGATATCACGCGTACTGTTCCGATCGGCCAGCCCACGGCTGAAATGCGGACACAGTTCACACGCGTACTAAAAGGCCATATTGCCCTTTCACGTGTCCGTTTCCCCGTCGGCACGACAGGGACCCAACTGGATATTTTGGCACGCCTTCCCCTTTGGGAGGCCGGATTTGATTATGATCATGGCACCGGGCACGGGGTCGGGGCCTTCCTCAGCGTTCATGAAGGACCGCAACGGATCGCCAAGGCGCCGAACTCGGTTGCTCTGGAACCGGGCATGATCGTCTCCAACGAACCTGGCTATTACAAGGAAGATGGCTATGGCATCCGGGTAGAGAACCTCCAGGTCGTCACCCCCGCCGCGGCTCTTCCCGGCGGTGAACGGGCCATGTTAGGCTTTGAAACCCTTACCATGGCTCCCATCCATAAGGGGTTGATTGACTTGCACCTTCTGACCCCGGCCGAACTGGCCTGGATGGACGCGTATCACGCCGAAGTCCGCCAGCGCATCCTGCCGCTGGTCGAGGGCGAAGTCGCCGACTGGCTGCTCAAGGCCACCGAACCGCTGGCCGGCGCAACGCCCTGATGCGCACGCCGGCGCTCATAATCCTGGCAGCCGCCCTTCTGGGCGGCTGTTTTTATGCCGAAGACGCGCTGGTCACCCGCCGGACAGCCGACTTTCCGGTGATCGAGGGTGCCTATACCCACACCCCCTACCATCCTGATGGCCGGGCGTTCGACCGTCCCACCTGGCGTGGGGAAATTGAACGGAACGGCTGGGCCTATGCGTCTAATGCAGAAGAGTTTCCCCACCAGGACACGCGTTTGCGCGAGCTGCTTCCCGGTATCTATGTCGGGCAGAAACGTTCAGACGAGCATTTTCTCTTCGGGTTGGTCTGGGTCTATCCGGACGGGCTGGTCACCTATCACAACCCGTCCTGCTCCGACCTCTCCGACGCTGCTCGTCAAACCTATGAACTGGAGGAGGAGATGGAGGACGGCTACTGCCAGATTGAACGCTGGGAGGTGCTCAGCGCTGTTCTGCAGACCTATTTGGCAGAACACGACGGGTCGCCGCGGCTGGACGGCGTCTATCGCCCCGTGGACTAGCTGTCAAAGCTATGAAGGTTGTTCACCCGGGGCTGGGTTGAGAGATTGGGGTTGCAACACTCCACCTCTTAGCCAGGA
>JAEPND010000006.1 GCA_017643585.1 Maricaulis sp.
TGACCGTGCGCGCGTCGAAGCCGAAGGCGACATGAACGACGAGTAAGTCGTTCGTCATTACAGGTTCAGGAGAAGGCGGCTTAGCATTTGCGAGCCGCCTTTTTCATGTCCGAAAGTGTGCCTATATGAACCCCATGATCAGATCACTTCTCATTCTTTCCTCGCTTGCCCTGACAACGCCCTCCCTGGCGCAGGACATTCCCTTTGCGACCGATCGCGCGGTGCCCGAGAGCCAGGCGCAGATCCAGCTGTCTTTCGCCCCGATCGTGCGCGAGGCCGCGCCGGCGGTCGTCAACGTCTATTCCAGCCGTACGGTCCAGCAGCGGGTATCCTTCTTCTCTCGCCGGACGCGTGAACGCGAACAGAATTCGCTGGGATCCGGTGTGATCGTGGACGCCTCCGGTGTGATCGTGACCAATAATCACGTCGTCCAGGGCGCAGACGAGTTGCGCGTGGTCCTGGCCGACCGGCGCGAGTACGAAGCGGTGATCCTGTTGACGGACGAGGCGTCGGATCTCGCCATCCTGAAGGTTGAAACGGACGAACCGCTGCCGGTCCTGCCCTTCGACATGGGCGGTGAGGGCGAGGTCGGTGATCTGGTCCTGGCCATTGGCAATCCGTTTGGTGTGGGCCAGACCGTCACCAGCGGCATTATTTCCGCCCTGGCGCGCACCGATGTGGGCGACACGGATTTTGCCTCCTTCATCCAGACCGATGCCGCCATCAATCCGGGTAATTCCGGGGGCGCGCTGGTGAATATGGATGGCGAGCTGATTGGCGTGAACACGATGATCTTCTCGCGCTCGGGTGGGTCGAACGGCATCGGTTTTGCCATTCCGGTCGAGCTGGTCAGCCGTGTCGTCGATACGGCGCTGAGCGAGGGCGAGCTGATCCGTCCCTGGCTGGGCGCGCGCCTTCAGCCGGTCACCAGCGACCTGGCCCAGGCTTTTGGCCTGGATCGTCCGCGTGGTGCCCTGATCAACGAGATCTACCCGGATGCGGCAGCAGATGATGCCGGTCTGCGCCAGGGCGATATCGTGCTCGCGGTGGATGGCCACGAGGTCAATAATGACAGCGGCGCACGTTTCCGCCTCGCTACGCACGCGACCGGCGATGATGCGCGCTTCACCGTCCTGCGCGATGGTCGCGAGATTTCCCTGGATGTCCCGGTCCTGCCGGCTCCGGGCATCGCCGATCCGGTGCCTTATGAACCCCAGGGCGCCAACCCCTTCGTGGGCACCGCACTGCTGGAACTTTCACCGGCCTTCAACGAAAGCGTCGGGATCGATTCCTTTGAAGAGGGGCTGGTGGTTCGCAATGTCGTGCGCCGCTCCGTCGCGGCACGCTTCGGGTTCCGACCGGGCGACCGTATCGTCGAACTCGACGGACGCCGTATCGCTGACCTTGATGATTTCGAGGACGTGCTGGCCGTGCTCGATGGCGAGGAAGTCTGGCCCATCGCGGTCATCCGCCGAGGCCAGCGGATCGAGGCCAACATCCGACTGTATTGATGCGATTGCTCGGCGGTCGGAGTTTCCCGTCCGCCTGCCAACGCCTAGTCTGGGCGTATGACGGATCTCTTCGAATCAGCCGGCCTGGAGGCCGGGGCACCCAGGCCCCTGGCCGAGCGGTTGCGGCCGCAGGCGCTGGACGAGGTGATCGGACAGGATCATCTGCTGGCCGGTGACGGCCCGATCGCGCGCATGCGCCGTCAGGGGCGCCTGGCTTCGCTGATCCTGTGGGGCCCGCCCGGTGTGGGCAAGACGACAATCGCGCGCCTGCTGGCCGAGGATAGCGGGCTGGAGTTTGAACCGCTCTCGGCCGTCTTCTCCGGCGTTGCCGATCTCAAGAAAGTTTTCGAGCGTGCGCGAGCCCGGCGGCAAACCGGCCGCGGAACCCTGCTGTTTGTCGACGAGATCCACCGCTTCAATCGCGCCCAGCAGGACGGGTTCCTGCCCGTGGTGGAGGAGGGGACGGTGACCCTGGTCGGGGCGACCAACGAGAACCCGTCCTTCGAGCTCAATTCGGCGCTCCTGTCCCGCTGCCAGGTGCTTGTGCTCAAGGCGTTGGATGACGCAGCGCTGGAGGATTTGCTCAAGCGCGCCGAGGCCGAGACGGGCAAGCCGCTGCCGCTGGATGAAGGCGCGCGGACGGTTCTGCGTGGCATGGCGGACGGGGACGGGCGTTACCTGCTCAATCTTGTCGAGGAGCTGATCTCGCTCGAGATCGCTGAACCGCTTGATGCGCAGGCTCTGGCCGTACATCTCAACAAGCGCGCGCCCGCCTATGACAAGGATCGCGACGAGCACTACAACCTGATTTCTGCCTTGCACAAATCGGTGCGTGGCAGTGATCCGGACGCGGCGCTCTACTGGTTCGCACGCATGCTGGAGGGCGGAGAGGATCCGCTTTTTCTCGCGCGGCGCCTGGTGCGCATGGCATCCGAGGATATCGGCCTGGCTGATCCCACGGGTCTGATGATCGCCAATGAGGCTGCACGCACCTATGAGCGGCTGGGCTCGCCGGAAGGGGAGCTGGCGCTGGCACATGCCGTCGTGCACCTGGCCACGGCGCCGAAGTCCAATGCGGTCTACGTCGCCTATAAACGGGCCCGGCGGGCCGTAAAGCAGACCGGTTCGCTTATGCCTCCGGCGCATATCCTCAATGCACCGACGCAAATGATGAAAGAACAGGGTTATGGCTCGGGGTATGAATATGACCACGATGCCGAGGATGGTATTTCCGGCCAGGATTATTTCCCGGACGATATGCCCGAACGCCCTGTTTTTTATGAGCCTTTGGACCGCGGCCGAGAAGCCGCCATTGGCGAACGCCTGCGTGCATGGCGACAAAAACGCAACGCCAGGCGAAAAAAGAGCTGAAGCATGACCTGCGTCACACTTCGGCCACGCCAACCCGGTATACAAGCCTCTCTGATCCCGCTAGGCGGACATCCGGTCCTGCGCCAGACTTGCGGGCAAGATGCCGGATACCTATCTGGGATCCGGATAAAAAAGGGGCCTTCCCTCAAGGAAGGTTGGTTCGGTGAAGTTATCGACGCGTACATTGCTGGCGAGCATCGCAATGGCCCTGACCGTTGCGCCGATGGTGTCTGCGCAGGACCGGCCAGCCAATGGCCTGTTCGCCGCGCAGGATGTGCCCGTCCGCATTGGCGGCGATGACGGTGGCGCCTGCCTGACGGGGCGTATTGAACAGCGTGTGTCGCGCGGTGATGAGCGTGGTTTTGGTATCCTGGTGGTCCATACCGGACCGGGTGAGGATTACGCCCCGGTGGATACCGTCAGGTCCGGCGAGGTCGTCTATGGCTGCCAGGTGAGCTCGGACAGCGAAATGTCTGTGCAGTGGATTGGCGTTATCTACGGTCCGAACCTCGAGGCCTGTGGCGTGGACCCGCAGCCGGGTCGCGCGCGCAATTATTCCGGAACCTGCCGCAATGGCTGGATCAATGCCGAGGGTTTCTCTGCGTTTCAGTCGGGAAACATGATGCTGGTCGGATCCGCCGACGATAATAACGACTAGCGTCCGGACGGCCAGAACCGGCCCAGAACAACGCCCAGAATCGCTGCGTAAAGGCCGAGGCCAGCCATCAGGCCCGCTTCACCCTCTGTCAGCATCGCGAGACCTGCCAGCGCCGCTATCAGGATGCCACCACGCACACGCAGTCCGGAGAGCGGCTCTCCTGTGGCGTCACCGACGCTGTGGACACGCCCCAGCAGCAGCGCGTGCAGGACACCCAGCACCAGCACGGCCAGAGTAGAATACAGCGCCATTTGCGGCATGACCTCGACCGCGGACAGGAGCAGGGCCCGCAGATCGCCTTCCAGCTCGATCAGATGCCACATCGAAAATGCCACAGCGATCGTGGCTCCGACGAGGTTGAGGGTTCGCTTGCGGTCCAGAAACGCGTCGAGGGCGAGGGCAAGGCCAGCCACATAACCCATCTCGGAATAGCCGTCGCGGAAGACGGCGAGCGCGGCGAGGGCCAGGACCACGGCCATATCGCCGAGCCGGACCGGGTTGCCGACCGTCCGGTTGACCACGCGCGTGGCCATCAACACAAACGCCAGCGTCCACAGCGACAGTTCATAATCCAGATAAACCAGGGGCAGGATGGCCGCCATGGCGATGAAGGCGCCGGGATTGCGATCCGGGTCCAGTTCCCTGCCGATGGCCCAGATCAGGAAGGCTCCGAACATCGCCTCGAGCCCGCCAAAGGCCGCCGTCATCAACGAAGTCTCTGCCTGGCTCATCCGCAGCGCCGCCGAGGCCAGCAGGATTACCGGCAGCAGAATCAGCACGGCCCGATTGGAGGGATATTTCGCTTCCAGCGGGCGTGAAATCGATGATACGCGATAGATCGGCTTGCTCATTTTATCCCCCAAACGGATTGCCCGCGGTGCGCGGGCGCTTGCTTTGCCGGGACAAGTGCGGCAGTCGTCGGGTCTGACCACAGCTTGCCCCAGGGGCCTAGAATGATCGCCGCGCTGTTTGTTTCAAGTCTTATGGCTGTTTCCACCGTCGCCATTCACATGGTCGGCCTGGTCTTCCTGACGGAAGTTATGCGCAAGCGCTCGCCCAAACTGCGCCCGCACACAAGCCCGCTGCGGCAGATGATCTTTATCCTGCTGGTCGTGCTGGGACTGTTTTTGATCCATGCCGTGGAAATCTGGGCCTATGCCGGTGTCTACATGCTGTTGGGCGCTTTCGAGGATTTCGAAACGGCGCTCTATTTCTCCACCTCGACGTTTACGACGCTGGGCTATGGCGATGTCATCATCGACAACAAATGGCGCCTGGTGGGCGCGATAGAGGGCTTTAACGGCTTTTTGCTGATCGGCTGGTCCACCGCCTTCCTGGTCTCGGTGATTGCACGCCTGAGAAGCACGGAAACGGATTGGCTGGACCATCTGGGTGAGGATGATTAAGCCTCGCGCATCTCTGCGCTTGATGCTGATGCCCAAGCCACGCTAAACCCCTCGGGAACCCGGGCATTCGCCTGTTTCAGTTTGGGGTCTCCATGTTCAAAAAAATCCTCATCGCCAATCGCGGCGAGATCGCTGTTCGTGTCATCAAGACGTGCCGCAAGCTGGGCATTGCCACAGTGGCCGTCTACTCAGAGGCGGATGCCGACAGCCTGGCGATTGAGATGGCGGATGAGGCCGTGTTCATCGGGCCGCCGCCGCCGGGTGAGAGCTATCTGCGCATGGACGCGATTCTGGACGCCATCAAGCAGACGGGCGCCGATGCCGTGCATCCGGGCTTTGGCTTCTTGTCAGAGAACGCCGCATTCCCCAAGGCGCTGGAAGAGATTGGCGTCGCCTGGATTGGGCCGAATGTGAACGCCATCGATGCGATGGGCGACAAGATCCGTTCCAAACAGCTCGCGGCCAAGGCCGGTGTCTCGACAATCCCCGGCGCGGATGGCGAGATCTCTGACGCCGAAACCGCTGTCGCCGCAGCCAATGCCATTGGTTATCCGGTGATGCTGAAAGCTTCCGCCGGTGGTGGTGGCAAGGGCATGCGCATCGCTCACAATGAAACCGAAGCGCGCGAAGGCTTCACCGCTGCGCGCAACGAGGCCAAGACCTCCTTTGGCGACGACCGCATCCTGATCGAGAAATTCATCGAGGAACCGCGCCATATCGAGATCCAGGTGCTCGGCGACAAACACGGCAATGTCGTCTACCTCAATGAGCGCGAATGTTCCGTTCAGCGCCGCAACCAGAAAGTCCTGGAAGAAGCCCCGTCGCCCTTCCTCGACAAGAAGACCCGCGAAGCCATGGGCGCGCAGGCGGTCTCGCTGTCAGCAGCGGTGGACTATGACAGCGCGGGTACGGTCGAGTTCATCGTCGACAAGAACCGCAATTTCTACTTCCTGGAAATGAATACCCGCCTGCAGGTGGAACACCCGGTCACCGAGTTGATCTGTGGCCTCGACCTGGTTGAACAGATGATCCTGTCGGCTGCGGGCGAGAAGCTTTCGATCTCCCAGCGTGATGTCGGTATCGATGGCTGGGCTGTCGAGGCGCGTCTTTATGCCGAGGACCCGTATCGCGGCTTCCTGCCGTCTATTGGTCGCCTCAAGCGCTTTATCGAACCGGCGGAAGGCCCGCTGGGCAAGGGCGAGCTGCGCATCGACAGCGGTGTGCGCGAAGGCGACGAGATCTCGCTCTTCTATGACCCGATGATCGCCAAGGTCATCGGTTACGGCAAAACCCGCGAAGACGCGATCGATACCCTGGCAGCGGCCATGGACCGCCTGCACGTGGAGGGCCTGCAGTCCAACGCGCCATTCCTGTCCGCAGTTCTGGACGAGGCGGATTTCCGCTCCGGACGTATTCATACCGGTTACATCCCGGAACACTTCCCCGAAGGCTTCAACGGCACGCGTCCGCGCGATGAGCAGCTGATCTACATGGCCAGCGCCGCGGCCTATATGCACGAAATGCTGACACGCCGGGCCGGCCAGACCTCCGGCCGTGTGGCCGAGATCGCTCAGCCGGAAACGCGCGAATGGATCGTGTTGATGGATGAGCGCCGGGTGCCGGTGGAAATTACCATGACCGGTGAGGGCGAAGCCCAGATCTGGTCGCCGGGCCTGACCCAGGAGCGCCAGACGCTGTCGACGGCCTGGACGCCGGGCTGCAGCCTGTTCGAAGCCAGCCTGAACGGCCAGGACTTCTCGCTGGAGGCCTCAACCCGTACGGAGGGTTTTGCCCTGCGTCACCGGGGCTATGCCGCGACAGCAGTGGTCTGCACGCCGCGTGCGGCCGAGCTGCACGCCTTGCTGCCGGTCAAGGAAAAGGCGGACACGGCCAAGCTGGTCATCTCTCCGATGCCGGGGCTCATCGTGAGCGTCGATGTGGAGACCGGACAGGAGGTCAAGGCCGGCGAGGCGCTGCTCGTGGTGGAAGCCATGAAGATGGAAAACGTCATCCGGGCCGAGAAGGACGGGGTGATCAAGTCCATCAATGTCGAGGCTGGCGCATCCGTTGCCGCTGACGAGCTGATGATCGAGTTCGAATAGACCCGATACCGGGGGAGGATGAGGCATGGATTGGCAATATCTGCTGTTCAACCCGAATGGACGCATCGGCCAGGGCGATTTCTGGCGCGGCGTGGCTGTTCTCGTGCTGGCCAATCTGCTCGTGCACGTCATTCCGCTGCTCGGCGGGCTGATCTGGCTGGTCCTCATCTGGGTCGGTATCGCGGTTTACGGCAAGCGTCTGCATGATGCCGGACGCTCTGCGCTCTGGCATGCTGTGCCGTGGCTGGTCGGCCTTGTCGCCTGGGGTTTTGCCATGGTCGTGCTCGGTGGCGCGATCCTGACAGCGGTATTCTCGGACGGAGATGTCAGCCCCTGGGCGATGATCTCGGCCGGCGGCAGCCTGCTGGGGGTTCTGGGCCTGACCAATCTGGTCTGGCTGGTCTATACGCTCTGGGTCGGCCTGGCTGTCGGTGACAGCGGCGACAATGCCTATGGCGCAGCTCCGGCGATCAATGCCAGCGCGGTCGAGCGCGAATAATTCGCCGTCTGCGCGAATGCGTGTTCCATGTTTCGCCTGACCGGCTAAGCTCGCCTTTCACACAGGGAGACTGTCATGGACTTCAAGGCCTTCATTATCGATCCGAATGATATCACGCGCATCCTGTTCGGCGCGGGTGGCAAACTGTCACCGATGGAGTTCGCGCAAGGGCTGGTCTTCATTGTGCTGGCGGGGATTGCGGTCAATTTCCTGTCTCTGGTGCCCGGGCTGGGCCTGATCATGGGCATCATCGGTCTGGTTGTCGGATTTGTCTTGATGTTCGGTTGGATCTGCATCTTCTCCAAGCGTTTCCATGATGCCGGCAAATCCGGATGGATGACGCTGCTGGCCATCCTCGCCGCGATCGTCATCGGCATTCTCACCGGCTTGATTCTCGGACCGTTGTTCGGGCTACAGCTGAGCGCGGAAGCGGATTATGCCTCCTATCTGTCGATGTCGCCGGGACGGATGTTCCAGAACGTGCTTCAGTCGGTGATCATCAATGGCGCGCTGGGCTATTACATGTTCAATCTCAAGCCTGTCGCGGCGGACTGAGACGCGTCCGCGATTTCGGATTGACGGCTCTCGGCTCTTGGCGGACAAAGCGTTCAAGTGATTTCGCCAAAGGGGCTGAGCGATGAATCCCGGAGTACTTTTCCTTCCCGTCTACCGCGCTTCGACGACCGCATTCCTGTTGGGATTGCTGGTTCTGGCGGTGATCGATTTCGCACGCATTTCGTCTGGCGTGCCGTTCCTGTCCGGCTGGCTCGGTTTGCTCGCGATGGCGTTCTTTGTCTACTCGCTGCACGCCAATCGCCTGCGTTATGCAGACCGGGGAACGGGCCTGGCCGCTCTGCCGCTGGGCATCGCCATTGTCATCAAGGGCATCGGCGCGGTGGTCGGTATTTTGCCTGGGGCGATCCAGAGCATGACCGATTTCGCAGCCTCGCGCGGTGTGAATACCGAGGACCAGCAGGCCCTCGCTGAAGCGATGCAGGATCCTGCCTTTGCGGAATCCTGGATGACGGCACTGGAAACCGACGAGGCGCTGCAGGCCAGCCTGCAGGCGGCTTCGGGCACAAGCTCCTTCATCGGTTTCTGGCTGGTCATTGCCCTGTTCGCGATCTGGTTCGCCCAGATGAAGCGCCTTGGCGGTTCGCTGGAAAGCGTACGCGACACGACCCCCTCCATGATGAATCCGGAGCCGCTGACACCGTCTGAGCCGACGGCGGCACCGGCCGAGGTCGCCGAGGAAACCGCGCCGGAAGCGGCTGAAGCAGCGCCAGCTGAGGAAGCTCCTGTGGAGGCGGCTCCCGTTGAGAACGAGCCCGTCGAGGAAGCTCCCACCGAAAACGCCCAGGCTGAAGGCGCACCCGCTGAAGATGAAGCGCCCGAGGACACGGCCTCGGACGACAAGTCGAAAGACTAGTCCGAACGTCTAGGCGGCGGTCTGATAGGCGCTGAGATCCGGTGCCTCGACGCGTTTCGCATCGCCGAAAATCTCGACAAAACTCAGATGGAGGGCTGTATCAAAGTCCTCCATCGTCGTGTTCAGGCCCAGATCATCCAGGCTGGTGACGCCGTAAAGCGGGTTTGAGATGCCGCAGGGCGTGATGCCGCCGAAATGCGTCAGATCGGGTGCCACATTGAAGGCGATGCCGTGAAAGCTCACCCAGCGGCGCAGGCGCACGCCGATGGCGGCGATCTTGTCCTCGCGGCCCCGACCCCGATCGACCCAGACCCCGACCCGGCCTTCACGCGGACCGGCCTCGACGCCAAAGGCGGCCGCCGTGCCGATCAGCCAGCGTTCCAGGTTCTGGATAAACTTGCGCACATCCTTGTCGCGCCGCGTCAGGTCCAGCATCACATAGGCCACGCGCTGGCCCGGCCCGTGATAGGTGTATTCTCCGCCGCGTCCGGTCTCGAAAACCGGGAATCGGTCCGGCGTCAGCAGGTCTTCCGGCTTGGAACTGGTGCCAGCGGTATAGAGCGGATCATGTTCCAGGAGCCAGACAAGCTCGTCTGCCTCGCCACGCGCGATCGCGGCAGCCCTGTCCTCCATGAAGGCCACAGCGGCTTCATAGGGGATTTTTTCAGTGGAAATGGCCCAATTCACGCTCGGTAATGTCATATCGCGTTGTCTTAACTCTCGTGAAACCGTATCGCGCAAACATCGTGATGATTATCCGTCAGGGCAAGTCCGGGAGTGATGTGTGAGTCAGATCAGCGCTGTCGAAGTGGAAATTGCTGTGCTGTTGGGCCGGTCCAAGATGCCGATCCAGCAATTTCTGCGCATGGGCCGTGGCGCAGTCATTCCCCTCGACTCAGGTGAGGAAGAGGAAGTCTGGATCCTGGCCAATAATCATCCCATCGCCCGGGGCGAGGTTGTCATCCAGGGCGACCGCATCGCTGTGTCCATTACGGGGCCTGCAGATGCCAACGAATTCTTTGCAGCTGCATAAGCTACCGCATTTTTCGCTTCACAAGCCGCGTCGTAGTTGTTATTCCCCGCGCCTCCAACACGGGCGGTCGTGGCGGAATTGGTAGACGCGCAGCGTTGAGGTCGCTGTGGGGTAAAACCCGTGGAAGTTCGAGTCTTCTCGACCGCACCATTTTCCTGGCAGATGTCTGAGGCATCACAGGGAAATCGGATTTCAGATCAGCTCTCTCGGTACACAAAACGGTACACGGGATTGAGCGATGAATACCAAACTACCTTACCTCTTCCAAAAGAACGGCGCCTACTTCTTTCGTAGGCGCGTGCCAGAGCGCTTCCGCGCCCGCGCCGGGTGCCACGAGTGGAAACACCGTCTTGGCCCCTCGGCACGCGATGACGCTTCATTGCTGATGGAACTGCGCGTTCTTACGGATGCAACCGATCGAGCGATTGCAGGTCTTGGGAGAGGAGCTGCCCCAGCGCAGGGTTTCCTGCAGGCTGCCTGGGTGGCGCTCTATCCTGAATGCGCAGCCGAAGCTGTGCCCACTCTCTCGCAAGCTGCTGAGGTTTATGCGCGTCTGCGCGGCCTTGAGGTCCTGGATAAACCCGAGCAGATGGCACTTGATCAGTTCATTGCCTTCATGGGTGATCTTCGGGTCGATGAAATCCAGCGCCGGACGGTGCGCGACTGGATTAGTTGGTTGGGTCAGGAACGCGGGCAGGGCAGTTCGACAATCAAGCGCCGTCTTTGTTCCGTCTCGGCCTTCTGCACGGCGGTGATAGATCAATATGAACTTGATATCGCCAATCCGTTCTCCAGGCATCGCGTTCGCACTGGGCCCGTTGGTTATCGAGAGCCATTCACGCGTGATCAGCTTGCGTTGATCAATTCGTGGCTGCTGACCCCATGGGGCGATCGGACCAGCGGTTTGATCATCCGCTTTTTGAGAGCCACAGGCGCGAGGCCGCTTGAAATCGGGGGCCTGGCTGTTGCGGATGTGCGCCTCGATCATGAGCTGCCACACATCTTCATCCGGCCCAACGCGTTCCGGGGGCTGAAGACACCGGGTTCGTCGAGGTTATTACCCTTGGTCAGTGATGCTGTGACAGCAGCGGAGCGGGCGATCGAGAGAGCAGAAGGGGAGGCGCTCTTCCCCAGCGCTTGTCATGAAACCGGACGATTGTCCGCCAGGCTGAACAAGGCGATCCGATCGGCAGGTGTTCCCAAGCGTAGAGAGCTGACTGCGTACTCTTTCCGGCACACGGTGCAGGAAGCCATGCGGCTCAGCGGCGCTCCGTTCGATGTTCAACGCGCGGTGTTGGGGCACGCCAAGACGACAGTGACTGAGCGCTACGGCGCGCGGCAGGTGCCGTTGGAGTTGATGCGAAAGGCGCTGGATCAAGGCCTGCAATCAATCACTCATGGAGATGTCACAGCATCACCACGTTGAGGGCGCGTCACGTGCTGTGACAGCTTTTGTCATTGGTCGCAGCTATACCGATGGCTTCTGGTCACAGACGGCAAACTGTCGTCTTATCAACATCTTGAATAAAGCCATTCTTGCCTTAGGCGCGTGTGTGGAGTTTATTCAACCTTAAAGAATAACAAGGGGGCGATGCGTCGATGACGCCAACACCAAATAACGTGCAGGGCCTGGCGAACTTTGCCTGGTCTATCGCTGAACTTCTGCGGGGGGACTTCAAGCAGTCCGAATACGGCAAGGTGGTGCTTCCCTTCGTGGTGATGCGTCGTCTGGATGCGATCCTGGAGCCGACGAAGGACGATGTTCTCTCGGCAGCGGCGAACCTTCCCCAGGACATCGATGATGAGACCCTGCGGATGATCCTGCTCGGGGCCGTGGGAAGCGATATCAAGGTCTACAACACCTCGCGCTTCACTTTCACCAAGCTGAAGCAACAGGACCCCGGTCAACTCCACGAGAACCTGATCGACTATCTGCAGGGCTTCCCTCCTGATGTTCAGGATGTCTTCCTGGAGAAATTCCTCATCACCGACCAGCTCAAGCGTCTCAATGATGCCGGGCTGCTCTGGAAGGTGTTTGAACGCTTCACCGAGATCGACCTTCACCCCTCCAAGGTCTCCAACCTGGAGATGGGCTATCTGTTCGAGGAACTGATCCGCCGCTTCTCGGAGATTTCCAACGAGACCGCTGGTGAACACTTCACTCCGCGTGAAGTCATCCGATTGATCGTCGATCTCCTGGTCGAACCGGACAAGGACAAGCTCTCCGGCCTGGGTGTCATCCGTCAGGTTTACGACCCGGCTTGTGGAACCGGAGGTATGCTGGCCCTCACTGAGGAGGCCTTGAAAGAGATCAACGCGGACATGCGTGTGGAACTCTTCGGACAGGAGCTAAATGGCGAGTCCTTCGCTATCTGCCGGTCAGACATGTTGGTGACGGGCCACGACCCCGACCAGATCGCTTATGGCAATACACTCACCCAAGACGCCCACACCTCCCGCAAGTTCCACTACATGATTTCCAACCCGCCCTATGGGGTGGACTGGAAGAAGTACAAGGAACCCATCGTCGCTGAGGCGGATGACATGGGCCATGATGGTCGTTTCGGTGCAGGCACACCGCGTGTCTCCGATGGCCAGCTTCTCTTCCTCCAGCACATGATTTCCAAGATGCGCCAGGACGAGGCTGGTTCGCGGATTGGGATCGTCATGAATGGATCGCCACTCTTCACGGGTGGAGCTGGCTCTGGCGAGAGTGAAATCCGGCGTTGGATGCTGGAGAATGACTGGGTTGAGGCGATCATCGCCCTGCCAACCGATCTCTTCTACAACACGGGCATCCAGACCTATGTTTGGCTGTTGTCCAATCGCAAGTCTGCGGAACGCCGTGGCAAGGTCCAGCTCATCGACGCCTCAGGCGAAGCCTTTTGGAAATCTATGCGTAAATCGCTGGGGTCCAAGCGCCGGGAAATCCCTGATGAAGCCCGCGCGGAGATCGTGCGCAATTACACCCTCTTTGACGCTGCAGACGACAAGATCTCCAAGATCTTCCCGCGCGAGGCGTTCGGCTATCGGGAAATCCGGGTCGAACGACCGCTCCAACTCGCTTTTGAGGTGACGGACGAGAAGATCGAAGCCCTCAAGGCCGAGAAGGCCATCCAGAAGCTGAAGGATGATGAGGTCGGAGCCTTGCTGGCTACATTGGAAGGGCTGCCCAGGGATCATCGCTGGATGTCTCGGGATGGCTTAGAGGCCGACTTGCAGAAGGTTCTGAAGGCCTCTGGGATCAAGATCGGAGCGCCTGTGAAGAAGGCTGTCCTCTCTGTTTTCGGAGAACGCGATGAAGAGGCGGAAGTCTGCCGTGACAAGAAAGGCCAGATGGAAGCCGACAGCGATCTGAGGGACACTGAACTCGTACCTCTGGACGAGAGCTGGGAGACCTACGTCGAACGCGAGGTGAAGCCCTTCGTGCCGGATGCATGGGTGGACGAGAGTCACAAGGATGACAGCGACGGCGAGGTGGGCCGGGTCGGCTATGAGATCAACTTCAACCGGTATTTCTACGAGTATGTCCCCCCGAGACCGCTGGAAGAGATCGACGCGGAACTGAAGGCGCTGGAAGCGGAAATCGCCGGTCTTCTGAAGGAGGTCGCGGCGTGAGTTTTGCGTCCACAAGGCTAAAACGCGTTGCGCGAGTGGTAGCAGGGCAAGCGCCCAGCTCCGATGCAGTGTCCGACAACGGTGCGATGCCTTTCATCCAAGGCTGCGCTGAGTTTGGCGCGTCTAATCCTCAGGCCGACAAGTTCTGCGACCATGCGCCGAAGCGCGCGGACAAAGGCGACTGGTTGATCTCGGTGCGCGCGCCCGTTGGACGCCTGAACATAGCAGATCAGCGATACGGTATTGGGCGCGGCTTGGCCGCAGTGAAGCCGGAAAGGATCAATGGACGCTTCCTTGGGTACGCGATCACGCACGCCGCACCGAAGCTCTCAGGCGTCGCCACCGGAAGCACCTACGAGGCAGTGAGCGGAAGCGATATCGGGAACATGCTGGTCCCGCTCCCCGACCTCGACACCCAGAAGGCTATCGCGGACTTCCTCGACAAGGAAACCGCCCGGATCGACCAGCTGATCGAGAAGAAGCAGCGCCTGGTGGAGCTATTGGGGGAGCGGGAACTCAACCAAGTTTCCCTATTGGTCTCTGGCCGCGTTGATCATGCAGTCCAGTTGGTCCCTAGTGGGCTGTCGTGGCTACCTGAAATCCCAGTGCATTGGTCGCGTGAAAAAGGGATGCGGATCGGAGCAATCATTGGTTCCTCACAAGGAGCGGAAGTCGAAGCAGAAGTTCCAGGAACGATACCATACCTGAAGGTTTCCGACTTGTTGGATTTTGATGGGCGCAAGGTTGAGAGAACTAACTCTAGTCTAGTCCCAAGCGGCGAGGTGGTGTCTAGAGGCCCTACAATCGTTTTTCCTAAGCGCGGCGCTGCCATCTTCACCAACAAAGCATCGCTAATTGAAGGGAGGTTCGCGCTCGACCCTAACCTCATGGGATGGAGCATGCGCCCTGGGTTCGCCGCAGAATACTATCTTGCGGTTTTGAAGTGCCGAAGGCTCGATGATTTGGCCGATGTGTCGACTGTTCCGCAGATCAACAACAAGCACATCTACCCTCAGTGGTTCCCCAAGCCGCCACTCAACGAGCAGCATTCGATAGCTCGGCGCCTTCAAAGCTTGCAGGGCCCGTTCGCGTCTATACGTAGCAGAATTTTCATCTCTATCGACCGCCTCAAAGAATACCGCTCGGCCCTCATCACAGCTGCCGTCACAGGCCAGATCGACGTGACCCGCTGGGGCCAGACTGGCGAAGGCGACAAGCGCCTCGATCAGATCCAAGAGGAGATGGCGGGATGACCTCGTATTCAATCGATGATCTTCGACGGACCATCGAGGCGTTCTTCGACGCTCACCCCCAGATCCGGTCCGAGACAACATCGCGGGGTGTCCACCTCCGTGTATTCCGGACGCAGTCGGGACTGCCCATTGGTCATGAACACCAGCAGACAACGATGCAGGGCATCTGGGTTCGGCGCGATAGTGTAAGGTTGGATCGCCTCAAGCATCTCGACTGGCGCTTAAAGACAGAGTTGGACCAGCACCGCGCTACAACGGATGGCGTGGTTGGGCGCAACAGCAACCTCGAAAGCGTCGACGGGTTTGCAGGGGATGCGTTGATCTACTTCCGCGTCAAAGACCCTGCCGAGTTTAGCACAATTATGGGAGAGCTTCTGGGATGAAAAAGATCATCGAAAGCCTACCGAACAAAACCCCCGCTGAACGTTCTGCGATGCGCGAGAATGCTCGCAAGATGGCTGAAAGCGGAGACCCCAAGAAGCTTGAGCAGGCCGAGGCTTTTCTCGCAGCACTGGACGAGTATGAGGCGGGCCTAGCTGCAGCTGAATATGACCGGCTCTCTTCGCTTGATGATGTAGGGAAAATAAGAGAAGCGTTCGAGCGGGTCCCACCCTCGGACACTGAAATAAACCTTATCAAGGTACTCGCGGAAAATCCCGGCGGAACCTCCGGGCAGCTATCAGCCGCGATGGGGTGGAAGGGGTTAACCTGGCATCTGCACTTTGGCTACATGGGCAAGGATCGGGAGGCATATCTCTGGCCCGCTCCACCATCTAAGACACGCCGTAAACCGGACGGCGAGCCCGAGAAATTCTACAGCGGTATGTTTGCAAGTTATGATGCGGAAACGAGCGGGTTCACGTTGAAGCCAGAAGCGCGCGCCGCCTTTGTTGCGCTGGGTTTGATCAAGGGAGAGGCCTCATGACCCGTCTGTGGCTCGTCCGTGCTGGCCGTCAAGGTGAGCGGGAGCGCGATGCTCTGGAAAGCGGACGTGCCATCCTTGGCTTTCTTGAGGTTGGCGATTTGACCGATAAGGGCGACCGCGAGGCGATCCTCGGCCAGCTTGAGCAGAATATGCCGGAGGCCGGTGAGAACCGACGCCGCAATTTCGCGGCCCAGCTCAACCAGTTCGTCAATACGATGCAGATTGGCGACCTCGTGGTTCTTCCCCTGAAGATTGCCGAGGGCATCGCAATTGGCGAGGTCACTGGTTAGTACCGCTACATGGATGACGAGCGCACACCGCACTCCAGGCCGATCAAGTGGCTAATCGAAAGCACGCCGCGCGACACTTTCAAGCAGGACCTCAGGCATTCCTTCGGGGCCTTCATGACGGTCTGTGAAATCTCCCGCAACGAGGCTCTCAAGCGGGTCCAGGCGGTGGTTGAGGCCGGGAAGGACCCGGGGCCGACTCTCGGCAAGACTGGGCAGGTGGTGAGGCAAGTCGTTGCAGACGACAGCACAGAGGCGTCCGAGGTCGAGACTGATATCGAGGACCTGGCAAACCAGCAGATCATCTCCCTGATCAAGTCCGAGTTCGCCGGGCATGACCTCGCAACGCTTGTCGCTGAAATCCTGGAGGCTGAGGGATACACCACGAAGGTGGCACCACCAGGCCCCGATGGCGGTCGCGACATTCTCGCAGCGGGTGGCACACTGGGGCTGGGTGAGGACCGTATCTGCGTTGAGGTAAAATCCCATGATGGCCCAGCCAATCAGGAGGTCGTCCTGAAGCTGCTGGGCGCAGTGCATACCTCGGGTGCGCAAACAGGACTTCTGGTAAGCATCGGCGGTGTGAACGGACCAGCCCGCAACCTGATCGACGATAACTTCTTCAAGCTCCGCCTCTGGCAGATGCAGGACCTTCTGAAGGCGCTTTTCCGAAACTATGACCAGCTTTCAGAGACGACACGAGCGAAATTGCCAATAAGGCGGATATGGGCGCCGGTGTCTGAAGCAGGGGAAGCCTAATGAGCGACGACGAACAAACGCTCGATAAGCATGATGTTTCAACTAGGCCAAGCCATAAAAAAGGCGGACCTGCGGATGAAGCATCGGACAGGTCCATTGGGGCGAGTGGGATGTCAGACACTGCCGAAGCTGTGTTTGCGTCCCAAGCGGTCGAAGAGCAGCTTCCCAAAAACACCGCCGCCGCTGTCGATTTTCTGCGTCAAAAGCTACTCGATATCGGCAAGCGCAATCGCTTGATAAATACGCCACTGAAGAGCTCACGCGCAAAGCAACTGCGTATCTTCGACGAATTGTCGGACGAGGTTTTTCAGATACTGGTTGGTGACGGAAAGCAGATGTCCTTCCTTCCAGTCGCTCGGTCAGAGGAAGGTGCCGAAGATGACACAGGGGAGGAAGTTTATGTTCCCCCACCGGACGATGATGTCGGTGAAGATGGTATTGCTTCAAGGCACACCGACCTTTTTTTGCAAACTAATTACAAGCCCGAACCTCTCCAAAAGCGATTGCTAGGTTTATCGCGAGACGCCAAGACGCTGGAGGAGGAGCAAGGGGTTAGTGTGCTCTTCCTCGCCCTTGGTTTTCTCAAGTGGTTTGAGAGCGATAGTTCGGATGTCGAGCGATACGCGCCGCTGATTGTTCTCCCGGTCAATCTAATACGTGATGACGTTCGAGGCCGGTTCAAGCTGGCGCTCCGAGAAGAGGATTTGCAGGTCAATCTATCGCTGCAGGCCATGCTCGAGTCGGATTTCGGGCTGTCCCTGCCCGACCTTCCGGAGGAGGAGGGCTGGAAGCCGTCTGAATATTTCGAGAAGGTCACTGACCTCGTTTCTAACAAGAACAAGTGGACTGTCGAGGCCGATGAAATCGTTCTCGGCTTCTATTCCTTCGCCAAATTCCTGATGTGGCGCGACCTCGATCCGAAGAACTGGCCGGACGGCAAGGGGATCGCTGGCAATGGGTTGCTGGACAAGTTGTTGGTGGATGGGTTTGAGATCGAAGAGAAAGTTATCTCTGAAGATCAAAACCTGGATGAGGCGTTCCCTGATCCTGCAGAACTTGGACATATCATGGACGCGGACGCGTCACAGGCCCAGGTGATCGCGGCTGCACGGGCAGGCAAGAACCTTGCCGTGCAGGGGCCGCCAGGGACAGGCAAGTCTCAAACCATCGCCAACATTATCGCCACAGCGGTGGCTGATGAAAAGCGTGTGCTGTTTGTGGCGGAGAAGCTAACGGCCCTTACTGTCGTGCACGACAGACTGGTTGATTGCGGTCTGGCTGATATTTGCCTCGAGCTCCACTCACATAAGGCCAATAAGAAGGCTCTGCTAGAGGAATTGGACAGGACGCTGAAAGCAGGTCGCCCGAGAGCGGCTGACACGGCGGCGTACAAGGAAGTACGTGAGTATCGTGACGAGCTCAACAAGCTTTCAACGCTTCTGCACGAGCGTGACAGTCAATCCGAACGCTCACCCTATGAGGTAATCAGTGAGCTGGTTAAGCTGAAGGAGGACGGAGCTGAGACGCCGAGTTTCGAGCTGCCAGATACCGCGCAGTGGAGCCGCAACCAAGTTAGTGCTGGTGTGGTCGACGCGAGTGCATTCTCCGAGGCGATTGAGCAATACGGGAAAGTTACGGAACATCCTTGGCGCGGCGTAACAAAGCGTCTTAGCCCGATGGACCGTGACAGGCTCCGGGAGGAGATCGAGGCAGCGACCGGTGCAGCGGTAACCTTGAGTGACCTGGCACGCGAGGCGGCGAAACTATGTGGTTGGGAAGCTCCGCTTACCGCGACCTCATGTGACAGGCTTGTCGCCTGTCTTGAGGCTCTGGACGCGATGCCTGAGGAGGCACCGGTGTTGACCGGGAATGCCGAAGCCTTGGACGACTTAGATCGGGTTGAGGCCCTCTGTGAGACGATATTTGACCATCGTTCGCAGACCGCCGCTCTGAGTGCGAAGGTCATCGACAGCGCGTTTGACATGGATTGGGCTGAAGTACGAGGGACGATCGCTGGCCATGGCAACTCAATCCTTCGTTTCTTGAACGGCAATTACCGCGCTGCCGTTGAAAAGTTGAAGTCTGTTAGCAAAACGACCTTGTCCAATGTTCAAGCAGAGCGCTTGAGTTTGTTAGATGCACTGATCGCTCAAAAAAAGTCGTCGGAACGACTTGGGCGCGAGAGTGCTTTCGGGAGCTTGGTGTTTTCGTCGAAATGGCGTCAGGAAGAGACAGAGCAGTCGGGTGTTGCAAAGAGCGTTAAATGGTTGCGCAAGTACCAGGAACGCTTCGATGGGGCCTCGGCCCTGGCTGAAGTCGCGAATGCCGCTGCGGCGCGATCTGAGTTGCCGAACGACCGGGAACTGGCAGGCGTTTTGCGCGCTTGGCAGGACGCCGTACGTGTAGTGCTGGCGCGCCTGGGACTTGATCTGAAAGTAGCTTTTAACGCAGCGGAACAGGACGAGATTGTCTTAGATGATTTTCGGTCACGTTTTGATGAATGGCTGTCTGATCCAGAAGGGATCGTAACCTGGTTCCATGTGAGCCAAGCGGAAGAGCGGTGCCGACAGAAGGGGTTGGGCGAGCTGTGTGACCGAGTGAACTCGGGCCAGCTTTCGCCGGATTGTGTGGTCGGTCAATTCAAGTATGCCTGGGCGGAGGCACTGTGGAAGCGTCTGATCGACAAGCGTATTGAGCTTAATGACATCGACGGCTCGAAGCGTCATGAGATTGTATCCAAGTTCCGGCGCCTGGACGACAATCTGAAGGAACTGGCAGCACAAGAGGTCGCGCTTGCCCATCACCAACGAATGCCAAAGGGCGGCGCGGGTGCCATGGGAGTTGTTCGCTCTGAAATAGCAAAGCGTCGCCGACATATGCCCGTCAGAAAGCTAATGGATCTTGCGGGTGATGCCATTGCTCAGCTGAAACCGGTTTTCATGATGAGTCCGCTTTCCGTGTCGCAATACCTGAAACCTGGCAACCTGCGTTTCGATCTGCTCGTGATTGACGAAGCTAGTCAGGTAAAGCCTGAAGACGCGCTCGGAGCTATTGTTCGTGCCGATCAGATTATTGTTGTCGGTGACCAAAAACAGCTGCCCCCGACCTCATTTTTTGACCGTTCGATGGCTGGTGGCGACGATGCTGAGCAGTATGATGACGAGCTAGATAGTGAAGAGGCTCTCGCCAGAATAGCGGCACAGCAGGTGTCCAGCATGGAAAGTGTGCTGAGCCTCTGCCATGCGCGTGACATGCATGGTGATATTTTGCGATGGCACTATCGATCTCAACACCCTTCGTTGATCGAAGTCTCCAACCATCAATTCTATGATGATCGGCTGATTTATCCGCCAAGCCCGACCCATGAGGCGCGTGACATTGGGATGATCTTCGAGAAGGTGGACGGCGTTTACGACAGAGGGCGTACTCGTCAGAACCAAATTGAGGCGAAAGCTATTGCCGAGGCTGTTATTCGGCATGCCCGTGAACATGCGAACTTGTCGCTAGGGGTCGCGACCTTCTCGACTAACCAACGCGACGCGATCCTGAATAGCCTTGAGTTTTTGCGTTCTGAAAACCCTGAATTGGAAGCTTTCTTCAGCGAAAATAAGCGCGAGCGGTTTTTTGTGAAAAGCCTGGAAAACGTTCAGGGCGACGAACGCGACGTCATCTTCGTGTCTGTCGGCTATGGCCGCGACGGAAACGGTTATATGACCCAAGGCTTTGGGCCAGTAACACAAGAGGGTGGCGAACGGCGCCTAAATGTTCTTTTTACGCGAGCGAAGCGGATCTGCCGCGTTTTCTCCTCCATCACTTACAATGATATTCGTCTCGACGGTGACGTTCCGCCGGGACGAAAGGCGCTCGCTCGGTTCCTTAAATATGCCGAACTGGGAGACTTGGACATCCCGCAGATTACCGGACAAGGAACCGACAGTCCTTTCGAGGATGCCGTCGCGGCAGCGCTAGTCAGGCACGGATATGAAGTCGCAACGCAGGTTGGATCGGCCGGGTTCCGTATTGATTTGGCGATCAGTGATCCAAAACGAAAAGGTCATTTCGCTCTTGGGATCGAGTGTGATGGGGCCACGTATCACTCGTCTCGTTGGGCTCGGGAGCGAGACCGATTGAGGCAAACGGTTCTGGAAGCGAAGGGGTGGAGAATTCACCGCATCTGGAGTACCGACTGGTTTGAACAGCCTGAAAAAGAGCTCAACCGACTTCTTGCCGCGGTTGAAGACAGTCTTGCGGGATCCTCTGGTGTTGCCGCATCGAATTCTCCGGAAAAAGAGAAGGTGCAGATCGAACGTGAACTCGTTCATGAGCCTGAACCGATGGAACGCCAAGTTTACAAGCAGGCGGACTTTGTGCCTCCGGGCAGCAATTCCCAACCTTTGCACGAGGTCTCGGCTGGCGTTTTAGCCAGTTCAATTCAAAAAATTGTGGAAGCAGAAGCGCCAATTCATCAGGAAGAGGTTGCACGTCGCCTGAGCTCTCTTTGGGGATACAACAGAACTGGGGCGCGGATACAGGCAGCGGTAGCCCGTGGCGTTGGTTTGTTGTTGCGTGAACGCAAGCTCGAAACGTGTCCTTTTGAGCCTAGTGATGTTCTTGATACAGCACGGAGCGCCTACGACCTACCAGCATGCAGAGACAGATCGAATGTCGAGTCTGCGACGCTCCGCAAACCTAAATACATTCCTCTCATTGAGATCGCCTCGGGCCTTGTGCAGGTAGTTGATCTTAACGCAGCCATTGATGACGATGACGCTGCGCGGGAAGTCGCGAGAATGCTCGGCTTCAAATCAACGAGCCAGGACTTTCGAGATCGTTATACGGAAGCTCGAGATATCGCGGCCGATGAGTCCTATTTGATTTTCGAGGCTGGCGCTTTGAGGTCGTCACCCCAAGACCCACGCAAGATAGAAAACTAGATGCCGAATATTGCACTTGCTTCACTCCACCGCGAGATCGCCGTCCAGGAACACTTCGTTCAGCAACTGGTCGCAGAACAAGGCTATCGCGAACGTCGCCCTGAAGACCACGACAAGCCTCTGGCCCTCGACGTCGAACTGGTCTGCGAGTTTCTGAAGGCTTCCCAGCCGGAAGCTTGGAAAGCTCTTGAAGCCCAATACCCAGGCTCCGCCCAACGCACCGTCATCGACCAGCTCTCCAAGATGCTGAAACGGGTCGGGACACTGGAAGTCCTGCGCCAGGGCATCAAGCTGGTTCCGAACATCAAATTCCAGCTGTGTGCTTTCAAGCCTGCCTCGTCGATCAACTGGGACCTGGTGCGGCTCTATGAGGCCAACATCCTCTCGGTGATCCAGGAAGTCGAATATTCGACCAAGAACGGTAACCGGATCGACACAGTCCTCTATGTGAACGGCATCCCGGTCGCGACATGCGAATTCAAGAACACGCTGACGGGGTCGAACTACAAGACAGCCGAGAAGCAATATAAGAAGGATCGTTCTCCGGCTGGGGAACCCCTTCTGACGTTCAAGCGAGGCGCACTCGTCCACTTCGCGCTGGACCAGGACTATGTCTCCATGGCGACCCGCCTGGCCAACGGGAAGACATTCTTCCTGCCTTTCAACCGAGGCCGTGATGGGGGAGGCGGGAACCCCGATGTGAAACTGGAAGATGGGACGGACGAGTTCCGTATCGCCTATCTCTATCGGGATCTTCCGAACGGCCGGGCGATCTTCTCACGGGAAGTCCTGCTCGACATCATTGGTCGCTTCATCCACCTCAACGAAGACGGTGTGATGATCTTCCCGCGCTTCCAGCAACTCGATGCTGTACGCAAGCTAATGGCCCATGCTCGCGATCACGGGAGTGGACAGAACTACCTGATCCAGCACTCTGCTGGCTCCGGCAAGTCGAACACTATCGGCTGGACGGCCCACCAGGCGATCAAGCTGCACACCGAGAGCGACCAGTCGGTCTTCGATACAGCGATCATTTTGACCGACCGGCGAGTCCTGGACAGGCAACTTCAGAAAACTCTCACGGAACTGGAACAGACGCCTGGTGTGGTGCGGGCTATCGATGGCACCTCACGCCAACTCAAGGAGGCTCTGGAAGCTGGAGCGAAGATCATTGTCTCCACCATCCAGAAGTTCAGCACCGAGCATCTCACTGCCATTTCGGCCCAGGCTCACAAGCAGTTCGCTGTGATCATGGATGAAGCCCACAGTTCACAATCGGGCAAGGCTGCGGAAGCTGTCTCCAAGGCACTCACAGCCAAGGAGGTCGATGAGGACGAGCGCTCTGCAGAGGACATCATCCTCGCGTTCCAGAACGAGCGGGGACCACAGGCCAACATCTCCTACTTTGCGTTCACGGCGACACCCAGAAATGTCACGCTGGAGCGCTTCGGTGTGACTGGCGAAGACGGAAAGCCGCATCCTTTCCATCTCTACTCCATGCGGCAGGCCATCGAGGAAGGTTTCATCCTTGATGTGCTGAAGAACTATTCGACCTACCAGGCCTATTACGAGCTGGAAAAGACCATTGAGGATGACCCGCGCTTCGAAGGATCCAAAGCCCAGCGCAAGGTCGCCAAGTTTGCCCACCTTCATGACGATGCCATAGATCAGAAGGTCGAGGTGATGGTTGAACATTTCCGTCGCCATGTGATGCAGGAACTCGGTGGTGAAGCCAAGGCCATGGTGGTCACAGCCAGCCGGGATGCTGCTCTTAAGTATTTCCGTGGCGTAGAGCGCTATCTGGCGTCAAAGAACTATGATGACCTGGGGGTTCTGGTGGCTTTCTCCGGGGCTTTGCCGGATGGAGCAGGCGGCGAGATCACTGAGCCGGAACTCAATGGCTTTGCCGAGACAGAACTGCCCAAGAAGTTCGATGGGTCTGACTATCACCTGCTCATCGTGGCAGAGAAATACCAGACCGGCTTTGACCAGCCTAAGCTGTGCGCCATGTATGTCGACCGCAAGCTGGCGGGGCTTCAGGCCGTACAGACCTTGTCCAGGCTCAACAGGACCAAGCGGGGCAAGGAGCGTACCTTCGTCCTCGACTTCCAGAACTCCATCGAGGACATCCAGGAAGCCTTCAAGCCCTTCTTTGAGACTACGACGCTGGAAGAACGCTCCGACCCGAACCAGATCTACGAGCTTGAGCAGAAGATCATCGGTTATGGCTTCATCGACCGCGCTGAGATCGACCGCTTCTGCGAGATCTTCTTTAGGGAGGAGGGGGTGACGACAGCTGACCGCCCAGCCCTCGAGGCCATTGTCCGTAATGCAGTCGACAGATGGCAGGCTGAAGATGATGAAGGACGTCGCGAGGAGTTTCGTCAGCTCCTCAAGAGTTATCAGCGCTTCTACGTATTCCTGGCCCAAATCATGACCCTTGGGGACACCTGGCTGGAGAAGCTCTACGTCTACGCCTCTTGGGTTGACCGGAAGCTCCCAGACCGAGAGCAGCCCGAGGACCCGGACATCACCGATGACATGCTCCGTCTGACGGCCTTTAAAGTGGAACACAAAGCCGAAGGGTCAGCTTCCCTTCACGCTGGGGAAACTACAGAGCTGAAGCCCATCAGCGAGTTTGCTGCCAAGCCCTTTACGGAGAAGGAAGCCAAGACCCTCCAAGAGATCATCGATGCCTTTAACGAGCGGCATGGGACGAAGTTTTCCGAAGCGGATTATCTTCGCTTCTTCGCGGCCTCCGAGAAGGTCATGGAAGACCCGAATATGCAGGCGACCTTGAAGAACAATCCGCCTGATGTTTCCAGAGGGTCATTCGAGAAGGCTGTCTACCCGGAGATCATCCAGGCCTTCCAGCGTGATCGAGAGATGTCGAATATTATCCTGACCGACGGAGAAGCACGAGCGAAGGTCTTCGATCTTCTTTTCTCGATGGCTTTGAGGCAGGTGAAGGAAACCGCTTAGTAGATAGCGGTGGGACGTTGACGACATTTGGTGCAAACGGCGCAATAAAATTACGAATTTGGTGCAAATGCTGCAATAAATCGGCCTAATTAGGCCCAAATGGCGCGTCTTGCCTGTTCCAATACTCGGAATTGTGCGGCTAATAGGTGGCTCCCACCAACCAAGAGGGGCTGCGGCTCCTCAGATATTTGTCGGAGCTAAAATGCAAATTCAGTCCAATCCAGTCCCTAATGTTGGGGGCGGTAAGCGCTGCGTCACCGAAATGGACAGCGAGTACTTTTTTGAGCTTTATGAACCGTTCGCAGGTCGAGGCTACCTCGCGGTCAGCGAGCTCGACGAGAGCAAACCACCTCGAACGCGTTGGTTCTCAACTGCTGACCTCAAATCAGCGTATGATCACATGCTCGAGTGCGCTCGTAATCGTCAGGTTTATCATAGTTGGGGCGTGTATGCGGGCATTCCGGCGTCGGGGCGAGGGCGCGGTTCTGATATCCTTGGGCTGCCGGGTATTTTCATAGATGCAGACGTTCTTTCTCCCGATGAAGGGGTTCATGCGCAGAAGAAATTGCCGGAAACTCAACAACTGTGCCTGGAGTGGCTGAAGCAATCGCAGCTCCCGACCCCAAGCGCTGTGCGCTCTTCAGGTAACGGTCTCTACTTCGACTGGGTATTCAAGCAGCCGCTGACTTTCGAAACTGAAAAGGAGCGCGCGTCCCTTCACAAGGAAGTGCAGCGTTTCCATCAAGTCGTTCGAGAACTCGCAAATTCGGACCGCGGTTGGGTCTTTGACAACGTTTCAGATCTTGCGCGAATTACGCGGGCTCCTGGCACTCAAAATCACAAGACTTGTCCCTCGAAGCCCGTCACAGTTTTGACCTCTTACGACCAGCTGCGAGACAACAAATATGACCTCGATGAATTGATGTTGGAGGTCGAGCCTCTTGTGAAGAAAGACGACGCCGAGCTTAAAGAAACGAAGCAGCTCGAACTCGAAGAGCCAGTGGATTTCGGTGGCGTGAAGCGCGCGAATTTTGTGGCTATCGAGAAGGGATGTGGCGCTGTTTCGAAATGGGTGAGAAATCCGCAGGAGCAGAGCTACGAAGACTGGCTGGCCCTCCTCCGTGTGCTTTCTCGCTGTGAGCGCGGTGAGGATCTCGCGCATAAAATTTCTCGCAACGACGCTCGCCGCTATGACCCGTCTGAGACCAGCAAGAAATATGAGGAGGCCACAAAGAGTATGTCGCCTCCGACGTGCGGATATATCTCAAGTGAACTTGGGGAAGCCGCGTGTAATGATTGTCCAATGAAAGGTACAATTCATAGTCCGATGTCTCTTGGGTATATGGATCCCCAGGTCGCGGGGTTGCACGGCGAGTTTGTTCTCGACGTTGTTACTTCAAAATGCGTCTCGATGAAAACCGGGCAAGCCTATTCCGAGAAGGGGTTCAACAATCGTTTCAATCATCTAGTTGATAAGGGAAACGTGCATAACGAGCTCGTGCGATCGAAGAAGGCTGGAAAGGTCGAGATGATCGACTACCAGCCCGGTGTGGATGATCGTCTGATCAAGACAGAGGCGGGACAGGTTTTTAATTCCTGGCGCGACGGGGGCGTGGAGCCGGTCGAAGGCGATTGCTCAACAATTCTCTCTCATCTTGAGAAGCTCACGAACAATCGAGCGGAATTCGATCACATTTTGCGCTATCAGGCCGAGCTGCTGCAAAATGGCGCGTCAAAAATCTTGCACTGTCTCCTGATCACCAGCAATCAGGGCGTAGGAAAAAGCGTGTTGATCGATATTTGGCGTAACATGATCGGCAGCGACAACGTCCACGATGTGCCCCCGGACCAAGCTAATACCAAGTATCGTGCGAGCTGGGCAAATAATCAGATCCTTTTCTTCGAGGAACTTCGTGTTGGAAACAAGGGCGCGGAGTTTAGCAACGAATTGAAGCCCTGGATTACTCAAGAATTTATCGAGGTTGAAGAAAAGCATATCGCAGTCTCCTCCGCACGAACTCCGCGCGGCATGTTCGCGTTTTCCAATTTCCGCTCGCCACTCGAAATTTCGAAAGATGACCGCCGTTACTACGTAGTGCATTCTAAGATGCAAAAGCGCGAGCCGGAGTATTATGAAAAGCTTTGGATTGCAGTCCACAGCGAGGCAGCTGCCTTCAAGCACTTTCTGTTGAACCTGGATACTTCAGGGTTTAATCCGAAAGGCCCTCCGCCGGTAACTGAGTCGAAGTTGGAGATGCTCGAAAACGCACGTCCGGCGTTGGAGCTCGAATTGGAACGACTTATCGCGACCAAGCGGGGGTGCTTCGCGAAGGATCTGGTTACTCGTGATCAAATCCATGATGCGCTCTCAATCTCGATGCTCGGTAACTGGCAATACAGAGAGTTGACTGAAGCAATTCACGCTGTTGGTCTGGTGCGTCGCGACACGCAGATTGCGCTTTCTGATGGTTCGCGTCCTCGATTATGGATTGTACGAAACATTGACAGCTGGGGTTCTGCGACTCCGCAAAGAATAAGAGAGCACCTCGGTGATCATTAATCAAAGGCGCCTTCGGGCGCCTTTTATATTCAATTTTTACTTCAACTAAATTATCCTGAGTGAGTTGAGTTGTGAGTGTTGAATGTGAATATTTGCGAAAGGGTTCCTTGGGATTTTCTGTCCAGCCGAGAGCTTGCGGAACTTCTTGGAGTGAACGTGCAGGTGCTCGCGAATTGGCGTTTTAGAGGGAAGGGGCCTGCACCCGCACCCGCTGCGTGTTTCCGGGGTAAGTCCAGATACTACCCGGTGTGCAATGTAATCGCGTGGCGATTGGGCAAAGAGCCTTGGGAGGCTGCCGCGCAATGGCTGCGGGAGCGTTTCATTTTCCCAAAGCCTTTGGAAACCGAAGAGCGCACCTGGCGTATTATTGAGCAACAACAGGGGTGGGGGGTGCATCAGCTCGCTCACCAACCAATTGTCCCTTGTTGTCTGAATTTTGAGTGTAAGTAGCGGTATTCAACCTCCTCCAGGGGGACGAAATGAAATGATCCCGAATTTTCGAAATCTTCCCCGACGTGTGTGTGATGCCCGTGGCCTGAGCCCGGCCGTCAACCTGTAAAAAAGTGTGGTGCCCGTTCCCGCGACCGCTTGACCAACCGGGTACACAATTTGGTACACAGAGTGCTTGGAGAGCGTGATCTGAGCCGTTTTTCCAGGTGCTAAAGTCCTGAGAACACCAGACAGGAGCTAGCTGTGGGGTAAAACCCGTGGAAGTTCGAGTCTTCTCGACCGCACCATTTTCTCAAGAAAATGAATTGATGAAACCGGATGCCGGTGTGTTCGTAGCGAACGCACTGGGCGGGGCTGGTGTGTTCGGGGTTCTTTTGTGGATACCCTCGAGTTGTTCCGTTACCCTGTTTCTTACTAACGAGCTTTGTCTCGCCCGGTATTTGTTTGCCTGAGTTGCGTTGAGTAGAGATAGGCTTGGGACACACAGCCGATGCTGATCAGTGCGTGCATGACGACCAGCGGGATGGTGAGGATGGTGTCGCGCCAGTCTTGGAAAACCTGATATAGCGCGATGCCGAGTGCGAGAGAGATCAGCCCGACAATCCACAATGCGCCGGTCAGCGAGTACTTGACGGGAGTTGAGCGTTTCCAAGCCGTCACGAGCCAGGACAAATCGCCAAGTATCGCTGCGGGGAAGATCAGGCAGGCTGCCGCGAGGGGCAAGGTAAGCAGAACTCCGGTCACCGTCGCGAGGCCCACGCTTAGGGCCAAATTTTGTGTGGTTTGGAACGCGACCCAATAGACGCCTAGGGTGACGATAAAGAACAGTAACGACAGAAGAAAGTATGCGAACACCCTGAGGAAGATGGACGTAATGGGCGTGCGCTCATCTCCGGTCAGTGGGCCATCTGTCAGAAAAAGACGGTGTCCGATGACTATCGTGCAGAATTGAAGGCCGATTGCAGTGCCGGTCGTGACGCCTGAGCCCAGCCAAAGGCCTGCGATCTCCAGAGCGATATTGAGGCCGCCTAAAATGAGTACTGCGCGGCTCGCCCGTGCTTGGCGTTGATGAAAGCCCTTCAGGCTTTGCCAGATTAATGAGAAAGCTCCGGGCTCATCCGGATCATGGTCGGCCATGCTGGCTATGTAGAGGAGCAGGAAGCCACCAAGCCCACCAATGGCCACGGCGGTCAGGACGTTGATGTGCATCATATTTACCTCTGTAGACACCTGCTCGGAGTAGGGGAGGCGGGAGTTTTCGGCAACGGTGGTGTGAAGAACCGAAGACGCGCCGACGAATTTGGGAAGTATACATATTTCGAGCCACAAACTAGCGCCCTGCTGCTGATCGACAGCGCAGAAAAATCGGAAAAAGCGTGACGGTCCCATTTCTTTCCGCCCCACGCCCAACCCGCTGAGTTTTCTCCCTCACCCCCCCATTCTCCCACTCGCCACGAATCGGGCCACCGCCTAGGCTGCGCGCAACATCACTGAAACCCGTCAAATCGAGACCGTAAGGAGAGCCGCATGAGCGATACCGCTTTTGAAGACGAACTCCTTGCCGATACGTCCGGCCGGCAGAAAACAGGGACACACACTTATAGAAAACAGGGACACGCACTTATAATCTAGTTCAAATGCCGGCCCTCGCGCTGCCTTTAGCGCAATGGCTTGGGCGTACAGGTGTCAGGTGGTGTGCATATCTGTTTTTTCGGTCCGTTGCCCTTCGGTTTCGATCTTGCTGAGGACCACCTGGTCGTAGGCCGCAGAGACGCAGGCGATGCTGACCAGAGAATAGGCGCTGAGAAGGCTCATGAGCACGAACTGAGTGCCCAGGAAGAGTGTAATGCCGCTGCTCATCGCGCTGGCACTTGGGTCATTCGCCGCGACCAAATTCAGCATTCCCGTGCCAGCGGCGGTCAGGGAAGCGACTGCCAGGAGTACCAGGACAAACAGCAAGCTGAGCGCACCGATTAGCCAAAGCGCGGCGGCGAGGGCGGTGCCTTCCGAACGCGATCGCTGCAGAGCTGTCACAAACCATCGGCGTTCACCTAGGGCTGTCGAGGGATAAACGAAGCTCAGACGCGCCAGGTACACCGATCCCACCATCGCCGCGATACCGGTCGCCGCACCCAGAAGCCACTCGGTGTAGGAACTTCCCGGGGCCACAGAGGCGAGGATGTAGCTCGTGCCGGCGCCCAGTGTGAGGGCGAGCAGCAGGATAGCGAAAACGATGAGCCCCAATACAATGCCGCGAAGAAAGACTGCACCGATCCCTCTCTCGCCGATATCCATACCTTTTTGCCGGGCGGTGTCCGCAAGAAGAATGCGATGTCCGATAAAAACGAGGCCCGCCCAGATGAAGAGGTCAAGAAGGCTCGTGAGCCTGCCGGCAAAAAAAGCTGTGATGGCACTGATCGAGTAGAGGGCGCCGCCAAGCAGCGACAATCCCAACAGGCGCCAGCCATGTTTTGCGATGCGGGCGAACGTGCTGCCGATTAGCCGAAAGGTTCGCAATTCGCCTTGTGTACGCAGGAGGCCGGTCGAGCCGCTGACGACAAGAATGATGAGGGTCAGCGAAGCCGTTAGCAATGCGGCGCTCGTAAACGCCGACACACCGGACGACATTGGATCATAATTCAATTGGACTTCCCCCGATGTTAAGCTTTGGTTGTAATTCTCCCTGATGATCGGTCAAGCTTTTCGGCGAGATGAGCGCGTTCGTTCCAAATTTTACCTCAATCGAGTCTTAGCCAGTTTTGAGCGCTTGGACCAACGGTGGTTTCCAGATGAAATCCCGTCGCGAGAAAAACAGGGACACACACAATATTCCCCAAGATAGACGTCAGTCGCGGTGGCAGCGAGTAGGCCGCGCCGGCATCACCGGCTAGTGGCCTGGGGCTGCCTCTGGTCGCCTCGGGCGCACTGCTACCTCCTGCGTCAGCGCGGCTGCAGTGCCCAGGCGTCGTCTGGTTTGCAGGGTGGGCCGAGAAAACGGCGCCTCTCCATCACAATCACCTTGCCTGGCACGCCCGGCATGCCTCACTGTGCAGCAGCGATAATCCGGGAGGGGTGCGGGTGAGAGACGTCAAGTTATACGGCTACGCGACAAGTCCGTTTGTGCGCAAAACAGCGTGTTTTCTTTACTTCAAGGGGATCGATTTTACCCATGTTCCGGTCAATCCCGTCGATCCCGCCGCCACGATCGGTCATACGGGCGGGACGTCGGTGCCGGTGCTGGAGATCGACGGTGAGGTTCGCCGCGAATCCTCTCACCACGCACACTGGCTGGACGAGGTGTTTGCCGAAAAGCCAATCTATCCTGAAGCGCACCGGGAGGTGATCGACACGATCGACGCCTGGGTCAGCAACACATTCCTGCTCAATATCTTCCGGCCGGCGCTGGAGCCGGAGATGACGCTGGAGCGGCGCTTCCGATTCTGGCGACTTGCTGCGCTGGTCAGCGCACACACGCCCCTGCCGGAAGAGGTGCGCCATCACTGGCCGGATTTTGTCGGGCGTGCGCCCTTCATCCAGGCGATGGCCCAGCACATGGATCTTACCGAAAGCGTCAAACGGGCGCAGATGCGTGTCGGGCTGGAGCTGGCCCAACAGATTGGTGGGGGGCCCTATATGGGTGGTCTGGATCAGCCGTCCATGCTCGATCTGGCCGTCTTCCCGCAGCTTGTCTTCGGTTACATGTTCGGACTGGAACCTACCCTCAGCGCGGCCGCTCACCCGGTCATCAAGGATTGGCTGGTTCGAATGGCTGACCACCTCCCGGAAAACCCGACGCTGGTGGCCGACAACATGCAGGTGAACACGTTGAGGTCAGGGCTGGGGTGATGGCGTGTGTCTTCGTTTTTGGGGAACCTGGATAAACTGGGACAGACACAATTTTCGGGCTGTGATCTCGCCCTCTGCCGCTTATCGATAGGGCAGGAGGATCAGAGGAAATAGTGTTTGTCCCGGCGATTTCGGTTTATACTGTTTGCCCAGACGGAGATTAGTCTATGGAATACAATCGAGAAGAGTTGGTGAGACTTCTTGAGGCTGTTCTGGCAAGAGATAATATTGGCGTCGACTGGGATGACTTGGCGCTACACTTGAACAGCAAAGACGATTTTGCGCGATATTGGGCGCGGAAGATTATTGCTGTCGAAGAGCTCTATCCTTCATCAAAGCGCACTGAGTTGTTCAATCCGGATGGGCTTCGTTATCTGAAAGCTCTTCTTGATGAGCTTTTGTCGCTAGGGGCGACGGTGAAAGCTGGCGGCGGCGTTATTCCGAAGGTCCTGCCAGATTAGGAACCGTCTCGAGCGTGACACCTGGAAAACCCGCTCATCCACCTTCTCCCAACCACCCGGTACGCGATCACCGGCATCATAAAATCCGCCGCGCAGCACGTCGCGATTATCCCCGGTCGCTGCGTTGATTGATCGGCACGGGCTGTGCGCTACTTCCCCGACGGCAGTGGAGGAGTTGAGCATGCGCAAGACGGCGGCGGATTTTGATCCGCGTATCCTGGATTTGTTTGACGGCTATGTCCATGGCCGCATTTCCAAGCGAGATTTCCTGAAGATGGCCGGGGCAGGGGGCGCGGTCGCGCTTGCCGCCCTTTCGCCGGATTATGCCCTGGCGCAGCAGGTGTCGCCCGATGACCCGGCGATCCGTCACCAGCGGGTGCGTTATGCCTCGCCGGACGGTCATGGAGAGGTCGAGGGCCTGATGGCGTGGCCGGCCGAGCCAGCCGGGCCGCTGGGCGCCGTCCTGGTGGTGCACGAGAACCGTGGACTGAACCCCTATGTCGAAGATGTCGTCCGCCGCGTGGCCAAGGCGGGTTATCTGGCGCTGGGACCGGATGGGCTGAGTTCGCTGGGCGGTTATCCCGGAAATGATGATGACGGGCGGGTCATGCAACGCTCTCTCGAGCCCCAACGCCTGCTCGCGGACTTCTTCGCGGGCTTCGAATACCTGCGTGATCATGAGCAGAGCTCGGGCCGCGTGGGCGCGGTCGGGTTCTGCTATGGCGGCGGGGTCTGCAATGCCCTCGCGGTGGCCTATCCGGAGATGGCCTGTTCCGTGCCCTATTATGGGCGCCAGGCCCCGGCGTCGGATGTTGCGCTGATCCGCGCGCCACTCCTGTTGCACTATGCGGGCAATGATCAGCGCATCAATGCGGGCTGGCCGGCCTATGAGGCTGCGCTGGACGCCGCAGACAAATCGTTCGAGGCGCATTTCTATGACGGCGCCAATCACGGTTTCCACAATGACAGCACGCCGCGTTTCGATGGGGATGCGGCGGCATTGTCCTGGTCACGTACGCTGCGCTGGTTTGAGCGGTATCTGACCTGATTTTTCAGTCAAAATGAGGACTTTACCCCTCGCTATCGAGGCGAGGGGCGCATAAAGTGCGCGCCATATCCAGAGCGAATCTGCCCCCCATTCCGAAGCCGTTGAGGAGAGCCCCATGAGCGATGCCGCTTTTGAAGACGAACTCCTTGCCGATACGTCCGGCCGTGTGAATACCGATCCGGAATTTGTCGCCGAACTGGTCGAGGCGATCCTGGAGCGGGATGCGGACCTGGTTCGTCGGCTGCTCACACCGCTGCATGAAGCCGATATCGCCGATGTCATCGAGCAATTATCCTCGGCCAAGCAGGAGGCGCTGGCCGAGCTGACGCCGGATATCTTTACCGGTGATGTGCTGGCCGAGCTGGAGCCGGACACGCGTGAAGCGGTGATGGAGCATCTTGATGCCTCTCACCTGGCCGCTGCGATTGTCGATCTGGACAGTGATGATGCCACCGAGGTTCTTGAAGAGCTTGACGAGGATGTGCGTGAAGCCGTCCTGGCCGAAGTTCCCGATGCGGATCGCGAGGCCGTCGAACAGAGCCTGGCCTTTGACGAGGAGACGGCCGGTCGCCTCATGCAGCGCGAATTTGTGGCAGCACCGGACTTCTGGACGGTTGGCCATGCGCTGGATCATATGCGCGACAGCGCCGAGGAGATGCCGGACAAGTTCTTCGACCTGTTTGTGGTCGATGCCGGTTTCCGTCCCGTGGGTGAGATCCCGGTCTGTCGCCTGCTGGGCGCGCCGCGCGACCTTCAACTCACCGAGATCATGGAAAAGCCGCGCATTCTCGTTGCGCCGGAAACCGACCAGGAAGAGGTCGCCTATGTCTTCCACAAATACCACCTGGTCTCGACCCCGGTGGTGGACGGGGCCGGGCGGCTGACCGGCATGCTGACGCTGGATGATATCGTCGATGTCATCCAGGAAGAGAACAAGGAAGACATGCTGGCCCTGGCCGGTGTGAATGATGCGGGCCTGTCCGATACGGTCGTCCAGTCCGTGCGCTCGCGCGCGCCCTGGTTGCTGGTCAACCTGGCCACCGCGGTCCTGGCCTCCGGGGTGATTGCCCTGTTCGAGGGCGCTATCAATGAATATGTCGCCCTGGCCGTGCTGATGCCCATCGTGGCGTCGATGGGCGGTAATGCTGGAACGCAATCGCTCGCCGTCGCCGTTCGAGCCATCGCCGAACGCGATCTGACGGCGGCCAACTCCCTGCGCGTGATCTGGCGCGAGCTGGCCACGGGCACGCTTAACGGTCTTATTTTTGCCGTCGTGATGGGCTTGGTAACCATGCTCTGGTTCCAGGATTTGCAGCTAGCCGGCGTGATCGCGCTGGCCATGGTGCTCAATCTCGCTTGTGCGGGGTTGTCCGGCATTCTGATTCCCCTGGGGCTTGTGCGCGCCGGTGCAGACCCGGCCGTTGCCTCCTCTGTATTCGTGACCACGGTGACGGATGTGGTGGGATTTCTTGCATTCCTGGGGTTGGCGACACTCGTGCTTCTGTGATGATATCCCGAGGGCTGGGGAGCTAAGGGTGGTAGAAAACGTGCGACAGAGTGTGCTTTCGCTTGCGTGTATGATGGCAGTGATCACTCCTGCGGCCTGGGCCGAGGGGGAGTGGCAACCTGCTGCGCGCCTGGACGCGCCCCGCGCCGGCCTGTCTGTGGTCGTGCTGGACGGACGCCTGTATGCGGCGGGTGGCGCCGGCCTTACGGACCCCCGGTCCGAATTTGAATCCTATGACCTCGAGTTTGACCGCTGGATGCCCGAACAGCCGCTGCCGCGCGGGCTGGAACGGTTCGGCATGGCAGTGGTCGGCGGACGGATCTATGCCGCCGGCGGGTATGCGCCCGGCGAGCTGGGTGTTGGCCCGTCTGCCTCGATGTGGTCCTGGGGCGCTGAACACGCCGTCTGGCAGAGCGAATCCGCCATGCCCGGCGCCAAGGCAGATTTCAGCCTGACCGAAGTGGGCGGACAGCTCTACGCCATTGGCGGCAATCGCGATGATGGCCAGATTTTTGTGTTCGATCCCGAAACCCGTGAATGGGACAGCCGGGATGCGCCTGAGGGCGTGACGCGCGCTGCCGCGGCCGCAGTCGCCCTGGATGATGAAATCCTGATCGTGGGCGGATTTTATGAAGGACGTCCGACAGCCCGGACCAATCTCTACAATCCCGAGACCGGCGAATGGCGGTCGGGGCCGGACCTGCCGTCACCGCGCAGCGGCGTTGCCATCGCCTTTGACGGCGACAGCGTCCATGTGTTCGGCGGCCAGGGTGGTACGGGCAATACCACGCTCGACGAGCATCTGGTGTGGACACCGGGCAGCGCGGACTGGCTGCCGTCCGAAGACCTGCCATCGCCTCGCACCAATGCCGCAGCGGCGATCCTGCAGGACGGGATCTATATCGTCGGCGGTGGTAGTGGAGGCGGGTTCTTTGCGCCGTTCACCGCGCTGGACGTCACGGATGTCTACCTGGAAAGCGAGGGCTGACGCGCTCGCGGCGCCGGACTTGCAGTAGGGGCCAGGACCCCTGTGTGCCGTGTCAGAATTGAACAAGATGAAACCGCAACTCAAATCCTCCGCTGCTGCCCGCGCTCTCATCAAGCGGTTCGAGCCGTTCAATGGAACGTCCGTTCGGGCTGCAGACGGGCGCTGGGTGATTGGCTATGGCCACCGCGCTGCTGCCAAGCCGGGTGCCGAGGTGACGCCGGAAGAAGCGGACCTCCTGCTGATCTATGACGTGCTCAATGCCGAAACGGCGATTGATGATGTCGTCAACACACCTCTGAAAACACCGCAACGTGATGCCCTTGTCTCCTTCGTGCACGACATCGGCGGGGATGCCTTCAAGCGGTCTGACGTGGCGCGATACCTGTTCGAGGGGCGGGCGATGGCCGCCGGTGAGGCATTGGCCATATACGGTGATACGCAGCTGGACCGGCGCGAGGCCGAGAATGCGCTATTCATGACGGCGTTTGCGCCGCCGGCATCCAAGCGCGCCGAAGAGCGCGAGCAATCCACGGTCGAGCTGGTCATCAAGGTCGAGCATCCCGATCAGGACGTGGTCGAAACACCGGCCCGGGAGCCTGCGCTTGCCGAGACGTCGGGCGATGATGCACTGCCACCGCCGCCATCGGCGCGGGATATTGCGGCCCGGCGCGCGGCCGAGGACGAGATTTCGCGCATTCTGGTCGCTGTTGGCGAAATGCCGCTCGAGGCGCTGCAGCCTGAACTCGACACGGCCCCGGAGCCGGTTGAAGCGACCCCGCCGGTTATGCCCGGTGCCGAGCATGATCCTTCAGCCTCGGACGATACACCGGACATCATCGCGGAGATCGAGGTCGTTGAAGCCCTGGTCGAGTCGGAGCCTGCATCTGATCCGGCTGCTGACGATACGCCGGATGATACACCAAGCAGCGAAACTGATACCGCTGTCGAGGTGGTGGGCGATCGGTCAGACGACGACAGCGCTGCGGCTAAACCGGTTAGCGAGGAGCAGGCGCCAGCCGAGGGCTATGACCGGTCCGCAGACGTATCCTTTGACCTGCCTAGCACTGGCGCGCGTCGCCTTGTCTTCGACAGCTATGGCAGTTCGCCGCTCACTGCCCTGATGCCGTCGTCGCGCGTCACCTCGATGCCAGATCCGACCCCTGCGCCCGATGCGCAGGATGAGGCTGACGAGCCGACCGCTGACAGTCCCGCTGCCAGCATTCCTCTCAGCGCTGTGCAGGATGCCGTGGACACGGATCCGGTCGACGAGGCAGTGCATGCTTTTGATGTACCGGCTGAAGTGAGCGAGGACGCAGTGGCACAGACCGAAGAGGCGGACGGGTCTGACCCGGCCGCGGCCCAGGTCATCGCCCGCATGTCCCAGGAAATCGCCGCCCAGGTCGAGCCTGTCGAACAACAACGCGGTCGTGCGAGTGTTCACAGCTATGATGAAAGCCTGCCGGAGGGCGCAACGCTCGGATTTGTCATTGCCGGCGAGCTGGCTGCGCATTTCGATGATGAGCCGGACCTTGATGCTGCCACAGATGCCGCCCTCGAGGCCGAGGCGCCGGAGTCGACGGACGTTGACCCCAATGTCGAGCAGGAATTTGCCCGCCTGGCCGAAGTGATGACGGAGGAGGAAGCGTCCACCGAGCCAGAAACTGCGCTGGAGGAAGCCCCTGCGACCGAGCTTGAGGCGGTCGCTGAGACAGAGGCCACGCCGGAGAAGGACGATGAGCCACGCTTCATCGCCCCGGCCGAGAGCGCCGACATCAGCGCCGAGGACACGTCCACACAGGATGAGCTGGAAGAGGGCGTGGAGCCGCTCGTCGAAGCCGTCGCGGAGCAAGAGGATGCGCCTACCGCGGGTGCAGATGAGCCATCCCAGCCTGAAACGGGTGAGGTCGAAGCTGCCGAGCCGGTGGCTGAAACGGCGGATACGCCGGATACGATTGTGGCCCAGGTCCATGATGTGGTCGAACAGGCGATCGCCGTTGCCGGTCAGGACTCTCCGCCGCCGCACCCGTCTTTCGAGGCGGCTGAAGCCAGCGGAGCTGTTGGCGAGATCGGCGCGGACGAAACGCTGAGCCGTGCACCGGTTCATATCGAGGATGAGCTGGTGGACTCGCGAGAGGTCGCTGAACTCGATGATGATTTTTCACCGGCGGACCTGGCGGGCGAGGATGATCTCTACACCGATACCCGCACCATCGAGCCACACAAGGATCGCAGCGCAGGCTGGTTCATCCTGGTCCTGCTGGCCGGACTGACCCTGTCGGTCTATGGCGGGCTTTTCACCTATCTGGAATGGGACCGGGTCTGGGGCGCGCGTGAGTTGACCTCCGGGGCCTGGGCGCTGATCGCTGGTAGCTTCTTCTCGGTCATGGCGCTCTGGCAGCTCCTTTCCATCTGGGCGGAGAAGCGGAAAGAAAAAGCCCCGATTTAGCGCTAACGCAGCAGCTCTTTCCGCTTGCGGCCGTCTTGCCGCTTGACCCATGCCGCGCGCGTGATACATCGCGCGGCATGATACCGAACCAATATCCCTCCCTCGACTTCAATCTCGGTGAAACTGCGGACATGATCCGCGACACCGTTCGTTCCTTTGCAGCCGACGAGATCGCGCCGCGTGCGGCCGAGATCGACGAGAGCGATGTCTTCCCGCCGGATCTCTGGCAGAAAATGGGTGAGCTCGGCCTTCTGGGCATTACCGTGTCAGAAGAAGACGGTGGCTCGGGCCTTGGATATCTGGAACATGTGATCGCCATGGAAGAAATCAGCCGGGCCTCGGCCTCGGTCGGCCTGTCCTATGGCGCGCATTCCAATCTCTGCGTGAACCAGATCCGTCGCTGGGCGACGCCGGAGCAAAAGGCGAAATACCTGCCCAAGCTGATGTCCGGTGAACATGTCGGTGCGCTGGCCATGTCCGAACCGGGCGCCGGTTCCGATGTTGTCGGCATGCGCCTGAAAGCGGAAAAGCGCGGCGATCGCTACGTGCTCAACGGTTCGAAGATGTGGATCACCAATGCGCCGGCTGCGGATACGCTGGTGGTTTATGCCAAGACCGATATGGATGCCCATTCCCGAGGCATCACGGCCTTCCTGATCGAGAAGGGTTTCAAAGGCTTCTCGGTCGCCCAGAAGCTCGACAAGCTGGGTATGCGCGGCTCGGAAACCGGTGAGTTGGTCTTCGAGGACTGCGAAGTCCCGGAAGAAAACATCATGGGCCCGCTCAATGGCGGTGTGAAAGTCCTGATGTCCGGCCTCGATTACGAGCGTGCAGTCCTGGCGTCCGGCCCGGTGGGTATCATGCAGTCCTGCATGGATGTTGTGATGCCGTACATTCGCGAGCGTCAGCAGTTCGGCAAGTCCATTGGCGAGTTTCAGCTGGTCCAGGGCAAGGTCGCGGACATGTATGTGCGCATGAACGCCACACGCGCCTATGTCTATGCCGTCGCCCAGGCCTGTGACCGCGGCGAGACCACCCGCAAGGACGCTGCAGGTGCCATTCTCTACGCGGCTGAAAACGCAACCCAGATGGCGCTGGACGCGATCCAGCTGCTGGGTGGCAATGGCTATATCAATGAATACCCGACCGGCCGCCTGCTGCGGGACGCCAAACTTTATGAGATCGGCGCCGGCACGTCGGAAATCCGCCGCTGGCTGATCGGCCGCGAACTGTTCGGCGAAACCGCCTGATCTGATCAATCGTCTGATGACGAACGCTCCCGGCTTGGATATCGTTTGCGTATCCAGCCCGGGAGTTCTCCATGATCAACCAGTCCCTGACCGCGCTTTCCAGCCTGGCGCTGCTGTGCGCCTGTGCTTCTGCGCAAAAACCGTCGGCGGCGGGTCAGATGGATATTCTGTCTGCCCAAGACACGCTGGAGGTCTGTCTCAATCGCACCTCAAATGCAGGTCCCGCCGAACAGCAAACCTGTATCGGTGAATATTCCCAGGCCTGCATGACGCTCCGTCCTGACGGGGAAACCACCGTCGGAATGGTCCAGTGCACGACCGAGGAGCTGGAAGCCTGGGATGTTGTGCTCAATGCCAGCTATATCAGTCTGCGCCAGCGTCATGAGGGCATGATGGCGGCCGATGCCTTGCTGGATGCGCAACGCGCCTGGATTACCTTCCGCGATGCAGACTGCCTGGCCGAGCGTGCCGTGTTTGATGGCGGAACCATTGCCCAGATCATTCATGCCAGCTGTCAGATGGACCATACCGCCCGACGGGCGCTGGTTCTGAGAGGGCGCCTCGACGACCTGCCGAACTGATCGGCGTCGCGACGCGTTACATCATGGGAAGCGGCAGGTGGAGCTTGCGGCGCATGGTTTCGGAAATGCCCGTCAGCATGCCCTGGGCGGCCTCGTAACCGGCCTCGACGGATTCGTCGTAGCGCTCCCAGTCGCGCATATCCACACGGGTTTCGGGAAGGATGAGCAGGTCGGCTGCACTGCGTCCGATATCCCGGTGATCGGCAACGCCGACCGTGGCTGCGCGCATCAGCAGTGAGGCGATCGGGGGCGGGGATTTCAGGCCATTATCCTTGACCCAGCAGAGAAAGCCGGGCGGATCGATGAAATCGGCCGGATTGAGCCCCTGGGCGCGTGTGACATCCACGCCGACCACGGCACCGCGATGGAAGGCCCGCATCTGCTGGGCCGGGAAATTGGTGAAGACGGCACCATCGACCAGGATCTGGCCATTGTGCACAACCGGCGGCAACAGGCCTGGGATGGCGATCGAGGCGCGCAGTGCGTCCCTCAGCCGTCCGTCGCGGTGCACATAGGGCCGGCCATTGGCCAGGTTCGAGGACAGGCAGAAGAAGGGGCGTTTGAGATCGGCGATCTCGACATCTCCGAAATGATGTTTCAGGCGCTCATCCACCTTTTCGCCCTTGACCAGCGACACCACTGGCAGGGCCCAGTCATCCAGCGGGTGGCTGTCGACAAAGGCTTCGCGGACGCGCGCTTCCAGCTCGTCATCGCTCCATTCCAGACCAATGCCCGCGGCGATGATCGCCCCCATGGAGGCACCGCCGACAAAATCGATCGGCATGCCCGCCTCACGCAGGGCGCGGATCGCCCCGATATGGGCGTAGGCGCGGGCGCCGCCCCCGGACACAATCAGGCCTACCGACTTTCCGGCGATCGTGCGGGCCAGCCTGTCGGCGTCCGCGCGGGCATGATCCTGGCGCCAGTGGAAGATGCGTGCCGCTTCGGCCGCTTCGATCCATTCCTGCGGTCGGGCGGCCTGTCTGATCCCGCCCAGGTGCAGCAGAACCACATCGAGCAGTTTCAGCTTGGCGGCAGGAGAGGGGTCGTCCGGCAGGAGCGGGCTGGACGGCCGGGCATCGGCCCGTGCGAACACCCACATGCGATCGGCCCGGCCCATGGCGCGGCGGGCCCAGGACGGGTTGGCGAGGCGCGCGGTCAGCAGGACGATGTCATGCTCGGCCTCGATGGCGTCCAGCTTCTGCCCGCTCCATTCAGAGCAGGCCTCATCGCCGATATAACAACTCAGTCCCAGGCGTTTCAGCGCGTCGCGGAGCTCGTTGGCACGATAATCCAGATCAATCGTCGGCGAGGTCGAGACCATCGCGAAGACCTTGGGCTCTGACCCGGTCGAGCGATCCGAGCTGCGCAGCCGCGCCAGCATCATGCGGGCAAGCTCGCGCATTAGGCTGGCATGTTTGCGGGTCAGGCGTTCAAAACTGGCCTTGGGCAAGCGCACCAGCTCACTGTCGCGCAGGGCATAGACGCTGGCGCTGTGAGGAGTTTCGTCCAAGAGGGACATCTCGCCCACCGGCTCGCCGGCGCGGATATAGCCGATCAGGTCCGGCCGACCGAGCGCGCCGTTTCGAAACGCGGCCAGCGCACCGGAACGCACCAGATAGAAGGCGTCCGCATCATCGCCCTCGCGAAACAGCATCTGCCCAGCCGGCAGGCAAAACCATTCAACCTCATGCTCGACCGCGTCCAGCGCAGTCTTCTCGACACGATTGAGGAAGGGCAGGAATGAGAGATTTAACGGCATGAATGACGCGAACCATTTGATTGCACGCCAACATTAGGCCGGTTCGCGAGTTGGGAGAAGGGGGAAGAGACGTGAGACAAGCCCGGTCGGTCTCGCCACTACTGAAGAAGGCGCTACTCGTCGACCTCCTCCAGTCTCTGTTCGCAGATATCGACTATTTCAGGATCGTCGGAGTTTGAGCCTGCTTTCCGGTAGAGTTTCGCCGCCTGCTTTTTATCCTGTTTCAGTCCGCCTGTGCCGTCGCGATAACAATCGCCAAGGGCGATGGCTGATGCCTCATGAAACTCACCGCTTCTGACGGCCCGCAAGCGAATGGCCGTGGCCAGTGCTTTGTCTTCAACTCCAAACTCGCCCGTCCAGAAGGCTTCGGCAAACACCTCAGCATCAATGCCAAGGCTGACTTTTTTGTTTTCGAGTTCAGTGATGATCGTGATGGCCCGCTGGCCGTCTGTGTCATCTGCCAGTCCATCCAGGCATGCCCAGGCGAGCTCGATGGATGCATCATAATCTCCCTGTGTGTGAGCTCGCTCGAGATAAAAATCCGCTTTCTCCGCATTCACCGCCATGGCGGGATGGAAGCGTTTGGACAGCCCGAACATGGAGAGGAGACCCTGTGCGAAGGAAAGGTTCGAGCTGGGGCGTGGGGACGCTTCTTCTCCACGGTAAATCCTGACCAGGGCCCGGCTGGCCTGGGAGCTACCCGCCTCGGACGCGATTTCGAGAATCTCTCTTTGCCGGATATGATCTTCGACGCTTGTGATGTTCATACGCATCGCTGCATTTGCGCGCTGTGCCGGATTATCCGATATCAGAGCCATCGCCTGAGCAAACTCGGGCGCGGGCAGCCGCTGACAGCTCTCAGGTGCCTCAGCACGTTTCAAACCGTTCGTCAGCCCGGTGCGTAGGGCACTCCACTGGCGACGCGTCAGGAGCAGGTCTTTGGGCGATGACGTGGCGTCGGCCAGGCTCTTAAGGTGGCTCAAAAGCGCCGCCGGCCCTAGTTCGCGTGCCGTGTTGAATTCTTGCCCCAGTCGCTGCCAGATCTGGGCGTTTTTTGTCCAGTCGGCAAGCGACAACTCGAGGTCAACCAACCCAGTCGGACTGGTGGTTGGTGTTTGAAGTGTCTGTATCAACAGTACGTTGGCTCGTCTTGCGAGATTGCCGACGGAGGGTGACAGCTTCAGCGCCTCTTTGAGCTCTTGTCCTGCTTGCTGTGCAGCAACCACCCGGACATTTTCTTCTTCAGCGAGAGTCAGTCTCCAGGAGCGCTGGCGAAGGCGGGATTGCAAGTCGGGGACGACGGCGATCAGGTTTTCGATGAGTTTCAACCTGGCAGTCAGATGGCCAATCAGGGCCGGTTCATCGACCAGTTCTGGTGATGAGAGATCGATCGGTCGTTCTTCGAAGAGTAATTGGTGAAGCGGACCTGCGCCAACTCTTGTCTGCGAGTGCAATGATTGGGGTGTGGCCGTTGAACGGGCTTGCGATATCCGGTGCCCGACCGCGTCTACTTCGAGATCAAGATAAAGCGGATGCTGGCTGGTCTGTGATTGGAAATCCGCATCTTCCAGAGCTGCCTCACTCCACAGGAAGAGACAGATCGATGCGGCATCTTGCGGTGCGCTGACCGGGTAGCCGGCCTGGCTCAGAATACCTTTCAGTCTTTCTGCCACCGCTTCATCATCGCGGGTGAAACAAAGTTGGACTTGTGTGGACATGGCGGAGGAGCTCTCGCTGGAGTTTGTGGCACCGTAAGGCGCTCATCCGCTGGAGCAAGTTCAGAATATCGACGACCTGGCCTAGAACCGTCGCCGCAGGACGAAGTGTCCGACCGGGCGGACCGAGCGGGCGTGGGTGTCGCCGATGGCTTCGCGGTCGACCTTGTCCAGATCATCGAGCAGGACCTGCGTCTCGCCCGTTTCCGGATCGTAGATCTGCATCTGGTCGGCACGATTATCGCCAAAATAGGCGCCGCCTTCCAGGGTCAGGTCCCAGGCGTTGATCGTGCGCACTGTCACGCCGGCACCGAAATAGCGTGTCATCTCGGCCAGCCGGTTGGAGCCTTCGATTTCAGAGAGCTGGGAGAGGGGGATGAGATCGTACTGGTATTCGCTTTCCGACAGCGCCCAGTCCGGCGCATCGGTCTCGAAACTCTGCCGGGCTCCCGCGGACAGGTAGAATTCATCGCCGAACGGGTGGATCTCGATCTCGCCGGTCAGCGCAGAGATTTCCGCTGTCTCGCCAAAATCGCCCGTCAGCGCATTGCCGGACAGGTCGATCTGTTCCGTGGCAAAGCGCCAGCGCACATTCTCGTCGTTTTCCTCGATGCTCAGGCCGGTCTGCCAGGCAAGCGAATCGCTCGATTGCGCCATCGCCGGCGACGCCGAAACTGCCGAAATGGCAAGTGTGGCCAGAGATATACTCTTACGCATAAACACCTCCCAACTGGCCCAGTCCCCTGTGGGCGTTCCCCTGTACGAAAAGCGTGAGCGTCAGCTCTGAATCAGTCGTTAAAACGGGTATTACAATTCTCTCGATTAGACAGGCTCTCGATCGTAACGCGACGAATAATGAATCAAAGCCCGTCCTCCAAATGATCTGGGGAGAATGTGACCGGCGCCTTGTCCTGCAAGGACGAAGCGCCGGTCTGATCCGCGCCCGGCTGGGGTGTGGGAGGCGCGAAATATTTTATTTACTATGTTGGCACGGGAGGGAGGGGCGCCCGGTCAACACAAGTGTGATGCGCCCGCGACCGCATTTGGATGCATGCGAGATGGATTTTCTTCATTGGGCGGGTTAAGCAGCGCCCAACCACCCGCTACTTCTAGGTTTTCCATGACCCAGCTTGTTTCCGCGATCGATACGAATTCCGAGAGCTTCAACGCCAACCAGGCCGCGATGGATGCGCTTCTGAGCGAACTCCAGAGCAAGACGGCCGAGGCCGCCCTGGGCGGATCGGAGCGCTCTCGTGAGAAACACCTGTCGCGCGGCAAGCTGTTGCCTCGTGAACGTGTCGAGCGCCTGCTGGATCCGGGTTCGGCCTTCATGGAGATCGGGGCCCTGGCGGCCAATGGCATGTATGAGGGCAATGTCCACGGTGCGGGCATGATCGCCGGCATTGGCCGCGTCTCCGGCCGCGAAGTGATGGTCGTCTGCAACGACCCGACCATCAAGGGTGGCGCCTATTATCCGATCACGGTGAAGAAGCATTTGCGGGCGCAGGAAATCGCCATGCAGAACCGTCTGCCCTGTGTGTATCTGGTCGATAGTGGCGGCGCGAACCTGCCGCACCAGGCGGACGTCTTCCCGGATCGCGAGCATTTCGGACGGATTTTCTACAACCAGGCCAACATGTCCGCGCAGGGTATTCCGCAGATCGCCGTGGTCATGGGCTCTTGTACGGCTGGCGGTGCCTATGTGCCGGCCATGTCCGACGAGACCATTATCGTGCGCAAGCAGGGCACCATCTTCCTGGGCGGCCCGCCGCTGGTGAAGGCCGCCACGGGCGAGATAATCTCGGCTGAGGATCTGGGCGGTGCCGACGTGCATGCGCGTACGTCCGGCGTGGCCGACCATTACGCCGCCAATGACGAGCACGCCCTGCACATGGCGCGTCGCATCGTGGCCAATCTCAACACGGTGAAAAACGTCGATCTGGACGTCACGGCCAGCATTGAACCGAAATATGATCCCAGCGAGCTGGGCGGGGTGATCCCGGCCGATATCCGCGCGCCCTATGATGTGCGCGAAGTGATCGCCCGCATCGTCGACAATTCCGAATTCGACGAGTTCAAGAAACTCTATGGCGAGACGCTGGTCACCGGATTTGCGCGCCTTTGCGGCATGCCGATCGGCATTATCGCCAATAATGGCATCCTGTTCTCGGAAAGCGCTCAAAAGGGGGCGCACTTCATCGAGCTGTGTGCCCAGCGCGGTATCCCGCTGGTCTTCCTGCAGAATATCACCGGTTTCATGGTCGGCTCGAAATACGAGGCCGGCGGTATTGCCAAGGACGGCGCCAAGCTGGTGACGGCGGTATCGACCTATGCCGGGCCGAAATTCACCGTCATCATCGGTGGCTCCTATGGCGCGGGCAATTACGGCATGTGTGGCCGGGCCTATTCGCCGCGTTTCCTGTTCATGTGGCCCAATGCCCGCATCTCCGTCATGGGCGGCGAGCAGGCAGCCTCCGTTCTGGCCACCGTCAAGCGCGACGCCATGGAGCATCGCGGCGAGGACTGGTCTGCCGAGGAAGAGGCGAGTTTCAAGGAACCGATCCGTGAAGCCTATGAAGCCGAGGGTAATCCCTATTATTCCACGGCCCGCCTGTGGGATGACGGCATTATCGCCCCGGGCGATACCCGCCGGGTGCTGAGCCTCAGCCTGTCTGCTTCACTGAACGCACCGATCGAGAAGACCAAGTTCGGCGTCTTCCGGATGTAGGTCATGAGCAGGCCGCGCATCACCATCGAGATTCAGCCGGGCGAAAACGGTGGAGTGGGCGAGTTGCTCGTGCATTTCAATGCAGCCGGTCGAGATGTGTTGGTAAGCCAGCTTTCACGGCTGGACGAGCATTGGGACCACGAGCATTTTGATGCGGTGACCATATCGCCGGACGCCAAGCTGGATGAAGTCGCGTATCGACCAGACAGCGAGATCGTGCGGCGGGCGACGTTTACCTTGCGCAGTGACGAGATGGACGCGGAGCATTGTCCGCACGTTCTGTCTGACCAGCCTGCCTCTCCCTACGACTAGATTCTAATCCAGCCGGGTCATCGCAACGTATACGGGATATGCAACCTGGAGCTTTCCATGACCCGTTTTTTCGCATTCCTGGCTTTTTTCAGCCTGTCCACTGCCGCCATGGCGGAGGATGAACCCGCCCACACAGTCGTTCTGCGCGCCGGCGCGTTCGAGATTCGCGACTATGACGCCATGTTGATGGCCGAGGTTGAAGTTGGCACGACCCAGATGTCGCGCGCCGGTAATGCCGGCTTCCGCCCGCTCGCGGATTTCATTTTCGGCAATAACACAGCGCCGCAGGGCGGGTCCGGTGAAATCGCCATGACCACCCCGGTGGTCCAGCAGCGCTCTGAAGAGATCGCCATGACCACGCCCGTTGTCCAGGGGCGCGAGGGCGATACCTGGCGCGTGGGATTCGTCATGCCGGCTGAATACACAATGGACACCTTGCCCCGGCCCAATAATCCCAATGTCCAGATCCGGGAACAGGAAGCGCGCCGCATGGCGATTGTCCGTTTCAGCGGTGGCGCTCGGGAATCGCGCTTCATGACGTATGAAACAGAGCTGCGCGCCTGGTTGAGCGAGCAGGGGTATGAGGTGCGCGGAGAGGCCGTTTATGCACGTTATGATCCCCCCTGGGTGCCCACACCCTTCCGACGCAATGAAGTGATGCTGGAAATCGCCCGATAGTTGTAAATCGAGCGAAAAAGACGGCGGCCCCGTAACTGTGCCGTCGTAGGCATCGATTTCAGGCGGTGACAAAGTCTAAACTTTGGTTAATACTTTTTCCCGACGCCCAGCGAGCAAGGCGGGTTCAGGGGGAGTAGATGCCAGAGTTTGTACAAGACGCGTTGACGTTCGCCCGGGAAGGTTTTGCAGAGGTCAATGCCGTTCAGGGTCTGGTCATCGCAGTCATTGCAGCCTTGGCGCTATCGAACTGGTCCCGGCTTTTTGTGGTCGCTCTGACCGCTGTGCTCGCTCATATCGGCCTGGATGCCCTGGTTCCCGTGCTTGCGGAGATTGGTCCTTTCCGGATCCCGGAAGTGCTTGAGCCCTGGTTCTGGCGGTATGTGGGACTGTTGTTTGTTGGATACCTGATTGCAGTGGGAATTCTCTTCGCTGTGAAAAGGGTTGTGATTAAAGGCTAAGAAAATTCCCCTGAGAGGAGAACTCGCTTTCCTGAAGGGAATTTTCAATGAATCGTTAACCTCAGGAACGCGTCTTGGGGTAAGAGTGTTCAGCTTGGTTAGGCGGGAGGGGACCGCGACATGGAATTTTTGGATCAAATCATGGGCTATCTTCAGCCCGTAATCGACTTCTTCATGCCGGGTCTCGCGGCCCATGCAGGTGATGGATCAGTCGTAAACTGGATGCCGCTCGGTATTCAGCTCGGCGTGATTGCTCTCGTCTTGGCGCTTTTGATGCGCGAGTTCGGTGCCATCCTGATCTTCACCGTTGTGGGTGTGATCATTCACGTCATCGTCGACAATGTCATGCCGATGGTGCGTGGCGGTGCAAGCGCTGCAGACTTCGAGTTCGCAGCGTTCGGCGCACAGTTCACCCAGACAGATTATCTGCTGTATCTCGGCGCGCTGGCGACAGGTTATTTCCTGTCCATCATCGTGCTGTCGATCGTCAAGGGCATTTTCTTCCGCGGCGAATAAGCCCGGTCATTTGCTCTGACACAATTACCGATGACTTCGGGCCGCTGGCGTTTGCCGGCGGCCTTTTTTCTGTTCGCTGCGGCAATCGCGCTCTTGGCGCATGGCCCGGGCGGCTTTAATTAGGGGCAGGTTTCCAAGCGCATAGAAGGAAATGGCCCATGTCGGATGCCCCCGTTCTCCTCGACGTTTCTCCCGCCGGTGTTGCTGTCATCACGCTCAACCGGCCGGACAAGCACAATGCCTTCAATGCCGAGGTAATCGAGCGCCTGTCCGATATCTTCGAGACCTTGCGCGCCAATACCGACGAGGCCCGCGTGGTTTTCCTGCGCGGCAATGGGCCGAGTTTTTCCGCCGGTGCCGACCTGGACTGGATGAAGGCGGCGGCGCACTACACCGAAACCGACAATGTCGAGGACGCAATGGGCCTGGCGACCATGCTCAAGCGTCTTTATGACCTGCCCCAGATGACGGTCGCCCTTGTGCATGGCGCGGCCATGGGTGGGGGTGCCGGCCTGCTGGCCGCCTGTGATGTTGGTGTGGTGATGAAGGATACCAAGATCTCCTTCTCCGAGGTTCGCCTCGGTCTGACCCCGGCCACGATTTCTCCTTATGTTGTCCGCGCCATCGGCCCGAAATGGTCACGCGCGCTGTTTACCTCCGGGGAGCGTTTCGACGGCGCCTTTGCCGAGCAGATCGGCCTGGCCCAGTACGCGGTCGAAACCATGGAGGAGATGACACAGATGGAAGAACACCTCGCAAAGCTAGCCTTTGGTGCCGCGCCGGGCGCAGTCGCGGATGCCAAGGCGCTGGTCGATGATGTGGCCGGGCGCGAGATCGATCACGGCTTGCTGACACATACGGCCAGGGCCATTGCGCATCGCCGGTCCTCTGAAGAGGGCCGGGAAGGCCTGGCAGCCTTCCTCGAACGCCGCAAGCCGAAATGGGCGGAGTAGTGCGCTGCTGAGCGGGTTTGATCCTCACACAGTCCTGCATGAACGCCGCGAGGCGTTTCGCCGGGCCTTTGTCAAAGGCCCCTGGACGCAGGGCCTGTTCGAGTTTCTCGCCTTTGGCATAAAACAGGCCTGGGCCTGCCTTTTTGGCGGGCTGATGCTGGCGCTCTTGCTGGTGACCTTTCTCTGGTATCCGCAGGACGCACCCTTGCCCCGTTACGACTTCCTCACCCTGGCCGCGCTGGCGATCCAGGTCGGGCTCATTGCCAGCAGGCTGGAGACCTGGGAGGAGGCCAGGGTCATCGCCGTCTTTCACGTGGTCGGCACGGTGATGGAAATTTTCAAGACCTATGCCGGCAGCTGGATCTATCCGGAGGAGAGCTTTCTGCGCATTGCCGGTGTGCCGCTTTTCTCCGGCTTCATGTATGCCGCGGTGGGGTCCTATCTCGCGCGGGTCTGGCGAATATTCGACTTCCGGTATGACCGGTTCCCGCCGCTTTGGATGCAGGGGCTGCTGGCGCTGGCGATCTATATCAATTTTTTCGCCCATCATTACCTGCCCGATATCCGGACGGGGCTCTTCATTGCGACCGTGTTGATTTATGGGCCCTGTATGGTCTGGTTTCGACCGGATGCCGCGCACCGACCCATGCCGTTGGTCATCGGCTTTGTCCTGGTCGCGTTGTTCATCTGGTTTGCCGAGAATATCGGCACCTTTGCACGCGCCTGGTCCTATCCCGGGCAGGAGGTTGAGTGGCACATGGTGTCGCTGGCCAAGCTCGGCTCGTGGTATCTTCTGATGATCATCAGTTTCGTCCTGGTCGCGGCTGTGCAATACAACGCTCCAAACCTGCCTGAGGACCGAGATTCTCCATGATCAATTCGCTGCTTATTGCCAATCGGGGCGAGATCGCCCGCCGTGTCATGAGAACCGCCCAGCGTATGGGCATTCGTTGTATCGCTGTCTATTCGGAAGCCGACGCCCAGGCACCGCATGTGCGTGAGGCCGACGAAGCCGTGCTGATCGGCCCTGCTGCTGCGTCTGAAAGCTATCTGCTCGGCGAAAAGATCATCGAAGTGGCCAAACAGACCGGCGCGGATGCGATCCACCCCGGTTATGGTTTCCTGTCCGAAAATGCGGAGTTCGCCGAGGCCTGTGCCGCCAATGACATCATCTTTGTCGGACCGTCTGCGGATGCGATCCGGGCGATGGGGTTGAAAGACCAGGCCAAAGCTTTGATGGAACGTGCAGAGGTTCCGGTAACGCCAGGATATCACGAAGAAAACCAGGACCCGGACGTGCTCAAGGCTGCTGCAGACAAGATCGGATATCCGGTCCTGATCAAGGCTGTGGCCGGCGGCGGCGGCAAGGGTATGCGCAAGGTCGACGCGGCTGAGGATTTCCTGTCCTCCCTGGAAAGCTGCAAGCGCGAAGCGAGCAAGAGCTTCAGCGATGATCGCGTTCTGATCGAGAAATTCATCACCAATCCGCGCCATATCGAAGTGCAGGTCTTCGGTGATAGCCGGGGGCGCGTCATTCACCTCTATGAGCGCGACTGCTCCCTGCAGCGCCGCCACCAGAAAGTGATCGAGGAAGCGCCTGCGCCAGGCATGACGCCGGCCGTGCGCGCAGCCATGTGTTCTGCCGCGATCAATGCGGCCAAGGCCGTCAATTATGTCGGAGCCGGCACGGTGGAATTCATCGTCGATGGCTCCGGACCGCTTCGCGAAGATGGCTTTTATTTCATGGAGATGAATACACGTCTTCAAGTGGAGCATCCGGTGACCGAGGAGGTCACGGGCCTCGACCTTGTCGAACTCCAGCTGCATGTTGCCTCCGGTGGCAGCGTGCCCGAGCAGAACGAGATCAGCCTGCAGGGCCATGCCATGGAAGCGCGTCTTTACGCCGAGGACCCGCAATCGGGTTTCCTGCCATCGACGGGCCCGCTGAATATCCTGCGCCTGCCCGACGAGGATGACGGCGTGCGCGTGGATACCGGTGTTGAGGAGGGCGGAGAGGTCTCGCTCTACTATGATCCGATGATTGCCAAGGTCATCACCTATGATCACGACCGGGTCTCCGCGGCCTATCTGATGGCCGAGGCCCTGGAAGAACTCGCGGTCTGGCCGGTCAAGACGAATGGTGGCTTCCTGCGCAATTGTGTGCTGCACCCCGATTTCCTGGACGAAAAGCTGACGACGGGTTTCATTGGCGAGCGCGAGGCCGATCTGATCCCGCCGCGCGTTGACCTGGTGGCTGCCGGTTTCGCAGCGCTGACCTCCATCCTCGAGAATGGCGATGGCAGTGACTATGCGGATCCGTTCGCAGTCGCAGACGGCTGGCGCATGAATACGAGCGCGCGCCTGGGCGACCGCTTCGAGGTGGGTGAGGAGACCGTCTCGGTCGCGCTGAGCTTGCATGACGAGGATATGAGCGTCAGCATCGGCGATGAAACCCTGTCGCTGGAGGGGATTGATGGCAGTGGCGGGGAGGAGGGTTATTTCTTCCAGGCCGCTGTGGACGATGCTGCAGTCAGCGCCGAAGTCGATTTCCTGGAAGAGGGCTATCTGGTCTCTTCCTGCGGGCATTCCGAACTCTACGCCTTCCCGCATCCCGATGCCGCAGCGGATGCCGCCGAGGCCGGCGGCGTGATCAAGGCGCCTATGCCCGGCAAGGTGCTCGCCCTGAACGTCTCCTCGGGTGATACCGTCACCAAGGGCCAGGCGCTGGTCGTGCTGGAGGCGATGAAGATGGAACACTCCCTGCCGGCACCGCGTGATGGCGTGATCGGCGAGGTGGCAGTCTCAACGGGAGACCAGGTGGCCGAGGGTGATATTCTCGTCGCCATGCAGGAAGAAACGGCAGAGGCCTGATTATTTCGCGCCAGCGGTGAAAACGGCACGCTCCTTGCTGCTTCCTGAGTGAACAAGCACGGAGCGGATCAATGCGCGACACTCACATGCTACGCTTTTCAAGCCAGTGGTCGTTGGAAGCCAAACGGGACTTCCGCAACACGCCGGTCGTCGTTCAGCATAACTATCACGAACATCACGCTTTTTCCGATGTCGCCCTCGCTGCACTCATCGATCGCCATCCGCGTGATCTGTGCGATTTCTGCACGATGGGAGAGGATGCCACAGATCGGGACAGCTGGCGCGCCGGTGATCCGGGTGATCTGTCCGGGGAACAGCTGATCGAGGCCGTACGCAATGGCAAGCTGTGGATCAATCTGCGTCACGCCATGGATCGTGATCCGGAATATCGCCCGATCTATGACGCCATGCTGGACGATATGCGCAAGGCTGATCCGAGTTTCAAACCGCTCTCTGCGGAGGCCGGCATCCTGATTTCTTCACCGACGGCCCAGGTCTTCTGTCACTCCGATGTGTCCGAAACCATGTTGTGGCACATGCGCGGCGTGAAGCGTTTCCGGACCTATCCGCCGCAAATGCCCTACCTCAATCGCGATGATGTCGAGGCTGTGCTTCACCATGACCAGACCGAGGATATCCCGTTCGACCCGGCGTGGGATGCGGATGCCTTCACCATCGACCTCCAGCCTGGCATGGCTGCCAACTGGCCGCTTCATGGTCCGCACCGGATCGAGAATCAGAGCGGTTTGAATGTCTCTGTGCCGTTCGAGATCTCGACGCCGCAATCGCGTCAGCTGAACGCCATCCTGTTTGCCAATGGGGTCTTGCGCCGCCAGTTTGGGTACACACCCAAATCCACTGCAACGACAGGGCTGGGCGCGCAGTTCAAAGGGGTCATCAACCTGGCCTGGAAGCTCAAGGTCAAGGTCTTCGGCGATGGCAAAAAGCCGATGCCCAAAAGCGAGACGACCTTCGATATCGACCTCGACAGCTCCAACGGTTTTGTTGATCGCAACGCTGCGTGATTTTTCGCAAGACGACCCGCCCAGCTTGTGTCTATAACAAGGCGGGGCAGGGGAATGGAGAGCGCGCATGTTTGCGACCACAGCCCTGAGTCTGCTCGTTTTCGGAGCAGCGATTACCCTTGATGACACCGCACTGCCACAGCCCGTCGCCGAAGCGCTCAGCGCCAGCGTGAATGACGGTCAGCGCGATGACTGGCGGTTCAGCATTTCCATTACCAGCGGTGAGACAGCCGTCCTGGGGCGTTTTGACGGAACCCTGCCCGAGGTCGAGCAATGGACGCTGATCTCACCCTCGCAAGAGGAGATGGATGATGAGCTGCGCGCCATCTGGGAAGACATCATTGATCCCAGCGAGGACGAAGACGAAGGCTCGGGGCTGTTTTTCTCTACCAGTGATTTTGAGTATGAGCCGGGGTCGCTCAACCTGCTCGAAGCAAATGGTGGGCTGAGCCATTTCTCCTTCACACCCGTGCTGGATGCCGAGGAAGCCGAGATGGCGGAGCACCTGACAGGCGTGCTCACCATTTCCGACGACCCGGCCCGTGTGCAGCAGATTCGCATCTATGCCGAGGAAAGCTTCAAGCCAAACTTCGCTGTCCGGGTGAACGCGTTTGAACTGCGGCAATACTATCAGCAGTTCGAAGGGCTGCCGGCACCGGTGATGACCCGCATGGTCCAGCATGTCGAAGCCAGCGCGGCCTTCCAGACCTTTGAACAGGGCATCGAGATCGAGTTCTCGGATATCGAATACCTGGCCGAGTAATCCACGACTGAACTGCCGGGCCAGCTTTGACCCTGGCCCGGTTGTGTCCTAGATCGGGTGCATGGTCATGCATCTGGTAAAACTCTGCGTCGGGGTCAGTTCGATCGAACAGCTCGAGCGCTGGCGAACCGAGGAGTGCGCGCGTCGTCGTGCCGTCGGAGAACCCGAGGTCATTGTGCATGTGACTCGCATGTTTCCGACCAAGCAGACCGAGATTGAAAGTGGCGGGTCGCTCTACTGGGTAATCAACGGATCGATCCAGTGCCGCTCGGAGATCATTTCGCTGGAGCGCGTTCAGGGTGAAGATGGCATCAAGCGCTGCGCCATTGTGATGGCGCCGGAGGTGATCCGCACAGCGCCATCTCCGAAACGTCCCTTCCAGGGATGGCGCTATCTCAAGCCCGAAGATGCGCCTCGTGACCTCTCCGGACCCGGCGAAGGTGGCGAAGATCTGCCAGATGATTTGCGTGCGAAGTTAATGGAACTGGGCGCCTGGTAATCAGTCGTCTGAGCCAGGCAGTCTGACTTCATAAAGCACCGGCCAGAGCTTGCCCGTCAGATAGATCTGTCCGGTGTCGGCGTTGTAGGCAATACCGTTGGGTACGGCGTCGCGGTCATTGCGCAGGCTGGGCGGCACCAGTTCGCGAACATCAACAATGCCGGTGACATTACCGTCTTGCGGATTGATGCGGACGATGTGATTGGTCAGCCAGACATTGGCCCAGATCTCACCTTCGATCCATTCCAGTTCATTGAGCCGCCGGACCGGGCGTCCATTCAGGGTCACATCCAGTTCGCGGGTGAGTTCGAGCGTTTGAGGATCCATGAAGCGAAGCTGCGCCGTGCCGTCGCTCATGATCAGCTGTTCGCCGTCTGTCGTCAGGCCCCAGCCTTCGCCGGGATAGGTGAAGTTCTCGATCGGCTCCAGTGTGTCGGCATTGTAGATGAAGCCCTGCTGGGCACGCCAGGTGAGCACGAAAATCTCGTCGCCGATACGCGTGCTGCCCTCGCCGAAAACCCGGCCGGGAAGGTCGCGCTGCTCGATCACGCTACCGGTTTCCAGATCAACCAGGCGGAGATTGGATTCGCCGATCTGTCCGGTGCTTTCAAACAAACGGTTCTCGGTGATGAACAGGCCCTGGGTATAGGCCGAGGTGTCGTGCGGAAACTGGGCGACGATTTCGGGCCGCACGATGCTCGCACGGTTTTGCGCGATGGCGCTTCCCGATAGGCCTGCAAGCAGGCTGGCCGTCAGCAAAATACGCAGCATGTCTGGGTCCCCGATGGTGTCGCGTGTGTCAGATTAGCGGCAATTCGGGCAGGAGAAAGGCTAGATTGCGCAATTATCCAAAAGCCGGGTCTCGCCCAGGCGTACGGTCGCCAGCACCCGTGCCGGTTCGTTCACCGTCTCGCTGTCGATGCGGGCAAGGGTCTGGGCATTGCGCACTTCAAGATAATCCACGGCGTCAAACGCGTTCTCGGCGCTCGCACGCGCAGCTTCAAGCGCTTCGGCCAACACCGCACCCGCCTTCAGCTCTGTCGCCAGAGCGAAGATGATCTTGTTGAGTTCTGCAGCGCGGACCCGATCGGCTTCCGAGAGATAGGCGTTGCGCGAGGACATGGCGAGGCCATCACGTTCGCGGACAATTTCGGCGGGAATGATATCGATGCCGAAATCGAGATCCCGAACCATTTGCCGGATAACTTGGAGCTGCTGGTAGTCCTTTTCACCAAAGACGGCGACATCCGGACGAACCTGGTTGAACAGCTTGCACACCACCGTGGCAACGCCGTGGAAGAAATGCGGGCGGTTATCGCTCTCCAGGCCTTGCGCTGCGCCCTTGACCACGAGTTCGGTCGCGAACCCGTCCGGATACATGGCCTCACGCTCGGGCAGGTAGACGAGGTCGCACTTTTCCAGGGCGAGTTTTGCAGAGTCATCAATGACCGAGCGCGGATAGGAATCAAAGTCCTCGCCCTCGGCAAACTGGGCCGGGTTCACAAAGACGCTGGCAACCACCTTGTCACAATGGGCCTTGGCCAGGCGCACCAGCGAAAGGTGGCCGTCGTGCAGGGCTCCCATGGTTGGAACAAAGCCAACGCTCAAGCCATCCTGGCGCCAGGACTTGATGCGGGTGCGCAGGGCGGAGAGCGTTGTGGCATGCGGGATTTGCTGGGTAAGCATGGTGGTCTCGTAACACGGATCGACACGGCTTACTCATAAGCGATGAGGGAGGCAAGACGAACGACTCGGTCTAGAAGCACTCTTATGAAAAGAATTGCAGTTACAGCCAGTTTGCTCCTCGTCACCGGATGCATGACGACTGCGGAGACGCCGCAGCTCGTGCCGCAGCCTACTGTCGCGCCGACTCACACGGCGGCGCTGGCGGATCGGACAGCCGAGGAGCTCGCGCATCTGGCCCGGTTCGACCCCGAGCGCCTGGAGGAGGTGGGGCCAGAGTTGACGGCACTGGCGGATATGCTCTTCCCGTCGGACCCCGCAGTGGCCAGTCCGCAACCGGTCGAGCCGGCTGCGCCGCCAGCGGACCTGCTGGCCGGCCCGAGCCTGCGCCATGGTGTGCACCTGGCGTCTTATCGGCTGGAGCAGAATGCGGTCTCCGGTTGGACCGAATTGGTGGAAGAACATCAGCAACTTGCTACTCTTGAAGCCCGCCTGGAGCGACGCCATATTGGAGATCAGGGCGAATTCTTGCGCCTGAAAGCCGGGCCGTTCGACAGCCGGGCGGAAGCTGAGGCGATGTGTGCGAGTCTGCGGAATGGCGAACTCTATTGCATGCCCGTTGACTTTTCCGGCCACGCACTGCCCGAATAATCCCGCGGAACGCTGGAAATACAGTCCGATGTGCATCGGGCGGTATTGATCAGAGGCCGCTCGAAGTAGTGTTTCGGACATGACGGTGCATTCGAATTTCAAACTGCCATCTCGCCCCATAAGCCGCGTTCGTGACGGCGTTACCGCCGCACACGTGATCGTCGTGGGCAATGAGAAGGGCGGGGCCGGCAAGTCTACGGTCGCCATGCATCTGGCGATTGCGCTCTTGCGAATGGGCAAACGTGTGGGCGCGATTGATCTCGATCTGCGCCAGAGAACCTTTGGCCGCTATCTTTCCAATCGCCGCGAATGGTCTGACCGCCGCAAGGTGGAATTGCCCCAGCCGTCCGAAGTCTTGCTCAGTCCCAGTTCCGCGCGGGATCTCGATGTCGCTGAAGCGGAAGAGGTCGAGCGTTTCTCCGACCTGCTGACAGAACTGAAATCCCATTGCGATTTCATCATCATCGACTCTCCGGGCGCGGATACGCACTACGCCCGTCTGGCCCATTCGATTGCCGACAGCATCATAACGCCGGTCAATGACAGTTTTGTCGATTTTGACCTGCTTGCTGAAGTGGACCCGGACACCTACCAGGTCGGCAAGCCAAGTGTTTACAGCGAGATGGTCTGGGAGTGTCGCAAGCGCAAGGCAGCTCTCGAAAAGACTTCGATCGACTGGGTCGTCATGCGCAATCGCATGTCCATGCTTGATGCCCGCAACAAGCGCCGGGTTGGCGAGGGTCTCAAAATGCTCTCGCAACGCATCGGTTTCCGGCTCGCGCCGGGATTCGCAGAGCGTGTCATCTATCGCGAGCTGTTTCCGCTCGGCCTGACCTTGCTGGATCTGACGGAAGACGGCTCCGCCGTGCCGTTCACAATGAGCCACGTCGCTGCGCGCCAGGAATTGCGCGACCTGCTGATCGTTCTCAAACTGCCCGGTCTGGAAGGACAATCCATCCCGTTCTGATATGACCGCACTTGCTTTAGGCCTGCTTGCATTGATGGGATTTCTGGGCGCTGCCTGGTGGTTTTCGCGAATGAAGACCGAAAAGGCGGCACGGATGGTTCGTTATCTGCTTGCCGGCGGAGCGATCACCGCGGGCGTCTTGCTGAGTTTGCGTGGCGCACCGGTTCTTGGCGGCCCGATCGGTCTGATGGGGCTGGGCATGTTGACCCAGGCCATGCGGCGTGGCGCAGGAGCGGCGTCCGGCGAACAATCTCCGCCACCTCAAAGCCCGTCTGGCCGTATGACCATCGATGAGGCGTTCGAGGTGCTTGGCCTGGATCGCACCGCGACCGAGGATGAAGTGATGGCAGCTCATCGGCGCCTTATGAAGAAACTGCACCCCGATACCGGCGAGGGGTCGCCGGCCTTGGCCCGCCAGGTCCAGGAAGCGCGGGAAATCGCCCTGGGCTATTTGCGCATGCGCTAGGTCGCGAGAGGCTTGCGGAGCGCACGCAAAGATTGTATTCCTGTTCAGGCAAAGCCTGGAGGGGAAAATGAGCCTGTCGCGTCTGTTTCAGCGTCGTGCGTCTTTGGGTACCGATCTGTTCGGAAAGAAGCTGCCGCCCGCCATCTCTGCGCGGGAAGAAACCATCGACCTGGCAGAAGATCTGCGTCGGATGAGCGAGCGCGCCTATCATGCGGGGCTTGACCGGTCCTGTAGCCTGATCGAGGTCGCGGCCCAGATGGTCGAAATGGAAGGCGTGGAGGGGCGCTAGTCCCGGCCGCATTCCTTCGCCACACATAGCAGAAGCGATTTGGCGTCTGGCGCAAGACGTCAGCGGCCGGGAATCTGCTGTCAGGTGTCAGACTTCAGGTGCCGCGGGCTGGTTGCGGGCTTAGCTGCTGCTGGTTAGCCGTCGGCGTTTCGCTGAACGAGCCCACCCGCTGTCACGGCGATCTCGCCTTGCAGCTCCAGTTCCAGTAATTCCGCCTGGACCTCGCCGAGCGGGCGACCGGTCTGACGGGCCAGTTCGTCCACGGAGACCGGGGCCATCGACAGCATCGCCTGCAGACCTGCCCCATCCGCGCTGTCGTGGGCGAGCGGATCCGGCAAATCGAACTCCGGAGCGTCGTCATCCGGCCCAGGAAATAGCGCGCCCTGGTCCTGTTCACTCAATCCTTGCGGTGTCAGGCGACAGGATTTGAGAATGTCGAGAATATCATCGGCCGTTTCCACTAGGTGCGCGCCGTCACGCAAAAGCCGGTTGGTTCCGCGTGCGCGCGGGTCCAGCGGCGAACCGGGCAGGGCCATGACCTCGCGTCCCTGTTCGCCGGCCAGACGGGCGGTGATCAGCGATCCGGATTGCAGCGCAGCTTCTACCACCAGTGTCGCCAGCGACAGGCCGGAAATGATCCGGTTGCGACGGGGGAAATCCCGCGCAACCGGCCGCGTGCCGAGCGCCTGTTCCGAAATGACCAAGCCCTGTTCGGCGATGGCCTGTTGCAGTTCGGCATGTTCGGGCGGGTAGATGATGTCCGCGCCTCCGGCCACGGCGGCGATCGTGCCTGTTTCCAGCGCGCCGCGATGCGCTGCGCCATCGATGCCGCGCGCCAGGCCGGAGACGGTCACCACGTCATGGCTTGCAAGTGCCCGGGCGAGATCACGCGCCTGGCGGGCCCCGGCGGCTGACGCGTTGCGGGAGCCGACAATCGCACAGGCCGGGCGCTCAAGCAGATCGCATCGACCCCGGGCAATCAGCGCGATCGGTGGGTCGGGAATAAGCGACAGGGCTTCGGGATAATCGCTGTCGCCCAGCAGATAGAGGGCATCTCCCGAACAGGCCAGCGCTTCAAGCTCGGTTTCAGCTGCACCCTCTGACGGTGTGGAAAACGGCCGCAGGCGTTTTTGCCGGACCAGGTCGGGCAGGGCATTGAGGGCGTCGGCGGGTGAGCCGAAGCGGCGCAGTAGTTTGAGATAGGTGGCAGGGCCGAGGCGCGGGGTTCGGGCCAGCCGGAGTGCGGCGATCCGATTGCGGTCGTCGAGCGGTTGCTGGCTCAATTCTCCTCCGTTTCTGCCCCGTTTTCCTGTTCAGATTTTTTCTTGTCGCCAATGCGCGGTTCCTCGCCCTTGAGGATGCGCTGGATATTGGCGCGGTGAAGCCAGTAGATCAAAGCCGCCAGCAGGCCGGACATGATAGCGACATCGGGTCGGCCCAGTGCATAGGCGGCGATCGGTGCCGCCAGCGCGGCGATCAGCGCGCTGAGAGAGGAAATGCGGAAAATGGCGGCCATGGCCAGCCAGGTGGCGATGACAATCAGTCCAACGGGCCAGTACACGACCAGCATGGTGCCGACGAAGGTTGCCACTCCCTTGCCGCCCTTGAAACCGAGCCAGACCGGGAAACAATGCCCGGCAAACGCAAAGCCGCCAGCGATCAGGCCGGCGACCGGTCCGAACAGGGCGCCGAAAATGGCGGCCGCAATGCCCGCCTTGCCCGCGTCGAGCACCAGCGTGGCGACCGCCAGGTCCTTGCGGCCGGTGCGCAGGACATTGGTCGCTCCGATATTTCCCGAACCGATATCACGAATATCGCCCAGTCCGGCCAGTTGGGTCAGGACAAGCCCGAACGGGATGGAGCCGAGCAGATAGCCGCCAATGGCGGAGAGGGCTGGAATAAGCAGATCCATGGCGTCACCCGTTATAGTTGTAAATGGATTGTCCGTCGACGAAAGTTTGTGTCACGCGGCCAATAAAGCGACGTCCGGCCCAGGCGCTGTTGCCACGCGGAGAGTGGAAGTCATCGGGATGGCAGACCCACGGTGTATCGCCATCAATCAGGACAAGGTCTGCGGGCGCACCGGTTGTCAGGCGCCCCTGTGGCAGGCCCAGCAGATCCGCCGGCCCCGCCGTGAGCGGGCGAAGGGCCTCAACCAGGCTGAGTTCCTCGTCATGCACGAGCGCAAGCAGCGAGGCGAGCAGGGTTTCCAGCGCCAGCGTCCCGGCGATGGCCATGGCAAACGGCTCGCCCTTGTCGTCAAACGGGGTGGGACGGTGGTCTGAAACAATGGCGTCGACCTCGCCGGCGGCAATGGCTTCAACCAGCGCCCGGCGGTCCGCTTCAACACGCAGTGGCGGGTCGACACGGAAGGCACTGTCCAGTCCCCCGGCATCAACCTCGTTGAGGGTCAGGTGGGCGATGGCACTTGTGGCAGCGATCTCTATATCGCGCTTGCGTGCATCCCGGATGGCGGCCAGCCCGTCTGCGGTCGAGACGCGATCCACCATCAGCTTGCCGCCGGAGAGGGCGGCGACAGAGGCGGCACGATCAATGGCGATGCGCTCGGCCATGGTGGGTTCCGAAGGCAGTCCGAAACGTGCTGACCAGTCACTCTCCGTGGCCACCGCGCCGCAGCTCAGCCCCGGCTCCGCAGCACGCAGCGACAGCCAGAGATCAAACTGGCTGGCATAGCTCATCACCCGGCGCAGGACCCGGGTATCGGCGATCGGGTTGTCGCCATTGGACACGTAGACTGCCCCGGCCTTCGCCATCAGGCCGATCTCGGCCATGCTCTCGCCGGCCAGGTCCTGGGTCGCGGCGGCTGCTGAAAGGACGCGTACACCGTGTTGGCCGAGCGCGCGGGTCATGCCGGCAAATCCGCCCGCTGTCTGCAGGGGGGAGTGTTCGTTCGGCGCCAGCACCACTGTGCCAAAGCCACCGGCGGCTGCACCGGCCGCCAGGCTGGACTGGTTCTCCCCATCCGGTGTCAGGGCCGGTTCCTTGGAGGCGCGCAGATCGATCAGCGCCGGTGCCAGGACCTTGCCGCCGGCATCGATGACTTCGTCGGCCGAATTGAGATCCAGCTCTTCACCGATCTGGGCAATCAGCCCGTTCTCGACGAGGATGCCGCCAGGGCCGTCATGACCGCTCTCCGGGTCGACCAGCCGCGCATTGGTGATGGCAAAACTCGCACTCATGCCGCGGCCTCCTTGCGGATATTGGCACCGATCAGCTCCAGGATCGCCATGCGCACGGCGACGCCGTTTTCCACCTGCTCCATGATCACCGAGTGTTTGGGATCGTCGGCCAGCTTGGTGTGGATTTCCACGCCACGGTTCATCGGTCCCGGATGCATGACCAGAACGTCCGGCTTGGCGCGCTTGATGGTGTCATGGCTGAGGCCGAAGAGATGGAAGAATTCGCGGCCGGAAGGGATGAAACCTCCGGACATGCGTTCCCTTTGCTGGCGCAGCGCCATGACGGCATCACAGTCGATGACCGCCTCGGACAGGTCGTGGAAGACGTCCACGCCCCATTGATCGATATCGGTGGGCAGCAGTGTCGGCGGTGCGCAGACGCGGATCTCAGCCCCCAGCATGGACAACAGACCGATATTGGAGCGGGCCACGCGGCTGTGCAGGATATCCCCGACGATCAGGATGCGGCGGCCGCCGACCGAGCCCCAGTGGCGGTTCATGGTGAACACGTCCAGCAGCCCCTGGGTCGGATGCTGGTGCATGCCATCACCGGCATTGATGACCGACAGGCCCGTCCGCTCTGCCAGGAATTGCGGCGCTCCGGTTGCGGAGTGCCTGACAACCATGATGTCAGGCTGCATGGCGGCGAGATTGCGTGCCGTATCCGACAGGCTCTCGCCTTTCTTGGCCGAGGAATGGGCGATGGCGAAATTGACGACGTCTGCACCGAGGCGCTTGGCGGCCATTTCGAAACTGCCCTGGGTTCGGGTGGAGTTTTCGAAGAACAGGTTCAGTACCGTCATTCCCTTCAAGGCATCGGAGGATTTGTCCGGTGTCTTGTTGACCGCGCGCCAGTGCTCGGCGCGTTCAAAGATCAGGGAAATATCAACGGGGTTGAGATCAGCCACCGAGACGAGGTGGCGGTGCGGGAAATCATAGGAGAATGCCGCGCGGGTCATCCTGCCTCCCAATTCACAAAGGCCCAAAAATGTTTGCGGCGGTATAGGGGGCGTTGCGCTCGGAGGCAAGAGCAGCCAAATCTGAAAGCTCAGGAATCACGGGGCCAGGACCATGCCGAACATTCGCGCCATGACGGACAGGGACGCCGGAGCTGTCCTGGATATCTACCAGCAGGGTATTGATACCGGTCACGCGACGTTTGAAAGCACCGTGCCGGGCTGGGCGGATTTCGATGCCGGAAAGCTGAAAGCGCCGCGACTGGTCGCCGAGGGCGCAGATGGCGAGGTCGTCGGCTGGGCGGTGCTCAGCCCGACATCATCGCGCTGCGTTTATGGCGGCGTGGCCGAGATCACGATCTATGTGGCGAGTGCTGCGCAGGGACAGGGTGTTGGACGAACCCTGCTGACAGCGATGGCGGAGGCGTCGGAAGCGGAAGGCATCTGGACGCTGGTCGCCGGGATCATGCGTGAAAATGAAGCCTCGATCCGGCTGCACCGGACCTGCGGCTTCGAGCTCCTGGGCTATCGCAAGCGTTTGGGCAAGATGAGCTATGGACCGATGCAGGGCCAGTGGCGGGACATCGCCTGGATGGAACGGCGCAGTGATGTGGTGGGCGTGGACTAGGAGGTCGTTCTGATCAGGACCGTAGTGCTTCGGCTTGACCTGCACGCCTTGCCCGGCGCACGGTCTCGTTCATGTTGAGTCTTATTGCCTCCCTGGCCATCGCCACGCTGCAGCCGGATACCTTGCCGGTCTGTACTGTTGAACTCGTTGTCTTGGGCGTGGCCCAGGATGCCGGCGCGCCGCAAATCGGCAATTCCGATGACCCGGCCTGGCAGGACCCCAGCCTGAGGCGCCTGGCCAGCTCTGTCGCCGTGGTCAATCGCCAGACGGGGGAGCGGGTGCTGTTCGATGCGACGCCGGACCTGCGCGAACAGCTCTATCGCCTCGACCAGTTCATGCCGGTTGAGACCACGCCCGGCCTTGATGGAATTTTCCTGACCCACGGCCATATGGGGCACTATACCGGCTTGATGTTCCTGGGCTTTGAAAGCATGGGCGCCCGGGATGTGCCGGTCTACGCCATGCCGGACATGGCAAACTTCCTGTTCTCGAATGGTCCATGGGAACAATTGGTGCGTTACGACAATATCGAGCTGGAACCGCTGGAAGCGTCCATCGGCGTCGAGATTGCCGGATTGACGGTGACCCCATTCCTGGTGCCGCATCGCCAGGAATATACCGAAGTGGTCGGGTTCAGCATTGACGGACCGGATCGTTCCGCGCTGTTCCTGCCCGATATCGACAGCTGGGAGGAATGGGACGAGGAAGGCACCCGCATCGAGGACATGATCGCCTCGGTCGATGTGGCCTATCTGGACGCGACGTTTTTCGCCAATGGGGAAATCCCCGGGCGCGATATGAGCGGTTTCCCGCATCCGTTCATCACACACTCTATGGCGCGGTTTGCCGATCTGCCGGCGACGGAGAAGGCCAAGGTGCGCTTCATCCATTTCAACCACACCAATCCGGTGCGCTTTCCCGACAGTCCCGAGCGTCAGCAGGTGCTCGATGCCGGTTTCGGCTTGGCGGATGAAGGCGAGCGCTATTGCCTGGGTGACTAGCCCAGGAGCCAGAGCCAGAACGGGATGGTGATGAAGCAGAAGAGCGCTGAGGCCGTGATATCGCCGGCGGAATAGGGCGCGTCGCCGCCCATCTGCTTGGCCAGGACATAGGCTGAGGCTGCACCGGGCGAGGCGCCGGTCAGTAGCAGCACGGTCAGGGCAACCCCTTCAACGCCCAGGGCCAGGCCAAGACCGTAAAAGACCAGCGGCGCGATTATCAGCTTCAGGAAGACCGACAGGCCCAGCAGGCGCGGGCGCGCTTTCATCGCCGTGAAATTGAGACCGGCACCTACAGCCAGCAGGATGAGCGGCAGGGCCGCCTGTCCGAGCAGATGTATGGTGTTCCAGGCCGGTTCCGGTATCGGAATGTCCAGCAGGTTGACCAGCCCGCCGGCGCCGGAGCCCAGGATCAGCGGGTTGGTGAGAATGCGATAGATGACCGAACGCCAATCCGGCTTGGCGCCATCGCCCCAGACCGACAGAGCGGCGACGCACTCCATGTTCACCAGCGGGATGGATGCGGCCATGATCAGCGCGACCAGGACTTCACCTTCCGTCCCGAACATCGAGATGGCGATGGCCAGGATAAGCAGGCCGTTCCAGCGGCAGGTCGCCTGGAAGAGGCTGGTATAGGTTGGGCCGGGGATATTGAGCAGGGGGCGGATGGCCAGCGTGATGGCCGCCATGCCCAGAAAGCCCCCCACGGCGGCCAGCATGAAGGGGCCCAGCTGGATGGAGCTGAGATCAGCTCTGGCGATGGATGTGAACAGGATGGCGGGAGAGAGGCCAAGATAGGCGAGCCGGGAGATCGGTCCCCAGCTGCTGTCGGGCAACAGGCCCGAGCGCCGCAGGAGCCAGCCCACGAAAATCACGCCGAATACGGGCAGAAGGGCAGTCGCGATCGAACTCATTCTCGTCCCTCTATTTCCTCGCCCTTGATGGGCGAGGTGGATCCGCCAAAGCGCCAGCGACGGCGGAGACGGAGTGGGTGCGCGCCGCAGGCGCCTCTAAAGCTGGCCCTTCGGGCCGCACCCTATCCGCCCACTTCGTGGGCACCTTTCCCATCAAGGGAAAGGAGGACCGGGTGATGGCGCACATCGAACTCATTCGCCGAGCATCTCCAGCCGGTCGAGTGCGCTCTGCAGGATATTGGCGGCGGCATGGGCATCGATGATGTCCTTGCGCTTGTCGCGACGGACACCGGCGGAAATAAGCTTCTCCTCGGCCTCGAAAGTGGACAGCCGTTCGTCCTGGAAGGCGACCGGGATGTCGCGGATCTGGCAGAGATTGCGCGCCATGGCCCGGGCCGACTGGGCGCGGGGGCCCTCAGATCCGTCCATATTGACTGGCAAGCCAATGATCACCGCCTCGGCCTGGCGTTCGTCATAGAGCTGGAACACGCGCTCGGCATCCTGGCGAAACTTGGTCCGCTTGATGGTTTCAACAGCCATCGGAATGCCGCGCGAGGCGCCACAGGCTGCAACACCGATTGTCTTGGTTCCCGGGTCCAGGGCGATCAGGGCGCCCTCGGGCAATTCTGCGAGTTCGAGAATAGGCATGGCGTCTGTCTACGCCGATTTGTCGGGCACGCAAGCCGGGCGCTTGCAAACCCGCCTTGCGAATGGTTGCCGCCCGGTCGGGCGAAAAAGCACAAAAGACCAGCATTTCGCAGGCAAATACCCGCTGAGCCGCGCCTCTTTCTTGCACCAGCGAAATCGCCTTGCTACTCACTCCGCTTCGACTATCCGGAGTGATTTCCAATGTCCGTGACCGCTGACGACGTACGCCGCATTGCGCGGCTGGCGCGTATTGCCGAGCCTGAAGACCGGCTGGATGCCCTGACGGGTGAACTGAACGGGATCCTGAACTGGATCGAGCAACTCAATGAAGTTGACGTGGAGGGCGTGGACGCCATGACCACGCCGGTCAAATTCCCGCTGCCGCAACGCGTGGATGACGTCACTGATGGTGATTGCCGCGAGCGTGTGCTTGCCAATGCGCCGAAGTCCGATGAGGGCTTCTTCGTCGTGCCGAAATCTGTCGAATAGGCAGTGACGGCCCGCATCGACATATGCCGCGAGGATCCGACCTCGCCGGACGCCCGGGCGCTGATTGACGAGCTCAATGCGACGATGCTCGACATCTACCCGCCGGAGCACTGCCATCACATGCCTGCGGAAACGCTGGCATCCAATGGCGCGTGTTTTCTTATTGCGCGTTCGGGAGAAAAGGTGCTGGGCTGTGGGGCCGGTGTGCCGCTGGACACGGACCGTGTGGAGCTGAAACGCTTTTTCACGCGTCCCGCCGCAAGGCGCAGTGGTGCAAGCCGCGCCATCCTGTCCCAAGTCGAGAGCTGGGCCCGGTCCGAGGGCTATTCCAAACTGGTGCTGGAAACCGGGGCGCGCTCCGACGCGGCGATTGCGCTCTATACCAGCCACGGCTTTGCGCCCTGCGACGCCTTCGGTGAGTACCGCGCCACCGAAGACAATGTGTTTTACGAAAAATCGATTGCCGGCGAGACCGCTGGCTCAGACAAGATCGGATAAGCTCAAATGAGTGATCTTCTCAAACTTTCCCTCGATGAGGTGACGACCAAGCTGAAGGCCAAGGAGGTCTCGGCGACCGAGCTGGCCAAGGACGCCTTGGCGGCGTGCCAGGCCGCCCAACCGGCGCTCAATGCCTTCACGGCGTTTGACGCGGACAAGACGCTGGCCATGGCTGCGGCGTCCGACGAGAAGCTGGCTAAGGGTGAGGGCGGTCTGATTGAAGGTGCGCCGATCGCGATCAAGGACCTGTTCGCGGTTGAAGGCGTCTCCACGACGGCCTCCTCGAACATCCTGAAAGACTTCAAGCCGACGTATGAAAGCTCGGTGACCAGCCAGCTGTGGGACAATGGCGGTGTTTTCCTGTGCAAGACCTCGATGGACGAGTTCGCCATGGGCTCCTCCAACGAGACGGCAAATACCGGCCCTGTCAACAATCCCTGGAAGGGCGCCAATGGCGAGATGCTGACCCCGGGCGGTTCCTCCGGCGGTTCTGCAGCGGCTGTGGCAGCGGATCTGTGTTTTGGTGCGACGGGCACGGATACCGGCGGTTCCATCCGCCAGCCGGCAGCCTTTACCGGTACGGTCGGCGTCAAGGCGACCTATGGTCGGACCTCGCGCTGGGGCACGATTGCCTTTGCCTCTTCGCTGGATCACCCGGGTCCGTTCGCCAAGACCGTCAAGGACAGCGCCATTCTGCTGCAGACCATGTCTGGTCATGATCCCAAGGATTCCACCTCGCTGCCCAATGAAGTCCCCAACTTTGTTGCGGCCTGTGGTCAGTCCGTGAAGGGCCTGAAGATCGGTGTTCCCAAGGAATACCGCGTCGATGGCATGCCGGAAGAGATCGAGAAGGCCTGGCAACAGGGTATTGAGTGGCTTAAGGCGGCTGGCTGCGAGATCGTCGACATCACCCTGCCGCACACGAAATACGCCCTGCCAGCCTATTACATCGTGGCGCCGGCCGAGGCCTCGTCCAACCTGGCGCGTTATGACGGCATGCGTTACGGCCTGCGCGAAGAGGGGGAAGACCTGACAGCGGTCTATGAAAACACCCGCGCGGCCGGTTTCGGTCACGAGGTCCAGCGCCGCATCATGATCGGCACCTATGTGCTGTCGGCCGGATATTATGACGCGTATTACCTGCGCGCCCAGAAAGTGCGCACGCGCATCCTCGAGGATTTCGACAGGGCCTTCCAGACCGTCGATGCCATCCTGACGCCGTCCGCGCCGTCCGCGGCGTTTGCGCTAGGCTCCAAGTCGGATGACCCGATCGCGATGTATCTCAATGACGTCTTCACGGTGACCGCAAACCTGGCCGGTGTACCGGCGATGTCGGTTCCGGCGGGCACGGACAAGGATGGCCTGCCGCTGGGGCTGCAGATCATTACCCGCGCCCTGGACGAGGAAACCATGTTCAAGGTCGGCCACGCGATCGAGGATGCAGCCGGCTTCAACGCAAAACCGGAGAAGTGGTGGTAGGTTGAACGGCGGGGGGAGAGATGTTTGAGCTGAACGGCATTACGATCGCCCGTCTGGCTCTGAGGTGTGTTGGCCTGGGTTTGCTGGCCTATGCACTTGGTCCGCTTCTCTCCATTGTACTCGTCGTGACTGTGTTCGGCTGGCGAACGACGTTCTGGACACAGCCCGGCCGATGCCGAAGCATTGCATCTCCCGAGTTGAGACAGCGGATCGCCGAACAGGAAATGCGTCAACGTTGGAAAGCCAGACGCGAGAATTGAGACAGGAATGACTGAGACACACTCCATAAACTGGCAAGGCCTGCTGGACCTGCCCGATCCGGTGAAGGAGCGGGCGGCGAAGGCGATTGGCCGGACCATTGGGGTGCCGTGGTCATCCGAGATCGAGGAGACGGCGGTCGTGCTCGCGCAATTTGCCTCCGGCGAGAAAGTCGACGAGACGCTGGGCGTTCAGGCTCTGCGTGTCGTCGAGGCGGACCTGGCAGTGCTGGGCCGGGCCTCCTCTCGCCTGCTGGCCGAGGCCGTTCTGACCCAGTCCAATCGCGAAATCATTGCCGCCATGGCGGCTGACCAGCTGCTGACCGGCGCGGATGCGCGTGACGCCTCTGAAGGCCAGGTCGAGGAAGGCTGGCTGTTGACCTTTGCCGCCCGTGCCGAACGCACCGTCGATCCGGTTATGCGCCGGGTCTGGGCAGCCTGCCTGGCGCAGGAAATCCTGCACCCCGGTGCCATTTCCACCAGCCTGCTCGCCACCTTGTCCAAGTTGGGCGAGCGCGAGCTGGGGCTGATCAACAAATACGCCTCGCTGATCGTCAGCGGGGAGTTCATTCCTGTGGATGAAAGCGATCTGGGTCAGCTTAAATCCCTGTTCCACCTGCAGTCCCTGGGGTTCGTCAATGGAGCGGGTACCCCGTTTCGGCGCCAGGGCACGCTGGACGAGGAGGGGGTGTTCTGGATTCCGCTGGGGGAAGAAGCCCTGGTGGTCCAGGGTGAGGCTGGCCAGGCCTGGAGTCTGGGCGGCGTGTTTGCGTCGGACAATCTTCTCGCGCTGGCCAAGGTTCTCGACATCACCCCGCAGCGTGACGCCCTGATCAATGTGGCGCGTCAATTCTTCCGCATGGAGTGGAAGAAAGATGTGATGCGCGCCAAATGGACCCGCGACGGCGACCGCGTGAGTTTTGAGGCCATCGAGATCTATCACAAGGAACCGCCGCAGGGCGCCATCGTGGAGAAGGTGGGCTGATGGACCAGCAAAACCCTCCTGCTGCGCTCAAACTGGCGCGGCCCAGCTTTCTGGTTGGAGCACTGTTGCTGCTCGCCGGGGCGCTGGTCTATCGCGACATCGTGGCGCTGGAACCCAAGGTGATCTGGACCATCGTGCTGATGGTGCCGGGCGCCGGTTTTGTACTTTTCGGCCTGACCGTTACGGCAGCCGGACGAATTCTGACGGCCGCCCAGGCTGTCCCCGAAGATGAACGTCCCACATGGGATGACGACGAGGAAGACGAGAGATGAGCAATACCTATACCATTGCTGGCGCAACCGGTGACTGGGAGATCGTGATGGGGCTGGAGATCCACGCCCAGGTGGTCTCCAATGCCAAGCTCTTCTCCGGTGCGGCGACAGCCTTTGGCGCGGCACCCAATACCCAGGTCTCCCTGGTCGATGCGGCCATGCCTGGCATGCTGCCGGTGATCAACCAGCACGTGGTTGAACAGGCGGTGCGCACGGGCCTTGGCCTCAATGCCGAGATCAATCTCTGGTCCCGTTTTGACCGCAAGAATTATTTCTACCCGGACCTGCCGCAGGGTTATCAGATCTCCCAGTTCCAGTACCCGATCGTTGGCGAAGGCGAGATCGAGTGTGAGCGTGATGACGGTTCGCGCTTCAAGGTGGGCATTGAGCGTCTGCACCTGGAGCAGGACGCCGGCAAGTCGATCCACGACCTGGACCCGAGCCACACCTATGTGGACCTCAACCGCTCCGGTGTGGCGTTGATGGAGATCGTCTCCCGTCCGCATATCCGCTCGCCCGAGGAAGCGTCCGCCTATGTTTCCAAGATGCGCACCATCGTGCGTTATCTTGGTACGTGTGGCGGTGACATGGAGAAGGGCCAGCTGCGCGCCGACGTCAATGTCTCGGTCTGCAAGCCCGGCCAGTACGAGAAATTCCGCGAAACCGGTGATTTTTCCCATCTCGGCACGCGCTGCGAGATCAAGAACGTCAACTCCCTGCGCTTCATCCGCCAGGCGATTGAATACGAGGCCAAGCGCCAGATCGACATCATCGAGGAAGGCGGCACGATCGACCAGGAAACGCGCCTGTTCGACGCCAATACCGGTGTGACGCGCTCCATGCGTTCCAAGGAAGAAGCGCATGACTATCGCTATTTCCCGGATCCTGACCTTCTGCCGCTGGAACTCCAGCAGGACTGGGTCGACCAGATCCGCGTGAACCTGCCGGAACTGCCGGACCAGAAGCGCGAGCGTTTCAAGTCCGAGCTGGGCCTGTCGGAATATGATGCCAGCGTGCTGGCGGCCGACAAGGACCGCGCCGACTATTTCGAGACCGTGGCCGAGGGCCGCGACCCGAAACTGGCGTCCAACTGGGTCAATAACGAGCTTTTCGGTCGGCTGAACAAGGAAGGCATGGGCATCAATGACAGCCCGGTCTCTGCGCAGCAGCTCGGCGGTCTGGTGGCCCTGATCAAGGACGGCACGATCTCCGGCAAGATCGCCAAGGACGTGTTCGAGATCCTGTGGTCTGAAGGCGGTGACCCGGCGCAGATCGTGGAAGATCGCGGCCTGAAACAGGTCACTGATACCGGCGCCATCGAAGCGGTCATCGACCAGCTCATCGCGGACAATCCGGACCAGGCGGCCTCCGTCAAGGAGAAGCCGAAAGCCATGGGCTGGTTTGTCGGCCAGGTGATGAAAGCCATGCAGGGCAAGGCCAACCCGCAAGCGGTGAACCAGATCCTCAAGGACAAGCTGGGGCTCTGATATGCAGCGTCCCGCGGCGTCGGTCCGTCAATGGCTGATCATCCTGCCATTGGCGGGGCTTCTGGCTGCTGGCGCAGGGTATTGGAGCGGTGAGGAAGCGGCGCTGCTCACGCGGGTTTATTCCGGTGCCTATACCTTCTTCGGCATCGTGTTTTTCGCTGGCATCGGAGTGGCGGCTTTCAACGGCGTCTCGGGATTTCGCATTGCCGTTTCCGGGATGATCACCGCAGGACTGGCCACCACCTTCATGTTGCTTGCGATCCTGGCGGCGCAATCCGATGCGGTATTGCCTGCCTGGCAGATTGCTCTTGTGATCACGGCCGGGAGTGTGTCCGGCGGCGTGTTCACGGTGCTGGCTGTTCCGGTGGTGTCCTTGCTCAAGAACTTGCTGCCGTCGTGAGAGAGAAACAGCGCACATTCGTCAAAAACGTATGAGCGCCATTCCTGAATATCGTTATTCATGAGGGTGTTGTAACGTCCGTATTAGCGAACGAGTAATACAACCCAGGGATAGTTTCGCGTGCAGACGGGGGGGTGAACCAATCCCGCTGCCGGTATTTCAGAAATGCCCACTCAAGGAGGCACGTGCATGGGGCACGTGCCTCTTTTTTCGTTTGGATCATGCGTTGCTCGGCAACAACACATCTTGTCATCCCGGCCGGATGCCCCGCGGACGCGGGGCGCAGAGCCGGGACCCATCAGTCCGCGCCAAGGATCCCGGATCTCCAGCCGGGTCAGGCCCGGCTCTCCGTTCGGGATGACAAGCTTAGTGATCGGAATTCATACTTGATCGACAGGTCGCAGGCTTCGACGTGCGTTGCTGTCAGATCAGATCGTCACCAGTTCCGAACGTAGTGATGGCCCGTGACACGCCATTTGCCGGCTTCGTTTTTTTCAAGCATCAGCAGGATTTGGCTTGGGAGAGGCGTCGAGGAGAAACTGGCGCCTTCGAGAAAACTCTCACCCTCCAAACCCAGGCCCATGATGGCCATTTCCCGCGTCTCGGACACGTAGATGTTGGTCGGCTCGAACAGAACATATTGTTCGTGTGAGAGCGGACGTCGATTTTCGTGGGTGAAGACCCATCCGATGGCGTCGATCGCTTCCCACCCGGGCAAACGATCAAATCGACACCCGGCCAGCGATGTGGCGGGCAAGCGCTCGAACGGCGTTTCGATCAGTGAATTCGAACGGTCATGGTGGGTGGTAAAGGGCGTTTCAGACCAATCCGACCAGTTGGGCGGCTCCAGGGTGACATCGCTCAGCACATGGGAGAGGGCGAGTAGCTGGCTTGGTTCTCCAGGTGGCTGATCGTTGAGATCGCGAGGCAAATCCTCGAGCACGGCCCCGGCGATCTGGCATTGCAACGCGGTGGACCGGGGTGTGATCGCGGAACGGCCCACAAGACCAACAATCGATACGACAAGTATCAGCGCGACGGCGGTCGCAATGGGAAGACGGTGTCGGTGTGACATCTTTCACAGGTGGTAATGACTGCGGCCATCCGCAACTGTCATCGCCCCCAACCTACATCAAACCGATTTCTTTCAGGCGCTGGAACAGGAATTCGTGCGCCGTGATCGGTTCTTGCGGTTCAACGCCCTCGCGCTCGCAGCCGGGCAGGGTCTCGATGAGATAGTCCGGGCGATAGTGCAGGAAGAAGGGCATGGAATAGCGCGAATGCTCGGTGCGCGCGCCCTCGGGATTGATCACGCGGTGCTGGGTCGAGGGCAGGATGCCATTGGTCGAGCGGGACAGCATGTCGCCCATATTCACGGCCAGACAGCCGGCCGGCGGGTTCATGTCGACCCACTCGCCTTCGCGTGTCATCACCTGCAGGCCCGGCTCGTCGGCGCCCAGCAGCAGGGTGATGGTATTGATATCGCCATGGGCCTCGGCGCGGATGGATCCACCCGTATCGCCCTGGACCGGCGGGTAGTGCAGCAGGCGCATGACCGAATTGCCGTCGCGAACCGTGTCGGCAAAGAAATCCTCTTCCAGGCCCAGATCTGTGGCGATGGCGCGCAGGACATCACCGCCCAGCGCGTCAAAAGCGGAATAAAGCTTGTGGATGACCTCTTCCCATTCCGCGATCTCTTCGGGCATCACATTCGGCGCCATGTCCTTTTCATAGGGATGCCCGGCGGGCAGGTCGCGACCGACATGCCAGAATTCCTTGAGATCGACATGCTGCGCGTCCTTGGCGATTTCCTTGCCAAAGGGCGTGTAACCGCGCGCGCCGCCGCCGTTCTCGATGAAATACTTCATCTTGGTCTCTTCGGGCAGGGCAAAGAATTTCGCGGCAACCTCATAGGCGCGATCGATCAGGTCCTGGTCCAGGCCATGGTCCGAAATGGCGGCAAACCCGTATTCCCGAAAACTCTTGCCCAGTTCCTTCGCGAAGGCTTCCGGATCGGTTTTCTGCAGGGACATGGATACGGGCGGAAAGCGGGTCAGGCTGTCGGTAGCGGTCATGGATCAGGTCTCGTCTTTTTGTGTGTGTCCTGCTTAGGTCTTTCGCGGCAAACTGCCAAGCGCTGTAACGTCGCAGGCACAGTTGGCGGGCGTGTGTGTCACAGCCGGGGATAAAACTTCGCCTGTGGGGCTAACGCGCTTGCATCGTCCGCGCGAGTATTCAAATCTCCGCTCCAGGGGGAAATGGGGGTTTTGAATGGCGTCGGACGCCACCAGCGACAATAGCGCAAGGGGCGAGGATCGCTCCGGCCGCGCGGAGACCTTCCGTCGCGCCGGGCTGACCGAGGCGGAATCACGCCGGCTCGCTCGTATCGAGGAATACGTCAATGACCGCGGGCGCTTCTGGGAAGCGTCGCCCTTTGGCATGGTGATGTGGCTGATCTGGAGACTCCTGTTCAAGGGCTTCCAGACGGCGCTGCTGCTGGCTGCAATCGGGGCCTCAGTCTGGTTTGCTGCGCGCATTCTGGACGATATGGGCGGGCTGAGAGTGGTCGCATCAGCACCGGCAGATCTCAGAGCGCGGATCGAGACGGCCTTTGCCGCCTCCCGTGCGCCCGGTGATGATGCCTATGACGTCTGGGTGGAGGAGCTGGCCGACGCCATCAATGGCGATATCCGTCGGCGTCCGGACCTGGACCGGTTTGCCGGCTGGGCCCAGGCGGGTCCGTACTGGCTGGGCGAGGAAGCCCTGGCGCTGCGCCTGCTGGCCGCCGGCCGCGACCCGGCCGAGCTGGACGCGGAATTGCGGGCCTTGCCGCCGCAGGAGCGCGAGCGCCGCCTCGATGGCGTCATCGACGCACAATTACAGCAGGCCGAGATTCGCGGGCTGGAACCGGCCGCGGTCATCTTTGCCCCGGCCAATATCCTGGACCGATACGAACGCTCGCGCCTGGTCTGGGAAATCTCGGCCGCGCCGATCGATGATTTTTTCCGTGCCAGCCAGCAGGGCCAGCTCGAGCTGTCGACCCTGTCCGGACTGGTGACCCATTATCGCAGCGATACACGCTTCTATTCCGGTGTGCGCCATCTGGTGATCCAGCTGTGTCTGGCACCCATGGCGCAGGAGGCCTTTGCCGAACCGTGTACGGCCAGCATCATTCCGCGCGGCCAGTTTGATCCCTTCCTGTTGTCCCTCTCGGCCCTGGAAGCGGGCATGGTGGACCTGGGACGCGATACCGGCGCGGCGCGGGCCGGGGCGTCCATCCTGCGGGCGGGTTATGTCGCTGGACGTATGCCGGTCAGCCTGGAGCAGGAATTGCGCGCGCTGTTCGAGATCCATCTGCCCCAGGAGGCGCTGGTCGCCAGCCTGAGAGATACCGGCTTCCGGCCGGACCTGGCCTTTGCAGCACCGCGCCGTGAAGAAGACCGCATCAATCGCATCCATACCGGACAGCGTTCCGATCTCGCCGCTCTGGGCAGCGCGCTGGCGGAGCTGGCCGATATCCGGCTTGATCACACCGCGCGGGTCACCACACGCATGGTAAGCGGTATCTATCAAATTGAAGATATCGGGCGTTTGTCGGTTCTGCTCGATGCGGTCGGACCGGCCGTCCTGGCCATGCAGTCGCGCCTCGGCCAGGAGATGTATTCCGTGCTCGATGTGGTGGAGGAAAGAGGCGAGGCGGACCAGGCGGATTTGCGCGGTCTGGCCCTGTCCCTGCTGGCCGGATTGATCATCCTCCTGCTGACCCTGGTGCGCCTTTCTACAGAGCCCTTGGTGCGCAATGCCGGGCGGGTGCGCCTGGTGGATGCCTATCTCAGTCGTTTATTCTTGGGAAAGAAAAGCTAACGCATTTAAAGGTTTAAGGCGGAATATTTCTTTGTCTTCTTAACCTTAATGCAATTCTCTTTGCTCAAAGTCCAACTCGTTCGAAGGGCATTCGGACAGGATGGTGGCGCAAACAGAGGACCCAAAAGGGCCGTGTTTGCCGAGTAGTACAGGGGAAGACGCAATGGCGTTCACTGATGTTGAAACCGCACAGGCCCACGAAGCCGTTTCCACGGATCCGACGGGCGAAGATCTCTGCAAGCTGGGTATTCTGTATTCCACGGGACAAGGTGGCGAGATCGATTACATCGAAGCTCACAAATGGTTCAATCTGGCCGCACTGATGGGTTCCGAGCCGGCGAAATACTATCGCCAGGAAATTTCAGATCAGATGACCAATATGGACATCGCCAATGCGCAGAAGGCTGCGCGCGAGTGGCTCTCGACCCGCCACTAGGGCGGATCACACCACTCTGTCCGAATATCCGGCAGGTCGGGGAGGCCTGCCGGGCCCGGACACAAAAAAATACCAGGAATATGCCGCGATAGCTGTGTGCGCAGGTCGCTCTGATCTGTGGCTGACCAGCTTGAGTCGCGATCAGGTGTCATGCCGCGGGGAGTCGCTTGTCTCTTGTACGCGAGCGCAGACAACCCAGCCTGACGGGTCACCAGAGCCCGCAAAGTCTCCGTTCCGCGCCCAGGGTGGCGGGGGATGTGCCGCTTGGTGGAGAGACAGATCTGGGAACCTCCAAAAGAGTGAGGTCGAGCTCGAGGCGGCTAGTCGGAACCGACGGGGGATCTCGCGTTCTCTGGTTGGGTTGAAGGTCGGCCCACCATTTGGGGCAGGACAGGGATTAAATCGTGTTTGTCCCGGTATTGCCGACAGGACGTTGGATTTGGGTTTACCTGTCATCCGGAGTCGGCATCGAAATCTCTGACACTTTGGATTAAGCCGTTCGCTAAAGCCCTGACGCACTGGCTTTTACGCGCCAACTCAATTCGTTCCGCATTCGCTCTCGGATCAGGCTCAACTCGGCCAAAGAACGCGACTTGCTCAGAAAGCATCAGATGCACTTCACAATCGTAGGAGGGTACACACACAGCGGAAAGTCGCTGGCCGTCGGTTAGGTAAAAGGCGTTATCAGGGGGATTAGTCCAAATATGGGTCGAAACCAGCTGGTTGATTGGTACGCCTTCGGCTTGCTCCAAAACTTCTGCAACCTCAAATGATTGGAGATCCGTTGAGGTTGCTTCATGACTCCCAGCAAAAAGTCTTCCCCCCAATGTGCGGATAGCTTCATTATAGCGCGCTATTGATGGGCCCTGTTGCAAAAAACTACCCGCCCCCCGGTTACTCCACTCGCAACCGCCAGAGCCTGCCTCTACTCTTGGCCGCGCCAGGAATAGAGTTAACCCCCAAGCCTCTGGCATCAACACACCATCCTGGAGTGCCAACGGATCCAAATTGTTCAGGTCTCCGCCCCTCAATCGAAGCTCGATCGCAGTGTCGTGGTCGAGCGAAACGAGCGCGCTTTCATCAGGCTCGGCGCTGCAAGCTCCTTGCAGCATGGCCAAAGCAACGATCAAAAATCCGCAGGCTCTCATCTTTCTAACCCTTGCTTGCTGACGGTACTAGAATTCTCACAATCGAGGACCATTGGAGCGCCAACAACTTCGGCTCCATTATCATCGTAAACAAGCAGGGACACACACCTATTTCCAGCGCGAATTCTACTGGTAGTAAAGGCCGCGCCCGCGTGTCGTGACAGGTGCCCAGCGGTGTAGGCCCGGTTCCGACCCATCAATTATTCGTAATCGCGTCCGCAATCGCGTAGGAAAACGCCTGGTCGAGGGGTAGAATTCCTGACACATATTGTTCAACAAAAACATTGATTTCCGCCACGGTGGAGCGGGGCACGAAGATGATGTCGTGGCGGCGCAGCTGGACGCGGTCTGCACCCGGGCGACCTTCCAGGGCGTCGTGGAGATTGACGGTGCGCATCATCAACGCGCCGCCGGGCTGGCGGCGCAGGACGACGACATCGCCGCGCGCGGCCGTATTGCGGAAACCGCCGGCCAGCATGACGGCTTCAAGCGCGCCGACCGGGCCGGTCATCCCGACCAGGCCGGGCGTGTTGACCTCTCCGCCGACAATGATGTTCTGCGGGCCCAGGGCGGCGCGGCGCACTTCCACGATCGGATTGACTAGCACGTTTTGCGCATAGGCGTCGGCGATCACATTGGCGATCTCGAAATCGGTGCGATTGGCCACCATGACATTGCCGATCAGGGGCAGGGGCACACGCCCGTCCGGCCCGATGGCAACGGTGCGGTTCAGCTCGGATGCGGAATGCACAACCACATCAATGCTGTCACCGGGGAAAAAGCGATAGGCGGGATCGGTCTCCTGCCAGGCGGCGAACTGGCCGCCTGACCAGGCCGGGTCCGTGGGGGGGCGAGCGAACCCGAGCTGGCGCAGGCTGCCAGGCCGATTGAAACGGCAATTGCGAGGCCGAAACGAGAGGCACGCATAGAATATCCTCGGATCCACTGAACTTGCGCCCATTTCCGCCTGTTTTGGATAAGAAAAAATTAAGCGGGAGCGACGCTTTATAAGCACATGAGTCGACGTTCTTATTCCGACGCCCAACGCGGCGGGAATGAAACACTGCGCGGTGGCGCGCGCAGTGACGGCCTCGACCTGTTTGATGTCATCGCCCTGGCCTGGTCCGAGCGTGGCTTCATTGTCATTGTTTTTGCAGTGCTTTTCGCCATTGGCGTGGCCGCCTCGCTGACCCTGATCAAGCCGAGTTTCGAAGCGCAGTCGCGGCTCCTCGTCCTGCTGGAAAACAATCCGACCCCGGCCGCTGCCGGTGCGGGCGGGGCTTTCATGCTCGACCAGATCATGCAGTCGGAAAGCGAATTGCTCGGTTCCGGCGCCGTGCGGCGCCAGACCGTGGCGGCCCTGGGTGCGGAAACCATTCTTGGCGAACCGGTCTCCGGCAATGCCGATGGTGCGGCACTTCGTGCGCTCGATTCCAGCCTGACGATTTCACGTGAGCCGTATTCCTCTGCGCTGGTCGCCAGTTACGAGGCCGGCAATGCGGACCAGGCGGCGCTGATCCTCAACGCGGTCGTGGATTCCTATCTGGCCTATCGCCAGGAGATCCTGGTCGAGGCCGGTATCGAGACCGTCACCGAACGCCGCCAACAGGCCGACCAGGCTGTGGCCGAGGCGCAGAGCGCGCTCGACGCTTTCCTGGCCACCCATTCGCTGGCCAATTTTGTCTCTGACAAGAGCGCGGCTGAAACCAGCGTCACCACCCTGCATGACCGGGTGCGCACGGCGTCTGCGGATCGGGATGCGGCGCGGGCAGGGGCGCAGGCACTGGAAAACCGCCTCAACAATATCCCGGCCAATATCGAGCTTTATGTTGAAAACGGCGCGTCCACCCTGTTGCTGGACCGCCGGGTCGAGCGCGAGCAATTGCTGTCGCGTTACCAGCCCGGCGCGCCGCCGGTTGTAGCCATTGAACGCGAGATCTCTGCCATTCAAAGTCTGTTGGATGCCGGTGGTGCGGAAGGTCTGGGCCAGCGTCGAACGGGCGTGAACCCGGTGCGCCAGGCACTGGAAACTGAACTGGCTACCCGCCGCGCCAATGCCGACCAGGAAGCCAATCGGGTTGCTGTCTTTGAGCGCCAGCTGGGCGAAGCCCAGGGCGATGTCAGCCGCCTGCGCGGCCTGGAACCGGAATACACACGCCTTGCTCAGGACGTCACCGCTGCCGAGGAAACCGCTGCTGGTTTTGCCGCGCAGGAAGCTGTTGCCGCCGCTCGCCGTTCGCTCGGCCCGGGTGCTGCTGATGCGGTGCGGGTATTTGATCGTGCGACACCGCCACTGCGTGGGTCGTCCATGAAGAAGCTCGCCCTGATGGCCGCCTTTGTCTTTGCCGCCGGCGTGGCGGTCTTCCTCGGCCTGATCAAGGGATATTGGCGGGCCTATATCGCAGCCCGGCGTCCCGCCCAGCGACACGCGCCGACGCAGGCGGTGAACCAGGCCGCGGCGCCGCGCTACCGCGAGCCTCAGCCCGTACAGCCGGTCGAGGCCCCAGCACGCCCGGACCCGCTCGGTGAGGCGCTGGTGGGATTGCCGGTGCTCGCGCGCATCCCGGACCGCTCCGCGTAAGCGCCGCGTTAACCACGCCAGAGGCAGATTGGAATCTGAAACGATTCTCCAGGTGAGTAGCGGTCGTGAACCTATCGTCCGACATGAGTGCGCTGATTGATCAGCTCGAGCCCATCAGCCGGCCTTCCGGTCTGGGGCGTGTGCTGATGGTCATGGGAACCAGCCGTGGGGCCGGGGCGTCGACCGTGGCCCGTGAACTCTCGCGCCTGAGTGCCGTGCGGTCCACACGCGGCGTCTGGCTGTTCGACCTGGACTTCAAGAACAATGCCCAGGCCGACGCTTGCCGCGTGCGTGGCGAGGCCTTCGACCTTTCGCTTGGCCGGGACACGCCCTGGGTTCTTGATGCCAATTCGCGCCTGACCGGGCGTCCGTCCACGATCGACAAGCTGGTTGTTTCCCGCGTGGAACGCCGTCCGCAGACCCGCATGCAGGCCGCCCTGCGCGGTGCGCCGGAATACTGGGCCGCTGTACGCCAGTCCATCGACCTGGCCGTCATCGATGCGCCGGGACAGTCCCGGGCGCCGATGAACCTGGTTGCGGACATGGATGGCGTCATTCTTGTCGTGGACGCGCGCGCCGACAATTTCGACGGTCTGCATGCCCGCCGTGACGCCATCGAGAGCGCTGGCGGTGTGGTTGCCGGTGTTATCGTCAACCGGGCAGGAGCCTATCGGAGCGCGGCATGAGCCGGGTTGCGATCGAACATCCGCCCTTTCTCCAGCGTTTCACCGACGCCCCCGCGCTCAGTTGCACCCGCGGCCTGGAAGCAGGGCTCGCGATCATCTTTTTCTGCCTGTTCTCGCAGGGCCTGATCGGACCGGTCTTTGCCAGCAGTGCCGACCCGGAAAGTTCCGCGATCCTGCGCCTGATGTGGTTGCCGGTCTATGCCGTGACCCTTTTGATGATCGCCGCACGACCCGGGGCGACCTTCCGTGTCATTGCCTCCAGCCCCTTGCTGGTCGGCCTGGTCATGCTGACCATGGCCTCGGTGGTCTGGTCGCTGGCGCCTGACGTCACCTTGCGCCGTTCCTTCGCCCTGATCATGACCAGCCTCTTCGGGTTCTGGTTTGCGGCACGCTGGAGCTGGCGCGACGCCATCCTGATCATCGCGACGAGTTTCTTTATCCTGGCGATACTCAGCGTCATATTTGCCCTCGCCATTCCCTCGATCGGTGTTGACCACGCCGTTCATGCGGGCGCCTGGAAAGGCATCTGGTGGGAGAAGAACACGCTGGGCGCCATGATGGCGTGGGGCTCGGTCAGTGCCCTGGCCGCAGCCCAAATCAATCCCGAGCGCCGCTGGACCTGGCGCGCCATGGCGGTGCTGTGTACGGCCCTGGTCCTGCTCTCGACGTCGAAAACTGCGCTGCTCGCCTGGCTGCTCGGGGTTGGTGGTATCGCCGGTATTGGTCTGTGTCGCCAGGGGTTCGGCTTTGCGGCGATGACCCTGTGCCTGTCACTGACAGGCGCCGTGCTGGCGGGCATGGCACTGTTGATCGCCCCGATCGAGGCGCTGGAGCTTCTCGGGCGCGATGCCACCCTGACCGGGCGGACGGATATCTGGGTGGTCCTGCTCGACCAGATCCGGGCGGCCCCGTGGACGGGTTATGGCTATCGTGCCTACTGGGTTGCGGAAACCGGACCGGTCTTCTGGGTGCGCCAGGAAACGGCCTGGGACGTGCCCACGGCGCATAATGGCTGGTTGGAAACGGCCCTGGCGATCGGTTTGCCGGGCGTGGTGTTGCTGGCGCTGGTTTATGTCCGTGCGCTGGGTCGCGTTATTGCGCGCCTGTTTGCAGGACCGGAGACGTATTTCGTCCTGCCCTGGATTGCCATGCTGGGACTGGTCTCGATCTCGGAGAGCAACTTCCTGCAGCAGAACGGTCTGAGCTGGACCCTGTTCGTGTTTGCCTCTGCCAAGCTGGCAGACCGGCGGGCCCGCTAGCCCAGGGCGGACGCGCCGTAGAATTTCGGCGCGAAACGGGATTGCCAGAAAATCTTGCCAGCCGCCTGTGCGGTCTTGTCGATAAAGGTGGCTGACAGGCGTGCATTGAGCGGGCTGGTCAGTGCAGCCAGCGGTGCAAACACGGCCAGCTGCGCCAGCCCCACAAGCATCCACTTGCCAACGCCCAGCCAGTCCGGCTTGTCGCGGTGAGCACAGTGCTGGCTTGGGCCCTGGCCAAAGGAGAAACTCCGCGACAGCAGATACTGCCAGTTGGCCCGCTCCGGATCGACACATTCAACGGCGCCGGCGCCGGCGGACCACGCCATCACAGCGCCCTGGTCCTGCAGCAGGGCGAAGAAGACATCATCCTCGCCGCCCGTCTCGTTGAGCTTGGCCGGGAAGGGGGCGTCCGGCAGGTCGAAGGCTGCGCGGTCGAGCATGGAATTGCCACATCCGAATGGCGCGTTGATGAGGGCGTCTGCGTGACTGCCAACCCTGGAATAAAGCCGGTTGAGCAGGTGCAAACGCAATCCACTGGTCTTGGGGGCCTCGGCCTGGAGCGGCCCGAAAACGACGGTGGCAGACAGGCGTTCCGTAGTCACATGCATCGCTTCCAGCCAGGTGGGTTGAGCGATCTCGTCATCATCGAGGAAGGCGATGTAGCGTGCCTGGGTCGCTGCCAGCGCAGCATTGCGCGCATTGGCGACACCGGGTTCCGGTTCGTGCACATAGCAAATTCGCCCACCTGCATATTTCGAGACGAGTGCGCGTGCGCCGCCCTCGGGCGAATTGTCGACGATGATGATTTCCTCAGCCGGGCGCGTCTGGGCGAGCACGCTGTCCAGCGCGGCCAGCATGCCGTCAGGGCGACGGAAGGTCGGGATGATGACGGCTGTGGTCATGTCGGCTCTCCGCTCAGGGCCGCATAGGCGTCACGGACAGTCAGCACTTGTGCTCCGCTACGGTCGATGGCGGCGAGGACCCGTTCGAAATCATGCGGTGTGCACCCCCATTCCGTCGGTTCAGCCTGGATGTCGTGGGCATACAGGACCAACCAGCCGGGATGATGGGCCAGGCTTTCCGCGGCTTCGATGGCGCGCTGGATGCCCGCATCGCCGCCATCAATACCCACAGCCGGCAGGAGATTGCGATCCGCTCGCCCGCGCATAATGCCCGGTCGGACACCTCTAAGAGTCTGGAAACGCGATGCCAGCGCCGTTTTTATCGCCGGCGCGGTTTCGCCATAGGGATAGGCAAAGGAGCTGAGCGTCTGCTTCACACCCAATTCCTTCAGGGCGCGCTCATTGTGTTCGAGACTGCTGATCACTTCGGCGCTGCTGGCCTTGGCACAATCGAGATGTTCGTAGGTGTGGCAGGCGATTTCGTGCCCGCCGAGTTCCAGTCGCTGCAGGTCTTCGGCGTCAAACATGGTGCCATGATGGGTGGTCTGGCCCAGATAGCCGGCGGATGCGTAATAGGTGCCCGACCAGCCGCGAGCCTCCAGGGCAGGAGCGCCTTCGGATACGGCTGATTTCGGAAAATCATCGAAACTGATGGAGACGATCGCGTGATCCAGATCGAACTGGATTTCATCGCGCGCAAGGAAGCGTGAGATCTGGCGCGTGAAGCGTGATTGCCAACCGCCCGGAATATAGGGTGCGTTCATCAGATGACCTCCGCCGTCCAGCTAGCACGCCACAGCTTAAGACCTAGTGTGCGCAGGCGCATTGGCGCCCGATCATTGCGCGCCAACCCGGCCCAGAGCGGTCGCAACGTTCGATAGAAAGGCAGGCGGCCGATGGCCCGCGCCGCCTTCGCGCCGGGCAGGCCGCGCAAATCCGGATGCTTGGCGAGCAGGCGGCCGTAGTTGGTGGCGCCAGCGCGAAACTTGTCGAGCAGGGTCTCGACCGGCTGCAGCCCGTCATGCAGGGCCGGGTTGTCGATATGCCCAAGTTTGTGGCGGCGCGAGGCGGCGACGGCCCAGTCGATATCCTCCCAGCCCCATCCGACAAAACTTGTATCGAAGGGAACGTCCAGCATCAGTTCGCGCCGGACCAGGAGGTTGGACGAGCAAAAGGCCGTGGCTCCGATTTTCTCGCGCGCTGCGGCGTCACAATGATCGCTGGCACTGGCCAGGGCAGCATGCAGGGCGAGCCGACGATCAGCTTGCTGGGTCTGCGTCAGATATCCGCCGAAAATGGCGTCCAGACCACTCGATTGCATCGCTTCAAGATAGGTAGACAGGAAGACATCGTCAGTGGGCGCCATATCGGCATCGAGATAAAGGATCCATTCGCCGCGCGCTTCCCGGGCCAGGATGTTTCGACCATGTGAGCGGCCCACATTTTCGGTCGCGGTCAACAGGCGGGCGGGCGCTGTCAGCGCGCGCAAAGTCCGGCCGGTGAGCGCGTTTAGGTGCGTCTGGCTGCTGGCATCATCGAACAGCAGAATCTCGACAGACTTGTCGGCCCCGATCAGCGGGTTGAGCGCCCGCACAAGATCGCCCGGATCATCGTTGTAAAAGGGGATCGCAATGCTCAGACGGACGGTCTGGTCATTCTGGGAGGCGGCATTGGCCAGCTCGGTATAGGACACCGGATTGCTCATGCTTGTTTCTCTGGACGCCAGTTGGGTTTGTCGAAAGCGCGCAGCCAGGATCGGCAATTCGCGATGTTGAACACATAGGCTGCGGCGGCGTAGACGATCGCTCCGGTCACGGCCTTGCTGAGCAATGAAATCCAGGCCGTCTCGAAGTCCGGAATCATGAACACGCCGGACGCCATGACGATGGTCGCTGTGCCGGCCTTGACCCAGTCGCCCCAGGGCAGGGGCAAGGGGAAGAGACTGCGCCCGGCAATGGCGCAAATCACCAGCGAGATGAGATAGGCCAGGACCGTCGCATAGGCAGCGCCGACAATGCCGAATGCCGGTATGAAGACCAGGTTCAGGCCCAGATTCAAGGCGACCGCACCGGCCATCAAGGCGGCCATGAAACCGGTGCGTCGGCGCAGCGTGAAGGCTTCGTGGAAATAATAGGTCATCATGCCGTTGAGCAGGCCGGACAGGGCAATCCAGGGCAGGATGACGGCCGCCTGCGCGCGCACGCTCTCGCCAATGATCAGCGTTGTCAGTGGCTCGGCGACGAGGGCCAGACCCGCGGCGGCGGGGAAACTGATCAGCGCCATCAGGCTCGCCGCCTGGCCGGCTAGCTTGCGCGCGGCGTCGACGCTCTGGGTTTCAAATGCTTTCAGGGTCATCGGCCAGACTGCAGCGCCGAACCAGATGAAGATGATGTCCAGCAACCGGTCGGCGAGGCCATAACCAGCGGCATACATGCCCACGGCACCCGAACCGAGGAAGGCCGCGATCAGGAAGCGGTCGCCGACGGACAGCAGGTGTTCGAAGACCAGAGACAGCGAGACGGCAGAGCCATAACGCGCATAGGTCCTGGCGCGGACAGGCTGGACCTGACCGCCGCGCGCCCGGCGCAGCATGACGGGCAGGTCGAACACCAGGGCGATCAGGGCCGCTGCAGCGGTGCCGATGAAAATGGAGGCCGGTCCCAGATCGGTCATGGCCAGCAGCCCGACACCGATCATGAAGCCCAGCATGAGATAGCTGGCTTCCAGAGCCGAATAGCGCGCGATATCGCCGCCGGCACGATGTGTTTCCAGACCGATCTGCAGAGCGGCGCGGACAATGAGGGAGACGGCGGCAAAGCTGAAGACGGCTTTGAGGCTGTTGTCGATCGGAGCCAGGTGAATCGCGCCGAATATTAGCGTTCCGCCACCCAATGCCAGCAGGATATAGAGGCCATAGGCGGTGCTGAGATGGTCGCGGAGGCGATTGCGGGCATCCGCGCGTGCGTGGAAACGGGCCACGGCCGCTTCTAGCCAGGTGAATGTCGCAATATGGGTCAGGGTAAGTGTGGCCAGGGCCAGAGCATAAAGACCATAGGCTTCAGCGCCCATCAAACGGGTAAAGACCGCAACCGATCCAAATCCCACAATGGCCTGGGCTGCCTGCACTGGCATATATCCCAGGAGATGTCGTCCAAGCATGGCACGCTCCACTCGCCTGATGGGGGAAGTTGCAAGTTCAATGCCGCGCGAGAGGTAATGTGACCGCTCACGCAGTTATTCGCGGAAACGCGCGGCTGACCCCTTACATGGCCTGTTAAGCCGGACGTGGTTTTTCTGATCTATGAATTTGAATCGGCGACATATTCTGGCGGCTTCCTTGCTTCCCCTCCTGCGATCGGGAACAGGACATGCGCGCCAGGTCTCCAAGCGGGAGCTGTGGAATAATGTCACCGGACCGCATCTGCGCGGCGCGGTGCTAACCCAGCGTCGGGTCTATCCGGAGATCGACGGGCCTGAATTCCTTGGTCCCGGACCGATCGGAGTGCCCCTTGCCGACGAGGCGCTGGCGGCTCTGGCTGCGGCAGGCGCCAACCTCCTCATCCTCTCCCATCCCGGAATTTTCACCGAGACACCGCCATTCCGATTGGCCGAGGACAGCCTGGCCAATCTGGATGACCTCGTGCGACGCGCGGCCCGATGGGGATTGTACGTGGTGATCGGCTATCGCAGTGGCCCCGGACGCAGCGCATTCACCTTTCATCGCGATGATGCTGGCAGCTGGTTTCCCGCTCACATGCTGGATGATCGCGTGTGGACCGACTTTTCCTATCACCAGGCCTGGGAGGACATGTGGCGCACGACGGCGCGCCATTTCCGTGCGCGCACCAATGTGGCCGGTTATCTGTTGATGGTTGAGCCGAACGCCAACCAGGTTGCGGTGGATGCGGCGGGGCGTCCATTGGAAATCTGGCAGGCGGACCGATTGGCGCAGACCGTGGCGAATACGCCCGCGGACTGGGGGCTGCTGGCGCGTCGCCTGGGCGCAGCCGTCCGATCCATCGACCCGGAAACCCCGGTGCTTGTCAGCCCGGACGGGTATGCCAATTCCATGTTCGAGCGCAATCTCGGCCTGGCGCCCGAAGCGCCGGAAATCCTGTGTGTGCACGACTATGCCCCCAGGGACTACACGCACCAGGCGGCGGATGCCGGCCGGGTCTTTGCGGCCGGCGAGGCGCGTTTCCAGCCGCCGCAGCACCCGCGCTGGATGATGGGGGAATTCGGGCTGCACCGCTGGGCTCCGGCGGGACACGACTATCTGGATGAACGGATCTCGGACCTCGAACGCGCCGGGGCCGGCTGGGCCGTGTTTCGCTGGGACAGTGGCTGGGCGGTCTATGAGCGCCAGGAGAACCGGTTCAACGTCCGCGCCGGCGGAGAGAATAGCCACATCCTCAATGTGCTGCGCCGTCGCTGGCGCACTAACCAGTCTCGCCCACCGCTCGACCTGCGACGCTAGCGAACGTTCAGCTTGTCACCCAGCAGGGCGGGGACCGTCTTCAGCATGATCCAGAGATCGAAGAAGAAACCGGCGCGGGAGATGTACTCGACATCCCACTTGATACGATCACGGGCGGCCTCGGGAGTGTGCAGCGGTCCGCGCGAACCATTGACCTGGGCCCAACCGGTAATGCCGGGCTTTACGCGGTGACGGTGGGCGTATTCAGCCACCAGGTTCGCAGTCTCGGTACCACCCGTGCGCATGCCATAGGCATGAGGGCGCGGGCCGACCAGCGACATGGAGCCGGCGAGCACGTTGAACAGCTGCGGCAGCTCGTCGAGGCTGGTCTTGCGCAGGACGCCGCCGATCCGGGTTACACGAGGGTCGTTCAGTTCCACCTGGCGCAGCTTCTTGCTCTCGGCGTTCGGGTCATGCCGCATGGTGCGGAATTTGTAGACCTTGATGGGGCGTCCGTTGAAGCCTTCACGTTTCTGCACGAACAGCGCAGGACCGCGACTGTCGAGTTTTACAAGCAGCGCAATTATCGCCATCACCGGCAGTGTGACGAGGGTCAGGAGGCTGCCGAAAACGACATCCTGCAGGCGCTTCACGAACTGACGGCCCAGATTCTCCTCATGACCAGACATGCGGGCTGTGTGCACGCCGACAATGTCGTCGAGGCTGGTCGTCTCCGGATTGAACCCGTTGATGTCGAGCAGGAGAATGACCGGCTGGGGCAGGGCGCGCAGCTTTTCCAGAAGGTGTTTCACGCGCTCTTCGGCCTTGGGGGTCACGGTCAGGACCACGCGGTCGACATCCGGCAGGACAGACCAGTTGAACAAGTCGTCGGTGGTGCCGAGATAGGGCGTACCGGCTAGCTGGGTTGGCGCGCGCGATTTTCGATCGTCGAAATAGCCAACCACATTGACCGTGCCTGAACCCTGATTGGCGAGGATCAGCTTGCGCGCATTCGGGGTGGCTCCGACGAGAATGATGTTGCGTGCCAGTCGTCCGGCCTTAGCCCAGTGGCCAATGAAACCGGCATAAACGAGGTGCACCAACGTCATCGCAGACACGGCCACGACACAATAGACGGCGAGGATGCCGACGCTTTCGGGCGCGGTGCCAAAGCCCGCAATCAGCATGGTGGCGCCCAAAGACGCGGTGGCAATCACGGCCCGTGTCACGCGCCAGATGATCGCATGGCGCGGCTCGATCCGGTACAGGCCGAGTGCGGAGAGCATCAGGGGCAAAAGGGCGGCAAAGCCGGCGATGGGGAAGAGTTCGCCTGCAGGGACAGCGCCGGGCTGACCACCGCTGATTGCGATGGCGCCGACGACTGCGAGCAGGGCGCCCGCGAAGATGTCGATGGCCTGCATGCTGCGGCCAAGCGCCTTGCGATTGATCCGGTGTTTGGGTGCACGGGCCTGGGCGCGGATCTGGGACCGCGCACTTGCCGCAGCATCGTGCTGCGCCTTGGCTTCGGAGGCACCGGTATCGTTGGCCGGACCGGAGGGTGTCCGGTTTGAGTTCGCTGAGTAGTCCACCACATATATCCCGCGATTTTTTTGCCAGTCTGCCCGCTCAGCCCGAAGATTTCGTTGAAAGGCATGGTTAAAAATCTCTTGCCTGGCATGGATGGCTTTTGCGCATGGCTGCTGCACTGCACAATAGCTGGACTAAAATGCCGCGAGCGCGTAGGTGCGGGGGCTTATCACGCACAAACCGGCTGGAATCATGATCCGAAATTCGCTTGCTGCGTTCGCTGAACGCCTGTCCGCATCCGTTCGCAACCGTGGCGAATTGCCGGATCTGACTGTTGGACAGATCCGTATCGAGGTCCTCGCCGGCCTGACCGTTGCGCTGGCCCTGGTCCCCGAAGCCGTGGCCTTTGCCTTCGTGGCGGGTGTCGAGCCGCTGGTCGGTCTATATGCCGCCTTTATCGTGGGGCTGGTCACAGCGCTGTTCGGTGGTCGTCGCGGAATGATTTCCGGCGCCACCGGTGCCCTGGCCGTGGTCATGGTTCACCTGGTCGCCGAGCATGGCGTTGAATACCTTTTCGCCACAGTCGTCCTGATGGGAATTCTGCAGGTTGGCGCCGGTATTTTCCGTCTCGGCAAGTTCATCCGCATGGTGCCGCACCCGGTCATGCTGGGTTTCGTCAACGGTCTGGCGATCGTCATCGGTCTGGCCCAGCTGAAACTCTTCCAGGTTCCCGGATCCGATCATGGTGGCGGTGGCCATGGTGCCCTGGGTGGCGAATGGCTGCCCATGCCGGAACTCACCTTGATGCTGGGGCTGACCGGCCTGACCATGCTGGTCATCTGGGGCACGCCGAAAATCACCAAGCTTATCCCGGCTCCCCTGATGGGCATCCTGATCACGGCGGGCATAGTCATTGCCTTCGGTCTGGATGTGCCGACGGTGGGCGACCTGGCCTCGATCCGTGGCGAGTTGCCGGCCTTCCACATTCCGACGGTTCCGCTGAACCTGGAAACGCTGGAAATCATCTTTCCCTATGCGGTGATCCTGGCAGCCATCGGCCTGATCGAAAGCCTGCTGACGCTCAATCTCGTCGGCGAGATTACCGGTCGCAAGGGCGGTGCATCGCGCGAATGTGTGGCCCAGGGCGCTGCCAATATCATCACGGGCTTCTTTGGCGGCATGGGCGGGTGTGCGATGATTGGCCAGTCCATGATCAATGTGAAATCCGGCGGCCGCTTGCGCATTGCCGGCGTTGCCGCGGCGCTCTTCCTGCTGGTGTTCATCCTGTTTGCTTCTTCGCTGATCGAACGTATCCCGCTGGCAGCACTGGTCGGCGTCATGTTCATGGTCGTCATCGGCACGTTCGCGTGGCAGAGCCTGCGCATCATGCGCCGGATCCCGCGTTCAGACGCTTTCGTCATCATCCTGGTGACCGGTGTGACGGTTTATGCTGACCTGGCTATCGCCGTGGTGGTTGGCGTGATCGTGTCCGCCCTCGTGTATGCCTGGAACGCGGCGTCGCGCATCCACGCCCGCGTCGCCGACGGTGACAAGGGCGAGATGGTCTACAAGCTGGAAGGCCCGCTCTTCTTCGGCTCGACGACCTCCTTCATGGAACTGTTCCGGATCAATGACGATCCCGAGCACGTGGTCATCGATTTCGCTGACAGCCGTGTGGTCGACCAGTCTGCCCTGCAGGCAATCGAGGATCTTGCCGCCAAGTATGATGCCGCCGGTAAGCGCCTGGAATTGCGCCATCTCAGTCGTGATTGCCATCGTCTGCTGTCCAAGGCCGGACAGCTGATGGTCGACAGCGACGATGACCCGGATTACGCGCTGGCCGTGGATTATCGCGTCAAGCTCGGTCGCATGGGCGGGGCCCACTGACGCGACTGCGACCTTTGTTACAGATCCGTTAGTTTTGCGATCCCCTCAGAGCGCACTAGTTTAGCGCCAGCAGAGTCTGCTGAGGGGAACACAATGAAACGCTTTATCGCGGCCTTAAGCGCCACCACAATGCTGGTGGGCGCACCGGCAATCGCATTCCAGGACGAAGAAGACGCGGGTTGGGATGTCTCGAACCCGCCCATGGAAACGCGCGAGATTCCGATCAATGTCACTGAAGGCACCTGGATGAGTCTCGATGTCTCGCCAGATGGCCAGACGATCGTGTTCGACATGCTCGGCGATATCTACACCATCCCGATAAGTGGTGGTGAGGCGACAAATATCGCCTCGGGCCTGGCCTGGGAAATCCAGCCGCGCTTCTCGCCGGATGGATCGCAGATCGCGTTCACGTCCGATGCGGGCGGTGGTGACAACATCTGGGTGATGGATGCAAACGGCGAAAACCGCCGGCAGATCTCGCACGAGACATTCCGCCTGCTCAATAACCCGACCTGGTCGCCGGATGGACGTTACATCGCGGCGCGCAAACACTTCACCACATCGCGCTCTGCCGGTACCGGCGAGATCTGGATGTATCACGTGCTGGGCGGCAATGGCGTGCAGCTGGTGGAACGTCCAAGCGAAGCCTTCCAGAAGGAACAGGGCGAACCGATCTTCTCGCCGGATGGTCGCTATGTGTATTTCACGCGGGCTGTCGGCTCCGGCAATACCTTTACCTATGCCGATGATTCCAACGGGGACTTGTTCAACATCCGCCGCTACGACCTGGAGACCGGTGATGTCGATACGGTCGTGGACGGCGCCGGCGGTGCGGTGCGTCCGGCACCGTCGCCGGACGGTCGCTATATCGCCTTTGTGCGTCGCGACGGCATGCAGACCGGTCTTTACATGAAGGATCTGCGCTCCGGCGAGATCCGCCAGCTCTACGGCAATCTTGATCGCGACAACCAGGAAACCTGGGGCGTGATGGGCATGTATCCCAACATGGACTGGACGCCGGACAGTGGCTCCGTGGTGTTCTGGGCCGGTGGTGGCATTCATCGCATCGACATCGAAAGCGGTGAGGTCACCAACATCCCGTTCGCGGTGAACGATACGCGTGAGGTCATCGACCCGCCGCGTCCGGCCGTCGAGGTGGCACCCGACACGTTCGACACACAGATGCCGCGCTTCACATCTGTCTCGCCGGATGGCGAACAGGTTGTCTTCGAAAGCCTGGGCAAGCTCTACATCATGGATACGGATGGCGGCGAGCCGCGTCGCCTGACCCGTGACGGCTCTGATCGCCGAGAGCTGTTCCCGTCCTGGAGCCGCGACGGGCGCCGGATCGTCTTTGTCACCTGGGATGACCAGGATCTGGGCTCGGTTCGCACTGTGGGTGCCAATGGACGCAGCGAGCGGACCCTGACCAACGAGCCGGGCACCTACCGGCGTCCGCGTTTCTCGCCGGATGGCGAGACCGTGGTGTTTGAAAAGGATGGCGGCGGTTTCCTGACCTCCCGCGCCTGGTCCGAGACCACCGGTATCTTCACCGTGTCCGCACGGGGTGGCGATATGAGCCGCGTGGCGGAAAGCGGCTCCAACCCACATTTCGGCGCCGCCAATGACCGCGTCTACATGACCCGTCGCACACCGGCGCTGGAACTCTATTCGGTCGATCTCAATGGTTATGACGAGCGTGTGCATGCCTCGGGTGGCATGACCGGTGAGTTCCACGTGGCCCCGGACGGGCGTCACCTGGCATTCCGCGAGAACTACGACGCCTTCATCATGCCGATGCCGGTCGGCCCGCAGAATGTCTCGGTCTCCAAATCCTCCGGCGCGCTGCCGGTAGTGGAGCTGTCCGGCAATGGGGGCACGGACATTCACTGGTCGGACAATGGCAACCAGATCAACTGGACCATGGGCGCCGAGCTATTCTCTGCCACCATCGCAGAGATCCGGCCCAATCCGGCGGACGAGGATGCGGACGCGTTCGAACCTCGCCAGCCGGGCGAGGGTGTGTCCCTGTCGATGACGGTCGAAACCGATCGTCCGGAGGGGCTGACGGCCCTGGTCGGCGCGCGCATCATCACCATGACCGATGATGCGGGCGGTGTGATCGAGGATGGTGTTATCCTGATCGACGGTAATCGCATTGTTGCCGTTGGGACGCGTGACAGTGTGGATGTGCCGGGCGGTGCGACCATTGCCGACGTGACCGGGCATACCATCACGCCGGGCTTCATCGATGCCCACGCCCACGGCCCACAGGCCTCGGACGGCATTATCCCGCAGCAGAACTGGTCGACCATGGCGCACCTGGCGCTGGGCGTGACCACGGTGTTTGACCCGTCCAGCTCGGCCAATTCCATCTTCCCGGCCTCGGAATACCAGCGTGCAGGCGTTCAGCTCCAGCCGCGGACCTATTCCACCGGTGAGATCGTCTATGGCGCACGGGCTCCGGGTTTCTATGCGGAGATCAATGATGCCGAGGATGCGCAGGAGCACGTCTTCCGCCTTGATTCCCAGGGCGCTCATGGCATCAAGAACTACAACCAGCCGCGCCGCGACCAGCGTCAGCAAGTGACCTATGCGTCGATGCTGGCCGATATGATCGTGGTGTCCGAGGGCGGATCGAACTTCCACATGGACATGTCCATGGTCGCCGATGGCAACACCTCGATCGAGCACAACCTGCCGGTTTCAACCATCTATGATGATGTTATCGAGATGTATGTCGGCACCCAGGTGGCGCTGACGCCGACCCTGGCCGTGACCTATGGCGGCCTGGCGGGTGACCCGTACTGGCGCCAGGCCATGAATGTCTGGGAGCACCCGATCCTGCGCGAGCATGTGCCGCCGCACATTCTGCGTCCGGGCTCGATCCGGCGCACGACGGCACCGGAGGACAATTTCGCCGATGCCAATGCGGCCGCGACCTCGCGGGAGCTGGCCCAGCGTGGCGTCCTGGTCTCCATCGGTGCGCACGGTCAGCAACAGGGCCTCGCGGCGCACTGGGAGATGTGGTCCTTCGCTCGCGGTGGCATGACGCCGGTTGAAGTCCTGCGCACCGCCACGGTCGCCCCGGCGCTGCATCTCGGTTTCATCGATGATCTGGGCACGGTGGAAGAGGGCAAGCTGGCGGACTTCGTCATCATGCGCTCCAACCCGCTGGACGATATTGCCAATACCGATGACATCGCCTATGTGATGCTAAATGGTCGCCTGTATGACCCGATGACCCTGAACGAGGTGATCACCGGCGATGAGGACCGCGACACCTATTATTGGGAATAGTCGCTGCGGAAACGATGAAATGGGGGGCGCTGTTGCAGCGCCCCTTTTTTCTTGCGCGGACCGGCTTATGCTCCTCTGCAAAATCACATGCAGGGGAGGGACGTGTGCTCAAAATCAATCGGTTGGTCTTCATTTCACTGGCTGCGCTGATCGTATTCATCGCGGGGCTGGCGAGCTTTACCCCGGGCAGTGGTCCGGGCATGAGCCGGGAGGAAGCCGAAGCCGCCGCCGAACCCTTTGCCTCGGCGCGCATCGTGCGCGACGAATACGGGGTGCCGCACATCTCTGCCGACACTGATGCGGCCGCCGCCTTTGGCCTCGCCTATGCCCACGCCGAGGATGACTGGGCAACGATCCAGACCACCCTGGTCGCAGCGCGTGGCGAGCTGGCCCGCTACCAGGGCGCCGATGCAGCGCCGACGGATTACGTCGTCCAGCTCCTGCGTATCCGCGAGCTTGTGGCGGCGCGGTACGAAGAGGATATTTCAAGCGATGTCAAAGTCTTGCTGGAGGGATATGCGGCCGGTCTCAATCTTTATGCTGCGCAGCATCCCACGAGGGTCTGGAATGACGTCCTGCCGGTGACGCCGGAAGATGTGGTCGCCGGCTTCGTGCTGCGAACCCCCTTCATGTACGGCCTCGATAGCACGCTGACCGAGCTGTTCGCCGAGGAGCGCCAGCGCTCGATCTCCATGCGTTCAACGCAGAGCGCCTTCCAGTGGCTCGACGAGGCGCGCCTGCCATTTGGCTCCAACGCGTTCGCGATCGCGCCGGAATTCTCCGCTGACGGTGCGACCCGTCTGGTGATCAACTCGCACCAGCCCTTCGAGGGACCGGTCGCCTGGTACGAGGCCCGTGTGCAGTCTGGCGAAGGCTGGGACATGGCCGGAGGGACCTTTCCCGGCGCGCCGCTGATCCTGCACGGGCACAGTCCGGTCCTGGGCTGGGCCCACACCGTCAACCTGCCGGACCTTGCAGATGTCTACGTGCTGGAGTCCGATGGTGACCGCTATCGGCTGGATGGGGAATGGCTCGAGCTGGAGCACGGGACGGCGCGCCTGAATGTCCGCCTGTTCGGCTCGATCCGCTGGACGGTTGAGCGTGACATGTGGTGGTCCCGGCATGGTCCGGTGATCCGGACCGACCACGGGGATTACGCCATTCGCTATTCAGGCATGGATGAAATCCGCCAAGTCGAGCAATGGTACCGCATGAACCGGGCCGAAAGCTGGGACGTCTGGTACGAGGCGATGGAGATGAATGCCATCTCCTCGCTGAACACGGTCTATGCCGACCGCACGGGTGAGATTGCCTATGTCTACAACGCCGCGATGCCGGTGCGTGAAGAGGGCTGGACCTGGCGCGACTATCTGCCGGGCGACCGGTCCGAGCTGATCTGGCAGGCCTATCACCCGCTCTCCGCAATGCCGCTCTATCACAATCCGCCGTCCGGCTGGCTCCTGTCGGCGAACCAGACCCCGTTCGATGCGACCGCGATGGCGGACAACCTGTCTTCGGCGGATTTCTCGCAGACCTTCGGCATCGAGCCGCGCATGACCAATCGCGCCCATCGCGGCCTGGCGCTGTTGCGGGGCGAGCGGTCGCTGACCAGCGAACGACTGGAGGAGATCAAGTTCGACAAGGTGTATGCCGAGACATCCGCAGTGGGTCGGCTGATCCGGGAAATCCTGGCCATGGACCTGTCCGATGATCCACTGCTAGTTGAGGCCCAGGCCATCCTGGCGCGCTGGGACATGTCCACGGACATCGACAGCGGTGCGGCGGCACTGGGCGTGCTGACGGCTGTGCGAACCATCCATAACCGTCATCACGAGGATCCATGGGACATGCCACCGGCCCAGGCGTTGCGGGAGGCGGCAGACGAGCTGATGCTTCACTACGGGCGGCTGGACCCGAGCTGGGGCGAGGTCAATCGGATGATCCGCGGTGATGTGGATCTGCCTCTGGGTGGAGGGCCGGACACGCTGCGGGCCATCTATGGCGCAGGCCAGGCGCTGGACGAGAACGGTCAGATCCGTGCCGTTGCCGGGGACACCTACATCATGTTCGTGGAATGGGATGCCACCGGTGAGATGCGCTCGCGCTCGATCCATCAGTACGGGTCGGCCACGCTGGATCGCATGTCACCGCATTATGCCGACCAGGCGGTGCTGTTCGCCGAGGAAGCCTGGCGAGAGCTGGATTTTGATTTGCCGGGTGCGGGGTATTCCCCGCTCCAGCCCTAGGCCCTGGCAACAGCCAAAGAAAAACCCCGGAGCGCAGGCTCCGGGGTTTTCCTGTGTCAGGGTCTGCGCCGATTAGTTGATATCGGTGCGGAAAGAGATGCCCCACGTACGCGGCTCGTTGACGAAGCCGGTATTGTTGTTGAAGTCGATACCTCCAACCAGGTTCTCTTCATCGGTGATGTTGCGGACGAAGGCAGCAACTTCATAGCCGTGACCGTTGGCGGTCAGGCCGGAGAAGCCGATGCGGGCGCCGCCCTCGAAATTGCCGGAAGAGTAGAACTCTTCGGACTCATAGAGGAAGAGGTTGGTGTGACCCTGGTAGAACCAGTCGGTCATCATGAACCACTCGCCACCCGGCGTTTCAGCCGGAACGGAGTAGCGCGCAGAGAAGCTCAGGATGAAGTCCGGAGCCTGCGGGAACGGGTTGCCGTCAACTTCCGCGAAGCCGTCATTGTCGACGTCCGGGTCGGTGACCGTACACTGGGCACAAACGCCGACTTCCAGCGTGTCGTCCTGCAGCTCGGTCTCGTTCCAGCTGAAGCCTGCCGTGACAACCAGGTTGTCATTGATAAGGAATTCACTGTCGACTTCGAAACCATAGCCAACGCCTTCGTCAGCATTGATCAGCTGAACCAGGTTGCCGCCGCCACCAACAGCAGACAGCTGCAGGTCGGATACGGTGTAGTAGAACGCCGTTGCGTTGACGCGAGCGCGGCCACCCCACGGCTCGGACTTGATGCCGGCCTCGTAGGAGATGGAGGTTTCGCTGTCCGCGATGGACGGCGTGCCGAAGAAGGCAACGTCACGACCCTGGATAGACGGGCCACGGAAACCGCGCGCGATACGACCGAAGAAGGCCGTGTCTTCGCTGTAGTCATAATATGCGGACAGGTCCCAGCTCAGCTCTTCGTCAGAGACATTGTAAGGGCCGCCAGCCGGCCAAACGGCCTGGATGACTTCCAGGGACTTTTCGTCGCTGGTATAGCGCAGGCCACCGGACAGTTGCAGGCGCTCGGTTGCCTGGTGCGAGACCTGGCCGAAGACAGCCCACAGCTCGTTCTCATGACGAACTGTTGTCGGCGGCGGGAAGCCACCGTTCGGGCCCAGCGTGGTGATGTCGAAGGCACCGTCGAAATAGTAGGCGCCGATCTGCCAGGTCGTGTCCAGGTCGTCAGAAGACGCCAGGCGGAATTCCTGGGTGAACTGGTCCAGATCATCCAGGCCGTCCTGCGTTTCGGACGGGAACGGGATGAAGCCCGGGCCGGTGACCATGTTGCCGCCATCGATATCGCCGAGGCTGCGACCTTCAGCGGTCTCATAACCGGTGATGGAGGTGAAGGTCATGCCACCATCAAGGTGGAAGTTCATGTTGGCGCTTGCACCCCAGGAATCATAGTTCTGCGGGTTGTTGAAAGCGCTGTCGTAATAGACTTCGTCACGGACGAAGTTCTCGTTCAGGCCATTATCGCCCGGCGTCAGGATGTTGGCGCGGAAGATTGCGGCCGTACCTGCCAGAGAGCGTGCGTGCACGTTGAACAGGGCGTCGAAGCTTTCGTTCGGCGTGTAGAGCAGCTGGGCACGGCCAGCGTTCTCACGGTGTCCGCCCATGGCGTTGGGAATGCCGAGGAATGCGTTGTTGATCCAGTCGCCGCGGTTCTGCGTCATGACCGAGATACGGCCCATCAGAACGTCGTCGATGATCGTGCCGCCAACAGCACCTTCCAGGTTGAAGGTGTCCAGGCTGCCAACCGTCAGGCTCATATAGCCGTCGGTTTCTTCGGACGGGCGCACGCTGTCGAACATGATCGTGCCAGCGGTCGTGTTGCGACCGAAGAGCGTGCCCTGCGGGCCGCGTGCGATTTCAACCTGCTGGATGTCGAAGAGCGGGAAGCTCTTGAGGATAACGTTCTCCTGGACGATGTCGTCCATGATGATGGAGACCGGCTGAGACGCGGCCAGGTCAAAGTCGGTGTTGCCCAGACCACGAATATAGAAACGCGGTGCAACGCGACCATTGGAGCTTTCCGCGTAGACAGACGGAATGCGCGCAGCGAGCGTGAGAATGTCAGCGCCGCCCTCGGTCAGTGCAGCGAGATCCTCGCCGGACTGGACCGTCACGGAGTTGGCGACATCCTGGATGCTCTCTTCGCGACGATTCGTCGTCACGGTGATTGTTTCCAGAGAAGAGGCGCTGTCGTCCTGAGCAAAGGACGGAGCAGCAGCGAAGGTGAGGGCGGTAAGGCTTGCGCCAGCCCACAGCAGAGTTTTCTGCGCGAGTTTGGTGGTCATCATTTCAGATACATCCCGATCAACCGATTGCGTGGGCAAGACCCCGATCCCCACGATATGGGCCTTGCGTGCGACGACCGTCCGATAACGGATATTTCAGACAAATGACACTGAGGGTTTGGTGCACTGCACAAGTTTGCAACGGAGTGTGGGAAGAATGCATCAGTTATAGGACACGACTGAGCTTTGTTGCCGCTAATATTCGGAAACTAAATCAGGGTTTTGGTTAATCCGGTTTCGGTTTTGCACCAATTTTCGACAATTTTCGAAGCGTGGGATGTCTCACGCCTCCTCTTGCCAGAGCGTGTGCTTGGTCATGATCCGCTCGAAACGGTCTGATTCCAAAAAGTGCTGAAGCCAGGCCTGTAGGGCCTGCCAGTCCTGGGCATCAAACCAGGTCCGGTCCGTGTGCGCGAACTGGCGAATGAAGGGGAAGGTCGCATTATCGGCGAGCCCGGCGGTTTCACCATGGATGAAGCGCTGTTGCACAAGGAGGGCATTGAGCGCGTCCAGGACCTCTGCGCAGGTCGAGCGCGCGACAAGCGGATCACTGTCCTCGTACCGATTGGGGTATTTGTATCGGTCAAGGGCCGCCTTGAAGGGGCCGTCGATGCGGTCGATCCAGCCCTGTTCCAACGGAGTGGCTGGCAGCCAGGCCTGCGGGTCATTTTGCGCCAACGCCCAGTGCATGACATCCAGGCTTTCTTCGATCACCCGGCCATCTGTGAGCACCAGGACTGGGACCGTGCCCTTGGGCGAGGCTTCGAGCATGGCCCGGGGTTTGTTCTTTAGCAGGATCTCGCGATGCTCGAGCTCGATCCCGGCGACGTCCAGTGCCATACGCGCCCGCATGGCGAAAGGGCAGCGCCGGAAGGAGTAGAGGACGGGTTGGCTCACGTTTCGCCTGCGTTCTGATTGCCACCAGCGCTGCCCAGGTGTTGCTGTCCGCGATCCGCGGCGAGCTGTTCCTGTTTCTCGCGTTCTGCATAGCGGGCCTGGTCTTCAGGCGAGCGCTTGTCATAACAATAGGGGCAGCAGGTCCCGGGGATGAAGTGCTCTGACTTCAGATCTTCCGGGCCCAGCGGTTCGCGGCAGGCGTGACACAGCGTGTAGCTGCCTTCCTCCAGCCCGTGCTTGACGGCGACACGACGGTCGAAGACGAAACACTCACCCTCCCACAGGCTCTCTTCCTGCGGCACGTCTTCGAGGTATTTCAGGATGCCGCCCTTGAGGTGATAGACCTCGTCAATGCCTTCCTGCTTGACGAAAGACGTCGATTTTTCGCACCGAATACCGCCTGTGCAATACATCGCGATGCGGGCATTGGGACGACCTTGCTTGAACTTGCGGAACCAGTCCGGAAACTCACGGAAGGTCACGGTCTCAGGATTGATCGCGCCCTTGAATTGGCCGATGCGGATCTCGTAATCGTTTCGCGTATCAATCGTGACGACATCGTCTGCCGAGATGAGGTCATTCCAGTCCTGCGGTTCCACATAGGTGCCAACCAGGGCATTGGGGTCCACGCCCGGAATGCCCATGGTCACGATTTCCTTTTTCAGGCGGACCTTGAGGCGCAGGAAGGGTTGTTCACTGGCATGGCTTTCCTTGTGCTCGAGCGTGGCAAAACCCGGGATCGAGCGGATGAAGGCAAGCACATTGGCAATGCCTTCTGGCGTGCCGGCGATGGTGCCGTTGATACCTTCACTCGCCAGCAACAGCGTCCCGCAAATCCCGTTCTCGACGCACACCGCCTTGATACGCGACTGGGTGTCGGCATCCGCATTCAGCGGGGCGAAATGATAGAGCGCGGCGACGCGATAGTGAGACATGGTGATACCCTTTCGCCTGTCCTATAGACCTCGCCAGCCCGAGACTGAAGCCCGCCCTGCAGGGCAGATGGACGCAGCCGGCGACAGCTGATCCGAGCGCTGTGCCTTGGCTCGGGCGGCAAGTTACAGCATTGAGAGTTGCGGGCGGGGTCGAGTGTTATAGGTTAACACCGAGCCTGGGGAGGTCCCTTTGACGACTGAGTTTGCAATTCAAATTGGCCAGCTTGAATTCGGCTGGAAGCCCGGGCAGACCTTGCTGGATATTGACCGGTTTGAACTCGCTGCCGGCGAGAGCGTATTCCTGGTCGGGCCGAGCGGGAGCGGCAAGAGCTCGCTGCTGGCCGTCATCGCCGGGATAGCGCCTGCCTCGGCCGGGGAAATCGCCATTCTGGGGCAGGACATGACGGCGCTGTCTCCGGCGCGTCGCGATGCGTTTCGTGCCGATAATCTCGGCGTGATTTTCCAGCTCTTCAACCTGGTTCCCTATCTCAGCCCGCTGGACAATGTGATGCTGCCCTGTCGCTTTTCCAAGGCGCGCCGTGACCGGGCGACGCGCAATGGCAGTTTGCGCAGCGAGGCGGAACGCCTGCTCAATTCCCTTGGCCTGGATGCAGCCACGATTTCACGCGCCTCCACCGAGCTGAGCGTCGGCCAGCAGCAGCGAGTGGCTGCCGCGCGTGCCCTGATTGGTGCGCCGGGTCTGATTATCGCGGATGAGCCGACCTCGGCCCTGGATTCCAGCAGCCGCAACAATTTCATCGAATTGCTGCAAGGCGAATGCGAAGCGGCCAATTCGGCCCTGCTGTTTGTCAGTCATGACGAGGCGCTGGGGCGTTTCTTCGATCGCCATGTCGATCTCGCGGATATCAATCGGGCAGGGAGTGTCGTGGCATGAACGGTGCGATCTTCAATCTGGCCTACAAGAGTGTCACCAACCGCCTGTTCACCGTCGGACTGACTGTCCTGGCCATTGCCATGAGCGTCACGCTCTTCCTCGGTGTAGACAAGATCCGGACCGGCGCGCGCGAGAGCTTCTCGACCACGATTTCCGGCACCGACCTGATTGTCGGCGCACGGTCCGGCTCCATCAATCTGCTGCTGTATTCTGTGTTTCGTATTGGCGATCCGACCGGCGCGATGAGCTGGGAGAGTTATGAGCAGATCGCCGGTGCGTCCGGCGTCGAATGGGCCGTGCCGATCTCGCTGGGCGATAGTCATCGCGGCTATCGCGTCGTGGGCACCAACAACACTTATTTCGAGCGCTATCGATACGGGCGCGACCTGCCGCTGCAGTTTGCGGCCGGCGAAGCCTTTGCTGACGCCGAGGGCGTGGTGATCGGAGCGCAGGTGGCCAGCGATCTGGGCTATGAGATCGGTTCCGAAGTGTCCCTCTCGCACGGTATCGGTGAAGTCAGCTTTGCCGAACATGATGATCATCCACTGCTCGTGACCGGGATCCTGCGCCCGACCGGGACACCGGTGGATCGCAGCGTTCACGTCACCCTGGAAATCATCGACCGGATCCACGATGACGGGGCACACGATGACGATGGACATGAGGAGGATGGTCATGAAGACGCTGACCATCATCAACATGAGCCCGAACAGATCACCGCCGTCTTCATCGGCATGGAACAGCCGACACTGGTGCTGCGCCTGCAGCGCCAGGTGAACACCTATCCCGAGGAAGCGCTGAGCGCGATCATCCCCGGGGTCGCCCTGATGCAATTGTGGGAAGTGGTCGGTGCCGGTGAGGCGGCCTTTGGTGCCATCTCGGCCTTTGTCATCCTGGTCGGACTGATTTCCATCGCCACCAGCCTGTCAGCCAGTCTGAATGAACGCCGGCGCGAGATGGCCATCCTGCGCGCGGTCGGCGCGAGACCCGGTCATGTCTTCACCCTGTTGATCAGTGAGGCGGCGGCGATCGCGGCAGCCGGGGCTTTTGCCGGAATTGTGCTCATAAATCTGGTGTTTGTGATGATAGCGGGGCTGGTCCAATCCCGTTACGGTCTTACTTTGGGCAGCGGCGGATTGAGTCCGACCGATATGGTCACGGGGGTTGTTGTTGTGACAGCAGGGGCGCTGATGGGCGTCCTGCCTGCACGGCGGGCCCTCAAGAATGCTTTGGCGGATGGTCTCACAATCAAATTGTGAGGACCGGGGAGTTGTGAAGATGACAGTGCGGAACTGGTTGCTCGTGACGGGACTGGTCGTTGGCCTGGCCGCATGTGGTGGAGAACCGACGGACGTCGCCGAAACGCAGACCGGCGCCGAGGCACCCGAAACCGATGTCGCCGAGACCGCGGCTGCCGAGACGGGCGAGGAGGCGCGCTATCCCGTGCCGGACGCCCCCGAAGGTGTGCTGACGATCAACTGGGACGACCTTCTGCCGGAAGGCGAGCTGGAGCGTATCCAGGAAATCTTCGAGCGCACCGGACTGGATTCCGGCATTGACCATTTTGGTGGCCAGATGACGCAGATCGGCACGTTCAATGTTGAAAACGAGCTGATTGGCGAAACCATTCGCATGCCGGGCTTCATCCTGCCGCTCGACTTCCAGGAAGGCGGAGAGATCGGCGAGTTTCTGCTGGTGCCGTATTTCGGAGCCTGTGTGCACACGCCGCCGCCACCGCCGAACCAGATCGTCTATGTCACGCTGCAAGAGCCCATCGTGGTTGAGCGCATGTGGGACCCGGTCTGGGTGACCGGCGTTCTGTCCGCAGATCGTCACATGAACGAGTTGGGCAATGCGGCCTATACCCTGTCGCTGATCGCCCACGAGCCCTACGAATACTGATGGTCGCCCCCAAGCCGGCGGATCAACTCACGGAGATGGAGGGGCTTGTCCTGGCGCTGTTGCACCGGGATGGTCCGCTGACGGCCTACGAGATCAAGGAAGTCTTCCGCAAATCGCCCTCGGCCTTCTGGTCAGGCAGCGCAGGGGCCGTCTATCCCCTTGTCAAGCGATTGGAAAAGCGGGACATCCTGTCTTCCACCGATGTCAGTGAAACGCGCCGGCCACGGCGCGAATTCACCCTGACCGAGCGCGGTGAACAGCTGATGCTGGCCTGGTTGAGCGATGTCGAGCGGGCGGTGGATCCCGGCTATGACCCGTTGCGGACCCGCATGCAGTTTGCCGGAATGCTTGAGGACCAGCAGCGCGAAGCGCTGTTTGACGCGATCGCCGATCGTATTCCGTCGCCGGCGTCACCCGCGCCGGGTGTCGGCACCGAGGACTTGCACCGGCTGTGGCTGGAGGCCCGGCGGGACTGGTTCAGTCGGTTCCGTGCGATATTCCGGCGCTAGTGGCCGACGTGGCGATGCCGCGTGCGCATCCAGGAGGCCAGGTGAGCGGAGGCCAGGGTCAGGGCGCCAATGCTGGTGACGATACGCTCCTGCATCTCGCTCATCTCGATCAGGGCGCCGGCAAACAACAGCGACAGTCCAATCCCGGCCACCAGGTAAATCAGCGGCTTGCTGCGGATGCTTGGCCAGCCGCCTGCGGCGACCAACGTCACGACCAGGGCGCCGATGGCGAGCAGCAGGTGCACGCGCTCATCCTCCATCCAGACGAGGGCCGGGCTGAATGCAATCAGCACCGGCAGACCCAGGCAATGGACCAGGCAGAGTGCAGACAGGCCGATACCGGCAGCGTCGCTTGAGCGCATGAGATTCTCCATTGCGGACTGATGAGGTCGAGGCTTGCGAGGAAAGTGTTATATGATAACATTTTTGTACTCAGCAAGGGCTTTGAGCAACAGGATTTCACCATGATCGCAATTTTCGTCAGTGCCGCATCGCTCCTCGCCAGCGCCCAGGGGCATGCGCATGTGCACGGCCATGCCGAGCTCGCGCTCGCTCTGGATGCGCAAGGCGGTCTGTATGTCGAGTTCGCCACACCGATGGACAATGTCTACGGTTTCGAGCGCGAACCCCGCACCGATGCCGAGCGGGCCCATGTCGACCAGGTGAACGCCACCTTGACCGATGCCTCGGCCTGGCTGGATTTGGGGCGCGCGGAATGCACGTTCGAGCCGGGCGAGATCGAGACGGAAAGCGATCATGGCCATGGCAATCTGCGGGTGACCCTGACAGCGAGCTGTGAGGACGCGGATCGCATGAATGTGAACCTGGAAAATCTGTTTACGCACTTCGCCGGGTTGGAAGAGGTCGATCTCGTTGTATTGTCTCCTACTCAACAACAAGGTTTCGAGCTCAGCCCGTCCAGCCCCTCGGTGAGGATCGGCCGCTAGTTCGAACCCGGGTTCGGGTCGGAAGGTCGATTGCATGCTCCTATCGCGCGTACTTGCCGTGTTCAGCGCCGTTGCGCTGACGCTTTCTTCCAGTTCGATCGTGTTCGGCCAGGATGAATCCGACGCCGCGGCCGGGCCGTTGACCATCAACTGGGATGATCTCTTGCCCGATGGCGAGATGGAAGAGCTGGCGCGTCTCTACGCGCTGTCGACGGCAGCCACCAATGTCGATCATTTCGGGGCCCAGAGCGAGCAGATCGGCACGTTCAACGTGGTCGAGGAATTGATCGGTGAAACAGTGCGCTTGCCCGGCTTCGTGCTGCCGCTGGATGCGCAGATCGCCGGCGAGGTGACCGAGTTTCTCTTTGTGCCATATGTCGGCGCCTGTGTGCACATGCCGCCGCCACCGCCCAACCAGATCGTCTATGTGCTGGCCGACCGGCCGATCATGATCGAGCGCATCTGGGAACCGATCTGGGCCATCGGCCTGTTGACCTCCGACCAGACCCACAGCGGCCTGGGCAGCACCGCCTACACACTCGAACTCACCGAAGTTGAGTCTTACGAGTATTGAGGATCAAATGCGGGCGAGGGGGCTGTTGACCCAGTTCTAGAGGCCGGTCCGGGCAGGGTGAATGGTGTGTGTCGCTGATTGACCCGGTGCCTTGCTTGAAAATTGGTGCGTGTCCCCATTTTTCCTCGCGTTTTTTACACACTCAAGCCGAAGTTCCTCTGACATTGCCCAGAATATTATTCTCGAGCTAGTGCCCCCTCATTCAACCGAATGCCATCAGGGACTCGGACTTTGCATCCGACTGCATCGTACACTGCCAGGATTTGCAGACGTTGGTCGGGGCCCAGATAGGTCAGTATCACGTCGGCTAAGGTCGCATCATCGCTGACAGCGATCCGATCAAGAAATTCGTGCTCTTCTCCGCTGACTGGGTACACCCGATAGATGGATAGTCCCTCGAGATATCTGGTGTCCGGGTCTACATGAAAGATCTGAAGGCTACCCTGGAATAGAGCCGCCGACTCTGGGGCGGGATCCTGCATAACAGTGCCATCCGCGGCGACGTCGCACAAAATGCGATCATCACACCATGCCATCAATTGCGCACGGTCAAAGCCCGCTAATTGCACAGAAAGCGTCATCCGGTCAGCATCGAATATGTAGACTCTACCAGTAAATCGGCCTTCCAGGCGTGTCATTGATCCGCAACGTTGGTCAGACGGACCCAGATCGCTCGACGCGGCACAAGCCGACAGAATCGTCGTCATTGCCAAGATGGTGCTTTTTAGAGGTGTCATACTACATCTGCCACGGCCAAGCATAACTTGGCTGCGTTCCCTCCGGCAATATACCGTTCTGCACTGCCCAATCAGTCGCAGGCACGTCGGTATGGTTAAACTCGAACCGTCTCTATCCGCTTAAGTCCCTAGGGCTGTCGTCTGGATAGGCGAAAAAACAGGGACACACACCATCTATCCCATGTTTCTCCGACGAGCGTCGTTGCCGCTGTAGGCAGCCTGTGTTGCGACCTGGCTGCCAGGTCTAAAAAGCGTGTGTGTTCCTGTTTATTCTCTATTCTGACAGCGCCTTCGAAATGTCGTTCTTAGCTGCTGACGACGCGGAACCAGATAAACGAAAAGGCGCAAAATACCTCCTTGTTGCCTCGTCCACGCCGATCCTTAAAATCGCACGCTCAACGCCTTTGTGCGATTTCAACAAGTCCAAAAATCTCTCTAGATAGCTTTTGAAAATCGGACTTGTGTTTTCAAGATACCAAGCCTTCTCACCCTTCAGCGCCGGATGCCCAAAACTTGTTTCACCGTCAAACACTTTGGCAAGCTCCAGACCAATCTCGGTAGAATGCAAATCGAAAATTACATCAGGATCTGAGGCTTCTTCTTTTGACCTGATAAGGAAAAGAACGAGACCATATATCTCCTTGTCATCTTGGTATCTAATTTCGTTGCGTTCTGCTGATATACGAAACATTCCAACCCTCTCTCCACGCCTCACCCTCTGAAAAACGGGTGAAAAACGGAGACACGTACCGGTGTTTTCTCCGGATTCAGCCTTGGCCGTCCGGGCTTGCCGGGGCGCAGGTCCGTTTTTCCTGGTTTTCCTACTCGCTCAACCCGCGTTTAATCCGACATCACCCCCGGGGGCGCTAGTCGCTCAACGAGGACCTCTGCATCGAATGTATAAACGACCCACTCGAAATCGCTTGTTCTGGAGCCCGAAATCCATATGGCGGCGTTGCCGTTATCGTGAACAAACTCCAGATTTAGATCGTGGACCCCCCAGTTGGTCAGGCGCGCTACAGGGACATCGAGCAGGCGGTCATCCAGGCGAACTTGAAAGTCCGAAATGGAACCCAGAGCGTAGCAGCTTTCTCGAGCAATATTGACGATTATCTCTACGCTGGACAACTCGTAGCTGGGGGCGAACTTGTAGGAATATTCACTCGGATAGCATCTCGCTAAGTCGTTCGCCATCGACGAGGTACTTGCCGTCAATGCTGTAGCACACGCCAAAAAAGCTGAAATCAAATAGGAAGCTTTGCTCATACTGTTGAACCCCAATATCAAAAATCCGGGGCACCCCATTTTCCAGTGAAAATATTGATCATTGCACCGCCGACCGCATAAAGCACTGGCCGGATCGGTCCTTACTTGGTGTGTGTCGTTGATTTTTCTATCGGCCCATCTCAAGCAAATCATGCTCGATCGCTTCCAGCCGATCCGATATACCTTCATCCTCGAGCCCCAACGGACTCGATTTCAATCCATCTCGAATTGATCCGAGGGCGCGTTCGATCAGTTCTGGGAGGCTGCCAAACGAACCGCTGATGCTCGCATTGCAGGCGTATGAATATACGTTGAGGACATCGTTTTCGACACCCAATACGATGCTGTCTTCATTGGCCGGAGGGACTCCTTCGTACTTGTCGCCAGGCGACAGGAAGGCTCCTTCACACAGGATATCGACGAACGGTGCGAGCGGAATCGAATTCCAACGCAAACTCTTTCCATCTCTTCGCTTCCATTCGATATCAGAGAGTAGAAGGTGATAATCTAGCAGCAACGAACTATCCGTCCCTAGAAGTTGTTCGGGCAAACTTGTTCTGGTTTTGTGAACGAAGATTTCCATTGAACACCCCTCCCGAAGCCCTGGTTTAGCTCACCGCGGCTGACGGGCAAGCGCCGTGAGTAAAAGCGCGCCCGGAAAAACAATTTCGTGCGAGCAGTCCTGAAAGACATGATTCCCAGCGTGCATCGCGCGGTGAATCACCACGGCGCGAACGTTACTCGTTATTGCGGAGAGAGCGTGGCGGACAGGATGGTCTCGCACCACTCCGCTAGTCCTGCCCTGGGCGCTGCAATGCCCTCAAGATCATTACGGTCGCCACGAGGGAGAACAGGCCAAGCAGAAACAGCTGGGTCCAAACGAGTGTGTCCACCGGCTGTTCCTGAAAACTAAACTCCGGATTGTGCGCGCTTGCTCCGTGATCATTCCTCTGACACTGCCCGCCGAACAGCTCTATTGAGCAGTCCCGATCCTTGCCGGATCGCCTTACTATCGCGATTTGATGAGCAGGTAAGGACCAGCATCCAAAAACAGTTCAAACGTCATCGCACCGTTACAAAACCCGTGCTATGACCGGCTCGAATATCCCAGTTTCAGCAGGTGTCATTCCCATGAGCGAGAAGTTCGAACGCGAATTTGAAGACGTGCCGGTCAATCCGAAAGCCGCGTCCACGCCGACTATTGGCGATGTCATTGATCAACGCTATTCGCGCCGCGGCGTCATGGCCCTGATGGGGGGTGCCGCTGTTGCCGCGACTATGCCGCTGGCAGGCTGTGCGCAGAGCGTAGAAGAGAACAGCGCCGAAACCGCGGACGATTTCACCGAAATGGCGCGCGGCGTTGATCAAACCCACCATGCGGCAGGCGGTCTCAATGATCAGGTTGTCATTCGTTGGGGCGACCCGCTTTTCGATGGTATCGGTGCTTTCAATCCGATGGCACAAAGCGTTGCTGATCAGGAAGCGCGCTTTGGCTACAATAATGACTATATCGGCTTCGTCGGCCTGCCGGATGACGAGCAAGGCCGCCAGCGCGCCCTTCTCTGCGTCAATCACGAGTACACGATCGCTGACCTCATGTTTCCGGGCCGCGTCGGCCGCGAGGCGACGGCAGAGGAATGTGCGATCGAACAGGCCGCTCATGGCGGATCCATTGTCGAGATCGTCAATATTGATGGCCGCTGGGAATATGTTCAGGGCTCACGTTATAACCGCCGCATCACCACGCGCACGCAAGGGATCGAGCTCACCGGCCCGGCTGCCGGCCACCCGCGCCTGCAAACCAGTGCTGATCCGGAAGGGCGCTATGTCACCGGCACGATGAATAATTGCGCCGGCGGCATTACGCCCTGGGGCACTTATCTGATGGCCGAGGAAAACTTCAACGGCTATTTCATCGGCGAGACAGACGGACCGGAAGCCGCCAATCATGAGCGCTATGGCGTGCCGGGTGGCTGGTATCCCTGGGGGCGGTTCGAAGACCGGTTCGATATCTCCCGTGAACCCAATGAACCCAATCGCTTCGGCTGGGCCGTTGAAGTCGATCCGCTCGACCCTCAATCCGCACCGAAAAAGCGTACCGCTCTTGGCCGCTTCAAGCACGAGGGCGCGGAAAGCGTCGTCGCTCCGAACGGTCAGGTCGTGTTTTATATGGGTGACGACCAACGCTTTGATTATGTGTATAAATTCGTGACAGCCGGTCGCTTCGACGCGGAGAATCGCGCCGCCAATCGTGACCTGCTTGACGATGGAACACTCTATGTCGCGCGCTTCGATGCCGATGGTTCTGTCGAGTGGATGCCGCTGATCTTTGGCGAGGGTCCACTCACCGAAGAAAATGGCTTTACCAGCCAGGGCGAGGTTCTCATTGAGACACGCCGCGCGGCCGACCTTTTGGGTGCCACCCCGATGGACCGTCCGGAGGATGTACAGCCGAACGCGCAAAATGGCCGCATCTATGTGATGCTGACCAATAACTCCCGTCGCAGTGAAGATCAGACCGACGCCGCTAATCCGCGCGGCCCGAATCTTTTCGGCCACATCGTCGAGATCTCTGAGCCGGATGGCGATTTCACCTCCACCCGCTCGCGCTGGGAAATCCTGGTGCGTTGCGGCGACCCGGCAGATGCCGAAGTCGGCGCCGAGTGGGGACCGAACACTACAGAAAGCGGCTGGTTCGGCTCACCGGACAATGCCGCAATCGACAGTGCCAACCGCCTCTACGTCTCTACCGATGGCAGCGAAGTGCGTAATCAATGCGCCAATGGTGTCTGGCGGGTGGAAACTGAAGGGCTGGAACGCGGCAATTCGCGCATGATGTTCCTTGCTCCGACCGGAGCCGAGATTTGCGGCCCGCGCCTCTCTGACGATGAGGGGACCTTCTTCCTGGCGGTTCAGCATCCGGGCCTGGATGGCGAAGACTTCCCGCCGCACGGACGCCCCTCAACCTTCGCCGATCCGTCCACCCGCTGGCCGGATTTTGCTGAAGGCATGCCGCCGCGTTCTGCCGTCGTGGCCCTGACCCGCGCTGACGGGAAGACCTTCTCCGAGGTCTAGAAGGTGCAGACCGCATTCGAACTCGACTGAAGCAGGGACACGCACCTTTTAATGGCGCGCTACCCCGCAGAATGAGTAAACGGAAAACAGGGATACACACCATCTATCCCATGTTTCTCCGACGAGCGTCGTTGTCGCTGTAGGCAGCCTGTGTTGCGCCCTGGCTGCAAGGTCTAAAAAGCGTGTGTGTCCCTGTTTATTCCAGGTTCACGTCTCGACTTGGCATCTCGTTCGGCTCATACTTGTTAGCGCAAACAACGAGCGGAGAACGAGATGAGCTCAGCGTGCCGGACAAGAATTCTTATTGCGCTGGCATCGGCCTTTCTTGGCTTGAGCGCGTGCAAGCCAACGGCCGGTGCGGATGGCGACGTCTACGCGTCGACCACTCTCACGATCGACAAAGCCGAATATGCCGAACGCCTGCACGGTTTCTGGCTGGGTCAGTCAATAGGTAACTGGACCGGCCTGGTCACCGAAATGGACAAGATCGGTGGTGAGGGGCCACATGGCGTATTCTACACGCGTGCCGATTGGGGCGGGCCGGATCAGCCCGCGATCTGGGGGCAGGGACAGCCGAGCGATATTTCGCCGACCATCGATTTTGTCCTGCGCCGCCCGGGTGAGGTCTGGGGCGCGGATGACGATACCGATATCGAATACCTCTACCAGGAGACTTTGTACCGGGCCGGCGGCTCGACCCTGACCGGTGAGCAGATCCGCACGGCGTGGCTGGCCCATATCTATGACGAGCGCTCCGAGACCCCCTATGGCCGCGATGGCGAGGTCTGGCAGAATTACCTCTGGGTCTCCAACCAGCGCGCCCACGAACTCATGCTGGCGGGCGTGGTGCCGCCGCAGACGGGTGATCCGGTGCAAAATTCGCACACCGACATGATCGACGCGCAATTGACGACGGAGATCTTCGGGCTCTTCGCACCGGGACACCCTGACATGGCACGGGAAATCGGGCGGCTCCCTGTGCAAACCACGGCGCGTGGTGCGGCCGAGGAGGCGGCAATGTTCTACATCGCCATGCATGCGCTGGCACCGCTCGTGGATGACGGACGCCCGCTGAGGGAGCAGGTGATTGCAATGGCCTACAGAGCCCGCTCTGGCCTGTCGGAAGGCGGCTATCCGGCCGCCATGTTCGATTTCGTCGCAAACGCGCATGCTGAGGGCCGGAGCTGGGAGGCGGCACGCGATGGGCTGTATGAGCGGTATCAGGTCCGCGCCGAGGATGGCTACGACATCACCGGACGTGATCTCTACTGCAATGGCTGTTTCGCCTCGGGCATCAATTTCGGCGCCAGCCTGATCAGTCTCTTCTATGGCGAGGGTGATATCCGCGAGACCATCCGCATCGCTACCCTTGCGGGCTGGGATTCCGACAATCCCGCCGCCACGTGGGGCGGGCTGCTGGGTTTCATCATTGGCCGCGAGGGGGTGGAGGACGCATTTGGTGGCCCACTGTCGGACCGGTTCAACATCCACCGCACCCGTCGCGGTTTCCCCGATGATGGCATGGACACGTTCCCGGCCATGGCAGAACGGGGCGTTGCGGTCACCGAGCGTGTCATCCTGGATCGCCTGGGCGGCCGGATCAGCCAGGATGGTCGCGCGTGGGAGATCCCTCTGCGGAACGGCGCAAGGGAAAGGCATACGGGAGCGGAAAGAGGATAGTGGCGGACAGGATGGGATTCGAACCCACGAGACGGGGACACCGCCTACTCCCTTAGCAGGGGAGCGCCTTCAGCCACTCGGCCACCTGTCCATCTCCGGGTTTAAAGGCCTCTGCCTGCCGCTTCAAGTACAAGCTGCCGTTCATTCACCACCTTCTGCAGCGCGGCATAAAAAAAGGCGCCCCGAGGAGCGCCTTTCTTCGTGGATCTGGCCTGGCCTAGAAGAAGGCCTGCAAGCCGGTCTGGGCGCGGCCGAGGATGAGGGCGTGCACGTCGTGGGCGCCTTCATAGGTGTTGACCGTTTCCAGGTTGACCATGTGCCGCATGATCTGGAATTCCTCGGAAATGCCGTTGCCGCCATGCATGTCGCGGGACATGCGGGCGATGTCGAGCGCCTTGCCGCAATTGTTGCGCTTCATGATCGAGATCATTTCCGGCGCGGCGCGGGCCTCGTCCATAAGGCGACCCACGCGCAGCGAGCCCTGCAGGCCCAGCGTGATCTCGGTCTGCATGTCCGCCAGCTTCTTCTGGAAGAGCTGGGTTTGTGCCAGCGGCTTGCCGAACTGGTGGCGGTCCAGACCGTATTGGCGCGCAGCGTGCCAGCAGAATTCCGCAGCGCCCATCACGCCCCAGGAAATGCCGTAGCGTGCGCGGTTGAGACAGCCGAACGGGCCTTTCAGACCGGAGACATTGGGCAGCAATGCATCTTCGCCGACCTCGACATTATCCATCACGATCTCGCCGGTGATGGAGGCGCGCAGGGACAGCTTGCCGCCGATCTTGGGGGCGGAGAGGCCCTTCATGCCCTTGTCCAGGACGAATCCGCGGATCTTGCCGTCATGCGCTTCGGACTTGGCCCAGACGACGAAGACATCGGCGATCGGCGAGTTGGAGATCCACATTTTCGAACCGGTCAGGCGATAGCCGTTTTCGGTTTTGACAGCGCGGGTCTTCATGCCCGCCGGGTCAGAACCGGCATCCGGTTCGGTCAGGCCGAAACAGCCAATCCACTCACCGCTGGCCAGCTTGGGCAGGTATTTGCGGCGCTGCTCCTCCGAGCCATAGGCATAGATCGGATACATGACCAGCGAGGACTGGACCGACATCATCGAGCGATAGCCGCTGTCCACACGCTCGACCTCGCGCGCGACCAGGCCATAGGCGACATAGCCCAGGCCAGCGCCGCCATATTCTTCCGGGATGGTGCAGCCGAGCAGGCCAAGTTCACCCATTTCGCGGAAAATGGCCGGGTCGGTCACTTCGTCCCGATAGGCATCGATCACGCGCGTCTGCAGCCTGTCCTGGGCATAGGCCCGGGCCGCATCGCGGACCATGCGCTCGTCCTCAGTCAGCTGGTCATCCAGGAAAAACGGGTCTTCCCAATCGAAGGATGAAAGATCCGGTGCGTCCTTGGCTTTGAGCGGGCTCATCTCGTTCATGGCGTCTACTTCGTCCTTATTCCCCAAATGCGGCCGATCGCATTTGCCACAGGTATCGGAGTCTTGGATTGCGAAAACAAGTCTTGTGTGCGGTTTGCGCTAACCCGGAAGCACAGTATGACTCGTTACGGGGAGGGACGCCATGTCCGGACATTCGACCACCATCCTGATCACGCTGGTGTTGTACAAGCTGCTGCTGGTCGGCGTTGGCATCTGGGCGTCGCGGCGCTCGAAGAGCGAGAGCGATTTCCTCGTGGCCGGGCAGGGGCTAGGCCCCTGGGTCTCCGGACTGTCCTATGCAGCCTCGACATCCTCGGCCTGGGTGCTGATCGGATTTACCGGATTTGTATATGCCAACGGCCTGTCCGCCCTGTGGATGATCCCGGGGATCTGGGGCGGTTATATCACGGTCTGGCTGCTGTTCGGGCCGCGCCTGCGCGCGGAAACCGAGGCCAAGGGGCATGTCACGCTGACCGATTTCCTGGTCGCGGACCTTGGCGGGCCGATGCGGCGGGCTATCGCCTGGACAGCCACTGCTTTCATCGTTTTCTGCTTTGTTTTCTATATCGCAGCCCAGTTCGGCGCTGCGGCCAATGCCTTTTCCAGCCAGTTCGAGATGGGGCGCCTTGAAGCGGTGCTGGTCGGCAGTGCCATCATTCTTGTCTATTCCCTGCTGGGCGGTTTCTGGGCTGTCAGCCTGACGGACACGATCCAGGGCGCGCTGATGGCCGTCGTCGCCATTCTCCTGCCGACGGCTGCCTTCCTGGCCAGTGGCGGGTTTGGCGGTTTGGCCGAGGCCATTGCACAAACGCCGGCCAGCTATCAGTCGATGACCGGCGGGCTGGCCCCGCATCTCTTCCTGGGCTTTGTGCTGGGGGTCTGGGGTGTCGGCGTCGGGGCGCTGGGACAACCGCACCTGCTGGTACGCTTGATGGCGGTCAAGGACGAGGACGCCCGCCAGCGCGGCTTTGCCATCGCCATGGCCTGGGCCGTGATCATCTATATCGGCATGACGACGCTCGCCCTGTCGGCTCGTGCCCTGCTGGGCGAGGGCGCGACCGGGGAGAGCCTGTTCTACCAGCTGGCCGCCGATCTCCTGCCGCCGGTCATTGCCGGTATTGTTATCGCTGCCGTTCTGTCCGCCATCATGTCGACAGTGGACTCCATTCTCCTGTCGGCCGCCGCAGCCATCTCACACGATACGGGTCTGGCGGCGCGGCGCCCCAGGCTGGCCGTGCTGTTCGCGCGCCTGGCCATGGTGTTGATTGCGGTCATTGCCGTCTGGTTGACCCTCAGCGTGCCGGCCTCGGTCTTCTCCCGCGTCTTGTTCGCCTGGGCCGCCTTGGGGGCCGCCTTCGGTCCTATCGTGCTGGTGAAGGTGCTGGGGCGCTCTCCGTCTGCCGGTGCGATCTGGTGGGGCATGGTCAGCGGCTTCGCCCTGACGGTCTTCTTCAATGCCCTCGGCCAGATGCCTGAACAGTCGGGGCTGGTTGAGATGCTCCGCCAGTTGGCGATCCTGCCGGGAGATCCGTTCGAACGGGTTTTCCCATGGGTTCCGGCCCTGGCGATCCTCGTGCTGGGAAGCCGAAAGGCTTCATTGCCACGCGAGGATAAGGTGTCACAATGAACCTCGTACACCCCATTATGGCCCTGGCAGGGCTGGCCGCTTTGACCGCCTGTTCCGGACAATCTTCACAGACCCTGGCACAGCATACAGACGTCGTCCTGGCGACCGAGCACGGGGAGATCATCATCCGGCTGGACCGGGAGGCTGCGCCGCAATCCTCCGCGGTTTTCCTGTGATGGGTCGAAGAGGGGCGGTATTTCGCCCGGACATCCGGGTTTTATCGCATCGTCTCGCACGCGAATGACAATGGGTCGCCCTTGAACAATATCGTGCAGGGCGGGTTTATCGACGTGCCGGAGAGCGTCGAGGGCGTTGTCCACGAATCATCCGAACAGACCGGGCTGCGCAATATCGCCGGATCGGTTGCGCTGGCGCGCGGCGAGATCGATACGGCCAGCCCGGCGTATTTCTTTGTGAATGTCACTGATAATCCGGGGCTGGATCACGGCCAGCTCCGCAATCCGGACAGTCAGGGTTTCGCGGTTTTCGGTCATGTGGTGGAGGGCATGGATATCATCCTGGCCATTCACACAACGCCCGCCAGCGAGCAGGCGGAGGATGCTTATATGGCCGGACAGATGCTGGCTGATCCGGTGCGCTTCACAGCGAGCCTTCGCGAGTGAAACAGGGCGGTGTCGCACGCCGGGCTCGATCGCTTGTTTAGTGGCACGTGTCCACGGCGCCTGATCAGGCTGAAATGCTGCGCGAAAAGGCCCGGGACTTTCTGCGCGCCATGCTCGAGGAAGCAGCCTGACGCTTAAAGTGCGACAAGCCGACCGCTTGACCTCGGGCTCGGATCGTAACAAGTCCGGGCCATGATTGCAGAACTCGGCCAGTTTCTTCTCATTCTTGTCCTGTGCGTCGCGGTGCTACAGGCAGGGCTTTCCGCAGCGGGACTTTATCTCAAGGACCCCGCCGTCTTCGGTTTCGCGCGGGCAGGGGCGCTGGTTCAGTTTGCGCTGACTTTGGGCGCGTTTGGCGCGCTGACCTGGTTGTTTGCGGTGTCCGACTTCAGCACGCTTGTCGTTGCCGAGAACTCGCATACGGACAAGCCATTCATCTACAAGCTGACAGGGGTGTGGGGAAACCACGAGGGCTCCATGCTTTTGTGGACCCTGATGCTGACCGCGTATACCGCCGCTCTCGCCTGGTCGAGCAAGGCCGTGGCGCCGCGGCTGATCACGCTGACCTTTGCCGTCCAGAGCGCGATCACGGCCATGTTCGCGGCCTTTCTTCTGTTCACATCCAACCCGTTTGCCCGCCTCTGGCCGGCGCCCGTTGATGGTCGTGACCTGAACCCGCTCCTGCAGGATCCGGGTTTGGCCTCGCATCCGCCCATGCTCTATGCGGGTTATGTGGGTTTCTCGATCACCTTCGCCTTTGCCGTTGCCGCGCTCATTGAAGGGCGGGCAGACGTGCGCTGGGCGCGTATTGTCCGACCCTGGGCGCTGACCGCCTGGACGTTTTTGACCATCGGGATCGCGCTGGGTGCCAGCTGGGCCTATTACGAGCTGGGCTGGGGTGGCTGGTGGGCGTGGGACCCGGTCGAAAATGCCTCGCTTCTTCCCTGGCTGGCCGGCACCGCCTTCATTCATTCACTCCGCGTGATGGAAAAGCGTGACACGCTCAAGGCCTGGACCATCCTGCTGGCCCTGTTCACGTTTTCGCTCAGCCTCGCCGGCACTTTCCTGGTGCGTTCGGGCGTTCTGACATCCGTGCATGCGTTCGCGGTCGATCCGCAGCGCGGCGTGTTTATCCTCGCCATCCTGCTCGCACTGATCGGCGGTGCTCTGACCCTTTATGGCCTGCGCGCCCAGACATTGCGGCCCACCGGGACATTCGCCATGGTCAGCCGGGAAAGCAGCCTGCTGGTCAATAATATCTTCTTCGCCGCCGCGATCGGTCTGGTGTTCTACGGCACATTCTATCCGCTGTTCGTCACCACGGTGAGCGATGAAACCCTGACCATCGGCGCGCCGTTCTACAATGCCACCTTCAACCCGCTGATGGGCGTGCTTTTTCTCGCCGTCCCGTTGAGCGGATTGATGGCCTGGAAGCGCGCAAAGCTTGGCCAATTGCTCAAGACCCTTTCTCCTGCAGTTATCGCGGCCCTGACGGCCGGGGTGATTGCCGCCTGGATGGCCAATGCCCAACCCGTCACCAGCGCGCTCGGCGTTGGGCTGGGTATCTGGGTTGGCGCTGGCGTGCTGGCCGATCTGCGCTCACGCATCAAGCTGTTCGAGATCGATTTCGCGGCCAGCCTGCGCCGTGCTGCAGGCCTGCCTCTGGGCATTTGGGGCATGCTGGTGTCGCATCTTGGACTCGCAGTCCTGATCATCGCGATTACCGGGGTCTCGGTCTGGAAACAGGAAACCCGCGCTTTCCTCTCGCCCGGCGACTCGTTGGAACTGAGCGGGCATGTCGTTCGGCTGGACGATGTGGTGCGGCTGGACGAGGATAATTTCAACGCAGCGGTAGGGCGTTTCCACGTCACGCGTCCGGGCGGCAGTGAACATGATGTTGTCGCGTCGCGACGCTTCTATCCAGTGCGCGGCATGTATACGACCGAGAGCGGGATCGATGCGAATTTCGCCGGCGATGTCTATGTGACCATCGGTGATCTGGTCGAGGGCCGAGGATGGCCGGTGCACGTGTACCTCTATCCGCTGGCCATCTGGCTGTGGATCGGTTCGAGCATCCTCGCGCTGGGTGGTGTTCTGGCCATTCTGGATCGCGGGCGGCGCAGCCTGTCGTCGCGCAAACAGCTTCCCGGAGCGTCGACATGAACCGCGTCATCGCTTTCATCCCGCTGATCGCCTTTGCCGCCATGGCCGTCTATTTCTGGATGGGATTGCGCCAGGATCCGAGCGAGATTCCTTCTCAGCTCATCGACGAGGCCGTGCCTGCTTTCGACCTTCCGGCTATCGAGGGGTTTGACCAGGGGCTGAGCCATGAGGACATCCAGGGCGAGGTCGTGCTGTTGAACTTCTTTGGTTCCTGGTGTCCGCCCTGTCTGATCGAACATCCGATGCTGATGCAGATCGCGCGGTCGGGCGAAGTGCCGATCTATGCCATCGACTGGAAGGATGAGCCCGGCGCTGGTGCGGCCTGGCTCGAGCGCCACGGTAATCCGTTCGTGCGGATCGGCGATGATCAATCCGGCCGGACAGCTATTGATTTCGGGGTGACCGGCGCGCCGGAAACCTTCCTGATCGATCGCAATGGACGGGTGCGCTATCGCCATGTCGGTGTCATCACCGAAGAGGTCTGGGAAGACACTTTGCGTCCCATGGTGGAGGCTCTGCAACGCTCATGAAAAAACTTCTGCTGGCACTGTCCACCCTGGCCGTGGCCGCTATGGCTCCCGGACCGGACGAGATCATGGAAGACCCGGCGCTGGAACAGCGCGCCATGGCGCTCTACGACCAGCTGCGCTGTGTTGTCTGCCAGAGCCAGTCCATTGGCTCGTCGGACGCGCCGCTGGCCGTGGATATGCGAAGCGTTGTGCGTGAGCGTCTGCTGGCCGGTTCCAGCGACGGCGAAGTGCTGGGTTACATGCAGGAACGTTATGGCGACTATGTCCTGATGCGCCCGCCGCTTCAGGCCAATACTCTGTTGCTATGGGGCATGCCGTTGATCTTTGTGCTGGCGGGGGGCTTGCTCGCCTTTCGCTATATCCGCTCGCAGGCTGTCGAGGATGAGATCCTCTCTGACGCGGATCTCAAGAAGGCCGAGGCGCTGATGAAAGAGGACGGGCTGGAATGATCTGGTTTCTCCTGGCCGTTATCGCGACCCTGGTCGCCCTGGCGCTGATCCTTCCATTCCTGAGTGCCCGGCGCCTGGAGATCTCGGATGGGCTGGGCGTGTTCAATGGACAGCTTGCCGAATTGCAGCGTGACCGCGAGCTTGGCCTGATTTCCGAGGATGAATCGCGCCGGGCCGAGGCGGAGATCAAACGCCGCCTCCTGCGCGCCAGCGAGCAGGTTGAGGCAGAGGGCGAGATCAGTCCGGCGCTGCGTCAGGCATCGATCGTCATCTGCACGCTGACCGTCGCGGCCGCTGTGGCGATCTATATGTGGCTGGGCAGCCCGCACCTGATCGGTGAGCCGTCGGTCGAACAGCCCAGTCTGACCGAGGAGCAGGTGGCTTTCATCAATGAGGTGGATGCCCTGGCGAGTGACCTCCTGGCAAATCCGGACAATGCTCCGGGCTGGGCCGGTCTGGGGCAGGCCTATATGGTGATGGGGCGTTATGGCGAAGCGGCGATCGCCTTTAACAATGCGATCAACCTGGTGCCGGATTCATCGGCCTTGTTCGCGTCACTGGGAGAGGCCTATCTCTACGCTGAGGGCGGGAATTTCAACCCGTCGGCACGCGAAGCCTTCCAGCGCGCCTATGATCTCGACCCACAGAATGTTCGAGCGCGGTTCTTCATCGCTGAGGCGATCTATCAGTCCGGAGATCAGGCGACAGCTGAGCGCCTGTGGCAGGAGCTGATCGCCTCCATGCCTGAAGGCGATCCAGCGCGGGCCATGATCCTGCGTCGTCTGGAGGCTCTGGGTACCGAGCCCTGAGTTTAACCGAGTGCCGGTTCCGAAACGTCCTCGCTGGCCGGTTTGTCGCCATCGGCGCGCAGCCAGGCGACAAACACGTCAAGCTGACGTTCTGCCTCGAGTACATAGTGTTGGGGGATATTGGTGCGGTCGACCAATTCCGAGCGTACGGATGGCGGGCAAGCCATGGCTCCACCCAGAACAACCGCCGCAGCGCCAAGCATAATAATTCCGCTTTTCATCAACGCCTCCCCAGCCGTGAATCGGATCAAGTTTGCAGGGTTACGAAACCGTAATGCGTGCCTGCGGTCCATCCCGAGAAACGATAAACCATGACATTTTTTCGAAAATTTCGGATGAAACGCCCAAAAACCGCAGTGATTTGCGTAGACATATTTGTGGCGGAAGCAGCCCTGGCGATCAAATCCAGACGTGGCTTCAGTTGTTAATTGACGCGAGAGCGAAGCGGCGCAAATCTCTCCGCAGAAAACAAATCCGGTCGATTCAGAGTCAGAAAGTTCCGTCCAATGAATACTACCTCACGTATGGTCGCTCGCTCGCAGGCGATCGTGAAATCCTGGAAGACGCTCAATTGGGCGAGCGCGTTCTCGGCTTTTATCTATCCCGCACTGGGCCTTGCGCTGCTGATTACCATGGTGGCCCTGGGGCTGGCGCTTGAGGGGCTGACCTTGCACTGGTGGTACGCGCCGATCGCGATCGGGGTGACCGCGCTGACGATTTTCTTATGCAATATGGGTATCGGGCCTCTGCACCGGATCTGGCAGCACCGTGCCGGAGAGATCAAATGGCCGGCCCAGATTATCGTTATGCTTAATTGTATTCTGGCTATGCAGGGATCTTTGCGCGACTGGATCAACTACCACTCGCAACATCACCGTTTCGCGGACAAGCCGGGCGACCCGCACAATCCGTTTGAGAGTAAGACCTGGGCCTGGGTGGGATGGATTCTCTTCCGCGATGAAAAGGATCTGCAGCGGCCAATGCCAATGTGGTTGAAGGAAAACAAGATCGTCCAGTGGGGCGAGCGGTTCCACATCACCCTGTCGCTGATCATGCATTTCCTCGTGCCAGCGTTGATCTATGCGGTTGTCGCCCTTGCGGGTGGTTCCTTGATCCTGACCGCGCTATTGCATGCCTGTGTGGTCATCGGTCGGGCCATCCAGTTCCACGCCACAGTGTTGGGTGTGAATGTATATGGCCACCTGAAAACCCCGCTTTGGATCGATTATCTTCTGGCGCTTCTCACGGGTGGTGAGGCTCTGCATGACCATCACCATGAACACCCACGCAGTGCCCTGCATCTGCCCAAAAAAGGCTTCTGGAACCGCGTCGTTGATTACAACGGCACATTTTTGCTGGTTCTTCGCCGTCTGGGGCTTGCCAAAAACCTAGAAATCGCGCCTCAATTCACCTGATCCCGATTTACGGGGCGGCAGATGAAGCCGGAAGAGCTTCGCGTAACGAGTTGACGTGTGCGTAAACGTCACTGTGCCATCAAGGCCGACAAGGGGAGAGACATGTCTGACCTGGAAACCTTCCGCGCGGAGACCCGCGCGTGGCTGGAAGCCAATTGTCCCGAGGAAATGCGCCAGCCGTTAGGCTCTGAAGGCGATATTTGCTGGGGCGGCAAGCGCTGGGAGTTCAAGAGCGACGCCCAGAAAGTCTGGCTGGAACGCATGGCCGAAAAAGGCTGGACCGTCCCCGAATGGCCGGTTGAATACGGTGGTGCCGGCCTGTCCAAGGAAGAGGCGAAGATCCTCAAGGCTGAGATGAAGGCCATCAAGGCCCGCTCTCCGCTCAACTCCTTCGGTATCTGGATGCTTGGGCCGGCCTTGCTCAAATTCGGCAATGAAGAGCAGAAACTCGAGCACCTGCCCAAGATCGCCCGTGGCGAGATCCGCTGGGCCCAGGGTTACTCCGAGCCGAATGCCGGGTCCGATCTCGCTTCGCTGATGACCAAGTGCGAGGATCAGGGCGATCACTATCTGGTCAATGGCCAGAAGATCTGGACGTCCTATGCGGATGAAAGCGACTGGATCTTCGTTCTGGTACGCACGGACTTTGAGGCCAAGAAACACGAAGGCATCAGCTTTGTCCTGATCGATATGAGCCAGGATGGTGTGACGACCAAGCCGATCAAGCTGATCTCCGGCAAGTCGCCATTCTGCGAAACCTTCTTTGATGATGCGCGCTGCGAGAAACACAATCTCGTTGGCGAGAAAAACAAGGGCTGGACGATCGCCAAATACCTGCTCACCCACGAGCGCGAGATGATTGGCGGCATGGGGCAGGGCTCCGGTGGCATGCGTCCGATGGGCGATATCGCGGCCCAGCAGCTCGGCCTGGATGATCGCGGCATGCTGGCAGATCCGATCCTGCGCACCGATGTGGCGCGCGCCGAGATCGACGGGTTGGCCTTCCTGGCGACCATGGAGCGCGTTACCGACGAGGCCAAGTCCGGCCAGGGCGTGGGCGCCAATTCCTCCATGCTGAAATACTATGGCACCGAGCTCAACAAGCGCCGTTTCGAACTGATGATGGACAGTGCCGGCAGTGACGGCCTGGAGTGGGGCGCCGAGCGCGATGTGGCGAGCCACTGGCTGCGCACCAAGGCGAACTCCATCGAGGGCGGCACCTCCGAGGTCCAGCTCAACATCATTTCAAAACGCATCTTGAACTTGCCGACGGCTTAAGCCGCGCTCCGGGAGGATTTGATCATGGCAATGGTCCTAAGCGAAGAAGCCGGCATGCTGAAAGATGCGGCCAAGGGATTTCTGGCCGACAGCGCTCCGGTGAGCCAGCTGCGCAGGTTGCGCGATGAGGAAAGTGCGGATGGTTTCGACCGCTCGACCTGGAAAGACATGGCCGAGATGGGCTGGACCAGCGTGCTGGTGCCCGAGGAACATGGCGGCGTCGCCATGGGCCATGTCGCTGCCGGCGTGATCGCCGAGGAAATGGGGCGCACGCTGACGGCGTCGCCCTATCTCTCGACCGCGATCATGGGTGCGACGGCGCTGTCGCGTTTCGGCTCTGATGCCCAGAAAGGCGAGTGGCTGCCCCGCATTGCGGCGGGTGACGCCATCACGGCAGTGGCCGTGGATGAAGGGCGCAAACACAATCCGGTCAATGTGACCACCCAGGCGGAACGCTCCGGCAACGGGTTCAAACTGACCGGCGCGAAGAGTTTTGTGGCCGAGGGGCATATTGCCGATATGCTGATCGTATCGGCTCGCACGGCCGGTGGAGACGCGGAAGAGGAGGGCATCTCGCTCTTCCTGGTGCCGCAGGACGCCGCAGGCGTGAAGATCCAGCGTGCCTCCATGGTCGACAGCCGAAACTCGGCGCGTATCGAGCTGGACGGGGTTGAGGTCGATGCCGATGCCCTGCTGGGTGAGGTGGATGCCGGCTACAAGCCGCTGGAGAGCATTCTTGATTCCGGTCGCGCGGGCCTGGCGGCCGAGATGTCGGGGTCTGCACAGGAATGTCTGCACCAGACGGTCGAATATCTGAAAGAGCGCAAGCAGTTCGGCGAAATTATCGGTACCTATCAGGGCCTTCAGCATCGCGCAGCGCATCTTTATTCCGAGATCGAACTGGGCAAGTCGATCGTCCTGAAAACACTTCAGACGCTGGACATGGCGCCGGATCACGCGGCCATGATGGTCTCTGCGGCCAAGTCGAAAATGGGCCAGGTGGCGCAGCTGGCGGCGCAGGAATCCATCCAGATGCATGGCGGTATCGGCATGACGGATGAGTATGATATCGGCTTCTTCATCAAGCGCGTTCGCGTGGCGGAAGCGCTGTTTGGCGATGCCAATTATCACACCGACAAGTTCGCGAGGATGCGGAACTACTAGATCGCTCAGGCGAGGGAGGCCCGAATGGACTATTCCGACAAGGTTGTAGCGGTCACAGGTGGAGCAAGGGGGATCGGTCGAGCCATGGCCGATGCCTTTCACGCGGCCGGCGCAAAAATCGCCATTGCCGATCTCGACGGCGCCGAAGAGGCGGCCAAGGCCTATGACGGTTTTGGCATGCGCGTGGATGTCACGCACGAGATGCAGATCGCGGAGTTCGTCAAACAGACGGAAGCCGCCTTCGGCACGATAGATATCTATGTCTCCAATGCCGGCATCCTGCGTACCGACGAGCCCAGCTGGGATGCGGCCGGAGCGACGGATCAGGCCTGGCGCGACAGTTTCGAGGTCAATGTGATGGGCGCGGTTCATGGCGCCCGCCAGGTCTGGCCAGGCATGAAAGAGAAAGGCTCAGGCGTCTTTATCCTGGTGGCTTCCGCAGCGGGACTGCTGGGCCAGATTGGCGCTTCTTCCTACACCGCGACAAAACACGCTGCGGTTTCCTTTGCGGAGAGCCTGTCCATCGCTCATGGCGATGAGGGCCTGCAGGTCGTCTGTGTCTGCCCGCAGGCTGTACGGACAGACATGCTCGGCGGGAGCGAAGATGGCGGTATCGCGGGAGCTGACGGCATCGTCGAACCTGAAGATGTCGCCGCTGAAACCCTCAAGGCGATCGAAGAGAAACGTTTCCTGGCCCTGCCGCACCCGCAGGTCGCCGAATATGAAGCCCTGCGAGCGACCCAGCGCGATCGCTGGCTGGGGGGCATGCGCAAATTTCGCCGGATGATGGTGGGCTCACGCGGCAGACCCGTCTAGGCTGTAATCAACACAAAAAGCGAGAGACAAAGGGGAGAGAGATGGATCTTGGAGTTTCCGAGCGCGTCAAACCGCTGATCGATCAGGTCCGTGCCATGGTGCGCGACGAAATCATGCCACTCGAAGAGGAATACCATCACGAGGTCGGCAAGGCCCCGGGCGGTGACCGCTTCCAGTTTACCGACCGTCAGAACGAGATCCGTGAAAATCTCAAGGCCAAGGCGCGCGAGCGCGGCCTGTGGAATTTCTGGCTGACCGACAGTGACCGTGGTTATGGCCTGTCCACCGTTGAATACGCTTATCTGGCGGAGGAGATGGGCTGGTCTTTCCTGGCTCCTGAAATCTTCAACTGCGCCGCGCCGGACACAGGCAATATGGAAGTGATCGAGCGCTATTGTACGGCAGAGCAGAAGGCAAAATGGCTGGATGGTCTGCTCGAGGGCAAGATCCGTTCGGCCTATCTGATGACCGAACCCGATGTGGCCTCGTCCGATGCGACCAATATCTCGTTCTCAGCGGTGCTCGATGGTGATGAATGGGTGCTCAACGGCGAGAAATACTGGGCGTCCGGTGCTGGCGACCCGCGCTGCTCTGTCTATGTGCTGATGGCGAAAACCGAGGGTGAGGATGCAGGGCGTCATGGCCAGCATTCGCAATTCCTTGTCGACGCGTCGACACCGGGCATCGAGATCCTGCGCCCGATGATGGTCTTCGGCCAGGACGACGCGCCACACGGCCACATGCATATCCGTTTCACCAATGTGCGCATTCCCAAGGATGCCATCATCCTGGGACGCGGCAAGGGTTTCGAGATCTCCCAGGGTCGCCTTGGGCCGGGTCGTATTCACCACTGCATGCGCGCCATCGGCCAGTCCGAGCGGGCGCTGGAAATGCTGTGCCGTCGCTCCGTCACCCGGCAGGCCTTCGGCAAGCCACTGGCGAAACTCGGCGCGAATGTCGACATCATCGCCGAACGTCGCATGGCGATCGAACAGGCCCGGCTGTTGTGCCTGAAGGCCGCCTGGATGATGGACCAGGGCGATCCGCGCGCCGCCGCGCCGTGGATTTCCCAGATCAAGGTCATCGCGCCGCGTGTCGCGCTCGAGACGGTCGATGAGGCGATGCAGATGCATGGCGGCACCGGTGTGTCCCAGGACACGCCGCTGGCCGGCATGTGGATGGCTCTGCGCACGCTTCGCTTCGCAGATGGCCCGGACGCCGTGCACCGCATGGTCATCGGTCGCAAGGAACTCAAACGCTACGTCAACGAGGCTCTGGAGGGGTAGATGGCTGAACGTAAACCCGCCCCGACCCGGGCCGAGCTGGAACCGGTCGTCATGCACATCTTGCAGAACGAGCCGATGTTCAAGCTGGGCGAGGTCGATATTCGCGGTGTCAAACAGCGCGCCTATGTCGATGCCCCGGCTGATCTTCGTTTCCTGCTGGTGGCCGCGCTGGAGCATGCCGAGCGCGAAGCGGTGGTCTTCGAGGACCAGCGCTGGACCTATGGCGAGTTGATCGGCAAGGCCGTCGCCATCGCAAACGGTCTGATCTCCCGCCACGGCGTGACACCGGGAACGCGGATCGCCTTGGCGATGCGCAATTCACCGGAATGGATCGCCGCCTTCTTCGGCATCCTGGCCGCGGGTGGCGTTGTGGTGCCGATGAACGGCTGGTGGACCTCCGAGGAGATGGGGTTCGGCCTGGAAGATTCCGGCGCCAAGCTGGTCATTGCCGGTTTCCGCCAGGCTGAGCGCATCCAGCCGCATGTGGACAGGCTGGGCCTGACAATCATTGCCGGGCGTGGCGAGGTCGAGGGTGTGGCTGACCATCTCGAGGACATCATCCGGGACGGGGCGGGCAAACCGCCGCCGGAGCTGGTCATCGATACCGACAGCGATTTCGCGATCTTCTACACCTCCGGTTCAACCGGGTCGCCCAAGGGCGCCGTATTGACCCATCGCGGTGCGGTAAATGCATTAATGTCCTACGGCCTGATTGGTGCGGCCCTCAAGGCTGTGAACGGTGATCAGGATTTCTTCGGGGACAATCCGGCTGTTCTGGTCGCTGTGCCCTTCTTCCATTGCACCGGCTCGCACGCGGTCATGATGATGTCCTTCCTCTCCGGGCGTAAAATGGTGCTGATGCGCAAATGGGATCCGGCTGATGCGGTCGATCTGATCGACGAGGAAAAGATCACCAATGTGGTCGGCGTGCCGACCATGTCGCACGAGATCACGCTGGAAGCTCAGCGGCAGGGACGCTCCCTGGATAGTCTGATGGATATGGGTGTGGGCGGAGCGAAGCGTCCAACTGCGCATGTCGACAAGCTCAACGAGCAATTCCCGCATGCCTGGTCATCCACCGGCTACGGGCTGACGGAAACCAACGCCATCGGCGCTTATAACGGTACCAATGACTACCAGGGACGGCCCGGTAGCTGTGGTCGAGCCGTTCCCGCCGTGATCGACATCAAGACCGTGCGCGAGGACGGGTCGACGGCGGATGCGAACGAACCGGGTGAGGTCTGGATCAAGGGCCCGATCCTGTTCCGGGGTTATCTCAACCAGCCCGAGGCGACAGCGGATGTCCTGACCGAGGATGGCTGGTTCCGCACCGGGGATATCGGCGTGATCGACGAAGAGGGTTTCCTGTTCATCGTCGATCGCATCAAGGACATGATCCTGCGCGGGGGCGAAAACGTCAGCTGTCTCGAGGTTGAAGGGGCGCTGGTCAGCCATCCGGACATTATCGAGGCCGGTGTCATCGGCATTCCCGATGAACGCCTGGGCGAGATCGTCGGTGCAGCGATCCTGTTGCGCGAGGGCGCCGAGCTGTCAGACGCAGAGATTGCCGCCTTTATCGAGCCACATCTGGCAGCCTTCAAGCGGCCGGAGAAATACTGGCGCCTCGATGCGCCCCTGCCACGCGGCGGCACTGGCAAGGTCGACAAGCCGACCCTGCGCAAGATGTTGCTCTCGGACGGAGTGTCCGCACAATGACCACGGTTTCACCGAGTGACGTCAAAGGCATGATCGGCAAGGAGATTGGCGTCTCCCGCTGGATCGAAGTTGACCAACAGCGCATCGATGTGTTTGCCGATGTCACTGAAGATCCGCAATTCATCCATATCGACCCCGAGCGCGCCAAGGCGGAAACGCCCTTTGGTGGCACCATTGCGCACGGATTCCTGTCGCTGTCTCTCTTGTCGCCGATGGCCATGGATCTGGGTTTTTCGCTCGAAGGCATCGCCATGGGCATCAATTACGGCTTCGAGAAAGTCCGTTTCCTTCAACCCGTCCGTTCGGGCAGCAAGGTGCGCGGCCGCTTCGTTCTGGATAATGCGGTTGAGCGGCAGCCGGGCCAGTGGATGCTGACCTACGGCGTTACCGTTGAAATCGAAGGGCAGGACAAGCCGGCGCTGATCGCCCAGTGGCTGACCCTTCAGATCGTCTCCTAAGACAGAAAGTTCTTCCCCATGAGCGATATTCGTTTTGATGGCCGCGTGGCCATCGTCACCGGCGCAGGCCACGGCCTGGGGCGCTCCCATGCCAAACTGCTGGCGTCTCGCGGTGCCAAGGTCATGGTCAATGACCTGGGTGGGTCTGTGGACGGCACGGGCTCGGGTTCCGCGGCTGAAGATGTGGCCCAGGAAATTCGTGAAGCCGGCGGGCAGGCCCTGTCTCACCGCGCCAATGTGACCAAGCCCGACGAAGTCGAGGACATGGTCAAACAGGCCGTGGGCGAATGGGGCCAGGTCGACATCCTGGTCAACAATGCCGGCATCCTGCGTGACAAGAGCTTTGCCAAGATGACGGTCGAGGACTTCCAGGCGGTGGTGGACGTCCACCTGATGGGCTCGATGGTCTGTACCAAAGCCGTATGGGAGCTGATGCGCGAGGCGGGTTACGGCCGTATCGCCATGACCTCGTCCTCTTCCGGCATCTACGGCAATTTCGGCCAGTCCAATTATGGTGCTGCCAAGATGGGCCTGGTCGGGTTCATGAACGTGCTGCACCTGGAAGGCGCCAAGTATAATATCCGCGTCAATTCTCTGGCTCCGGTCGCGGCGACGCGCATGACCGAAAACCTGATGCCGCCGGCGGCGCTCGATCTGCTGACGCCTGAAGCGGTCTCTGCGGGTCTGGTTTATCTGGTCAGCGAGGATGCGCCTTCCCGTGTCGTTCTTGCAGCGGGCGCGGGTGGCTATGCTGCCTCGAAAATCTATGAGACCGACGGCATCTACCTGCCGCCGGACCAGCAGACGCCGGAGAATATCGCTGCGAATATCGACGCGATCCTCGACACGGGCGCTCAGAAGGAGTTCCAGCAGGGCGGCGAGCAGGGCGTGAAATTCCTGGGCAAGGCCGCTGCCGCGCTGGGCGTCAAGCTGGGCTGATCCATGCATCTCTTTGATGAAGCCACCCAGCTAGAGGCGCTTGAGCGAGAGGAGGGGGCTGCCACCTTCACGGGCGCGGCGCATCCGGGTTTTCGCAATATGATCGGCCCCTATGGCGGCTGGTCTGCGGCAATTCTGGCCAGGAGCATCATCGAGGCGGGGACGCCGGACCTTCAGCTCGTCTCACTGACGACGGATTTCCTGCTCGGGATCAATGAGGGACCGATCACGCTGGATACGCGGTGTGACCGGGCCGGGCGCAATACACAGTTCTGGACGGCCACGCTGACGGCAGACGGGTCCGAGACACCCGCCAACAAGGCGATGGGCATTCTCGCCAAACCGCGAGAAACGGTAAGCTGGCTGGAGGGTGAGCGGCCGGACGCGCCGCCGCCGGAAGATTGTGATCGCTTCCCCCTTCCCATGGAATGGACCAAGACGGTGGAAATGCGGGCCGCTGGCAATCCGCCATTCCAGGGCAGCCAGGACACGCGCTCGACCGCCTGGGTGCGGCTGGACCCGGACCGGCCGCTGGATGCGGTCGGCCTTGTCGCGCTGGCCGATACGCCGACGCCGCGCCTGTTCTACATCACCAACAAGCCCGATATGATCGCGACGGTCTCGATGACGGTCTACCTGCACGCCATCGCCGAGGATTATGCCGCGGTTGGTACCGACTACATGCTGGTCGAGGCAACGGGTGCGCGTGGCGGCAACGGGTTTTTCGATCAACACGCCCGGATGTGGAGCCGGGATGGTCGCCTGATGGCGACGACACAGCAAATCGTGAATTACAGAAGCAAGGGTTAGAGGAGACAGACATGCGTGAGGCAGTGATTGTATCAACAGCGCGGACACCGATCGGCAAGGCTTATCGGGGTGCATTCAACGACACCTCTGGTCCGGCCCTGGGCGGTCACGCCATCAAGCACGCCGTCGAGCGCGCCGGTGTGGATCCGGCCGAGATTGATGATGTGATCATGGGCTGTGCGATGCAGCAGGGCTCGACCGGTCGCAATCCGGGGCGCAATTGCGCCATTCGCGCGGGCCTGCCCACATCTGTCGCCGGCATGTCCATGGACCGCCAATGCGCGTCCGGCATGATGGCGATCGCGACGGCGGCCAAACAGATTATCTCCGACGGCATGACGGTCACCGTTGGCGGCGGGCTGGAAAGCATTTCGCTGGTCCAGAATGACAAGATGAATAATTTCCGCGCCGCGGACGAGTGGACGCTGGAACATCAGCCGGCCCTCTACATGTCCATGCTGGAAACTGCGGAGATCGTGGCGGATCGCTATGGCGTTTCCCGCGAAGCGCAGGACGAATATGCCGCCCAGTCGCAGGATCGTACCCATGCGGCGCAGCAGGCTGGCAAGTTCGACGACGAGATTGTCCCGCTGCCGTCCGTCATGAAATTCTTCAACAAGGAAACCAAGGAAGTTTCCGATGTCGAGGTGACGCTGGAAAAGGACGAAGGCAATCGCCCGGGCACGTCGGCTGAAAACCTCGCCGGTCTCAACCCGGTGTTCAAGGATGGCCAGGTGATCAAGGAAGGTCGCTTCATCACGGCCGGCAATGCGTCCCAGCTTTCGGACGGCGCCTCCGCATCTGTCCTGATGGAAGCCAAGGAAGCTGAACGCCGCGGTCTGGAACCGCTGGGCATCTATCGCGGCATGGCCGCCGCCGGCCTCGACCCGGACGAGATGGGTATCGGCCCTATTCATGCCGTTCCGAAACTGCTCAAGGCCAATGGCCTGACGATGGACGATATCGGTCTGTGGGAGCTCAACGAGGCGTTCGCCGTCCAGGTTCTGCACTGTCGCGACACGCTGGGCATTCCCAATGAAAACCTCAATGTGAACGGCGGCGCGATCTCGGTCGGCCATCCCTATGGAATGTCAGGCGCACGCCTGGTCGGTCACGCGCTGATCGAGGGCAAGCGCCGGGGCGTGAAATACGTCGTGGTCACCATGTGTGTCGGTGGTGGCATGGGCGCTGCCGGTCTGTTCGAAGTCGCGTGAGGGCACGATCATGAAAGCACTTTATTGTCGTGAATTCGGACCGGAAGCTAATCTGAAGGTTGAAGAGATCGATGATCCGGCCGTGCCCCAGGGGCATGCCTTGATCGATGTGAAGGCCGCCGGCCTGAACTTTCCGGACCTGCTCTGCGTTCGGGGTGAATACCAGTTCAAACCGCCGCTGCCCTTTGTTCCGGGCGGAGAGGGCGCCGGTGTCATTACCGAGCTGGGTGACGGCGTTGAAGGCTTCAAGATCGGCGATCGCGTTTGCTTCAACGGGCTGACCGGCGCCTTCGCGTCGAAAGTGGCCTCGCCAGCGGGGACTTTTGTCAAGATTCCCGACAGCATGTCTTTCGAGGAAGCCGCCGGTCTGACCGTGGTTTACGCCACCTCCTATCATGCATTGAAACAGCGAGCCAATCTTAAGCCCGGTGAAACCGTGCTTGTCCTGGGTGCAGCTGGCGGTGTCGGTCTGGCGACGGTTGAGCTGGCCAAGGCCATGGGCGCCAAGGTGATCGCGGCTGCATCGACGGACGAGAAACTGGCCGTTGCAAAAGAACACGGCGCGGATGAGGGCATCAATTACTCGACCGAAGACCTCAAGGCACGCACCAAGGAGCTTACCGGCGGACAGGGCGTCGATGTCATCTATGACCCGGTCGGTGGCGAACTCGCCGAGACGGCGTTCCGGGCGATCGGTTGGGAAGGTCGGCATCTGGTGATCGGGTTCGCCTCCGGGCCGATCCCGAAGCTCCCGCTCAATCTGCCTCTGCTGAAGGGGGCATCTGCGGTGGGTGTGTTCTGGGGCGCCTGGGCCATGCGCGATCCCAAGGGGCATTATCAGAACATGTCCGAGCTGTTTGATTTCTTCGAAACGGGAAAGATCAAGCCGCACGTGGCCGCCCAGTATTCCCTGGATGATTTCCTGCCGGCCTTCGCTGAGCTTTCCGAGCGCCGCGCCATCGGCAAGGTTGTTCTCAAACCCTGATCTGGATACCTGGGGACAATGTTGAATAAATCGCCGCACCCACCGGGTGCGGCGATTTTTTATTGGCGGGTTCGTGAGTTGCCTCAGACATTTGCCGCACTATCCTGAAAGCCAGAAATAGGGGAGCAGGAAATGATCAAGTCCATCAGTCTACTGTCTGGCTTGGCCTTGTTGGCATCGCCGGTATCCGCACAACATGCGCCGCCGTCGGAAGTGCTGGCAATCCACGACTATGTCGCAGCCGTCTCGGCCGATCGGATCGAGTCCGACATCCGCACATTGGCCGAGTTTGGTACTCGTCACACCTTGTCGGATACCGAAAGCGATACGCGTGGCATTGGTGCAGCGCGTCGCTGGATCTTCGAGGAATTCGAACGCATCTCCGCGGACTGTGGCGGGTGTCTCGAGGTGATCTACGTGTCCGGTACGACCTTCGGGCAGCCGCGCATCCCCGAGCCGACGGAAATCGTTAATGTGATCGCAATCCAGCGCGGGCGCCTGGACCCGGATCGCATGGTCATGATGTCCGGTGATATCGACAGCCGGGTCACCGATCCGCTGGACGGGACGTCGGACAGCCCCGGAGCCAACGACAACGCATCCGGCATGGCGGGCGTGATCGAGGCTGCGCGCGTCCTGTCGCAGCACGAGTTTGATGGCACGATTGTCTATGCGGGTCTGTCCGGTGAAGAGCAGGGGCTGTTCGGCGGTGGAATCGTTGCCTCGCACGCTCTGGACAATGGCTGGCGTATCAAGGCCGTGCTCAACAATGACATGATCGGCAATATCGCCGGCATCAACGGTGTCATCAACAATACCACGGCGCGGGTCTTCTCGGAGGGCACGCGGGCCACGGAAACACCGGAAGAGGCGCGGTTGCGCCGTTTCACGGGCGGCGAGGTCGATAGTCCGTCACGCAATCTGGCGCGCATGGTTGATCGCACGGCGGATCAATACATTCCGAACCTCGATGTGATGATGGTGTATCGCCTCGATCGCTTCCGTCGCGGTGGTCACCATCGCCCGTTCAACGAGGCGGGCATGCCCGGTGTTCGGATCATGGAGACGAATGAACATTATGACCGCCAGCACCAGGATCTGCGCACGGAAGACGGTCGCGCCTATGGCGATACGATTGACGGGGTCGATTTCGACTTCGCGGCAAAACTGACGGCGTTGAATATTGCCGTCATGGCCCAGATCGCGGGTGCGCCGCCAATCCCCGCGAATGTCCAGGTCGAAGGCGCAGTCCAGCCGTCGACGACGCTGCGGTGGGACCTCGCGGAGGGCCTGGCTGCGGAAAACCTGGCCGGATACCGCGTGCATTGGCGTCTTACGGATGTGCCGCAATGGACCCATAGCCGGTTTGTCGGAGTGACGGGTGAGTACACGCTCGAGAATGTCGTGATCGACAATTATTATTTCGGCGTGTCGGCGGTGGCGCTCGATGGTTCCGAAACACCGGTTGTCTTCCCGGGGCCTGCTGGCTCGTTTGGCGAGTAGCCGCGCCTCCACCCGAAAAAAAGCCGCAGACCTTGGTCTGCGGCTTTTTCATTGGGTCCCGGCGTAATCAGCTCTCGCGCGGGACGATTGTGTAGGTCACGGTTTCACCGGTGGCGGCATTGGTCCCCTGCCAGGTATCACCCAGAGCAACGCCGTCCTGGAGCGGCGCGCATCCGCTCTCGCCGGTCGAGCGGACCACGCAGATCTCTGAGCCCTGCACCTGCCAGGTTCCGCTGATGCCGATATTGGTGGCGTAGGTGCCGTCAGCATTGAAATAGGTCACATATGTGCCCTGGGAGCTCGATATCTGAAGGGCATTCTCGAGCAGGGCGCTGGCATCGGCCTGGACGAGCGCTGCTGTCATCGCAAGTGTGGTCAAAAACATGGTGTTCTCCCCTGTGTCGCATGGCGAGTTGAAAGGTTGATTTCAATTTGCCGCTGGACCGCGCCTGAAGGCCGGCCAGCGTGTGCGCCCGTGCCAATGTAACCAGCGCACTCGCGCGAAACAATATGCAGCGGGGTCAAACTCGCGTTTCAGGGGAAAGAAAAAGGCCGGAACGCGGTGCGCCCGGCCTTGATGTCTTCATGTACCAAGGATGACCTAGCCCGTTTCGAGCATGTCGGCCTCAGCGTTTTCTCGTATGCCAAGGAAATGGTGCGTAACTTCATCACCGCTTTCATTGGCAACAGCGACCGGCGACAATTCCTGTCCATTGCGCTTGTCATACAGCACGCAGGGCAATTCCTGGTCGCCGTAAATCCAGCGGTCACCCCACTGCTGCATCGCAATCAGGATCGGGAAGAGCGCTTCGCCGCGATCGGTCAGGACATATTCCTGACGCTGGCCGCGTACGCCGACTTCTTCTCGTGTCATGATGCCGTTTTCGACCAGCTTGTTCAGCCGGTCTGTAAGAATGTTCTTCGCGATTCCCGTACTCTCGTGGAAGTCACTGAAACGACGGGCGCCTTTCATGGCATCCCGGACAATCAGCAAAGTCCACCAGTCACCAACTTGATTGAGTGTCTGTGCGATCGCACAAGGCATTTCATCGAAACGTTTCCGTCCCATACCAATAGTCCCCCAAAGACTAAGGCGTTGATACGCCGCTCCTCCAACAAAACGAATTGCTACCCCGTAGAGTAGCTCGCCCGAGCACTCCCTTCCCCGCACGAAAGTGAGGTGACAAACTGCTTGCAGGCCCGTTCATCACATGCGGTAAAGATACAGAGTTGCGAAAGTTTTGCGACCCAAAAATGATTTTATTCCGATACCAGATGAGAAGCGGGTCGGAACGCTACAATTATAAACAAAGTTCAAGGTTGGTTTCTGGAGGCGTGCGGTGATCGAGGGGACGGGGGTTGATGCGCTCAGGGTCGAACTGAGCCCGGCATTCCAGCTGATCATGTCGATCAGCCTGGTCGTCATGATGTTCACTGTCGCACTGGGATTGAAGCTTAAGGACTTCATGGATTTGCGGAAGGAACCCTGGGCCGTGGGCGGCGGGGTTTTGGCGCAGGTCCTGGGACTGCCCCTGCTGACCCTGGGCTTGATCTTCTGGCTCCAGCCCGCGCCCAGCGTGGCCCTGGGCATGATCGTGGTCGCCAGCTGTCCCGGAGGTAATGTCTCGAACGCGCTGACGCTGTTCGCCAGAGGCGATACAGCCTATTCCGTATCTCTGACCTCGATCTCCGCAGTTTCCGCGGCGGTCGTGACCCCCATTTCCATTCTTTTCTGGGCGAATCAATACGGCCCTACCTCTGTGCTTGTGGACACGCTGGATGTGGACCCATCGATTTTCCTGGTCCAGACGGCCGGATTGCTGGCCCTGCCTTTGCTGGCCGGGATGTCACTGGCGCACTGGAAGCCGGAATTTGCGAGTGTTCTGAGACGTATGCTGATCCCGGTTGCCTTCACGATGCTGGTCGGTCTGATCCTGGTCGGAGCCTTCTCCAATCGCGATGTCCTGTTCTCGACCGAGCACAGCCTGATCCCGCTGGTCATGACCCATAATGCGCTGGCTTTTGTCCTTGGGGGGGGGGCCGGTTTTGCCATGCAGCTGGCCGGGGCCAAGATCCGCGCTCTGACCTTCGAAGTGGGCATCCAGAATGCGGGACTCGGCCTGTTGCTTTTATTGTCCCAGTTTGGTGGTGTCGGCGGCGCGGTCGCTGTGACGGCACTCTGGGGTGTCTGGCATATCACGGCCGGTTTTATTCTGGTCGGGCTGTTCCGGGGCTACGACCATCTCAAGAACAAGCGGAGCGCTGGTACATGACGGGAGGTGTCCATGTTGGATCTGGTAATTCGTGGCGGCAAACTGTTCGACGGAACAGGGGCGGCGCCCAGCGAGGGTGATATCGCGATCAAGGATGGCGTCATCGCAAAAATCGGGACGATAACCGGCGAGGCGGTGCGCGAGATCGATGCGCGTGGCCAGATCGTGACCCCGGGTTTTGTGGACATCCACACACATTATGACGGCCAGGCGAGTTGGGACGCGGAGTTGCGACCGTCCATCGATCACGGCGTGACCACTGCGGTCATGGGTAATTGCGGTGTCGGCTTCGCGCCCGTTCGGGAAAGTGATCACGACAAGCTGATCAAGCTGATGGAGGGGGTCGAGGATATTCCCGGAACCGCCTTGCACGAAGGTCTGACCTGGGATTGGGAGAGCTTCCCGGATTATCTCGATGCGCTCGAGAAAATGCCGCGCACCATCGACATCGCCGCGATGATGCCCCACGACCCCTTGCGTGTGTATGTGATGGGTGATCGCGCTGTGTTCTCGCAGCACGCTACAAAGGACGATATCGCGGAGATGCGCCGTTTGACCCGCGAGGCCCTGGAGGCCGGCGCGATCGGATTTGCGACCGGCCGGTCCGATGTGCACAAGACAGCTGATGGTGACTGGACACCATCGTCAGAAGCAACCCGCGACGAGCTGACGGGTATCGCCAAGGCTTTTGACGGGCTTGGATTTGGTGTTGTTCAGGCCGTGTCAGACTTCAACCTGGAGCGCGGCGAGGCGGACTTCGACGAGGAATGGTCGATCGTCGCCGATTACGCCAAGGCTTCGGGGCGTCCGTTCTCCTTCTCCCTGATGCAGCGTGACTTTGCACCGGACCAGTGGCTGAAGCTGATCAATCTCTCCGAGAAGCTGAAAGAGGAGGGCGTTGACGCCCGTATGCAGGTGGCACCACGGGCCATTGGCGTGTTCCTCGGGTTTAACTGCACCTTCCACCCCTTCATGGGATATCCGACCTACAAGACGATTGCGGACCTGCCGTTGGCTGAACGGGTTGCGCGTATGAAGGACCCGGAGTTCAAGGCCCGGATCCTGTCCGAGAAGACCGACAAATTGTCTGGCCCGGGCTCATCGATACCGCCTCTGGCTGACCTTCTCATGGAGCATATCGAGATGGTCGCGGAGAAATTCTTCCAGATAGGCAATCCGCCGGATTACGAGCAGCCGGCCGAGAACTCACTGGCCTCCCGCGCCCGCGCCGAGAACAAGCCCCTGATGGAGATCATCTATGACACGCTCCTCGAACGTGACGGCAAGGAGCTGATCTACCTCCCGCTCTATAATTATACCGAGCTCAATTACGACAATGTGCTCAAGATGATGGAGCACCCACAGGCGCTTTATGGCCTGTCAGATGGAGGGGCACATGTCGGGACGGTCTGTGATGCCTCCATGCCGACTTACATGATCACCCACTGGACGCGGGACCGGACGCGTGGTCGCAAGCTGGACCTTCCTACCGTGGTGCGGATGCTGACCGGTGCCCAGGCGGATTATCTGGGCATGTCAGATCGCGGCTATCTCAAGGAGGGGCTGAAGGCCGATATCAACATCATTGATCTCGACATTTTGCAGATGGAGCCTCCGCACATGGAGCAGGACCTGCCCGCGGGCGGTCAGCGTCTTTTGCAGGGCGCGCGGGGCTATACGGCGACGATCGTCGCCGGTGATGTCGTCATGGAGGATGGCAAGCTGACCGGGGCCAAGCCGGGGCGTCTCTATCGGGCTGGCCGAGAGCAGGCGGTGGCGGCCGAGTGACATGAAGCTTTTTTCTCCCATCGTTCTCATTGTGGCCCTGGCAGTTGCCGCGCTGTCAGTTTCGGTCCTGCTGCTCGAACCGGCGCTGTGGCCCCGGGCGGTTCTGTCGCTGATCTTTCTGCCGGTGGGCGGCTGGTTCTTTCTCTGGGTGGCGCGGCGCAATGCTGCGCGGTCGAACGGTCGCAAGGCACTGATCCGTATCCGGGCCGCTATGGTCGGAGCGGGCGCCGTGCTGGCTTCCGCGCTTGGCTTTCGTGTCGTCGAAGCCCTGGGGGTGGAAACCGGGGCGGGTGGGCAATCCGTGATCAGCCTGGTGCTGATCCTGGTCGTCGTTTGTGGCGACCTGCTGGCGGCGCGTATGGACAGCGATGCCGACAAGCTGGACCAAGACGACCGGGACTGACGCGCATCACGAGACGGTCGAACGAGGCTTTTCGCGGTTATGCGCGTCTAGCGCACATAACTCGCGCCATTGATGTCGATGCAGGAGCCGGTCGCACTTGAACAGGCGCCCGAGGCCAGGAACGCGCACATGGCGGCAATCTCCTCCGGTTCGGCCATGCGCCCGATCGGGATCTCGGAATTTGCTGCGGCCAGGCCTGCAGCATTTTGCGGGGCCATGCGTGTATTGATCCAGCCCGGCGCCAGCGCATAGGCGTGAATGCCGTGCTGTCCCCATTGCCGGGCGATCGTCTTGGTCAGTGACAAGACAGCGCCCTTGGAGGCGGCATAGGCCATATGGTCCTTGTCTTCACCACGATATCCGGCCCGGCTGGCGATATTGATGATTTCGCCGCCGCCACTCTCTTTCATTTCCGGGATCGCGGCACGACAGATATCTGCAACCGCCATCAGATTGACCTGGAGTATACCCGCCCAGTTGGCCTCCCAGGTTTCATCGGAACTGTCGATCGACGTCTCCCAGTGAATGCCGGCATTGTTGACCACAATATCCAGCCGTCCGCCGGCCAGGTGCAGGGCGGCGTCATACAGCTCGCGACCGGCACCGGGCATCATCAGGTCGGACTGGACCGCCCCGAGGGCACGCGGGCCGATTTCCTGAACTGCAGAGTCGGCATCGGCCATGTTCTGATTGCCGTGCAGGATCACCTCCGCACCCTGTTCCGCAAACAGGAAAGCTGCGGCGCGTCCAACGCCATGGCTGGAGCCGGTAATCAGTGCGCGTTTTCCAGCAAGCGGTCCGGTCATGATCTTGTCCTCGTGTGGTCATGTCTGGTCTCAGACTTAGCGAGCTTTCCGTCGATTCCAAAAGAAAAGCCGCCGGGTTGTGCCGGCGGCTTGCAGTCCAGTTCTGTCGCTGGCGCTATTTCAGCTGACGCTTGGTGATGTTCTCGTACATCTTTCCATAGGGCGGTGCGAGCAGGCGGGACGGATGCCATTTGCCGGTGTGGAAGACCGAACGGTTGTGGCTGAAGACCTCAAAGCCTGTTTCTCCATGATAGGCGCCCTGGCCGGAGGCTCCGATGCCGCCAAACGGCAGGTCCGGGATAGACAGGTGCAACAGGTTGATATTAACCCCGACACCCCCCGACAGCGTGGCGCCCAGCACACGGTCCGCTTCCGCCTTGTCGGTGGTGTAGACATACAGGGCGAGCGGATGGTCCCGGTCGCTGACATAGTCAGTGGCCTGGTCGAGAGTTTCATATCCCAGGACCGGCAGGACCGGGCCGAAAATCTCTTCTTCCAGAAGTTTGGAATCGGCGGGCAGGTTGAGCACCACGGTGGGTGGAATCTTGCGTCTCGCCTTGGCCTCTGCCGCATCATGTTCGGGCTGAAGCACGGTCGCGCCTGCCGCGCGGGCCTCTTCGATCATGTCATGCAGGCGTTGATAATGCCGGTCCGAAACGATGGCCGAATAGCTGTCATCTGTTGCCACGTCCTCGAACTGGGCCTGGGCCACGGCGACAAGGGCAGAGGCGACTTCGTCTTCGCGCCCCTTCGGCGCCAGCACGTAGTCCGGTGCGACACAGGTCTGGCCGGAATTGAACAGCTTGCCCCAGGTGATGGATTTGGCCGCGCTCTCGACCGGATAGCTCGGCGTGATGATGGCCGGAGATTTGCCGCCGAGTTCCAGGGTTACCGGAACCAGGTTCTCCGCAGCCGCCTTTGCGACCAGTCGACCGACCTGGGTCGAGCCGGTGTAGAAGAGGTGGTCGAATTTGAGCTGGGTGAACGCCTGTCCCACGGCGGGACCGCCTGTGATCACCGCGACCTGGTCCTCGTCGAAGTGCTGACCGATCAATGTCTTGATGAGTTCTGAGGTGGCCGGCGTGTATTCCGACGGTTTGAGCATGGCCCGGCACCCTGCGCCCAGCGCCGCGACCAGCGGAGCCAGGGCCAGCTGGAAGGGGTAATTCCAGGGCGCGACAATGCCGGCGACGCCGACCGGGTCGCGCCGGATATAGGCCTTGCCCGGTTTCAGGTTCAGCGGGACCGAGACCTTTTTCGGTTTCATCCACTGTTTGAGATGTTTGGCGGTGTGTTCGGCATCATTGATGACGAAGATAATCTCGCCCAGCACGCTTTCCTGCTTGGCCCGGCAGGAGAAGTCCTGATTGATGGCCTCACAGATCGCATCGACATTGTCCCGGCACAGTTTTGCAATCTTGGCCAGGTCCGCCTTGCGGTTTTCGAGCGAGCGCTGGCGATCGGCCTTAAAGGCCGATTTCTGCGTTCCGAGAATGGACTTCATCCGCTCGATTTGTTTGGATTCTGCATCACTCATGATGATCTCCTCAGGCGTTGTCTTCCGCGATCATGGCTGCGGCCCGTGTCGCGATCATTATGGTGGGAGCATTGGTATTGCCGCCGACGAGACGCGGCATGACGGAGGCGTCGATCACCCGCAACCCGTCTACACCCTTCACGCGACACCGGCTGTCCACGACGGACAGGTCACCTGAGCCCATCGCGCAGGTCGACGTCGGATGGTAGAGCGTTTCAGCCCGGTTTCGAACATCATCCATCAACTCAGCGCGATTGGTGACGTGTGCCCCGGGATAGCGTTCTTCCTTGCGGTCGAAGTCGAAGGCGGGCGCGCGCAGGATTTCTCGCACCTTGGCGAGGCCATCCGTCATCACGTCTGCATCAAATTCCTCGTCCAGGTAGTTGGGCTGGATCAGCGGGTGGTCATTCGGGTCCGTGGATTTCAGACGGATCTCGCCGCGGCTGCGCGGATAGAGCTGGCAGACATGCAAGGTCACGCCATGACCCCAGGCCTTTTCGATACCATGCGGGTTCGAAATTGCCGGGATGAACACAAGCTGCAGATCTGGCAGGTCTTCCGCATAGGCCGATTTGATGAAGGCGCCACCCTGTACCGGATTAACGAAGGCCGGGCCGTCACCCATCAGCACCATGCGACCCATCATGTAGACATGATGGGGAATGGAACGAAGGGAATTGCCGATCGAGATCGAGGACTGGGTCCAGATCTGGGCGGTGACGTCGAGGTGGTCCTGCAGGTTCTTGCCAACACCCGGCAGGTCGTGTTCGACACTGACGCCAGCCTCGCGCAATTCATCGGCCGGTCCGATGCCTGACAGAAGCAGGGTCTGGGGTGAGTTGATCGCGCCTCCGGAGAGGATGACTTCCTTGCGGGCCTTCAGCTCGGTCAGCGTGCCGTCGATCTCGACTTCCACGCCGGTCGCGCGGCCATTTTCGATGATGATCTTGCGCACCATCGTTTTCATCGACACGGAACAATTGGCACGATCCAGCGCCGGGCGCAGGAAAGCGTCGGCGGCGCTGCAGCGCTTGCCGTTGCGCTGCGTGACCTGATAGGGGCCAAAGCCTTCCTGTTCAGGGCCATTGAAGTCCGCATTGCGTTTGTACTGCAGCTGGTCGCCGGCCTTGAAGAAGGCGTCGGTCAACGGATTGAGCGGGGTGATATCCTCGACAGAGAGCGGACCACCGGCACCGTGCAGTTCAGAGGCGCCACGCTGTTGATCCTGAACCTCCTTGAAGGCGGGCAGGGCGTTGTTCCAGCCCCATCCTTCCGCGCCATAGGTCTGTTCCCATTCGTCGAAATTTTCCTTGGCACCGCGCATATAGTGCATGGCGTTGATCGAGGAGGACCCGCCCAGCGTCTTGCCACGCGGCCAGAGAAGCTTGCGATCCTTGAGGTTCTTTTGTGGCTCGGTCCAGTAGCCCCAGTTGAATTCCTCGCCGGTGACGGCGAATTGCAGCAACATCGGTGTGCGAATTATGGCGCTGTTGTCAGAGCCGCCAGCCTCGAGGACACAGACGCTGACATCGGGATCGCGTGACAAGCGCTCCGCGACGGTGCAGCCCGCTGAGCCGGCACCACAGATAATGTAGTCAAACTCGGTCTCACTCATCTGTCGCCTCCATTGGCGCATCATTGCTGTCCACTGGCGCACCATAGTGCGCGGCGAGGGCCCGCATCGCGATCAGGGATTCCTCGGTTCGAGCGGTCCAGGTCGGGTCGGCAGCTGTCCGGGCGATGACAATGCCGCGGCGTTCATCCACCCACACATATTGCCCATAGACGCCAGCCATAAAGTATTCGCCGTCATAGCCCTCGGGCACCCAGAAATGCAGTCCATAGCCGCGATGCGCGTAGACCCCGTCCGGGCCCGGTTCCTGGAAACCTGCGTTTGGCCGGGTGGCCGCTACGACCCAGTCTTCCGGCACAAGTTGCTCGCCCTGCCAGTTTCCGTTTTGCAGGTAGAACTGGCCGAAACGCGCATAATCCTCGAGTGATGCGTTCAGACAGCAATAGCCGATGGCCATGCCGTTATCGCCGGGGATGTTCTGGTTCCAATACGCCGAGCGGGTCATGCCCAGCGGTTCCCAGATCTGTTGCTGAACGATCTCGGCGAGAGGGCGGTCATAGATGGCGCGAACGACTGCGGAGAGGACGTGGGTGTTGGCGCTGACATAGTGAAGGTCCTCGCCGGGATTGCGATTGCGCTCGACGTCCGCGACCAGCGTGTCGATATTCTGACCGAAAATATTGGCGCCCAGGAAGAGCCGACGAATGTCCGAACCTTCCGCGTTATAGTCCTCGTTGAAATCAACACCTGCCGACATCATCAGCAAATGCCGCAGGGATGTATCGCCATAGGGTGTGCCTTCGAACTGAGGCGCAAATTCCGCGGCGGTTTGGTCAAGATTGTCGATCAGGCCCTGGTGCATCGCCATGGCGATCAAGGTCGCCACATAACTTTTGCCAACCGACCAGGAGGTGTGGTGCGTGTCGGGTGTCGAATCGAGCGGATACTGCTCATGAACGACCACGCCGTCTCGCAGGACCATCAAGCCGGTGCTGTGCGATTCCTCGAGCCACTGGTCAATGCTGCGCGTTTCGTCATTGAACCGATATGAAACGGTCGAATTTGAGACATTTCGCGGTGTCTCCACGACAGAATTACCCGTTTCGATTGTGCGATACGGGAAAACTTCACTCATATTGCGAAATGTGTGAGCCAGGCGATCAACGCTTGTTGCGGCCTGAATTTCGGCCGGGGAATAGTCCGACCAAGGCCTGAAATACCAACCGGCCGCCGTCATGGCCAGGAGCCCGGCGCCAACACCTAAGCCTATGATAATGTTCTTCATTTCTCTCCCCAAGCGTTTCTTTTTGAACGCTGTTCACTCCGCAGCCTAGCAGAGTTCTGTCCAGAAAAAAGACTTGCGGGAAAATCGCAGCTGAATCCGCAGGGTGCGGCACGCATGCATCAGCCACGGCATCTTTTTTGCGGAATGCGTAAAAACGAGCTGACAGCACCGTCCTATGATGTTCATATGTCAGATAGTTCACGCGGAAATGGTTGGCTAGAAACCGCGTTACTGAGGGGAGAAAATTCCAATGAAAATGTTCTCGAAAGCGGCCGCTTTGGGCACGACCGCTATTCTTTGTGGCCTTGTTGGCACCACTGGCGCTCTCGCACAGGTAGAGACGATTACAGTCACGTCGCAGAAACGTGAGCAGACTCTGCAAGAAGTGCCGATCGCAGTCTCGGTTGTCCAAGGCGAGACTCTTGAAGATGCGCAGATCATTGACGCCATCGACCTGCAATCGGTCGTGCCGTCGCTGCGTGTCAGTCAGCTGGAGCGCAGCTCCAACGCGACGTTTATCATTCGTGGCCAGGGTAATGGCGCGAACAACCCGGGCATCGAGCCTTCGGTTGCCGTCTATATCGACGGTGTATTCCGTAGCCGTGCCGGTACGGCTCTGTCCGACCTCATGGGTATCGAGCGTGTCGAGGTCCTGCGTGGCCCGCAATCGACCCTGTTCGGTAAGAATGCGACAGCGGGTGTTGTCAGCATCATCACCGAAGAGCCGCAGTTTCAGTTTGGCGGTCAGGCCGAGATCACTCTGGGCAACTACAACTCTGTCATCACGCGTGGCTCTCTGACGGGCCCGATCTCTGACAATCTCGCATTCTCGCTGAGCGGTAGCGTGAACCAGCGTGACGGCTACTACACCAACACCGGCCCGGGCGGCGATTTCAACAATCGTGACCGCTGGGCTGTTCGTGGTCAGCTTCTTTACGTGCCGAACGACGTGTTCAGCCTGCGCGTGATCGCTGACTATGACGAAATCGACGAGCAGTGCTGTGGTACTGACCGTCTCCTGGACGGCGCAGCCGGCCCGGTGATCCGTAACTTCCTCGGCGGCCAGACGTCTGCCGGTGCAGGTTTCAACTACGAGATCGCTACCGATTTCGCGAACCAGAATACGATTGAAAACTCCGGCATCTCCGCACAGGCGGACTGGAGCCTCAACGACAATCTGACCCTGAGCTCCATCACCTCCCTGCGTGGTTATGAAGACTTCATCGACTATGAAGGTGACTTCACGACGCTTGAACTGCTGGGCGCCAATGTCCGTGGTCTGGACGTTGATACGTTCAGCCAGGAATTCCGCCTGACCGGTGACTGGAATGATCGTGCCTACTTCCTGCTGGGTGCGTACTACTCGACCGAGGACATGACAGTTGACGATTCCCGTCTCTATGGTGCGGACACACGTGCCTATGTCGACATCCTCACGGGTGGCGCGCTTGGCGGACTTGAAGCTGCAACCGGCTTTGCTCCGGGGTCCTTCTTCGCAGACGGTGGTGGTACCACCTTCACCGCAGAGCAGACGGACGAGCAGTTCCAGATCTTCTCTCAGCTCGATTTCAACCTGACGGACCGTCTCGTCCTGACGGCGGGTCTTGCTTACTTCCAGTCCGAAAAAGAGGTGAATTTCACCAATGTTGTTCGGACCAACCCGTTCTCTGACCTGAACCTCGTTGAGATCGGTCTGGGCAGCTTCCTTGCTTCTGCAGGCGTTGACCCGAACGACCCGGCACAGGTTGGCGCATTTGCTGCTGCCCAGCCGGCGATCTTCAACCAGTTCGTGTCCGCATCCTCGACCTTCAACGCTGTTGGTCTGGCATCCGGTGGTGTCCTGGTGAATGGCGTGGTTGTTGATCCGAACACGGGGCTGCCGCTGGCCAACCCGCTGCTCGACTTCTTTGCACTGGGTCTCCAGCCGCTTGGCGCTCTGACGCCGTTCCCGAACTCCGTCGAAGATGGTCGCACGTCTGATTCCGACACGCCGTACACGGTACGTCTGGCGTTTGACGCAACGGATCGCACCAATGTCTACGCATCGTTCTCTCGTGGCTTCAAGGCCTCGTCCTGGAACCTGACCCCGGACACGCGTCCGGCAAGCGGTGACGTTGCGGCTCTGCGTCAGGCCGGTGAGCTGGCTGCGGATAACGCGCTCGGCCTGCCGACCATCGTCAACACGGCGGAAGCCCTGGGCGTCGCTGGTAACCAGCGCTTCGCGCGTCCGGAAGTGACCGAGACGTTCGAGATTGGTTTCAAGACCCGTTTCAGCTTTGGTTCGCTTGATGTTGCTTACTTCGACCAGACCGTCACTGACTTCCAGTCGTCTGTCTTCCAGGGTGCCGGTTTCGCCGTCATCAACGCTGGTGAGCAGTCCGCAACCGGTCTTGAGTTCGACAGTGTCTTCTATCCGCCGTCGATTGATGGTCTGACCATCTCTCTCTCCGGTATCTGGATGGATGCCCAGTACGACGATTTCCAGGGTGCTCCGGTTGTTTCCGGCGGCACGGTTGACCTGGCTGACGGCGTACAGGACGGCACGGGTGACCTGAGCGGTCGTACCGTTGCAGGTATTCCGGACTTCGCCGGTTCTCTCGGTGTCCAGTACGATCGTGAACTGTCCTTCGGTGAGCTGCTGCTGCGCGCCGACTGGCAGTATGAATCGAATGTACGTCTGCTGGAGAACCTGCCGGAATCCATCAGTCGTCAGGTCAACACGATCAACGCATCTGTTGGTGTGAACTTCAACAATGGCCTGGAAGCTCTGCTGTGGGCTCGCAACCTCAATGAGGACGAGTACTACACCTCCGGTTTCCCGACCACGCTGCAGTCCGGTTCGTTCTCGGTCTATCCGAACCAGCCGCGCACCTATGGTGTGACCCTGCGCAAGAGCTTCTAAGACTGGTTCATCCAGTCGAGACCAGAAGTGTCGACATTGGCGCGGCGCCGGGGAAACCCGGCGCCGCTTTTTTGTCGCCGCTGAACACGCCGGTGGAAGCCTGAGGGGTCAGCTGCTCCAAGGGTTTGGAATGATGGAACACGACGTTGGTGAACGGTGTTCAAAAAACGCTTTGAATTGCGGGACAGGCTGGTTAGCCTGAGGACATCTTCTTCTTGGAGTCGAGAATGCTCGAACTGCTGATTTTCCTGGGCTCACTTCTGGGGATTGCCGCCATGGTGCTGTTGAACAGACAGCTGGGATTGTCGGAGGTGGCCGAAATCACAAGTCTGGACGACGCCGCTCGGCGCCTCGACACGGACCAGATCGGTTTCCAGGCCGGGCAGGGGCTGCTGTCCGATGACAAACGTGCCGCACTCGTCGAGGAAAAGGGCTCCGGCCGGATCGGTCTGCTAATCGCTTCAGGCAGTGATGTCGTCATCCGCTATCTCGACCCGGGTGTCGTCAAGGCCGCCAAGATGGGTGAAGGCCGGGATATTCACCTGGCGCTCAACGATTTCACTTTCGCACCCATCGATATCGCCATTTCCGATACCGCGATGGCCCGGCACTGGGCCGACCGTCTCAACACCATGCAAGGCTAGATCATGGACGTTCCCGCTTTTGCCGCCGATTTCAAACCCATCGACTGGGCGATCCCGTTTTTCGTCCTGTTGATCGTCGCCGAGATGATCTTTGCCAAGCGCACCGGAGGGGCCCGTTTTGAGGCGAGGGACAGCGCTGCCAGCCTGATGATGGGGTTGGGTAGCACGGTCGCGACAATTCTTTATGGCGGTCTGATCGGGGCCTGGCTTGTCTTTGTCTATGATTTCCGCCTGCTCGACATACCGTTTGCCTGGTGGGTCTGGCCGATCGCGCTGGTGCTGGATGATTTCTTCTATTACTGGTCGCATCGATGGGCCCACACCGTGCGCTGGTTCTGGGCCGAGCACGTTATCCATCACTCCTCGCAGCACTACAATCTGACCACGGCGCTGCGCCAGCCCTGGACGGGCTTGTTCACGCTGAAATGGCTGTGGCTGGGATCTGCAATGGTTCTGATCGGCTTCCACCCGGTGATGGTGGGTATCGTCGGGGGGATCAATCTCATCTATCAGTTCTGGATACATACCGAGGCCATCAAGAAATGCCCGGACTGGTTCGAAGCGGTGATGAACACGCCCTCGCACCATCGTGTGCATCACGGTATCAATCCACGCTATCTCGATCGCAATTATGCGGGCATTTTCATTGTCTGGGACAAGATGTTCGGGACCTTCCAGCCCGAGCTGGAGGACGAGGATATCCGCTACGGCGTGGTCAAGAATCTGGGCACCTACAACCCGCTTCGCATTGCCTTCCACGAGTGGATCTCGATCGCAAACGACATGCGCCGGGCAGGCAATTGGCGCGACGCGATGATGTTCCTGCTGGCACCGCCGGGCTGGTCCCCGGAAGGTTCGCGTTCGACGTCCAAGGAGATCCTGGAACGCTGGCAAGAGCGGCAAAGACGTTCGACACCCGCAGAGTGAGAAAGATGCAAAAGAGCCGGGTTTCCCGGCTCTTTTTCTTTGTGCCCAAAGGCTTAGGCAGAGGTGTTGGGCGTGCAGGGCGAAGATTTGATAACAACGTTCAAAAAATCGCCCGGACCACCCTTGCATTCTGTGGTGAATTGACACACCTTAGCTTTGTGAACGTTGTTCACTAATAAAATTTGTCAGGTCGCTCCTGGGGAGGAAACGCGCCATGGGCTCACTTCGTGAACTCTATCCGATGCCGGATATCGACAAGCATTGGTCGGTCCCGCAGCAATTCGACGCCACTTTCGACTTTGAATATGATGACGGGCGGACGACGCTCATGCACCTCTACCAAAAGGGCAAGGACATGCAGTGGGATGCGGTCAATCGCATCGACTGGAGCCTGGACCTGGACGAAGAAAACCCGATGCAATTGCCCGATGAGGGGATTGCGCTGAAAGGGTCGCCGATCTGGGAGAAGATGTCGGAGAAGGACCGTATCCAGTTCCGTCGCCACGCCCAGTCGTGGAATGTTTCCCAATTCATGCAGGGCGAGCAGGCTGCACTCATCTGTGCGTCCAAGATCGTCCAGCAGGTTCCTGATCTCGACGCCAAATTCTACGCCTCGACCCAGGTCATGGACGAGGCGCGCCATGTAGAAGCCTACAAGGGGCTGATGCAGAAGTTCGGCGTCGCCTATCCGATGACCCAGCCGCTGGCCTCCCTGGTGGATGATGCGCTGCGTGATAGCCGTTGGGATTTCACCTATCTCGCCATGCAGGTGGTGATTGAAGGGCTGGCCCTGGCGGCTTTCGGTACGATCCGCGACCTGGCACAGAACCCGCTGGCGAAGATGGTCAATGCCTATGTCATGGAAGACGAGGCCCGCCATGTTGCTTTCGGCCGCCTGACGCTGCGCGATTATTATCCCGAGCTGACGCAAAAGGAGCGTGACGAGCGCGAGGAATTCCTCGTTGAGGCCTGTTATCACATGCGCGATCGTTTCCAGGCGCGCGAGGTCTACGAGACCCTGGATTTGCCGGTCGAGGAATGTATCGAGTGGGCGGAAAACTCGGAAATGAACAAGCTGTTCCGCACGCTGCTGTTCCAGCGCATCGTTCCGGTGGTCAAGGATATCGGCCTGTGGGGCGACAAGATCCAGAAGGCCTATACAGACATGGGCGTCATGCACTATGCCGACCAGGACCTTGATCTGCTGGCCAAGCAGGATGAGGAAATCGCTAAGGACCTGGACAAGGTCAATCACCAGGATGTGCGCATGGCCTATGTGCATGCGGTCGCCGGTCAGGCTGAATAAGAACAATCAGATCAAGAATCGTCGCGAACAATTTGAAGGGCGCCATCGGGCGCCCTTTTTGTTCATGCTGCCCTGGCGTTTTTGACGTTTGCTGGCGGCGCAATACGTTCGCTGACGCGGGCGAGGGTGGCTTCGATCTCATTGGCCTTAAAGGGTTTGGAAATCACGCCATCCATTCCGGCAGCAAGATAGGTATCGTGCTGCTCGCGAAAGGCATCGGCAGTGATGGCATAGACCGGCATGCGCGCACGGCCTTGTGTGGTTTCCCACTTGCGGATGGCGGCGACGAGTTCCGTACCGTCCAGCTCGGGCATGTGAATGTCGGACAGGACGAGGTCAAATGTCTCCGTCTGCACGGCGTCGAGGGCGCTGGCGCCATTATCGTGCTCGGTGGTCGAGCAATCATGTTTGGCCAACATGCTCGACAGCACCAGACGATTGGTGGCGACATCATCAACGATCAGGACCCGAAGGCGAGAGGCAATCTGGATGTCCTGCGCCTCATCTGTCGTTTCACCCAGAGAAGGTGCCGAGCGAGCCGGGATATGAAGGGCGAACTCGGTCCCTATTCCCAGCTGGGAGGTCAGCGTCAGCCGGCCGTGCATCAGTTCAGCGATCTCGCGTGAAATCGTCAGGCCGAGACCAGTGCCGCCGAATTTGCGTGTCGTCGACGTATCGGCCTGCGAGAAGCGATCGAAAATGCGGGCCCGGGCGTCCTCATCGATGCCGATCCCCGTGTCCTCTACGGCAAAGTGCAGTTCGTCATTGGCGAGACTGGCAACGAGTTTGACATGACCGCTGGCCGTGAACTTGATGGCGTTGGAGACCAGATTGCCGATAACCTGGTTGAGGCGCATCTCGTCTATCCAGAAATTCCCGGCGAGCGCGGGATCGATTTCGACTTTCAGCTTCAATCGCTTGGCCAGGGCCGCGGAGCTGTAGAGGGCCTCGACTTTGCGGCAGAGTTTGGCCGGGCTTGTTGGGGCAAGGTCAATCTCCAGCTTGCCACTCTCGATCTTGGTGACATCGAGAATGTCATTGATGATCTGGATCATCGACGTGCCGGAACAATCCAGCGTGTCGACCAGCTTGCTCTGTTCCTTGTCCAGGCGGGTGCTGCGGAGCATGTTCACCAGGCCGATCACGCCGGTCATCGGTGTGCGCAACTCGTGGCTCATATTGGCGAGGAAGCGAGTTTTGGCTTCGGATGCGCGCTCGAGGCTTTCATTACTGCGCTCAAGCGCCTTGGACTGACGATTGGACAATACGATGACCAATGCGAGCGTCGCGAGATTGAAAATGGCCAGAAGGCCGATGATCAAGCCGCCACGGCTGAGATTGTCAACGGCAGTTTGAGTGTGGGCGTCGGCATTCACCATGCTGTCGCGAACACTGTCTTCAAGCTGATGTACAGCATCGACCGCGGCGTTGTCATTGGTCCTGACGCGCTGATCGATCTCGGTGACCGATAATCCTTGCGCGTGAAGACGGGCGGCGAGTCCAAGATTGCGCTCGTAGTGCCGGAGTGTGGCTGCCAGATTGTCCAGCGCACGGTCCTCTTGCTCGCTTTCGGACAACAGGCGAAATGCGTCGATTGCCGCGAGAGCATCTGCATATTCTGCACGAATAACGGGCAGGCGTTCGGCATTGCCTCTCAGGACAAAATTCTTGAACTCATGAATCGCGCCGCCATAACCCAGATCGTCTCTTATGCGTGAAAGCAGTTCCAGGCGTTCAATCGGCGTTGCAAGATTGTCCTCAACCGAGGTGCTCACACTGTGTGTGACCTGACTCGTCAGCGCTGCAATGCTGACCGTGGAAAGGACGGCAATGGCGAGCACTGTCGCAATGATGGCGCCTGCGCCGATCCGCATTTTGAACCCTCGGTCGTCCTGTCGTTAAAAGCAACAATACGAGTAGGGTTCTACAAATTCGTTAGTGCGCTTATTCCGAGCCGAATCCATAGGGTGAGGCGCCCAGCGTGTGCGGGTTCATCTCCAGCTTCCGGTTCAGCGGCGGGAAGGCCCGCTGGGCGCATTCATCGCGTTCGCACAGGCGACAGGCTATCCCGATCGGAGCCGGATCATGATCGCGAATGCTGTCCGCGTGGACAATGCGTTCGGCGTGCTGCCAGTCACATCCAAGTGCGATGGCGTGTACGACAGGGGCCTGCCCATGCGGAGAGGGCGATAATTGTCCGCGCGCCAGTGACAAGTGGCGGCGCCCATCAGTCAGTTCAAAGGACTGGGCGAGAATTTGCCCCGGTGCATGCAGCGCCTCATACAGATTCCATTTCGGGCAGCCACCGCCGGACCGGACAAAGGGCATGATGCCGCCGCCAAAACGCTTGGAAACATTCCCAGCCTGGTCGACCCGGATCATGAAAAAGGGCAGGCCGCGTTCCCCATTGCGCTGCAAGGTGGTCAGGCGATGGCAGACCTGTTCGAAGCTGAGTTCGAAGCGACGCTGCAGCCGGATCAGGTCATAGCGACTATCCTCGGCCAGTTTCAGGAATTGCGAATAGGGAGCCAGAATGGCGCTTGCGAGGTAGTTGCCCAGGCCGACCCTGAGCAGGCGGCGGGCTTCGATATTCTCGCCGACGGCGTCCTCAGCCAGTTTCTCCAGTAATTCGCCGAACTCCAGAGACGCGGTCACCGCAGCAATGTGAAAGGAGCGTGACGCGGCATCCAGCGCCTCGGACAGCAAGAGGCGGCGGCCGTGGAAATCCAGCCTGCGGCGTGCGCCCGCCATGATGTCTTCTTCGAGAACGCGAACCGTGAAGCCATGTTCGGACTGCAGAAAGCGTGACAGATCGCTGGCCTTGTCCCGGGAGCGCAGGCCCGCGCGGTCAATGACCTGCTGAGCCGCGTCCTCAAGTTCGGGAAAATGGTTCTGCCGCGCATCCAGCGCATCACGGACGCTTTCCAGAACTGCGCCAGGGCCGCCCGCGCTGGCTGCCGGACCGGACATGCGCGAGGCGAGGTCTTCCGTTGCAGCCGTGGTCTCCCGGTAGGCATGAAACAGCTTGGCCAGGGCCTCGGCTGCGCGCGGGTGACTGTCTGCGAGTTCATTCAACTCCATCCGGTCGAGCGAAAGGGTCGACAGCACCGGGTCGGCAGCGGCCTCCTTCAGGTCCGCCAGAAGCTGGTGGTCGGCCTCGTTGGCGAAGGCCCGGACGTCGACATCGAAACTATCCGCCAGTGCCAGCAAAACCCGCGCGGTTACAGGGCGCTGATTGCGTTCCAGAAGGTTGAGATAGCTCGCCGAAACGCCCAGGGCTTGAGCTGCTTCTGCCTGGCTGAGACCACGTTCGCGACGCAATCGTCTCAGCCGGGCGCCGGCGAAGAGTTTTTCCAGCGGTTTTTGCTCGTCCATCTGACTTGTCCGTGTCAACAAATTTACAAAGCAACATAATGACAATGTCAAAACTATTACACTGTATCCGCTTTCTAAGAAAGGGCTTATCGACAGGGTGTAATCGGTTTGACAATGTCGGGGCATGATTTTTGTCAATTACGGGGAAGACCAATGACAAGCTTTAAAGACCTCGTCCCGAACGCAGCCGACGATCGTTTCGACAGCATCGAGCGCCCTTACACACCAGAAGACGTTCTCAAGCTGCGCGGCTCTGTCGTTATCCAGCAGACCCTGGCCGAGCGCGGTGCGAACAAGCTCTGGGAATTGCTCAAAACGGAAGATTTCGTCAACGCGCTGGGCGCGTTGTCCGGCAATCAGGCGATGCAACAGGTACGCGCCGGTCTGAAAGCCATCTATCTGTCCGGCTGGCAGGTTGCCGCCGATGCCAACACCGCCGGCACCATGTATCCGGACCAGTCGCTCTACCCCGCGAACTCCGCTCCGGAGCTCGCCAAGAAGATCAATCGCGCCCTCCAGCGCGCTGACCAGATCGAAGTTTCCGAGAACGGCGAGGCTTCCCGCGACTGGTTTGCTCCGATCGTCGCGGACGCCGAGGCCGGCTTTGGTGGCCAGCTGAACTGTTTCGAGATCATGAAAGCCTTCATCGAAGCTGGCGCGGCAGGCGTTCACTTCGAGGACCAGGTCGCGGCCGAGAAGAAATGCGGTCACCTGGGCGGCAAGGTTCTGATCCCGACCAGCCAGCACGAGCGCAATCTTGCAGCGGCTCGCCTAGCAGCGGACGTCATGGGTGTCCCGACCATCACGGTGGCGCGCACCGACGCGGAATCGGCGACACTGATCAACTCCGACATTGATGAGCGCGATCATGAATTCATCGATTTCGACGCTGGCCGCACACCGGAAGGATTCTTCCGCCTGAAGGAAGGCATGGGCGTTGAGCACTGCATCAAGCGTGGCCTGGCTTACGCCAAGGTGGCTGACCTGCTGTGGTGGGAAACCTCCAAGCCGAACCTGGACGAGGCGCGCCGTTTCGCCGAAGCCATCCAGAAGGAGTTCCCGGGCAAGATGATGGCTTACAATTGTTCGCCGTCCTTCAACTGGGAAGCCAATCTCGACAAGGCGACCATCGAAACCTACCAGCGTGAGCTGGGTGCCATGGGCTACAAGTTCCAGTTCGTGACCCTGGCTGGTTTCCACAGCCTCAATCACGGCATGTTCGAGCTCGCCCGTGGCTACAAGGATCGCGGCATGGGCGCCTATTCCGAACTTCAGCAGGCCGAGTTCGCCTCCGAGGTCGATGGTTACACCGCCACGCGTCACCAGCGCGAAGTCGGAACGGGCTATTTCGACAAGGTGTCCCTGGCCATCTCTGGCGGCAAGTCTTCGACGACCGCCATGGGTGCCTCTACGGAGACCGCTCAATTCGCTGCTGAATAACAAGAAAACGGGCCGCAGGTCCGGCCGGGAGGCGCTCGCTCTTCCACAGCCTCCCGGCACCTGGCCCCGATAAAGGAGAGTTCGACATGACCCATATCTCACCGACAGGCGTGGAAATTCTCGGACATTTGGAGCCGGGCTATCGCGATATTCTTTCTCACGAGGCGCTGAGCTTCGTCGCAGGCCTCCATCGCCGTTTCGAAAAGCGTCGGCAGTCCCTGCTGCGCTATCGCAAGGAGCGTCAGGCAGAGCTCGACCAGGGCGCCATGCTGCTTTTCCCGCACGAGACTGCAGACATCCGCGCCAGTGAGTGGAAGGTGCGTCCAGCGCCGGCAGATTTGCTCGATCGCCGCGTGGAAATCACCGGTCCAGTTGATCGCAAAATGGTCGTCAATGCCCTCAATTCCGGCGCCAAGTGTTTCATGGCGGATTTCGAGGACGCGACGGCCCCGTTGTGGACCAATCTGATCGAAGGACAAATCAATCTTCGCGATGCGAACAAGCGCGAGATCGATTTCACGGATGAGAGATCCGGAAAACAATACAGCATCAATGACGACGCGGCCGTGTTGATCGTGCGTCCGCGCGGTTGGCACCTCGATGAGCGTCATGTGCTGGTCAATGGTCAGGCCCTTTCCGGATCTCTCTTCGATTTCGGCCTCTATCTGTTTCACAATCACGAGGCGCTGAAAAACCGGCAGACGGGCCCGTATTTCTACCTGCCCAAGCTGGAAAGCCGTTATGAGGCGCGTTTGTGGAGCCTGGTCTTCCAGCATGCCGAGGACGAGCTGGGTCTGGAGCGCGGCACAATCCGTGCGACCGTCCTGATCGAGACCATTCCGGCGACCTTTGAGCTGGACGAGATCCTGTACGAGCTGAAAGAGCACGTGGTCGGCCTCAATTGTGGGCGCTGGGATTATATTTTCAGCTATATCAAGCGTTTGCGTAACAATCCGGAATGCATCCTGCCGGATCGTGGTGCGGTCACCATGTCCGTGCCCTTCATGGAAGCCTATTCCAAGCGAGTGATCGAGGTCTGTCACCGCCGGGGTGCCCACGCCATGGGCGGTATGTCAGCCTTCATTCCCGTGAAGAATGACGAGGCGGCCAATGAGGCAGCCCGTGAGAAGGTTCGCCAGGACAAGCAGCGTGAAGTCACTAACGGCCATGACGGTACCTGGGTCGCACATCCGGATCTGGTTCCGGTCGCCAAAGCGGTTTTTGACGCACGTATGAAAGGCTCCAACCAGCTCGATTTCGAGGATGAGTTCGCGTTGCCGGTCACCACCAAGGCGCTTCTCGAAGCGCCCGAGGGTGATATCACCGATGCCGGTGTCGAAGAGAATATCGATGTCGCCATCCGCTATATCGCGGCGTGGCTGGGCGGTCGCGGCGCGGTTCCGATCCGCAATCTGATGGAGGATGCAGCGACGGCAGAGATCGCCCGGGCCCAGCTCTGGCAGTGGCGCAAATATGCTTGCACGACCGCGGAAGGTCGCACGATCACGGCGGGTCTTCTGGAAGCGGAGGTTCTGCGTATCCGTGAAGGCATCAAGACTGAAGTGCCGGGCCAGGACGAGCTTGTCGCCCGCATCGACCAGGCTGCAGATATCCTCAGCACCTTGATCCTGGATGAGGAGTTCGCGGAATTCCTGACCCTGCCGGCCTATGATCTGATCACCGCAGATCTCAAGAAGCCGATGCAGCTGACCGAGTTTGAAGACTAGATCCGGAGTTGTTCCGGGGAGGAGAGGGAGCAGCGTTCTTCGAGCCAGGACGCTGCTTCTTTTTCACTGGTGAAGGTCTTGAGACGTGAGCCGAGCAGAAAGCCTTTGGTTTCAAACAGCATGGCCTGGTCGCGATGGTTTTCCGGATGGAAAATCAGGGCAGTTGGCGCCGTGGTGCCCAGTCGCTCGAACCAGGTGTCGATCACGGCCATGAATTCGCCGGCCGTCAGTTCGAAGTCACAATCACTCAGATCAATCAGGAAGCACCGGGCCTGGCCCAGCTTGTCGATCAAGCCATCAATACGGGTGACGAGGGTGTCGCGATTGAGTGGACCAGAAAAAACTTCGCGCACGAGGTTGTTAGGCTCGCGCGCCGGAATAACAGAGGACATGAGACTGACTGCCGGATCACGAGGGTTGCGACTGGTTAGCAAATTCGACGTGATTTGAATGGAATTATTCAGGTCAAATGCAGCAAGCGATGAGTGTAGGCGGATTTTCGCGACCTAGGGTGGTTCGGGTGTGAAATTATCCCGTGACCGCAGATGTGTACCCCCGGAAGCCACAGGCATCCGCGAGTTTCCAGCCACTGGCCGTTTGGGTGAAACGACAGGTGATATAGTCTGCGCGCTCAACGCCGTAAGGGAAGCTCGGCGCCATGTCTGCCGGCGTGCCCTCTGCGGGCTTCAGGCCTTGATAGGTCGCTTGCGGATAGACGATGATCTGGCGTTCCGCATCGCTGCTCGGTGCTGACGGATTATCGATCACACACAAGGGTGGTCGCGAAAGTAGTCCGACGACTGTGCCCCGGGTTTCACCGTTCGCGCCCCACAAATGGCTGTTCAAATGTGGATCACCGGCGGCGAAGGCATCAGCAACAGATCCTGGCGCCAGGCTTTGTGCGAGCAGGCCGGAATTGTGGCTGATCACGGCCATGAAGGCCTGCATTTCGTGAGGTGCCGGCGCACGGCAGGCCGGAGACGTAGCCGTTGTAGCACAGGCAGACACGGCAAGGGCACAGGAAGCGGCGGCAAGAACACGAATACGCAAAGGACAACTCCATCCCGTCTGGATATCCAATGCTATAGCCGGTTCTCGCCGCTGTTTCGAGGGCTAAGTGTGGCGATTTACCGGTTCAAACGGTTTTCAACCAGATCATCCACCACGCCCGGATCGGCCAGGGTGGAGGTGTCTCCAAGATTGGAGAAGTCGTTCTCCGCGATCTTGCGCAAGATGCGTCGCATGATCTTGCCGGAGCGGGTCTTGGGCAGGCCGGGCGCAAACTGGATCAGATCCGGTGTTGCCACGGGACCGATCTCCTGGCGCACCCATGTCTTCAGCGCAGCGACATCTTCCTCGGCCGGGTCCCGGCCCTGGTTGAGCGTGACGAAGCAATAAATACCCTGACCCTTGATGTCGTGCGGATAACCGACCACGGCAGCCTCCGCGACATCGTCATGGGCCACCAGGGCGCTTTCGATTTCAGCGGTTCCCAGGCGGTGACCGGAAACGTTCAGGACATCGTCTACACGGCCTGTGATCCACCAATATCCATCCGCATCACGGCGGGCGCCGTCGCCTGCGAAATAATAGCCGGGATAAGTCGAGAAATAGGTGTCAATGAAACGCTGGTGATCGCCATAGACGGTTCGCATCTGGCCGGGCCAGGAGCGGGTCAGCACCAGGCTGCCCTGGATTTCCCCCTCCGCCTCGATCAGCTTGCCGTCACTGTCCATCAGGGCCGGTGTGACGCCTAGCATCGGCTTGGTCGCCGATCCGGGCTTGAGTTCCATGGCGCCGGCCAGGGGGGTGATCATGATGCCGCCGGTTTCCGTCTGCCACCAGGTGTCCACGATGGGGCAGCGCCCGTCGCCGACCACGCGGTGATACCAGGTCCACGCCTCGGGATTGATCGGCTCGCCGACCGAGCCCAGCAAGCGAAGTGACGCCCGGGAGTGCTTCTTGACCGGCGCGTCGCCCTCACGCATCAGCGCGCGGATAGCGGTCGGTGCCGTGTAGAAGATATTGACCTTGTGTTTGTCGACGACCTGCCAGAAACGATCCGGTCCCGGATAATTGGGAACGCCTTCGAACATGAGTGTGATGGCGCCATTGGCCAGCGGTCCGTAGACGATATAGCTGTGGCCGGTGACCCAGCCGACATCGGCCGTGCACCAATAGACCTCGCCCGGCTTGTAGTCGAAGACGAGTTCATGGGTCAGCGACGCCCAGACCATGTAGCCGCCGGTCGTGTGCATGACACCCTTGGGTTTGCCGGTGGACCCCGAGGTGTAGAGGATGAAGAGCGGGTCTTCCGCGCTCATCTCTTCCGGAGCGCAATCCGTGGCCTGGTCGGCGACAAGGCTTTCATAAGCGACATCGCGGCCTTCAACCCAGCCCACCTCGGCTCCAGTGCGTTTCACGGTCACCACTTTCCTGACGCCGCCTGCGATTTCGATCGCCTTGTCGACATTGGCCTTGAGCGGGATCGCCTTGGCACCGCGCACACCTTCATCGGCGGTGATGACATATTCGCTTTCACAATCGGTGATCCGGCCGGCGAGGGCGTCCGGAGAGAATCCGCCAAAGACAACCGAGTGCACAGCGCCGATGCGCGCACAGGCGAGCATGGCGTAGGCTGCTTCCGGGATCATCGGCATGTAGAGCGTGACCCGGTCACCCTTTTTCACACCGATCGATTTCAGCCCGTTGGCCAGCCGGCAGACATGTTCATACAGCTCGCCATAGGTGACCGTGCTGTCGACAGCGGGATCATCGCCTTCCCAGATAATCGCCGTGTCATCCTTCTTTGCGGGCAGATGACGGTCGATACAGTTCACCGAAGCGTTGAGCGTGCCGTCTGCGAACCAGCGAATATGCAGGTCGTCCTTGTCCCAGGAGACATCATCGATCTGGGTGAAGGGTTTCATCCAGTCGATCCGCTGCGCAGTCTCGCGCCAGAACACGTCCGGCTCTTCCAGGGAGCGGCGATAGGCCTTCGCATAGGCCTTGGCATCGAGATGGGCGTGTTCGGCAAAACCGTCTGGAATCGGGAAAATTTCGTTCGGATCGTGGTGCGTCATGTGATGTGCTGAGCTCGCTGGAAATTCGGCAGAAGGGCTAGACAAGGCCGCCCCGATAGAGCTGCCGTGTCAGAATCTTAGACGCAAATTGGTCTGGTTGAAACGGGACCCATCCCGAAAAACCTGCTCATCCGGCAGAGACGCCCTCCGCGCGCAGTGTTGTCTTCTCATCCAGCGTTCGCATCGCTGCATATTGCGACAGGAAGACCTCGCCCGTCAGCTCCTTGAAGAAGCCCGCTTCACCCAGCTTGTCGCTGACCGGGCCCTTCACTTCTGACAGGTGCAGGGTGACCTTGGCATCGTCTAGGCGGCTGTTGATTGTGCGCAGACTGCCCAGCGCGCTGGCATCGACAAAATTCACCGCCGGAAAGACCAGGACAACATCGGTGATGTCGGGATGGTCCACAGTGATCTGTGCGACGAGGTCTTCCAGGAAACGCGCATTGGCAAAATAGAGCGCGCTGTCGATCCGTAGGGCATAAACGTGCGGTGAGAGAACCACGTCATGCCGGTGTGGATTGCGGAAATGATGCGTACCGGGAACCTGTCCCAAGCGTGTCCAGTGTGGCCGCATCGTGCGTTGCAGGACGAGGCCGACTGAGATGGCGACCCCCAAGGTCAGACCGATCTCCACACCCAGGAACAGGACCCCGAACAGGGTCAAAAAGGCCGCCGATCCATCTGCCTGTGAGTATTTCCAGGCGTCCCAGGCCCCCTTGAAGTCCGCCAGTTTCCAGATCGCGACCAGGATCGTTGCGGCCAGGGTGGCCTTGGGCAGATGATGGAAGAGGGGGGTGAAAAAGACTGCCACCAGCATGATGATGACGGCCGTCATGACGCCCGCCAGCGGGGTCTGCGCGCCCGCCTGTTCGTTGACGACAGAGCGGGCGAAACCACCGGTGACGGGATAGCCGCCGGTCAGGGACGCGGCGACATTGGCCGCGCCCAGGCCGAAGAGTTCGCGATCGGGGATTACGCTTTCGCGGCGCCGCGCGGCGAGGGATTGTCCAACAGAGACACTTTCAACGAAACCGATCAGCGAGATCAGCGCGGCCGGCCCGATCAGCGCTCGCCAGGTTTGCAGGTCCACGAGCGGCAGGGCGAAGGGCGGCAGACCGGTCGGCAATTCCCCGACAATGGACAGGCCCGTGCGTTCATTCAGTGCGAAACTGGCTGCCGTCAGCGTGGCGGCAATGACCAGGATGGCCGGTGCCGCCCGCATGATCGTGTCAGCGAGACCTTCACCCAGACCCATGCGCATGAAGATGCGCTTGAATGTCGTGCGGGCGAGGATCAGGAAGAGCAGGCTTCCCGCACCCATGCCCAGCGCCACCATGTTGACCGTCGATGCGCTTTCCATCATCGAAACCGTAAATTCCGGCAGCGTGGCTCCATGCGCCTCGACGCCGAGAATATGACGCAGCTGGCTGGCGATAATCAGGATTGTCGAGGCGGTGATGAAGGCCCCGATGACCGGTTTCGAAAGGAAATTTGCGACGCCGCCCAGCTTGAGCACGCCAAAGAGTATCAGGAAGGCGGCGGATAGCAGGGCGAGGGCGCCAGCGGCTGCCATTTGCTCGGCGGGGTCGGTCAGGCCCAGATTGCCAATGGCTGCAGCCGTCATCAGCGAGACAACCGCCACCGGCCCCACGGCAAGAACGCGGCTCGAGCCGAAGAGCGCGTAGGCGATCAGCGGGGTCGTCGAGACATAGAGCCCGGCCTGGGGTGGCAATCCGGCGAGGAGGGCATAGGCAAGGCTTTGCGGGATGAGCAAGATGGCCGTGATGATGCTGGCCAGCGCGTCATCAGCGAAGGTCTTGCTGTCGTAGTCCTTGAACCAGCGCAGGCCTGGAAAAATTCGCTCGAGCGCGCCCATGAATTACACCGCGTTCAGTGGGATTTTGAGATAGCGAGTGCCGTTGTCCTCGGCTTCCGGCATGTGGCCGGCACGCATGTTCACCTGAACTGACGGCAGGATCAGGGTCGGCATGGACAATTTGGCGTCACGCTCGGTCCGCATCTTGATGAAGGCCTGTTCGTCTGTGCCTTCCTTGACGTGGATATTCTTGGCTTTTTCCTCGCCGACTGTCGTCTCCCAGGCATAGAAATCGCGGCCCGGCGCTTTGTAGTCGTGGCACATGAAGAGGCGGGTCTTGTCTGGCAGGGCGAAAATCTTCTGGATCGATTGCCACAGCGTGTGGGCGTCGCCGCCCGGGAAGTCGCATCGCGCCGTTCCGAAGTCCGGCATGAACAGCGTGTCCCCCACAAAGGCGGCATCTCCGATATGATAGACCATGCAGGCTGGCGTATGGCCCGGGGTCCAGATCGCTTCCGCCTCGAGAGAGCCAATCTTGAACGTCTCGCCGTCGGTGAACAGCTTGCCAAATTGCGAGCCGTCGCGCTGGAAGCCGTCTTCTGCGTTGAACAGATCACCAAACACGCCCTGGACATGTTTGACATGCTCGCCAATGCCAATCGTTCCGCCCAGACGGTCATGAAGATAGGGAGCAGCGGAAAGATGGTCGGCGTGGACATGGGTTTCCAGGATCCACTCCACAGTCAGGGAATTGTCCTCGACAAACCGGATCAGCTCGTCGGCAGAGCGGGGCTGTGTGCGACCGGATGCCGGGTCATAGTTCAAAACGGAATCGATGATGGCCGCAGCATTCGTTGCCGCGTCCCAGACGACATAGCTGATCGTATAGGTGTCCGGGTCGAAGAAAGCTTTGATTTCCGGTTTTGCTGACATCACCAAACTCCTGGCAGGCATTCTGAATCGTTGATTGCAATATAGCGCACTTGCATAAGTATGCAAATACGCACATATTGTCGCACGAACCTACCCATGGGTATCGAAGAATCAGCGAATTAGGGAGAGACCTAATGGAAAAGACTGTGAATTGGACCGTCGATGAAGTTGAGGCGGCACTGGCCAAGGGTGAAATCATCCTGATTGATGTGCGCGAACCGCAGGAGTTTCACGCCGAGCGCATACCCGGCGCCTTGCTGTATCCACTGTCGGATTTTGATCCGCACAAGCTGCCGCATTCCGGCACAAAGAAAATCGTTCTGCACTGCAAGTCCGGTGGTCGCTCCGGTCAGGCGCTGCCCATGTGCCAGGAGGCCGGTGTCGAAGTGGCGGGCCACATAGAGGGCGGGATTTTGAAATGGATCGCCGCAGGCAAGGAAACCCGGTCCGACCTCGAAGAGAAAAAAGGGATGAGCGTACCCCAGGCCGTGATGGCCCTGGGCTCGGCAATGGTGTTGATCTCCATGGGGTTGTCCATGGCGTTCGGGCCGGTCTGGCTGTTGCTGGGTGCAGCGGTGAGCTTCATGTTGTTGCAGGCGGCGTTCACCGGTTTCTGCCCGGCGGCACGCTTCTTCCTGGCGCTTGGCTTCCGCCCGGCCTAGCGCTGGGCAGGCTCGCAATAGGCCGTGTACAGGGCATCCATCACCGATCGGATGCCCTCGCTGGCAAGGCCATAATAGATCGTCTGGCCATCCCGTCGGGTCGTCACAAGCCCTTTATTGCGCAGGATTGCGAGCTGTTGGGACATGGCCTGCGCACGCATTCCAAGACTCTCTGCCAGCTCGCCTACCGAGCGTTCCTTCTCCATCATCGCACACAGCGCCAGCAGGCGAGACGGGTGAGCCAGCGTCTTCATCAGATCGGCGACCTCGTCGGCGATCGGCTTCATCTCGGAATATTCCATCGTAACCTGCAAAAATCTGTAGCTTCAGAATGCTGTATATAAGCTATCCCCCTGAATAAATGAAGAGGGTGGCGGCCTGTGTTAGTCAGCTGTAACGCGCTATTGTGTTAGCGCGCTAACACGCTATATCGAGCTTCACTGATCACCAACGAGGCGGACATGACCGATCTCAAACCCCTGAGCGAGGCGCTGTTGAGCGTGAAGTCGGCGACCGAGATGGAGCGTTTCCTGACGGATCTCCTCACGCCGGGCGAAATGAAAACCCTGACCGAACGCTGGCGTGTGGCTGGCCTGTTGGACGAGGGTGGAAACTCCTATCGCGAGATCAGTGAAATCACCGGCGCGAGCACTACAACCGTTACCCGTGTCTCGCGCTTCTTGAGCCAGGAAAATCATCAGGGATACCGGCTGGTGCTGGATCGCTTGAAAGGATCGAAATCGTGACCCGTTTGCGTATTGCCGTGCAGTCCAAGGGCCGTCTTGCCGAAGGCGGAATGGATTTACTGAAAAACTGCGGACTTCGTTTTGCCTATGGTCGCGACAAGCTGCACCAGAGCGCGGAAAACATGCCGGTCGATCTGATGCTCGTCCGTGACGATGATATCCCCAATTTCGTGGCCTCGGGCGCGTGCGATTACGGTATAGTCGGAGAGAATGTGTTTCGCGAGGAGCAGCTGGGCAGCCGACGTGGCAAGGAGCTGGAAATCGCTCTTCGCCTCGGTTTTTCCAAGTGCACGCTAAAGCTTGCGGCACCCAAGGGTGGGGCGATCACGTCAGTCGCGGATCTGGATGGCAAGGCGGTTGCGACGTCCTATCCCGCCATCACGGCGGACTATCTGGAACGCAATGGCGTGAAGGCGGAAATCGTGGAAATGCATGGTTCAGTCGAGGTGGCGCCGCGTCTCAACATCGCCGATGCGATCTGCGACCTCGTCTCTTCCGGCGCGACCCTTGAAGCCAACGGGCTGGCCGCTTTCGAGACCGTCCTGGTCAGCGAAGCGGTTCTGGTCCGGCGCAAGGAAAGCCGCTCCGGGGAAGCCGATGCGATCGCGGAAATCCTGATGCGGCGTGCGCAGGGGGTGATCGCGTCAGCCCAGACCAAATACATCATGTTGAATGCGCCGACCGACCGGCTCGATGCCATCAAGGCGCTGTTGCCCGGTTCGGATGCGCCCACGGTCGCGCAAATCGCGGGGCGGGATGATGTGGTTGCGCTGCATGCTGTCTGCCGGGAACGGGTGTTCTGGGAGACGCTTGAAGCGCTGGAAGCGGAGGGCGCCCGCGCCATCCTCGTCCTGCCCATCGAAAAAATGCTGGCCTAGGGGCGTGTCATGAAGATCCTGAACTGGGCAGAGCTGGACGAGGCTGAGCGCATCTCCGCGCTCGCCCGACCGGAAGAGACCGGTGCCGCTGCTGGCGCTGCGCGTGACATTGTTGATGCGATTCGAAGCCAGGGCGAGACGGCCTTGCGGGCGTATGCGTCGCGCCTGGACGGGTATGCACCGGAGCAGTTCCGTGTTGCCGAGGAGGCTTTCACGGCCGCGCTCGATGCGATGGACCCGGCCGACCAGGAAGCGATCAAGGCGGCCGCAGATGCGGTGCGCCGCTTCCACGTCAAACAAGGATACACCGGCTATGAGGTCGAGACCTGGACCGGCGTGAAAGCCTCGCGTCGTGCGACGCCCGTGGACGTCGCCGCCCTTTATGTACCAGCCGGTAGCGCACCGCTGGTGTCCAGCCTGATCATGCTGGCGGTACCGGCCCAGCTGGCTGGCGTGCCGCGCATTGCGGTTGTAGCTCCGCCCAATGGCAGTGACGGCGTCAATACGTCGCTGCTGGCTGCCGCGAAGCTGATCGGCATCGATGAGGTCTACGCCGTGGGCGGCGCCCAGGCGATTGCCGCACTGGCTTTTGGGGTGGCGGATATCCCCACGGCGGACAAGATTTTCGGCCCGGGCAATGCCTATGTGGCTGCGGCCAAGGCCTATGTCACGGCGCTGCCAGGTGGACCTGCTGTTGATCTGCCTGCGGGCCCGAGTGAGGTGATGGTGGCTGCCGATGCGAGCGCAAATGCCGCGTTTGTCGCCAGTGACCTTCTCAGCCAGGCCGAACATGATGCCAATGCACAAGTGGTCCTGCTGGCCGATGCCCCGGAAACAGCAGACGCCGTGCTGGCGCAGGTGGACAGCCAGCTTGAGACCTTGCCGCGCGCGGACATCGCGCGGGCGGCACTCGCCAATTCGCTCTGTCTGGTGTGTCGTGAAGAAGAGGACATGGCGAACGCGGCCAATCTCTATGCCGCGGAACACCTGATTATCCAGACGGGTAATGCAGAACGCCTGGTGGATGCCGTTCGCCATGCCGGTTCGATTTTCGTGGGGCCCTGGGCTCCGGAGGCCGCGGGCGATTATGCGGCTGGCCCGAACCACACCCTGCCGACCGGTGGCGCAGCGCGGGCCTATGGTGGTGTGACGGTTGAAGCGTTCCAGAAAACGACGACCATCCTGCGGGCCAGTGAAGCCGGTGCCCGCAATCTGGCGCCGACCGTGGAACGGCTGGCGGCCCTGGAGGGGCTGGACGCGCACCGCCTAGCTATGGCCAAGCGCCGTGAAAGGGCCTCCGGAGGCTCGGTCGCCGTGGAAGGCGGGCCGCGCGCCGCTGCGCGTCGTCGCAAGACTGCAGAGACGGATATCGCCTTGTCGATCAACCTCGACCGGGATGGTCCCAACCGGATCAATACCGGCGTTGGGTATTTCGATCACATGCTGGACCAGATCGCGCGGCATGCCGGCATCTCGCTGTCCATTGATGTTGAGGGCGATTTGGAAATCGATGCGCACCACACCATTGAAGATGTGTGCCTGACATTCGGGGAAGCACTCGCCGAGGCGCTCGGCGACAAGCGCGGCATTGCCCGTTTCGGATTCGAATTGCCGATGGATGAGACTCGGGCCGGGGTCTGGATCGATCTTTCAGGCCGTCCCTATGCCAAGTTCGAAGGCGAGATCCCGGGTGATCGAGTCGGGGAGTTTCCGGTGGAAATGACGGCTCATGCCTTCCGTTCGATCGCTGAAAGTCTGAAGGCGGCGGTTCACGTCAAGGTCGAGGGTGATAATGCCCACCACATGATCGAAGGGTGTTTCAAGGCCTTTGGCCGTGCCTTGCGCCAGGCCGTACAGATTGAAGGCGATCGCCTGCCATCGACCAAGGAGCACCTGGCATGACCGTCGGGCTGATTGATACAGGCTGCGCCAATCTGGCCTCGGTCCGCTTTGCCCTTGAACGGGCCGGGATCGACTACAAGGTCGCTGTGACGCCTGGTCAGGCCGGAGCCTGTGGCCGATTGATCCTGCCGGGTGTCGGTGCGGCTGCGCCTGCAATGAAACAGCTGGATGCCTCGGGTTGGAGCGAGCAATTGCGGCGTGACGAGCGACCGCTCCTGGGGATCTGCCTGGGCATGCAGCTCTTGTTCGAATATTCCGCAGAAAGCGATATCGCCTGTCTGGGACTGGTCCCGGGAGAGGTGGCACGACTGCCGCAGGCGGACGGGCTGGTCTGGCCGCACATGGGCTGGAACGCGCTTGATGTGCTGCAGCCGAATAACGCGCTGCTCAGCGGGATCGACAACGGCGCCTACATGTATTTCGTGCACGGTTTCTATGTGCCGGCATCCAGTTTTGCGCTGGCCAGTACCCGCTATGGTGCAGATATCTCTGCCATCGTGAATTCGCGTCATGTCTATGGATGCCAATTCCACCCGGAACGGTCCGGCGAAGCGGGTGCTCGTATTCTCAAGAATTTTGCGGAGCTGGTGAGATGATCCTCTATCCTGCGATTGATCTGCTTGAAGATCGTGTCGTGCGCCTGATGCACGGTAAGTTCGACGCGGTGACGGAATATGCCTCCGACCCGGTTGAGGTTGCACGGCAACTGCGTGATGCGGGTGCGGAGTGGATCCATGTCGTCGATCTGGCCGGGGCACGAGATGGCGCCCGGCGCCAGGCCGGCGTCATCGCGGAGATCGCGGCCTTGGGTCTTAACATCCAGTCGGGTGGTGGCGTTCGTTCAAGCGCGGATATCGAGGCGTTTCTTGATGCAGGTGTATCCCGGGTCGTGATCGGTTCGCTGGCGATTTCGGCACCTGAACAGGTTCTGCCCTGGGTCGACCGCTTCGGCCCGGACCGTCTGACGCTTGCCTTTGATGTGCAGTATGTCGGCGGTGCCTACCGTCCGGCCGTCAAGGGATGGACCGATGTGCTCACCGTGACCCTGGATGACGTTATCCAGGCCTATGCTGGCGTGGAGCTGGCGCATGCCCTGGTGACCGATATCGGTCGCGACGGGGATCTGAGCGGCCCCAATCTCGAGCTCTATCGCTATCTGGTCGAGACTTATCCCAGCGTTGGCTGGCAGGCGTCGGGCGGCGTCTCGTCGCTGGAGGATCTCCAGGCCGCGCAAGCGACCGGGGCAGCCGGTGCAATCACCGGGCGGGCAATCTATGAGGGGAAATTCAGCGTCGAGGAGGCCCTGGCATGCTTGCAAGACGCATAATTCCCTGCCTCGACGTCAAGGACGGACAGGTCGTCAAGGGCGTGAAGTTTCGCAATCACGAGGTCGTCGGAGATATCGTCGAACTGGCGCGGCGCCATGCGGACGAGGGTGCCGACGAGCTGGTCTTCTACGATATTGCTGCGAGTACGCGCGGTGAAACGGTTGAGCCGGCCTGGGTCAGCGCCGTGGCGCGTGTGATCGACATTCCCTTCTGCGTGGCCGGCGGGATCAAGAGCGTCGATGATGCGCGCGCCCGCCTGTTTGCGGGGGCGGACAAGATCTCGATCAACACACCTGCGCTTCAAAACCCCCGGCTTGTCGACAAGCTGGCCGCCGAGTTCGGTTCGCAGTGCGTTGTTGTAGGCATAGACAGCCGCGAGATCGATGGTGAGTGGAGTGTTCACCAATTCACCGGTGACCCTGACAAGACCCGACGGGCCAACCGCCGCACGCTGGACTGGATCGGTGAGGTTGTGGATCGCGGTGCGGGGGAGATCGTGCTCAATTGCATGGATCAGGACGGGGTGCGCGACGGCTATGATATCGAACAATTGTCTGCAGCACGGGCGCTTTGTCCCACACCTTTGATCGCCTCGGGTGGTGCCGGCAAAAAAGAAGACTTCAAAACCGTCTTCAATCAGGCCAATGTGGATGGTGCGCTGGCTGCCAGCGTCTTTCACAAGGGGCTGATCAATATAGGAAATCTGAAGTCCTATTTGATTGATGAAGGATTGGGCATTCGGCCATGATCAACGCTGAAAACCTCAACTGGGAGAAGGTCGACGGCCTGATCCCGGCAATCATACAGGACGTGGCCACGCGCCAGGTCCTCATGCTGGGCTATATGAATGCCGAGGCGGTCGCACTGACCCAGGAAACCGGCAAGGTACATTTTTACAGCCGCACCAAACAGCGCATCTGGAAGAAGGGCGAGACGTCCGGCAACACGTTCAAACTGGTGCAGATGGCGCCGGATTGTGACGGTGACACACTGTTGGTTGAGGTGCGCCCGAAAGGCCCCGCTTGCCATACCGGAACCGTGACGTGTTTCGGCGATGATCCTGCGCCGGGACTAGGTTTCCTGGCGCATCTGCGCGCCATTATCAAAAAGCGCCGCAAGGAAAAGCCGAAGAACTCCTATGTCGGAGACCTGCTCGCACGTGCGCCGAAAAAGCCTGCGCAGAAAGTGGGTGAAGAAGGCGTCGAGGTGGCCATGGCGGCGGTTTCGGAAGGTAAGTCGGAACTGGCCGGCGAGGCGGCGGATCTGATCTTCCACCTGATGGTATTGCTGGAATCGCGGGATCTGAGCCTCGACGATGTCGTCGCTGTGCTGCGCAAGCGTCACGCCGTACGCGCCCAGAACAAATAGATCAATCGCAATAGCGCAGCGCGCTTTCGCCCTCGTCCATGGGCGGTGTCGCCAGCTCGGGCAGCGCGTCAACGCATGCGACCTGATGGTCGATCTTCGCGTCACTTGCAGGCGAAGCGTGGCCCGTCTGGTTGGTCGGGACGAAATAGAGTGCGCCTGCGACGGCGGTGTAGATAATCAGTGTGCGCATAATCGGGACGCTCCTAGATGAGTCGAGACTAGCTGTGGAGGGCGCTAATCGGGACTCATCTTTAATTCGCAGTAATGTATGAGCGAGCCTTCTCTCAATGGGCGGCTAATCGGGGCTCTACCGCAGGCGGAACATTCGATTAGAAATTGATTGTTTTCCCGCGAGGTCGGGCGCCTGAACCACCGGGCAGTAAGTCAGGGCTGGCGAGCCGGTGGTCGGCTTGTCCGTATCATCGTCAGACGCTGGCCATACAAGCAGGCCCGCCGCCAGAAGCAGATAAATCAACAATACTCGAAACATGGCGAACCCCTCCACCTGGTTGATACGCATGTGGAGGGGGGTTCCGTCGCTATCCGGGCGAAAACCGTTCCGTCAGTGCGTGACGATCACCGGGATGGGTGAGACGTGCAAGGGTGACGACACGTTGTTCCAGAAAGGTGCGGCGCTCCAGAACGAGGCAGGCTTCACCGCCATCGATCTGCAGATGATGGGCTGTGTCACGGTCTGCATTTCGGGCCGAAATGGTGTGTTCGGCCTGTGTCCACGGGGCCTGGTTCAGCAGCCAAGCGCCCGGAGGCATCGCGCTGAAGGCCTCATCGCGGGCTTCGGGAAGCACCTCAAGATTGATCCAGCGCTCTTCCAGCTCGACGGGGACATCATTGGCGTAATGCAGGCATGTCACCTGGCGCAGGCGCGAGGGTGCGGCCAGTTCGAAGCGCTCCATCAGCGTGGCATCGGCCGAGATCACATCTGAATCGAGAATCTGGAACCGGTATATCTCGCCGCGTGCCGGGATCAGTTTGGACATGTCGACGATTTCGAGCATCGCTGCGGGTGCGGGCGGAGGCGCGACGAAGCTGCCGGCCCGGCGCTTGCGCACGACCAGGCCCTCGTCAGCGAGCTCTCGCAGGGCGCGGTTCACCGTCATTCGAGCGGTCTGGAAATGCTCGGCGAGTTCTTCCTCACCCGGAATACGGTCTCCGGATTTCCAGGCCCCGCCCCGGATCGGCTGTGTCAGGGCGCGCTTGATCTGTTCATAGACCGCGCCGCGTCCATCCAGCGACAATTCCAGCTGCCACGTGTTCGCCATCAGTTCTCAACCCTTCGCATCAACGCGGTGATGCACTGGGCATACCGCTGTCGGATGTCGTCACCGGCCAGACAGCGACCATCTGTGACAACCTGCTTCCCCCCGACATAGACGCAATCAACCTGACGTCCACTCCCGGCGAACATCCAGCTGTCGAGAAGCGTGTCTTCCTGGCGGGCCAGAAGGGCCGTGGCATTGACGTCCAGGGTCACGAAATCAGCGCGCATGCCGACAGCAATCTGACCGGTGCGCTGGCCTAGCGCTGCTGCGCCACCCAGGGCACAGGATTGATACAGGGACTGGCCGAGATGCTCGCCGGGGTCGGCCAGAACATTGCGCTGACGCCGAAGAAGCCGCTGACCATATTCCAGCAATCGCAATTCCTCAGGCAGGTCGATGCGGATATGGCTATCAGAACCGATGCCCACACGGCCGCCTGCGCGCCGATAGTCATCCGCCGGGAAAATACCATCGCCGAGATTGGCCTCGGTCAGTGGGCACAAGCCTGCGACCGCGCCCGATCTCGCAACAGCGCGGGTCTCTTCGGCGGTCATATGGGTGGCGTGAACCAGGCACCAGCGCTGATCCAGCGCGACGGTGTCCATCAGCAAGTCCACCGGGCGACGGCCGTGTGCAGCCAGGCAATCCTCGACCTCCTGGGTCTGCTCGGCGATGTGGATGTGGATGGGGTCGGACGGCCTCAGCCCGGCGAGCCACCCAAGGTCCTCGAGATTGGCGGCGCGCAATGAATGTGGTGCGACACCGAGGCGGGCGAAAGGTAGGTGTTCAAGGTGTCGCTGGCTGGCCTCGATCAGGGCGGCATATCTGTCCGGGTCGTTGAAAAACCGCCTTTGCCCCGCGTGCGTGGGCTTATTGCCAAAGCCCGCGCAGCGATAGAAGACCGGAAGCAGGGTGAGTGCGATCCCGCTGGTTTGCGCGGCGCGACAGATGCGTCCGGACATCTCTGCCAGATCCGAGAAGGGTGTGCCATCGCGGTCATGGTGCAGATAGTGGAACTCCCCGACACTGGTGAAACCGGTTTCCAGCATCTCGCAATAAACAAGGGCGGCGATGGCCTCGACATCCCCAGGCGTAAGGTGGTCGTTAAAGGCGTACATGACTTCGCGCCAGGTCCAGAAACTGTCATCGCTTGTGCCGCGTTGTTCGGACAGTCCGGCCATGCCGCGTTGAAAGGCGTGGCTGTGAAGATTGGCCATTCCGGGCAAGGCGTGATCGTGCAGGGTGTCGCCGGGAAGACGCTCGGCCGCGGCCTCGCAGCTCCCGATCATGCCGTCAGGATTGATAGTGACGCGAACATTGCGGGACCACCCCTCGGGAAGCAGGGCGTGTTCGAAGAAGAATCCGGTCATGTTTCAGTCCTGCCTCTGGACAAGAATCTCGAGCCTTGTTTAATTGTATAGACAAAAATTGGTTTGCGAACCCCAAACACGATGATCTCTCATGCGCATCGACACTCTGATAACTGACGCCCGCATCGCTAGCATGGTTCCCGGTGATACGCCCTATGGCGTCATCGAGGACGGTGCCATCGCCATTTCCGGCAATACGATCTCTTGGGTGGGCGAGCGACGTGATGCGCCCACGGCGTTTGAAAACGCATACTCGCTGGAAGGGCGCTGGGTCACACCGGCGCTGATTGATTGCCACACCCACCTGGTGTTTGCCGGTGATCGATCGGATGAATACGAGCGCCGCCTCGCCGGTGAGAGTTATGCCGAGATCGCCAAATCCGGCGGCGGCATCGCGAAAACAGTGGAAGCCACCCGCCAGGCGAATTCCGCCCAGCTCGCTGCCGCGGCCCTGCGCCGTCTGGAAGCGCTGGCCGAGGAGGGCGTCGGCACGGTCGAGATCAAGTCGGGCTATGGCCTGACCATCGACAGCGAGCTGACCATGCTGAAGGCCGCGCGTGGGGCGGGGATCGCTTCGGGCATGCGGGTTTCGCCGACGCTTCTGGCCGCGCATTCAATCCCCCGGGAATACCAGGGTCGGTCTGGCGCCTATATCGACGAGGTCTGTATTCCGCTGGTGCGCCAGGCCGCCCAGGAGGGGCTGGCCGATGCGGTGGATGCTTATTGCGAGGGCATTGCCTTTTCGCCGGAGGAAACCCGTCGGCTGTTCATCGCAGCCAAGGCCGCAGGCCTGCCGGTCAAACTTCATGCGGACCAGCTATCCGACTCAGGCGGTGCGCGTCTGGTGGCAGAATTTGGCGGTCTTTCGGCCGATCACGTTGAATACACAAGCGATGACGGGCTTCAGGCCATGGCCGAGGCCGGGACGGTCGCCGTTATCCTGCCCGGTGCTTTCTACTCTATCGGTGAGACACAGAAACCGCCGGTGGCGCGCATGCGCGAGCTGGGCGTTCCCATGGCGGTGTCGACCGACAGCAATCCGGGCTCTTCGCCTATGGTCTCGCTGCTGACGGCGGCCAACATGGCCTGCACACTGTTCGGCTTCACGGTCGAGGAGGCTGTGGCTGGCATGACGCGGGAAGCGGCCCGGGCCCTGGGGCTGCAGGACAAGCTGGGCACCATTGAAACCGGCAAGATCGCGGATCTGGCTGTATGGGACATCGAACGCCCGGCAGAGCTGGTGCAATGGATCGGACGGCGACCGCTGCATGGTCGCATCCTTGAAGGAGAGTGGGTATAATGGCGGTACTTATCCAACCGGGCCAGATGACGCTGGCCGACTGGCGCGAGATCTATCGCGGTGCCGAAGTCGCGCTTTCAGATGCCGCCAAAACAGGTGTCGATGCGTCGGCGAAGACGGTGGAAGACCTGATCGCTTCCGGCCGCGCGGTCTATGGTCTCAATACCGGTTTCGGCAAGCTGGCCCAGACGCGTATCGCGGATGATGAGCTGGCTGTTCTGCAGGAACGTCTGGTCCTCTCCCACGCCGCCGGTGTCGGTGAACCGCTGGGCCGTGATGTCACGCGGCTATTGATGAGCCTGAAGATTTCCAGCCTGTCGCGTGGTGCCTCGGGCATTCGCTGGTCAACGATCAAGGCACTGGAAGCCATGCTGAAGGCCGATGTCCTGCCGGTTGTTCCGGCGCGCGGTTCGGTGGGCGCTTCCGGCGACCTAGCTCCGCTGGCGCATATGTCCGCCGCGCTGATCGGGTCTGGCGAGGCGTTCTGCAAGGGCGAACGACTGCCTGCTCGCGAGGCACTGGCCAAGGCCGGTCTCGAACCGGTTCAGCTGGGGCCGAAGGAAGGCCTGGCCTTGCTTAACGGCACACAGTGTTCAACGGCACTGGCGCTGGCAGGTCTGTTTGAAGCCGAGAACGCCTACCGGAACACGCTGCTGTCCGGTGCACTCTCGGTCGATGCGGCCAAGGGCTCTGTGGCGCCGTTTGATCCGCGCATTCATGCGCTGCGCGGCCATCAGGGCCAGATCGATGCGGCTGCGGCCCTGCGCGGCCTGCTCGATGGTTCGCATATACTCGACAGTCACACCGGTTGTGAGAAAATCCAGGACCCGTACTGCCTGCGCTGCCAGCCCCAGGTCATGGGGGCGGTGCTGGGTATTCTTCGCCAGGCCGGTGAGACCCTTCAGACCGAAGCCAATGCGGTCACCGATAATCCGCTGGTTTTCTCGAAAGAGGGCGATGCGATTTCCGGCGGTAATTTCCACGCTGAACCGGTGGCGTTCGCTGCCGACCAGATCGCCATGGCGGTCTGTGAAATCGGCTCGATCTCTGAACGGCGCGTGGCGCTACTGACGGACCCGGCCGTCTCCGGACTGCCGGCTTTTCTGACGCCCAATCCGGGCATCAATTCAGGGTTCATGATCGCACATGTCACGGCAGCCGCCCTGGTCAGCGAGAACAAGCAGAAAGCCTATCCGGCCTCCGTCGACTCGATCCCGACCAGTGCCAACCAGGAAGACCATGTCTCCATGGCCACGCACGGCGCTTATCGCCTGCTGCAGATGACGCAGAACCTGCGTGATGTGGTGGCGGTCGAGCTTTTGTGCGGTGCCCAGGGCGCGGATTTCCACGCACCGGTGAAATCATCGGCCAGGCTGGAGACCGCCAAATCTCGCCTGCGCCGGGATGTGCCGGCCTATAGTGATGACCGCTATTTCGCTGATGACATCAATGCAGCCTCTGCGCTGATCGCCTCGGGCGAGCTGGTGGCGGACCTGGATCTGCCGGGCGTGGCATAATGGATGTCTATCAGCTCAGTGTTGGAACGGGACCGCTCGTGGTCTCGATGCCGCATTCGGGTCTGGCCGTTTCGCCGGGCCTTGAAGCGCGCCTGACTGAGCGGGCGAGGGCACTGCCCGATACAGACTGGCATATCCCGGAGCTCTACGACTTTCTGGGGGGGCTCAACGCCTCTGTGATCTGCGCGAACTATTCGCGGTATGTGGTGGATCTCAATCGTGATCCATCGGGTCAGTCGCTTTATCCGGGACAGGCCACGACCGGCCTTGTGCCCACGGAATTCTTCGATGGCGAGCCGCTCTATCTTGAGGGGCAGGCCCCTGACGCAACCGAGACCGAACAACGGCGCCAGGCTTTTCACGCGCCATATCATGAAGCCCTGTTCGACCTGATCGATCATGTCCGTGCGGTGCATGGCTACGCCGTTCTGTGGGACGCCCATTCCATCGCCAGCGTCGTGCCGCGCCTGTTTGACGGGCGTTTGCCCGATCTCAATCTGGGCACGAATACCGGCCAGTCCTGTGCGCCGGAGATCCAGAACGCTGCCGAGGCCGCCATGGCGGCAACCAGTGCCTACGAGACGATATCCAATGGCCGTTTCAAGGGCGGCTGGATCACCCGTCATTACGGTCAGCCGAAACACAATGTGCACGCCCTGCAAATGGAGATCGCCCAGATCGCCTACATGACCGAGGGCGCGCCCTACACATTCGACGTGGACAAGGCCGAGCGCCTGCGTCCCGTCCTGAAATCCATCATCAAGGCCGCGCTTGACGCGGCGGCCCGCCTTCATGCCGGAGACAAGCCATGAGCCATACCCGTATCGACAATGCCCGCGTCATTCGCGCCAAGACCGGCCCCGAGCTCGACGCCCTCAACTGGGCAGCCGAAGCGCCGCTGCGCATGTTGATGAATAATCTCGACCCGGATGTCGCGGAAAAGCCGGAAGAGCTGGTCGTTTATGGCGGCATCGGCCGGGCAGCGCGCGACTGGGAGAGTTTCGATCGCATCGTCTCGACGCTAAAGCGCCTCAAGGAAGACGAGACCCTGTTGGTCCAGTCCGGCAAGCCGGTCGGTGTCTTTCGCACCCACAAGGATGCGCCGCGCGTCCTGCTGGCCAACTCCAACCTGGTCCCGAACTGGGCGAACTGGGAGCATTTCCGCGAGCTCGATCAGAAAGGCCTGATGATGTACGGCCAGATGACGGCCGGATCGTGGATCTATATCGGCTCTCAAGGCATTGTGCAGGGAACCTACGAGACCTTCGTGGAGGCCGGGCGTCAGCATTACAATGGCGATCTGACCGGCAAGTGGATCCTGACCGGTGGCCTCGGTGGCATGGGCGGCGCCCAGCCGCTCGCCGCGACGATGGCCGGCGCCTGCATGCTGGCCGTGGAATGCCAGCCGAGCCGGATCGAGATGCGTCTGCGCACAGGATATCTGGATAAACAGGCCCATGATCTCGACGAGGCCCTGGCCATGATCAAAGACGCCTGCGCCAAAGGTGAGGCGATCTCGGTCGGTCTGCTGGGCAATGCGGCGGAGATTTTCCCGGAACTGGTCAAGCGCGGCGAGCGCCCGGACATGGTCACCGACCAGACCTCGGCCCATGACCCGGTCAATGGCTATTTGCCGCTGGGCTGGACGCTGGCGGAATGGGAAGCCAAGCGCGAAAGTGATCCGGAAGCGGTATCGGCTGCAGCCAAGAAATCCATGGCGATCCATGTGCGCGCCATGCTCGATTTCTGGAAGCAGGGTATCCCGACGCTCGATTACGGAAACAATATCCGCCAGATGGCGCAGGATGAGGGCGTCGAGGACGCGTTTGATTTCCCGGGCTTCGTGCCGGCCTACATCCGTCCGCTCTTCTGCCGGGGCATTGGCCCCTTCCGCTGGGCCGCGCTGTCCGGTGACCCGGAGGATATCTACAAGACCGACGCCAAGGTGAAGGAGTTGATTCCGGACAATCCGCACCTGCACCGCTGGCTGGATATGGCCAAGGAGCGCATCCATTTCCAGGGCCTGCCGGCGCGTATTTGCTGGGTTGGTCTGGGCGAACGCCACAAGCTGGGCCTGGCCTTCAATGAGATGGTCAAAAATGGCGAGCTGTCAGCACCCGTCGTCATCGGCCGTGATCACCTGGACTCAGGCTCTGTGGCGAGCCCAAACCGTGAAACCGAGGCCATGATGGACGGCTCGGACGCCGTCGCCGACTGGCCTCTGCTCAACGCCCTGCTCAACACTGCTTCCGGCGCGACCTGGGTCTCGCTGCACCATGGTGGCGGCGTCGGCATGGGCTATTCACTGCACTCCGGCCAGGTCGTCATGGCCGACGGCACCGACGAGGCCGCAGAACGTGTGGGCCGCGTGTTGTGGAATGATCCAGGCACGGGCGTGATGCGCCATGCCGATGCAGGATACGAGATCGCGAAGGATTGCGCGCGCGAGCAGGGGCTGGATCTGCCGAGCGTGGATTAGAGCCTTGAGAAAATAGGATTCACGCTCAGACTGCGCCTTACCTGTAATCGTCTGAGCGACATCTATGTTTCGTTACGCTTGCATTCTCACGCCTTTAGGGGTGTCCCTGTTTGCTTTCATGCTATTTGCCAAAATGATCCAGGGTGACGATCTGGGCGCTGGTATCAGCTACCTCTTCGTCGCTGGCGGTTGCGGGGTCGCAACCGTTCTGTGGGGGATAGGCATTGCAATGTCGCTTACCCGCCCGAGGCAATCGGTGACAGCGCCTGGCTTGCCAGGGTTCTTGGCGTGCGGAGGAGGATTGATGCTGCTTACCGGATTGGCCGGGTTGGCGTTGCGCTACGGATCCGCCGATTTTGACCCGTACCAATACCTCGAGATCAATTGGCCCTTTCTGTCTTGGTTAGCCGTCTATTCTGGCCTTCTAACTGCGCTGGGCGGTCTCTCATTGCTTGGGCGAGAATAGCCCGCCGCCAAGCGGCAATGCTCATCGTGGAAAAAACACAGCTTTGTCATCCCCGCCGGATGCCCCGCGAACGCGGGGCGCAGAGCGGGGACCCACTGCGACATGGATCCCGGATCTCCGCCCGGCTCAGGGCCGGGCATGCGTCCGGGATGACAAACAGAGCGGACAAGCGGGGTGCTCCCCCAACCATTCTTGAATCTCATGCCGAGACCGGGCCATATGGGGTTCCGCGCGTCAAGGGCCCGCAGGGCCGCGCGCGGTTTCACCCTTGACGCGCGAAACCCCATACGGCGGACTGGCTGGCAGGACATTCAAGGCGAGATATCTTCCCCTCCGGGGAAGTGCCGCAACGCAGTGGAGGCGAAGGGGGCGAGCGCAGCGAGCTGACCTCCGGACTTCGTCCTCCGGCCCCTCCGACGGCTCTGCCGCCACCTCCCCGATGGGGAGGGTGAGTGAAATTTGAAGCTCACGCAGCGGATCAGTAATCCATCCGGTTTCCGTGTTCTCGCGCCCGTGCAAAAGTTTCTTCAAAGGTCTCACCCGTTATCTCGATAATTTCGAGCCCAGGCTCTGGGGCCGGCATGTTCTTCGTCCACTCGTCATGAACCAGGCTGGGCGGGCATTCATGCGGAGCATAAGCGGATCGATCATCCCAGGAATAATCGCCAGTAGTGGTCACGAAGACGAGCCGTTCCACGATGTCGCGATCGCGAACTTCATAGAAATGGTCTCGCAGTTCCGGGTTATCAGTGACCCGGATCAGAACGTATTCGAGCGTTGATGCTTTGGTATCAGTCACGGAGCAATCCCTAACATGCTCATCCAAACGCCGCTTCTCTCACCGCGTGCAGATCCGTCATCACCACCTGGCACAGCGCCTCGATCTCGGCGACCGGCTCAATCAGGTCCGGGATCATCACAGTTTGCATGCCGGCAGCGTGGGCGGCGCGGACGCCGGTGAAACTGTCTTCGAGGGCGAGGCAGTCGCTCGGATGCACACCCAGCTGGCTGGCGGCGCGCAGAAACGGTTCAGGATGCGGTTTGCCGTTGCGGACATCACAGCGGGTGACCAGGGTTTGCAGCCGGTCCAGCAAGCCAACGCGCTTCAGGCGCTCTGGCGCCGCCTGGCGGCTGGTCGAGGTGGCTACGGCCGCGGCGATACCGCGCGCATCCAGTGCATCCATCATCTCGAAAACACCGGGTTTGACCGGCACAGCATCGGTCATGTGTGCGTCGAGAATGGCGTGCATTCGGGTATTGTAGGCATCAAAGGGAAAGTCCTTACCCAGCGCGTCCAGCATGAAATCGCGGCACTGGGCGTTGGGCACACCGACCTGGGAGCGGTGCAGGGCGTCGGTCATTTCGTGACCGAACTCGCGCGCCGCCTGTTTAATGGCGATGAGGTAGAGATTTTCCGTGTCCAGGAGGGTGCCGTCCATATCAAAGACAACAGCGCGAAACGGTTTGAGCATGAGCGGTCCGGAGGCGAGGCAACGAGGTGAGATAGCGACCTGACTGCCCGCCAAAGTCAAGCGGGATGACAATCCTCGCGCGTCGAATTAGATAGGCGGCAAGCATCTGATTTGGAGCGCGCAATGTCGTCTGGCTTTTATGATTTCCTCAGCGGTGAACTCAAGCAGATCGAGGCCGATGGTCTCTACAAGCGCGAGCGCATCATTACCTCGGAACAGTTCTCCGAGATCGATGTGAACCAGGATGGTGAGGACAGTCATGTCATCAATTTCTGCGCCAACAACTATCTCGGCCTGGCCAATCGCCCGGAGCTGATCGAGGCGGCCAAGGCGACGCTGGACACGCATGGTTTCGGCGTGGCGTCGGTGCGCTTCATCTGTGGCACCCAGGACATTCACAAACAGCTCGAGGCCAAGATCGCCGAGTTTACCGGCTGCGAGGATGCGATCCTCTACGCCGCCGCGTTCGACGCCAATGGCGGCGTTTTCGAACCTCTGCTGGGGCCGGAAGACGCGATCATTTCCGACGCGCTGAACCATGCCTCCATCATTGATGGCGTGCGCCTGTGCAAGGCCAAGCGCTATCGATATGCCAATTCCGACATGGATGCGCTGGAAGACCAGCTCAAACAGGCGCGTGCGGATGGCTGCCGTCACATCCTGATCGTCACCGATGGTGTGTTCTCGATGGATGGCTATATCGCCAAACTTCCCGAGATTGTCGCGTTGGCGGAAAAGTATGACGCGCTGACCATGGTGGATGATTGTCATGCGCACGGTTTCATGGGCGCGAAAGGCCGCGGCACGCCGGAACATTGCGGCGTGTTTGGCAAGATCGATATCGTCACCGGGACGCTGGGCAAGGCGCTGGGTGGTGCGATGGGCGGTTTCACCGCTGGTCGCAAGGAAGTCATCGACATGCTGCGCCAGCGTTCGCGGCCTTATCTCTTCTCCAACTCACTGGCCCCGTCCATTGTCGGCGCATCGCTCAAGGCGCTGGACATGGTCAATGAGGGTGATGATCTGCGCGCCCGCCTGTTCGACAATGCCAAGCGTTTCCGTGCCGGCATGAGCGCCGCCGGTTTTGACCTGCTGCCGGGCGAACACCCGATCATTCCGGTGATGCTGGGCGATGCCGCCCTGTCCCAGCAGATGGCGAGCAAGCTGATGGAAGAGGGCGTTTATGTGATCGGCTTCTTCTATCCGGTCGTGCCCAAGGGCCAGGCGCGTATCCGCACACAGATGTCGGCCGCCCACACCCCGGACATGATCGACCGTGCAGTTGCAGCCTTTACCAAAGTGGGCAAGGATCTGGGTGTGATCTAGAAGGATTTGCGGTCATGAGCTTCGATACTGACGTTGTCATCATCGGCGCCGGTATCGCGGGCCTGGCAACCGGATATGCAACTTCCCGCCGCGGCCTGGAAACGGTCATCATCGAACAGGAAGCCGGGATCGGGCAGGGCGTGTCGTCCCGGAATTCCGAAGTCATCCATGCCGGTATCTACTATCCAGCCAGATCGCTGAAGGCGAAGCTGTGTGTTGCCGGCAAGCAGATGCTGTATGCGTTCTGTGACAAGCACCGGGTACCCTACAGCCGCTGTGGCAAGCTGGTCGTGGCCACGACGACGGAGGAAGAGCCGCGGCTGGATGCCATCCTGGCTCAAGGGCTTGCCAATGGCGTCGATGACCTTCAGCGCCTGAGCGGGGATGAGGTGCGGTCGCTCGAGCCCCACCTCAAAGCAACCGCCGCTATCCTCTCGCCCTCCAGTGGTCTGGTCGACAGCCATGCACTGATGTTGATGCTGGGTGGCGAGATTACGCGTCACGGCGGTGCGATCGCCGTCAACACGCCCTTTGCCGGGGCAACGCCCCTTGAAGGTGGAGGTTTTGTTGTTCGCACTGCGGGAGAGGCGGCCACTGAATTGACCACGCGCTATCTCGTCCTGGCGGCCGGGCTGGGTGCGCAAGCTGCGGCGGCACGTGTCGATACCTACCCCGCCGAGAAAATTCCCCAACGCCATCTTGGAAAAGGTGTCTATTTTTCCTTGGCGGGCAAGGCCCCGTTCGAGCGGCTGATTTACCCGTTGCCGATACCCGGGGCGCTGGGCACGCATTATCGTCGGGACCTGGGTGGGCAGGCCCGTTTCGGGCCCGATCTGGATTATGTCGATACCCTGGACTACGAGGTTGATCCTGCGCGCGCAGCCTCGTTCTACGACACTATTCGCCGCTTCTGGCCGGACCTGCCGGACGATGCGCTGGTGCCGGATTATGCGGGCATTCGGCCCAAGATTCACGGCCCGGACCAGCCCCAGTGCGATTTCCGCATCGAGGGCACCGACCAGCATGGCCTTGCCGGACTGGTCGCGATGTTCGGCATTGAAAGCCCCGGCCTCACATCCTCCCTTGCTATCGGCGAGCTGACCGTGAAACGCCTGGCGCTCGCCTAGACACGGGACGGTGCCGGTATCGTTCCCGCTGCCCAAACCCCGGACTCCCGCTAGATTTCGCCCGGTAAACTCGCGTGCCGGATGTTTTTGCATCCAAATCCATGCCGGGGGGCATCACAGGGTTATCCCGATTAACAGGGGGGAGAAGCGATCATGAGCACGACAACCACCAGCAATGCCCGTCCACAGGACGAAATGCTGCCATTCCTCAATAATTTCCACGACATCTTCACGACCATCGGCGTCGTGATTTTGCTCATCGGCATGAATATAGGTATTGCCCAGGTGCTCGACACCCATGATTTCGGCGAGGGCCAGAACCTGGTCTATGCACGCCTTGGCCTGTTTGCCGGTGTCGCCCTGGTCGCCTGGCTCTTGTCCGCGCTGCTGGTCGGACGTCAGCGCCGCATCCTTCCCGGCATTGTCCTGGCGGCGACTTTCGGCATCACGACCAGTGGTGTGCTCGGCTGGCTTTATACCGACTACCTGATCAATGGCGTGGGCATTGCCCAGCTGATGCAGGAAGGTGGCGAGTTCCAGATCAGCGGTGACCAGTTCAGCTTTGCGGCGGTCAGTGCGGTGATCCAGAACCTCAACCCGGCCGTTCGGTTTGCGCCGATCGTCTATGCCATGATCGGTCTGTTGCCGATGGTGGCCTATTATCTGGCTTTCCGTCTGCCCTTTACCGGTGGTCTTGTCGGTGCCGGTCTTGTCTTTACGGCCGCCATGGTGATCGTTGCTGTCTTCCCATACTACGCCATCCTGTATCTGCCGGGCCTCTTGCTGCTGGCTGCGACCACGCTGCTGGTCGCCGGAATTTTCTTTGACGCCCGTGATCCACAGCGCCAGACGCGTCTGTCCGGTACGGCTTTCTGGCTGCACTTCTTCGCGGCGCCGGCCATGTTGTTCGCAGTGCTAACCGTGACCCAGGCCGGTTTCTCGCTGGACATGGTTGAAGTCATGAACCCGCAGCAGATCTTCATCTTCTCTGCGATGAGCGAGGAGAATGTTTCCTCCGCGACAGTCGCCGCGACAGCGCTGACGGTGATCGGTATCTTCGCCATCATCTCGCTGCTGATCAATCGCCGTGCCCTGATCGTCTCCGGTCTGCTGACGGCCGGCGTCTCGATCAGCGTCATTGTCAATGAATCCGGAATGGGTGAGGGCGCCACGATCGCGGTCACCATGCTGGTGCTGGGCGGTATTGTCGTCATTCTCGGCGCAGCCTGGAACCCGGTACGGTCCCTGCTGCTGGCGCCGTTCCCGAGCTCTGGCCCGCTGGCGCGGATCTTCCCGCCGGTCTCTGCAAACGAGGGCTAGGTGTCAAAGCTATGAAGGTTGTTCACCCGGGGCTGGGTTGAGAGATTGGGGTTGCAACACTCCACCTCTTAGC
>JAEPND010000007.1 GCA_017643585.1 Maricaulis sp.
CATGATCCAACTCCTTCAAGGAGCTTGAATCACGACCCGACTGATTTGGGAATCCAGTTTATGGGTACAGAACCTAGTAAAAGCCATAGACCACCTGCACGCTGAGCAGCGCCATTGCGGCGATGCGTATTATTTTGTGCGTTTGGGTGTCAGGGGTCATGCCAAGCGCTCCCATTGCGTTCGGCAGATGGTTTGCCAAGACAAGATGAACAAGGCGTTTAGGGCCTAGCCATAGGCAGAGTAGGCGTGCGGGATTTCAACGGCGACGGCCTCGATCACCTCGGCGAGTGCTGCAAGGGGTTCGATGATGTCGCGCTTGATGTCGCTGTAATCGCCCTGCCAATCGTCCGGGTCCCGACGCTCTGTCAATTGATCGAGAATGTCGGTCTCGCCGGCGAACATGGGAAAGGCCTCGCAGAGCATTGCAATCGCTTCCCTGACGCGCATGTCGAGCAGCAGGGCGATGATGTCGCCCACCTCGTAACCATGGCGCGCCGACACAGCGGGCAGCGCTCCGGCAATTTCGAGAATCCGCAGCATCGCCCCCTGGCGGATGGCGTGCAGGGCATGGATCGGCAGGCGGGCTTCATGTCGTAGCTCGATCGGTTGCGGATCCTGCAGCTCGCTGATCAATTCGTCGAACTCGGCGAGGTCGACCGAGAATTTGTCGGCGCAGCTCATGATGCAATGGGTTGAGCCCCGCCGGCGCACTTCGTCCGCCACACGGATACGGGCCCGGCGCACATCGTCGGACTGCCGCCTGGACAGCGCAATCCAGAGGCTTGGGTCATAGACCTCGGCATAACCGCGCAGGGCCGGGATGCTGGTATTCATCCGCGCTGTTATGGCCAGCTTTACCAGTTGTCGCATGCGGTCCGAACGATTGATCAGCTGCACCAGTTCATCGCGTTCGCTTGGCATGGACGATCCCAGCCCGCACGCAGAGTTTACCGGCGCTCCGACCTGTTGGAGGATGGCGTTATGGGAGATCGCGCGCAGGGTGCGCGGGCCACCCGCCTTGGCCCTGCGTGTCGGGCGCGACCCGGCTTGCCAGAGAAAACCCGGTCCCAGCTTGCTGATCAGGCCGGCATAGTCCTCGCTGTCAAACAAGTGCTCATGCCAGTCGCGGACCTCGCGGTAGAAATCCCAAACCAGATTGGTGTCGGTATAAAAGGGGTCCTCCGGAATGAGCGGAGTGGACAGGGCATGGGTGACCAACGCCGCGATTACCGTGTCTGCCAGCTGGGGGCGCGCAAAATGCAGCAGCCCATCGCCGCCCTGGAAGGAGACTTCATTACGCAATTCCAGAGATTTGGCCGCACATCGCGCGCGCGTCCAGGGCGACAGGACATAGTCGAGGCGATCCTGCAACGTCCCGGGATAGGCGCCCCGTCCGATGGATTCACCATGCGTGTTGAAAACCAGAAGGGCCACGCCCGGCAGTTCCCGCGCCAGGGATTGGGAAATCAGGTTCTGGATTCGCTCGATCGCCATGCCCGCGGCCAATTGCCCGATAAAACGTCCGGCATCGGAAAAGCCGAACTGGACACTCAGCTGCCCGCGGGTTCGGACATGATCGGCAAAGCTGCGGGTCCGGATCAGCTTGGTCATGAACCGCCCGCCATTCTTCAGCGCATCGGGGGTCTCGAACAGGGGCGAGATATCCAGCCGGTCGGCGACGCCGTACTGCTTGGCCAGGTAAAGTGCCCCCATGACCGTGGCCGGGTTCTCGCTTTCAGCGATGAGGAAGCGGATAGGTGTACGCGCATCGACATGCTTGAGGATCTGGGCGCACAGCATCATCTGGCGCCGGGCCGTGGATTGTTCCGAGACGAGGTCTCCGAAATTGATGGCGATGGGCTCGATGCTGGCGGCGCGTTCATTCAGCGTTTCCAGGGCCACCCGACCGAGCTTGGCATCATTGGGTTGCACGCCGAGATCCCGGCGAATGACAGACCCGATCTGAACCGCATTCAGACGCAGGTGTATGCGCGCAGTGCCCAGGCCATAACTCTGCATTTCCGCTGCCAGGACAGCGCAGTCCAGCCGCAGGGCCGGGGCGTTCTTTTCGCCTGCCGCGACCGCCCGCAACTGGGCGCGGATGACATCCAGGTCGACCAGGCGGTCGGGATCCGGCTGCGTCAGCAGATTCGCCGCCTCCACGATGCGCTCCAGGTCATCGCCCGCCCTTGCGAAGGCCTCGGCCTCGCGGTGCGCCAGCGCACAGGCCCGGGCCAGTCGTTCGCGCACCTGCACCAGCGGTGCGAGTTGACTTCGGTCGAGCAGGCGCTCCACCGCGGCGTGATAGCGATCGAGCTGATCGGCCTTCTCCTGGAGGCGATTGGCGAAGGATTTGGACCAGCTGATATCCGAGCGTCCGTCCAGATCATAACCCACCCATGATGCGACCGAAGGTGCGACCGGTTCGAGCAGGTGCCAGTCCTTCGGGAAAGCGTCTTGGGCGGCATGCAGCAGGGTGGAAAGATAGCGACGGGCGGCCGCCTGGGCGTGGATGATCGCGGACTGGGTCGCGGCATGTTCATCGTCCAGGGTCACCGATTTTCTCGCCGCTGTTGGCCCGGGTCCATCTCCCGCACCTGCATTGCTCACAGCGTGAGCGGCCAGTTGGTCGTAGGTCGCCGGCTCGTAGGCAAAGGTCGGGTGGGCGGTGAAGACCAGCCCGCCGATCGGCCGCTCATATGTTTCCCGGAAATGTTCCAGGCCTTTGCCGGCGTCGGCTTCGATGCGTTCGGCGAGGTCTTGCCACGGGTTGGCAGCATCCAGCCCGTGTTGCTGGTGAAGGCGATGCGCGCGCGCACCGGCCAGGTCCTCACCGATCGCCTGGGCCTGGGCCACAAGAGCCTGCGGTGCTGTCTCGCCGCTGGAAAGCTGGGTGAACAGATCCTGAGCGAGGCGGAAGACCGAATTGGTCCTGGGCTCCGCGGAAATCTGATCGGCATAGTTCCGCAATGCCGCAAACAATGCGTCCTTGTGTTCCAGCGCTTTGCTCATCGTGTCGGATCCCTGTTCGTCTGGTGCGGCCGTGTCTCGACCGCAGAGAATATGGTGATGCTAGCGCTAACTTGTGCGCTGCAGCAAGTCTGTTGCTTGCGCTCGGACCAGATTTTCCGTGCCGCGTGTCCGAGGCTGTGTGCGTGGCATTTCCGGCGTGGTTGCACACCCGGGGCCTGACCAGCGGGCTGCTCAGCCGGCTCGAGGGCAGGGCCCGGGTCAGGCCGGTACACGGATTATGTCGCGGGCCTTCGCCGGATCGAGCACCAGCATGTCCAGCGTGTACTTGTCGAGCACCGCCTTGAACGCCTGGTTGGCTTCCACAAGTATGCCATTGAGGCCACAGACCGGTAGCAGGCAGCATGTGCTGGTTCGTGGCGGATGGCATTCGGCGAGGGAGAAGTCCGGCTCGATGGCCCGGACCACCGCGCCCAGGCCGATATCGCCTGCCGGGCGACTCAGCTCCAGCCCGCCGCCCTTGCCACGGATGGACTTAATGAAGCCCGCCTTGCCGAGCGCTTGGGCCACTTTCATCAGGTGATTGCGGGAGATCTGGTTCCGCTCGGCGGCCTCGGGGACAGTGATGCGCTGTCCGGGGGTGGCGGCCAGCATCATCAGCAGGCGAAGGGCATAATCGGTGTGCAGGGTCAGACGCATATTCGGCTCATTAAAGATGCATTCTAAATATTAGTTATTGCACGCCGCAAATGAAACAGGAAAACATAATACCAGTAATGGAGGTGCCGATGACCCTGTTGATGACAACAATCATGGTGCTCGCAATGGGTTTCACCGTGTTCTGGTTCTTCGCCTATGCCAGCCTGTTGCGGGAAAATGCGCGGTATGCGGCCGAGCAGGCCTATCAGCCAACAGACCGCATGGAAGCAGCCGTCATCCGGGCGGTTCGCCTCGCTTTTCCGGTTGGCCTTTCCAGTCTGTGTGTCGGCCTGTTGGTCGTTGCGCTATTCTAGGAGATCACGATGAAATCCCAGTTCGAGACCTGTCTGCCGATGGCCCCGTGGCTCTTTGTCGCCATTGCAGTCCCGGCGCCGCTCTATATATGGGCCATTATCGCGATGTCGATCTGACCGGGAGAACCGACATGAAAAGCAAGGCCAGTATACTTTCGATCCTCGCCCTGGTGGTCGTTATCCTGATGGGGATCGGTTACCTGGTGGTCGGTGCCGACATCCTTCCGAGCAACTCCATGAGCCGACATGGCTGGATCGCCCTGGGCCTGGGAACCGGTTTCTCCGTCGTGGTGGGGGCCGCCCTGGCAGCCGTGCTGATCATTTCCCGCCGCAACGGCTATGACGAGGCGGCCCATGAGGTCTATCGCAAGTTCGACAACCGGGAAGACTAGGCGCGCCTGAGAGCGTCGCGCCTGTCCCCGTGTCCCCGGTTCAGTAACAGCCGTAGCGACTGTCGCGAATATCCTCGCGGCGATCGCGACGGTCCTCACGCCGATCCCGGCGGTCTTCCGCACGATCGGCAACATCCTCGAGCAGATCGCCGAGGCCGGTGAACCGCCGTGCATCGCGCCGGTCCTCGCGCCGGTCCTCGCGCCGGTCTGCGATATCTTCGCGGCGATCGCGGATGTCCTCTCGCCGGTCCCGCACGTCTTCTGCACAGTCACGAACCAGCCGTGCGCTGGCATGAGGATGGGCGAAAGCCGGTGTGCCGATACCGGCGACCAGAACACTGACAGCAATAATGCGTCCAATCATGAAAGCGTCTCCAAATAAGGTCCCACGCCTCCATTCAACGCGTCAGATTGCAATGTCCGTCGCTACGGCGTGATATTGGAGCGCCACAGTGGATCAATCGCCCTTGTGGACCGCTCAGGCCTGGGTCTGTTGCGCCAGCCAGGCAAGGTAGCCCGGCGCGCTCGCATCCGTAACGACCGGCAGAGCAATGATGCACGGGGTGTCATAGGGATGCAGCTGACCAATGCGAGCATTCAGGCGCGCGGATGAGGATGCAGGCGTCTTGAGGATCATCACCACTTCCTGCTCGTGTTCGATCTTGCCCTCCCATGAATAGATAGACTCGACCCCCGGAAGAATATTGGCACACCCGCACAGGCGTTCTTCAACCAGTTTGAGGGCGGCTTCGCGTGCGCTGGCGGCGTCTGGCCAGGTCGTATAGATCCAGTGATGTGCAATGCTCATGGCTATCCTCGCTTCAGGCCTTTATATACCGGCTCATGACTGAAAAGACGCAACAGAAATCGGCCCTCGTCCTGTTTTCGGGCGGGCAGGATTCCGCGACCTGCCTGGCGTGGGCACTGGAGCGCTATGCCCGTGTGGAGACGCTCGGCTTCTTCTATGGCCAGCGCCATGATGTAGAGATGCAGGCGCGCCTGGATGTCCGCTCCGCCATGGCGGCGGCCAATGCGGACTGGAGCGCGCGGCTTGGCGAGGACTTCACCGTCGATATCGCCGGTTATGGCGCCATCGCGGAAAGCGCGCTGACCGCGGACCGTGAAATCGAGATGCAGGAAAACGGCCTGCCCTCGACCTTTGTGCCCGGCCGCAATCTTGTTTTCCTGACCATCGCATCTGCGCTGGCCTATCGCCGGGGGCACCGGACCATGGTGGGCGGCATGTGCGAAACTGACTATTCGGGCTATCCCGATTGTCGCCAGGACACGCTGCAGGCGCTGCAACAGGCGATTTCGCTCGGACTCGACGAGACCATCGAGATTGCGACACCGCTGATGTTCCTCGACAAGGCCGAGACCTGGGCGCTGGCGCATCAGCTGGGTGGGGACGCGCTCGTCGAACTGATCCGCACGCGCACACACACCTGTTACACGGGCGACCGGTCGCAGCTTCACGCCTGGGGATATGGGTGCGGCGTCTGCCCCGCCTGCGAATTGCGCGAAAAAGGCTGGCAGGGCTGGCGCGACGGAGGCGCACAATGACGACCTATTCCGTCAAGGAAATATTCCTGACCGTGCAGGGCGAAGGCGGGCAGACCGGGCGTCCGGCGGTCTTCATTCGCTTTGCCGGATGTAACCTGTGGAACGGGCTGGAGCGTGATCGCGCGACCGCCGTGTGCAATTTCTGCGATACAGATTTTATCGGCACGGATGGGCCGGGCGGTGGCAAGTTCACCACGCCGGAAGCGCTGGCTGCAGCAGCACGGGAGCATTGGCCGGGCGGCGGGCGGCCGCTGGTGGTCTTCACCGGCGGTGAACCCCTGTTACAGCTGGACCCGCCCCTGATCGACGCCATTCACGCGGCTGGTTTCGAGATTGCCGTTGAGAGCAATGGCACCATCGAGGCGCCGGCTGGCATCGATTGGCTGACCATCAGCCCCAAGGGGAATTCGACCGTTGTCCAGCGCACGGGCAGCGAGCTGAAACTGGTATTTCCCCAGCCGGAGCTGGATCCGAGCGCGTTCGAGGACTGGCAGTTCGAACGTTTCCTGCTCCAGCCGATGGATGGCGATGACATGATGGGCAATGCGCAGGCGGCGTTCGAATACTGTCTGGCCAACCCGAAATGGTCGCTGAGCCTGCAAACCCATAAATGGATAGGAGCGCCCTGAGCCGGCCCCTGTCGGCTGGGTCGGGAGCAAGAAAAAGGGCCGGAAAACCGGCCCTTCTCAATCCGATTGTCCGGTGAGCTAGCTGCCCGTACTGGCGCGCTCTGCGACTGCATCGCCGATCTGGCGTGAGAAGCGCTGCATGGCCCGACGCGCATCGGTCCAGGTGCCGGCGCCGCGAATATCACGCAGATGGTGTGAGTAACGCGAATAGCTGAAACGCTCGAGCACTTCGCCATCGGCGCTGATCAGCTCGGCTTCCAGCTCGGCACCGCCGAGGCTGATGCTCTGAAGCGACAGGCCCGGTGTTGCGCGCATCTGCTCCATCGTTGGGCGATTGGGGTCGGCGTCGACAATGGTGACTTGCAAGACGGTGCCATCGGCCAGTTCAAGCCCGGCCAGGCGATTGTTCAGCTGGCGCTCAAGATAACCTGACAGCGTGTCCAACTCGCGTTCACCGAAGTCCTCGGCGCTTTCCAGCAAGTCTTCTCCGTAGGAAATCGGGGCAATCCGGACCGGCTCGTCGGCCAGTGCGGTGCCAGACATCAGCAAGCTTCCTGCAAGCAAGGTGGTGATCGTGCGCATTATGAGAATCTCCTCACATAGATAGCCAATGTCCCTCGGCAGAGACGATATCAGAGGTCGCGCAAGTGTGTCACCTCACACTTTTCGATTTCACAAAGACGTGGTCGGGCGAGAGGACTAATCCTCGTCCTCATCATCACCGCCCGGCAGCACAGCACCGACCGCGGCGCCACCGACCTTGCCAGCCGTGCCGACGACAGTTCCGGCGGTGCCGACTGCCACATCGGTGACCAGTGCCGCTGCGCCAAGCGCAAGGCAGCCGCTCAGCGAGGGCGCAATAATCAGGGACAAAAGCAAAAGGCGAAGCCGGCGCATCATGATCTCCAAGATCTTCTCTGCGCAGACTTCGCCTACAGGCGTTTCAGAAGTGTGAAACCCGCTGTCTAGTTTGTCTCGACCATCACGATTTCGGTGTCTTCGAGGGCGGTAATTGTGAACTCGCCGACATCGCGGATGGCGGCGCCATCGCGCGCGTCCAGTTCAACCTCCCCGATACGGGCCTTGCCCTGGGCAAGCACCAGATAGGCCTGGCGGTCCTGCGACAGGGTCTGGGTCACCGTCTGGCCCGCGGTCAGCGTAGCGCCGGAGACCTTTGCGTCCTGGCGGATCATCAGGCCGCCATCCCGCTCCGGATTGCCCGAGGCCAGAACGACGAATTCTCCGGCCCGGTCTGCCTTGGGGAATTCCATGGCGTCCCATCGCGGTTCGCCGCCTTCGGTTTCCGGAATAATCCAGATCTGGAAGATACGGGTCAGCTCGTCTTCCCGGTTGAACTCGGAATGCATGATACCCGAGCCGGCCGACATCACCTGGACATCGCCGGCTTCGGTGCGGCCCTCATTGCCCAGATTGTCCCGGTGGGTGATCGCTCCATTGCGGACATAGGTGATGATTTCCATGTCGCGGTGGGGGTGGGGTGCAAATCCTTCACCCGGCTGGATTTCATCATCATTCCAGACACGCAGAGCGCCCCAGCCGAGGCGGTCCTTGTCGAAATATCCCCCGAAGGAGAAGTGGTGTTTGGCGTTCAGCCATCCATTCTGGAAATGGCCGAGGCTGTCAAAAGATCGTTTCTCAATCATGGCTTGGCTCCCATGTGTTGCTGTGTTGGGAGCAATGTAGGGCTTTGCCGGTCGAGGATTAATCTGCCCGTCGGATTGTTATTGTTTCCCGTTGGGAATTAATCGGGCTGGGCCATCTCGACCTTGATCGTGTCGCTGCCAACCAGGTGTACATCACGCTGGGGATAGGGGAATTCGATACCGTGCTCGTGGAAGCCGTCCCAGATCGCCAGCAGTACCTCGGAGGTGACGTTGTAGACGCCGTTCTCCGGGTCCCGGATCCAGAACCGGATCTGCAGGTCCACGCTGTTGTCGCCGAAGCCGATCAGGTGGCAGCGCGTGGCGGGTGAGGCCGCGACCCGGGCCACGCTCTCGGCGGCTTTCACCACCAGCTCGCGGGCCAGACGGACATCGCTGTTATAGCTGATGCCTATGGTGCGCTTGATGCGCACGGACGGGTCCGAATAGGACCAGTTGATCACCTTGGAGGTGATGAATTCCTCATTGGGGATCAGGTGCTCATGCCCGTCACGGGTTTTCACCGAGGCAAAGCGCATGCCCAGCGTCGACACCTTGCCATAGGTCTCGTCGACAGTGACGACATCACCGGGCTTGATCGACCGGTCGAGCAGCAGGATCACGCCGGACACGAGATTGGAAAAGATCTTCTGCAGGCCAAAGCCGATGCCCAGGCCGATGGCGCCGCCAAAGATCGCCAGTGCGGACAGATTGATACCGAGCGCCGAGAGTGCCATCAGGCCGGCTCCGGCCATCAGCACGATCTGGGCGGCCTTGGTGATCAGGATACGGGCCGAGGGGTTCAGGCTGGGCAGGTGTTCGACCCGGGTCGACAGCAGCCGCGACAGGAAGCTGGCCACCCAGTAGAACACGGCCAGCACGATCGCAGCGCGGATAATGGTCAGGGCAGAGATGCGGCGGTCATTGCCCTCGGCATCCGCGCCCAGGGAAAAGCCCAGCTCGTCCAGGAACAGGGCGGTTGGGTCCAGCCAGCCCAGAATGTTCAGGGCTGCCAGGGTCCAGGCGATCAGGGCCACGGTCCGCGACCAGAACGGTTCGGAGATGAAGCTGGACAGCAGGCGGATCGCCGCCCACGCCCCCATCAGATTGCTGGCCGAACGCAACAGGTAGACATCGAACTCGGTGGTGCCACCCAACACGTACAGGGCGGCTGACAACAGGATCCACGCCATGGCCGGCCCGGCGATGGGCTGGATGAAGCGAACTGCCTGGCGTTTGAACCGCTTGAGGGCATCGATGTGGAAAATGCGGGCAAACACCGCCGTGGTCTGTCGCTTGGTTGCAAAGGCCAGCAGCATTGCAGCACCGACCAGGACCAGCTGGACACCGAAATCGATACTCAGGGCTTCCGCGCGGGCCCATGCGATGGCCGCCTCGAGGCGTGCCAGCAGCGCAGACAAATCAAGATCGAAACCGGCAGCGGGCTGGGATTGGGACATCGAATCTCCTGTCAGAAGAATTCGAGCCTAGGCAATCGGCGCATGCGGGGGAAGGGGTCAGCGCCCCTCGCGCCACCAGCCCAGGCCCAGCAGGCCGGTCATGATCAGCACGATCAGCAGACCCGGCAGCAATGGCGTACGGGTTGTCGCGCGGACGACATAACGCTCATTGGCCTTCAGCCCCATCCACGAGCGGCCGGAATGATCGGCATTGGAGCGGGTGCGGCGAATACCGGGCAGGCGGGCATTGGCGCCATCACCAATGGCATAGACACCCCCGCCGCTGGCATCGACAAACGGGTCGAGTATCGCGTCGGTCGGACGCAGGTCCGCAAATTCCAGCGGGTTGAGCGGTCCCAAGGCCGCCACCGTGGTCAATGGACCGGACCGCAGGCGCACCAGGCCCGTTCCCTCTGCCGGCATACGTGCCGAGAAGCGTCCGGACTCATCCTCGCTCATACTCGCGACTTCCTGGCGGCCATCAGGCCAGGTGATCTGCAGGGGCGGTGCCGTGTCGGCCAGGGTGACACGGTCGACCAGCAACTCCCCGTCCAGCGCCACGGCAGTGAGTCGCTCTTCATCCAGCTCCGGCTCTTTCATCAGCCAGTGCGCAACCCGTCGGAACATCTCGCCATAAGGGCCGCCGCCCTCGAAACCGCGTGACCAAAGCCAGGTCTGGTCACTCATCACCATGGCGGTACGGCCCTCGCGGGAGCGTTGCAGGACCAGCAAGGGTTCGCCATCCTCGCTCTCCAGCAGAACCTGGCCGCCCAGGGCAATGCCCTCGATATTGCGCATCCAGCGGCCCCATTCCGGATCCTCGCCGCCGCCTTCCAGGCCGGCCGTGACCGGGTGGCGCAGGCCCAGCTCGGACATTTGCGGTGTGAAGGGGGCCTCCGACAGCGTGCCAGACGGACGCACCGGCAGTACGGTGGACAATTGGGAGCGGAACAGGCTGGGCGGACCGGCGAAGGGCGGTCCCGTCGTCACCAGCAATGCGCCGCCATTTTCCACATAGCGGGCCACATTGCCGAAATAACCCTGCATGATGTTGCGACGGCGATAGCGATCGAAAATCACCAGGTCGAACTCTTCCAGGCGTTCATAGAACAATTCCTGGACCGGGAAGGGGATCAGCGCCAGCTCGTTGGTCGGTGTGGAGTCACGACGATCCGGCGGCCGCAGGATCGTGAAGTGGACCAGGTCGACGGACGGGTCCGACTTCAGGAGGTCACGCCAGGCGCGCGCGCCATTGTGCGGCTCGCCGGTGACCAGCAGGACCCGCAGGCGATCGCGGACACCATTCACAGAGACGGCAGCGCGATTGTTGACCAGCGACAATTCCTGGGGGCCGGCCTCGACCTCGATCTCGATCACATTCTGACCGCGCTGTTCGACCGGAACATCAATGCGAATGGAGCGACCGATCGGAATCCGGTGCAATTGCGGATTGCCACCTTCGAAGCGGAAGGCCACCTGGGCGTTGCCCTGGACCGCCGTGTCCTCGACCCGGATGGTGAAGCTGGCGCCCTGGCCAACAATGCCATAGCGCGGGCTTTCCTCGATGATCAGCCGCCGGTCACCGGCGCTGGTGTCACCAGGCATGACTTGGTGCAGGGGCGCATCGATATTGAGCGCGTCAACGGAGGCCGGGGCGTCATGGATCTGACCATCTGTGGTGACCACAATGCCGGCCAGCCGGTCCTGGGGCACGCTGGCGAGGGCCGAGCTGACGGCTGCAAAGACTTCTGTGCCGTTGGCGCCTTCGTCGGCCTCAACCTCGACGAGGTCCAGCAAAGGATCATTTTCCGCCTGCTGGCGCAGGGCCTCGGCCATGGCGTTCGCCGCTTCAGAGCGGCCACCGATATCCATGGACGAACTGGTGTCGGTCACCAGGATGGCGACATCGGCCAGTGGGTCACGCTCTTCCTCGACCAGCGAGGGATTGGCCAGGGTTAGACCGAGGGCCGCAAGACCCAGCCCGCGCCAGAGCCAGCCGGAGAGTTTCTGGATCGCGCCAAAGATCAGCACGGCATAGCCAATCGCAACGAGTGCGATCAGCTGGCTCCAGGGAATGAGCGGCGAGAAGTCGATCGAGGCAGCCGTCATTGTCCAAGACGCTCCAGGATATCAGGAATGTGCACCTGGTCGGCCTTGTAATTGCCGGTCAGTGCGTACATGGCGATATTGATGCCAAAGCGCAGGGACAGCTCTCGCTGGCGCTCGCCGCCATCAACCGGTGCGATGGGGCGTCCATTCTCGTCGACCGCCCAGGCCGCGGCCCAGTCATGCGCTCCGATCACCACGCCGGATGTGCCATCACGCGAAGCGCCGTCCGGATTGGCCTCTACCCACACTGCATCGCCGCCGAAACGGCCCGGGAATTCCTGCAACAGGTAGAAAGAGCGTGTCAGCACGTGATCGCCCGGAATGCGTGCCAGGGGCGGCACATCAATGCTTTCCAGCACTGTGACCAGGCCGCGATGCGGCTCATTCCCGCGCAGCATGGATACGTCAGCGTCCTGGGTGTCAAAGATGATCAGTCCGCCGCTTTGCAGATAGGTCGACACGCGTGCCGCTGCCGCTTCAGAGAGCGGTTGCGCGTCATCGGTGATAGGCCAGTAGACCATCGGGAAGAAGATCAGCTCATGCTTTTCCGGGTCGACGGCCATGGGATTGGCGGGCTCGATGGCGGTTCGACGTGTCAGCTCGTTGGCCAGGCCGATCAGGCCTTGCCGTGAACGATTATCGCGGGCGGTGTCGCCGGTTTCCACATAGCCAAAATGCAAGTCCAGCGAGGCTTCCAGCGCGAAAATGTCCACCTCCTGGGCCTCGAGGCGACCGGCCAGGGGCAAGAGGGCAAAGGCGAGCACGACAGCCGCGGCTGCGCGGCCCGGCAATGGCAGGCGCCCGGCCAGTCCAAGGGCAATAAGAACGTCGAGGATCATCATCACAAGGGCAATCACCAAGAGCGGCGTCTGGAACAGGATCGGCCGGATCCCGTCAAAGCCCTGGTAGATCACCGAGGGCAGGTCGCGCGGCAGGGCTTCCACGGTCGTATCCGAGGCGATCAGATTGAGCGCTGCGCTGCCCGAGCCGAGGCGATAGAGACCTGCCGGGACGCTGGGAGATACGGATGCGGTTTCGAAAATCTCTGCCGGCACGGGGCGGGCGGTGGATGGCGGGCTGGTCAGCTGGCCTTGCCAGTCCAGGGCCTGGTCAACGACCCAGGCGCCGGTGGCCGGCCCGGTCGCCTCGCCATTTTGCGCCAGTCCCATGACACGCTCCAGCATGCGCGGGAACAGTCCCGACAGCGGCAGGTCGGACCAGTTTGGTCCTGCAGTGACGTGAAAGAGCACGATCCAGCCACGACCGCGGCGCTGAGCGGTGACCAGCGGCGTACCGTCTTCCAGGCGCGCCCAGACACGGTCCGGCGTCGCACTACCCGGCTGGGCCAGGACCTGGCGGTCCACCGTTGCCGTCGCGTCCGTCGGCAGGCCGGCAAAGGGGCTGTCGATCGAGAAGGGGGCGATACGCTGCGGCTCTTCCCAGTTCAGGGCGCCGCCGAACAGGCGACCGCCTTCCCGCAGGTCCACCGGCAGCAGATCATCGCCACGGGCGGCCAGGCGCGGTCCTGCAAAGCGCAGCAACAGGCCACCATTGGCCACAAACTCGCCGATCCGCTCATCATCGGTACGGGCATCGTCGACCATGACCAGGGCGGCGTAATCGTCTTCGAGCAGCGTACCCAGCGTGCCTCGGCTGGGCGTGGAGATCGGGGCGATGGCGCTCTCGACATAGTGCAGATCTGACAGGAGGGGCTGGCCATCTTCCGAGGTCGCCTCGATCAGACCGACACGCGGACGGCGCCAGCGATCGCCCATCAGGCGCACGGACGCGGCGCTGGAGCGGCCTTCGATCCGGATGCTCGCGATGCGGTTGCGCAGGTCGAGCGGCAGGCTCATTTCGACCCGGGTGCGACCTTCATCGCTGGCAAAATCAGCATCGGCGCGGGCAATGGCTCGGCCATCTGAACCCAGCGCGACGATACCGACACTGGCTGGCAGGTCGCGGATCGAGCGCAACACGTCGACGGCGAGACCATCGGTCGTCACTTCCGGCGGTGCGAGGGCGTAGGCGGTGCGGCCGGCATCCGGCTCGATCAGGCGTACCGTGCCAAGATCATTGAGGCTTTCGGCCAGGGCGCGGGCGCCCGCACTGTCGGTGCCATCGCTCAACCAGGTAATCGCCAGCTCGTCGGCCAGCGCGTCCTGGGCGGCGGCATCGGCCAGTCGCTCTGCTGCTGCGGCACGATCAACGGACCAGGCCTGGGGGCGCGTGCTTTCCAGAAGCCGGCGGGCCGTATCGGCGCTGTCCAGCCGGATCGGGGCCGGTGCTGTCTCTCCCGGAGCGGTGAACAACAGCGCCACCAGCCGGTTGTCTCGTTCGGCATCATTGATCAGCAATTCCGCCCGGCGTTTGGTTTCAGGCCAGGAATTGGCCGCGGCCCAGCCATTATCAACTACGATCAGCGCCGGACGGTCTTCGTCCTCGACTGCGGGCGGTGTCCAGATCGGACGTGACAGGCCCAGAATGATCAGGGCGGCGATCAGCAGTCGGAACAGGATCAGCCACCAGGGGGCGTGATGTGGTGTTTCGGTATCATCTGGTGCCCCCAGCAAAAGTCGCAGGGGTGGGAAAATCGCGCGCTTGGGCGCCGGCGGGGTAGCCCGCAGCAGTAGCCAGAGGGCGGGCAGAGCGAGCAGGCCGGCCAGGGCCAGCGGTGCGCCAAAGGAAAGGGGCCCCAGTCCAAACATCAATCAGACATCCCTTGCCAGTGCGCGATAGAGGGCCAGCACGGCACTCGTTGCGGTCTTGTCAGTTCGGTGTGTGACAATCGTCCAGCCATACTGGCGGGCCAGATCGGCAAGCGCATCACCATGTTCCCGCCAGCGCTGGCGATAGGTCTTGCGGGCTTCCTCGGCACGACCGAACAACAGGCTGTCATTGGAATGCGGGCGCTCGAAACGGGTGCGGCCGGAATAGGGGAAATCCTCTTCCGCCGGATCAACGATGCGCAACATCACACCCTGGGCTTCCAGCACGGCAAATCGCGACAGCCGGGCGGCCCAGGTCTCGACCGGATCGAGGAAATCACTGGCCAGGACAACCCGGCCAAAACGGCTGATCTCCGGCGCTTCCACGGCGTTTTCAGCACCCGGTCCCAGCACAAGGCGACGGGAGACGCGCTCAAGGCCAAGCGCGCCGGTGCGTGGAATGGCGCTTTCACCCAGCACGGAGACGCGTTCACCGCCCTGGGTCAGAAGGGCTGCGACGGCGATCTGACACACCGCTGCGCGGTCCAGCTTGCTGGGCGTGTGTTTGCCCGACGTGTATTGCATCGACGTGGAGCCATCGCGCCACAGCCAGATCGTATTGGCGGCTTCCCACTCGTTCTGACGCACAAACAGCTGATTGGACCGCGCGGACTGGCGCCAGTCGATGGCGGCACGACCGTCTTCTGGACGGTGATGGCGGTATTGCCAGAAGGTCTCGCCAATGCCGGACCGCCGACGGCCATGCACACCCTGGGCGACGGTCGCAGCTATGCGCTCCGCCTCCGCCAGCAGGGAGGGCAGGCTGGCCGCCGCCTCTTCGCCTTCATGGCGCAAAGAGACGATGCGGGCTTCCCTATGGCGATCGACGCCCTGGCTCATGACTTAGGCAGCCTGGTCCGCAAGGGTCTGGATCAGACCTTCCAGCGTGTGGCCATCCGCACGGGCCGCGAAGGACAGGGCCATGCGGTGCTTCAGAATGGGTTCGGCCAGCGCCGCAACATCCTCGGTGGACGGTGCCAGGCGGCCCTGCAGCAGTGCACGGGCACGACAGGCCAGCATCATCGCCTGGCCGGCACGCGGGCCTGGCCCCCAGGACACACCTTCACGAACCGCCTCGATCTCGCTTTCATCCGGACGGGCCAGACGCAGCAGGTCAAGAATGGCTTCAAGGACTTTTTCGCCTACCGGAAGGCGGCGAACGAGGCTTTGAAGCTTGATGATCTCTTCCGCGTTGAGGACCTCGATGGCCTCGGCGGCGGTGGCACCGGTCGTCGCCAGCAGGACCTGACGTTCCGCATCACGATCCGGATAGGGCACGTCGACACGCAGCAGGAAACGGTCAAGCTGGGCTTCGGGCAGCGGATAGGTGCCTTCCTGCTCGATCGGGTTCTGGGTCGCCAGCACGTGGAAGGGATGCGGCAGGTCATGGCGTTCACCAGCAACCGTGACATGACCCTCCTGCATGGCTTGCAGCAGGGCAGCCTGGGTGCGCGGGCTGGCGCGGTTGATCTCGTCGGCCATCAGAAGGCGACAGAAGATCGGACCGGGCAGGAAACGGAAATGACGCTTGCCGTCATCGCTTTCTTCCAGGATTTCCGAGCCGAGAATATCCGCCGGCATCAGGTCCGGTGTGAACTGGATGCGCTTGGTGTCGAGGCCGGTTGCAACGGCGATGGTTTCCACCAGGCGGGTCTTGGCGAGGCCGGGCGCGCCGACCAGCAGGGTGTGGCCACCGGACAGGAGGGCGGTCAGGCAGAGCTCGACCTCTTTTTCCAGGCCGAAAATGACGCGGCCGATACTGTCTTTCACGGCCGCCAGACGCTCGGTAGCTGCATCCGCTTCGGCGATCAGGTCTGCACCGGGTTCAATCGTGTCGGTCATCGCCCTAAATTCCTCTCCGAAACAGATGACTTATATGTCCTTCAATGTGCGTCGAGCATGGCGTTGCAGGAACGAGGTGTCCATGCCTACCGATACCGAAATGGCCAACGGATTACAGTCGCTGCTCAAGGCAGCAGAGAGCGCCGGGCAGGGATTGCCTCCCGTCGATCGCTGGAATCCGGAGTATTGCGGCGAGATGGACATGGTCATCAAACGGGATGGCTCCTGGTGGCATGAAGGCACGCGTATCACCCGGGAACGTCTGACACGCTTGTTTTCGACAATCTTGCGTAAAGATGACGACGGCGTTCATTATCTCGTCACGCCGGTCGAGAAAATCGGTATCAAGGTCGAGGTCGCGCCCTTCCTGGCCGTACGAGTCGACCGGGTCGGCGAGGGGGCGGACCAGCAACTGCTATTCACAACAAATTTCGGTGATGTGGCCTCGGCGGGCCCGGATCATCCCATTGAAATCCGCTGGGATGGTGATCGCGAGGAGCCGGTTCCCCTGGTGCGGATTCGCGGACAGCTCGATGCGCTGATGTCCCGACCGGTGTTTTACGAACTGGCTGAGATCGCCGTGGAGCATGACGGCGTCACCGGTGTGTGGAGCCAGGGTGAGTTCTATCCGCTGGAGGTTGATGGTGCAGACGCCTGAAGCCTTTCTCCAGCGCCTGCAGGACCGGCTGGATCCGGTGGACAGTCAGGGCTCCCTGCCTGTGCGTGGGGATGGCGACCTCAATGGCGCCCCGGCCCCGACGGGGCGGGCGCTGCGGTCGGCAGCCGTGATTGCTCCCTTGTTGCTGCATGACGGGCCTCCGCGTTTCCTGTTTACAGAGCGCGCCGCCCATCTCAGCCAGCATGCGGGCCAGGTCAGTTTTCCGGGGGGGCGGGTCGATCCCACCGATTTGACGCCGGCGGACGCGGCGGTGCGCGAACTGCATGAAGAGGTCGGGATTGATCCTCTCTATGTCGACATGATCGGCCGGTTCGACAGTTATGAGACGGTCACGGGATACGAGGTTCAGCCCTTCGTGGGAATTGTGCGTCCCGGATACCGCTTGTCGATCGATCCGAACGAGGTTGCACTGACCTTTGAAGCGCCGGTGGACTTTCTGATGAACCCGGTCAATCACGAGCGTCACAGCCGCACCTGGCAGGGGCGCGAGCGGCATTTCTATGCCATGCCGTGGAATGGGCATTATATATGGGGAGCGACCGCAGGCATGTTGAAGTCGCTCTATGACAGGCTTTACGGGTAGATCATGGTCCGCATCACAATTATTGAAATCCTGTCCTTCCTCTTGCCCTTCGCCCTGTTTTTCCTGTGGCGGATGGTCAGCGCGTCGGAAGCCGCCGCCAAGCCGGCGCCAGTTCTGAGACTGGCTGCAGCTGGGGCTGCGACCGCGGTCGTGGTCATGATCGGGCTGGTTTTGCTGGACAGTTCCCGTGGCGGTTATGAAGGCGATCAATACGTCCCGCCGCGCCTGGTGGATGGCGAAATCCAGCCCGGCTACTTCATTCGTTCCGGCGAGGCTGATGAAGATGCTGACGAAGACTCAGAGGACGATGCGGTAGACCCGCCAAACGATGATCCGCAATGACCATGCCCAGTCTTGATCCCGCTCGGCATAGCTGGATGAGCGGGCCGGAAACTCGTGCCGTCATCGACATGCTGGAGAACGAACGACCGCTTGGTTCCCGTTTCGTCGGCGGCTGTGTGCGCAACGCCTTGCTGGAGGCGCCTGTGGCGGATGTGGATATCTCGACACAGATCCGGCCAGAGCGCGTGCTTGAGATCGCTCAGGCGGCAGGCCTGCGGGCGATCCCGACCGGTATCGAGCACGGCACCATCACCGTTGTCTCCGGTGGGATACCCTATGAAATCACCACCTTGCGCAAGGATGTCGCTACCGATGGCCGTCGTGCCGTCGTCGAGTTCTCGGATAAATGGGAAGACGATGCGCAGCGACGCGATTTTCGCCTGAACGCGCTCTACGCAGATTTCCACGGAAAAATTCACGACCCGACGGGCGGCCTCAAGGACCTGGAAGCGCGCCGCTTTGTCTTTGTCGGTGATGCCCGTCAGCGCATTCGCGAAGATTATCTGCGCACGCTGCGCCTGTTCCGGTTCCAGGCCTGGTACGGATCGGGTGACCCTGATGAGGTCGCTATTTCAGCAGCTTATGAACTTCGCGACGGCTTATCGACATTATCAGTCGAGCGCGTCTGGGCCGAATTGAAAAAGCTTCTCGCGGCTCCGGACCCGCGTCGTGCGGTCGAGCTGATGCAAGCTGGGGGAATATTGAATCAATTGCTTGGAGTGAACGGATCCTTAAGAGTCCTGAGCGCAATTATTGATCAAGACAATGATTACGGATTAGCGCCAGACGCCTTGTTGCGATTCGTGGCACTTGCCGATGGCGGACCGGAAAGGATCAGGACCATGGCTGCAAACCTGAAAATGTCCAATGCTGAAGCACAACGCCTTGAGGGCGCGGTAGACCCGTCTGCCCGTGAGGATGTACATGGCGCCTTTGGCGATCTTGCCGCTGCCGAGCGTGCCATCTTGGCGCTGGGCGCACAGGCGTTTGAAGACCAGGCGCGCCTGGCGGCTGCCGGTGAAACCGCTCCGCCGCCGCGTGACTGGCGCCTGCTGGCCAAGTTCGCGGCCGAGTGGAAACAGCCGGATTTCCCCATCAATGGCGGTGATCTGATCCTGCTGGGTTACGAGCCGGGTCCGATGCTGGGTGATGCGCTAGACGAGCTGAAGGCCCACTGGATCGCCGAGCGCTTCGAGCCGAGCAAGGCCGAGCTGCTGGCCCGCCTCAAGCAGTAGCGCGAGTTGCCAGATCGACAAAAAAGCCCCGGCTGTTTGGTCGGGGCTTTTTCGTGGCTACCAGTCTGCGTCCTGGTAGAGCGCGGTCATGGCAAGACTGTCCACCAGGCCATGGGCCAGGATAAGCGGCCAGAGATTGCGCTTGTAGACGAGATAGAGCAGGCCCAGCGCCACACCGATCATGCCGGTAACGATCAGTCCCCGCATGCCCTGGTAATAAAAATGTCCGGTGCCGAAAATCAGGGCAGCCGTCAGGACCGCCAGTCCCGGCGCGAAGGGAAGGCCGCGAAATGCGCGTTCGGCCCGCGTAATCAGGACGGCGCGGAAGAACATCTCCTCGCCGAAGGCAGCGCTGGTCCAGACAATGGCCATCCACATCAGATAGACGGGTAAATTGCCCTGGATATTACCCCAGCGCGCCTCGACGCCTTCGGGTACGACGCTGGTATCCCACAGGCCCAGGGTGTCGCCAAGAGTCGCGATCAACACACCCGTTCCAAGAATGGAGATAATTGCCAGCAGGGTTTGCGGCAGCACCAGCAGCGTGGATTTCCAGCCGCCGGGTGAGCGCAGGCCCAGTTGCGCCCAGCTCTCGCCGCGATGGCGCAGATAATGCGTTGCCACAGTGAGTACGATCAGCAGCGAGACAGGTCCGGAAAATTTCCACATGAACGGATCGAGCATTGCCTTGCTGCCAAAGGCGATCACCGGCGCGGCCAGAAGTTCCAGCGCGGCGCGAGTGCGGGAGGGGGAGGTGTCAGTCATTCTTTTTCTCTTGGAACGGGGTGAACCCCAACGACATCCGCAGAGATAGCCGGTCGCGAGACTGATTTATTGAATGATTGTGCCGTGCGTACAGGTATCCAGCAGCTTGACCCAGGCCTTCGGGGTGACACCGAAATTGCCCTTGAACTGGCGGGTCAGATGGGCCTGGTCGGAAAAACCGGTCGCGCAGGCTGCGCTGGCCAGAGGGGTGCCATTGGCGATCAGAACGCGTGCGGCATCGAGCCGGCGCAGGGTGACATAACGATAGGGGCTGGTCCCCATCAGGGCACGGAAATCACGGGCCAGGTTCCAGCGGGACCCGCCCGTCACGTTTTCCAGCGCTTCCATGGTGATCGGCTCGTCCAGGTGCGCCAGGGTATGGTCGCGGGCGCGATAAACGGCCCGGTGATCGATCGGGCGGTCGATGTCCTGTCCGGTTTCCACCGCACACAGACGGTCGGCCAGCTCGGTCATCGCCGCACTCCAGTCCAGCGCGTTGACCGGCGTGGCGAGGTCCCGAACCAGGTCATGGACCAGCGCGATCAGCTGTCGATCCGTACTGCGCCCTCCTTCGATGAAGGGCAGGGCGCGACCGGCCAGGGCGTGTTCGAATTCCTCGGGGCGGATATTGAGGCCGCGATAGCCGAATGCCTCGTCCGTTCCGGCCATGCCGTCATGCAGCTCGTCAGGGTGCAGGATGACCAGCTCGCCCGGCAGGGAGTGCCGGCAAGCGCCGCGGTATTCGAAACTCTGCACCCCCTTCAGGGTCAGGGCAAAGGTATAGGTATCATGCCGGTGCGGCGCGAAGGCACGACCGTTGAACAGCGCCTCGAACCGCTTGTGCGGTCCGGCAGCTGTGGTTACCCGTCCGTTCGCGTGCATCATCAGTCCTCGTCTCATCTTAGATGAGATGTTTCCCGAGCCGATATCGGATGCAATCGCAAAACAGGCTAGCGGGAACACGCCGCTGTGTGTCCCGTTTGTGCGGCTACGGCCACTTCGCCTCGGGCGGCATGGAGGACAGGATGGACTTCACATTGCCACCGGTTTCCAGGCCAAACTTGGTGCCGCGGTCATAGAGCAGGTTGAACTCGGCATAACGACCCCGGCGGACGAGTTGTTCCTCGCGCTGGTCGGCGGTCCATTTCTCGCTCATGCGGCGGCGGACCAGCGTTGGGTAGACATCCAGGAAGGCCAGGCCGACATCGCGGGTAAAGGCAAAGTCCTCGTCCCAGTCGCCGGTATTGTGGCGGTCGTAGAAAATCCCGCCAATGCCGCGCGGTTCGTCCCGGTGCGGCAGGTAGAAATACTCGTCACACCATTTCTTGAACCGCTGATGGTAATCCTCGCCATGCTTGTCGCAGGCCGTTTTGCAGGCGGCGTGGAAGTCCTTGGCATCAGGATGAGCCTGGGTGCGGGCGCTGTCGAGCACCGGGGTCAGGTCCATGCCGCCGCCAAACCACCACTTCGTCGTGGTGATGAAGCGCGTATTCATGTGCACGGCAGGAACATTCGGGTTCCAAATGTGGGCGATCAGGGAAATGCCCGACGCCCAGAAACGCGGATCTTCCTCGGCTCCGGGGATTTGTTTGCGGAATTGTTCGGAAAACTCGCCATGCACGGTGGAGACGTGCACGCCGACCTTTTCGAAAAGCCGACCGCGCATGATGCCCATCTGGCCACCGCCCTGGTCCTCGCCGCGTGACCAGTCCTCGTATTCAAAACGTCCGGCCTCGCCAGGATAAAGCTCAGCCGGGGCCTCGTCTTCCAGGCGTTCAAATTCGGCGCAGATCTGGTCGCGCAGGTCTTCAAACCAGGCCCGGGCAGAGGCGCGGGCGAGATCGATATTGAGTGCTTGTTCCGTCATGGCGACATGCATACGCGCTGGGGCGCGTCTGGCAATAGGCAAGAGGTGTTACGCATTGCTGTTTTTTGCGGGGCCTGACTTGCGCCGGCGAACCCTGCGTCGCCCCTGTCCGGCTCCGGTTGGTTTGGACTGGCCACTCTCGCCGCCGGCCGGTTTCGCCTTGGGCTTTCCACCCGGCTTGCCATTGCCCTGCCGTGGCTTGTCACCACCGGACTTCGCCTGGTTGCCAGCAGGGCGCCGACGACGATTGCCACCGCCTCCACCGCCGCGCTTGCCGCCGCCTCCACCACCACTGCCGGGGCGTTTGGCATCCTTGGGAATTTCCAGCTCGGCACCGAAAGCGGTGAGATGACGACCGATCAGCTTTTCGATATCACGCAGCAGGATGCGATCATCCGGTTCGACCAGCGAGACGGCGACCCCGTCGGTTCCTGCGCGAGCCGTGCGGCCGATACGGTGCACATAGGCTTCGGAGACATTGGGCAGATCGTAATTGATGACGTGGCTGACACCGGGAATGTCGATGCCGCGCGCCGCGATATCGGTCGCGACGAGAATGCGTACGGTCCCCTCGCGGAAGGCAGCGAGTGCTTTTTCACGCTGGTTCTGGGACTTGTTGCCATGGATGGCGACAGCCGTGAGACCGTCCTTGCCCAGATTGGTCACAACCCGGTTGGCGCCGTGTTTGGTCCGGGTGAAAACAATGGCCCGCTCCATTTCGCGCGGGGCCAGCAGGTCGCGCAGGGCGGCGCGCTTTTCGCTTCGCTCCAGCAGCTGAACGTCCTGTTCGATACGCTCGATCGGCGTGGATTGCGGTGCGACAGAGACTTCAACCGGATTGGTCAGGAAATCATTAGCCAGGCTGCGGATCTGCTTGGGCATGGTCGCCGAAAACAGGATGGTCTGGCGCTTGCGCGTCAGCTTGGCCATCAGCTGGCGGATGGTGGGCATGAAGCCGAGATCGAGCATCTGGTCGGCTTCGTCCAGCACGACCATCTCGACCCGGTCGATGCGCAGGGCGCCGGTGGAGATATGGTCCATCAGGCGACCTGGCGTGGCGATCAGCAGGTCGACTCCCGGTTCCAGCGCCTTGATCTGGGGGCGGGGCTTGACCCCACCGAAGATCGTGGTGAGGCGCAGCTTGGTGTTCTTGGCGTAACGCGCTGCGTTTTCCTCGATCTGGGCGGCAAGTTCGCGTGTTGGCGCCAGGACCAGCGCCCGGCAGCGGCGGGCACCCACCGGTTGCTCATAAGCCAGCAGGCGATGAAGAAGGGGCAGGGAAAACGCGGCGGTCTTGCCGGTACCGGTCTGGGCGATGCCGACAAGATCGGAACCGGTGAGAAGTTTCGGGATGGCGCGAGCCTGGATCGGGGTCGGGGTTGTATACCCGGAAGCGTCGATGGCCTGGATGAGGGGTTTGGCGAGGCCAAGATCGTGAAAATGCGTCAAAACAATACCTGTTCACACCCGCTTGCAGGGCAAGCAGGTCGGGGTGGGTGAACGTGTTGAGCGTGGGTCAGCCGTCCGGCGGGCGATGAATTCGCGCGGCGCCTCTGTGGGCGCCGAAAGCTTGCCACGAACTTTGATTACAAAGATCCACGCCGTGGCGATGAGCGCGGTATGGGCCTTTTCCGCAGTCCCGACAAGACATTTCTCCGATTATTCCCGGTCTTGTGACCTCGGTCTCTTGTTTTTGGCCCGGCGGGCGCCCTAGTTTGGGGGGAAAGCCGAGGGGTGTCAGAGAGATGGACAGTATTGTGTTGGCAGGGCTGGGCGGCGTGGTCGGCGCCGTACTGGGATATGTGCTCGGCGGCCTGGGGCGTCGCTGGACGATCGTCATCGTGACAGCTGCTGCCGGTGCCCTGCTGGCGCCGGTTTTCGGCACGCAGGTGTCTGAAACCGGGATCACGACCCAGCCGCAACGCGATATCGGCGCTGAAGTCGATGCGATGTTTGCCGAGAACGAGATGCTTCTCGCCCTGGCAACTGTGGACCCCGATGCTCAGCAACGCATGCGTGAGCGGGCGATTTCGGCGTTTGAAACCGACGGGGCGGCGCGGGCCGAGCAAGTGATCTACGAGGAAGCCTTCGTCCTCGGCCAGACAGCTGTTCTGGTCTATGGGCCCCGCGCCACCGACGCAGCCCTGCTCAATCTCCAGCGGACGCTGCTTGATGTTGCGCGCGGTTTGATCACCGAGCCAGAGCATTGTTACGCCCTGCTGTATTCCGGTGTGGCACCACAGAATATCTCCACCCAGCAAGCCATGGCCGCAGGTCGGCACCCCAGTTATGCCCGCATGCAGGAGGCTTTGGTCGCGCTGGTCATGGCGGCCGGCCCTGACGTGGTCGAGCACGACCGTGACCGGGCCACCCTCGGCATTGGAGAAATGCAGGGCTATGTCTTCAATACCTATGACGAGGACCGCCTGCGATACTTCTCGGGCTATCAGCCGCAGAATGACGCTGAATATGCCCAGGCCTGCGATGCGATGGCCGATTTGCTCGAATACCAGCTCAACCACGAATACGCCGCAGACATGGTGCGGGCGGGCTTGTCCGCGGGTTAGCGCAGCTGCCTTTGCGCCTCCGCCATCGCGATGCCGGCGGACACGACGACGTTCAGGGATCGCGTCTCCGGGCGAATCGGAATGATGACGCGGGCGTCGGCCTGATCATGGACCTCGTCCGGGACGCCTGCACTTTCCCGACCAAATAGCAGTCGGTCATCCGGACGGAATTTGAAGTCCCAGAGGTTGTCTGCCCCGCGGGTTGTAAACAGAACGAGGCGACCTTTTGACGCGGGGGGTGAGGCGAGATACCGGCTCCAGGAGCTATGCCTGACTGGGGAAATGGACGCTTGGTAATCCATCGCAGCCTTGCGAATGCCCTTCGCTGTAAGGGGAAAGGCACAGGGCTCGATCACGTCGAGGTCGGCTCCGAAACAGGCAGCGACACGCATCGCTGCCCCCAGGTTTTGCGGAATATCTGGTTGAAAAAAAACGATCCGCATTTTAAGCCGCGCTCAAGCCAAGAGTCCGGAAGTGTGTGCGGCAACGCGCCGCGTACGCGATCCGCCTTACGGCGATAGGTTATGGTCGTCAAACCTGTGAATGCAGATTTGGCGATTTTCTGGGGCAGGGACACGCATTTGCGTGGACCCGTAAACACAAAGAGAAGAGGTCGGCTCGTGACGGAACACAACGGCGCGCCCGACGGACACGGTCAAGAACCGTCCCGTCGCGACTTCATCTATATCGCTGCAGGCGGCGCGGCCGCTGTCGGTGGCGGTCTTGTAGCTTGGCCGTTTATCGACCAGATGAACCCGGCAGCGGATACGCTGGCTCTGGGCTCCATCCGTGTCGATGTCTCCCAGATCCCAGTGGGATCGGAGCTCACAGTGATGTGGCGCGGCGCGCCGGTCTTCATCCGTCACCGTACGGAAACGGAGATCGCCGAAGCCCGTGACGTTGAACTGTCGGTCCTGCCGGATGAAGACGCACGCAACGAGAACCTGCCAGACGGCACTCCGGCTTATGACGCCAACCGCGTCCTGCGTCCGGAATTCCTGATCGTCAAAGGTAACTGCACCCACCTGGGCTGCGTGCCGACGAGCCAGGAGACGTCGCAGGGTGGTGAGTACGAAGCCTGGTACTGTCCGTGCCACGGTTCGCACTACGACAAGTCCGCACGTATTCGTCGCGGACCGGCTCCGGAAAATCTTCCGGTTCCGGATTATTTCTTCGAATCCGAAACGGTCGTGAAACTCGGCCTGTCTCCGGAAGAAGTTTCTAACTCGGGGTGGGCAGTAGCATGAGCGGACCTTCGACCTACGAGCCGAAATCCGGCTTCACGCGCTGGCTAGATGATCGCCTGCCGATCATCCGCCTGGGTTGGGACAGCTTCGTTGATTTCCCGACACCGCGTAACCTGAACTACTGGTGGACGTTCGGTGGTATTCTCGCTGTCTTCCTGATGATCCAGATCATCACCGGTATCATCCTGGCGATGCACTATGTGCCGCACGAGAGCATGGCGTTTGAAAGCGTCGAGCGCATTCGTCGCGACGTGAACTTCGGCTGGATGATCCAGTCCATGCACGCCAATGGCGCCGCCTTCTTCTTTGTAGCGGTCTACCTGCACATGTTCCGCGGTCTCTATTACGGTTCCTATAAGGCGCCGCGCGAGATCCTGTGGATCCTGGGTGTGGTCATCTACCTGCTGATGATGGCTACGGCCTTCATGGGTTACGTGCTGCCGTGGGGCCAGATGTCCTATTGGGGCGCGATGGTGATTACCAACCTGATCGGTGCCCTGCCGTTTGTTGGTGATGCGATCCGCGAGTGGCTGTGGGGCGGTTTCTCCGTCGGTCAGTCCACCCTCAACCGCTTCTTCTCCCTGCACTATCTGCTGCCATTCGTGATCGCCGGCGTTGTCGGTCTGCACATCTGGGCGCTGCACGTGCCGGGCAATGGCAATCCGGTTGGCCTGGACGTCCGCAAGGGCGATTCCGGCAAGAAGGACACGCTGCCCTTCCACCCGTACTACACGGTCAAGGACGGCTTCGCGATCATCGTCTACCTGATGGTCTTCGCAACCTTCGTCTTCTTCATGCCGAATGTTCTGGGTCACGCGGACAACTTCATCGAAGCCAACCCGCGGTCGACGCCGGCGCACATCGTACCGGAATGGTATTTCCTGCCATTCTACGCGATCCTGCGTGCCGTCACCTTCGACATCGGTCCGATCGACGCCAAGCTTGGCGGTGTCCTGGCCATGTTCGGTGCCATTGCAATCCTGTTTGTCCTGCCCTGGCTGGACACGTCCAAGGTTCGCTCCATGCGCTACCGTCCTCTGACGCGCTGGTTCTTCATCTTCTTCGTTCTCGCCTGCCTGGGTCTGGGCTGGTGTGGCGCGAAGAACCCGGATGATCTGGTGTTCGTCATGGGTCACGATGCTGAAGGTCACGAAGTGGGCTTCAAATTTCTGTGGCTCGGTCAGCTGCTGACCGTCTACTACTTCGCCTACTTCGTGGTGGTTCTGCCGCTGATGGGCATTATCGAAAAGCCGAAGGAACGTCCGGCCTCCATCGAGGCGGCGGTCCTGGGCACAGACAAGTCTTAAGGGAGCGACGATCATGAAAATGGTTCACATCATCGCCGCTGGCCTGGCCGCTCTGGGCCTCTCCGCAACGGCGGCTGCCATCGAGGGCGATGCCCACACGCCGGAAAAGCGTGACTGGATCTTCTCTGGTCCGTTCGGCACCTATGCAGATGGCGAGCACGGCGAACGCCACCAGCTGCAGCGCGGCTTGCAGGTGTATCAGGAGCTGTGTGCATCCTGTCACTCGCTCGACCTGATCAGCTTCCGTAATCTCGGCGAGCCTGGCGGCCCGCTCTGGGATGAGCGTTGGCCGAACCCGAACGACAACCGCATCGTCATGCAGATCGCGGAATCCTACGGCGAGCGTGTCTGGGATGCCTCCGAGATCAATGATGAAGGCGACCCGGTTGTTCGCAGCGGTATCCCGGCTGACCAGTTCCCGGCTCCGTTCGAGAACGAGCAGATGGCGCGGGCGTCCAATGGTGGTGCATTGCCGCCGGACCTGTCGCTGATCGTCAAGGCCCGCCACTATGGCGCTGACTATGTCTACGCGCTGCTGATGGGCTATGCCGAGGCGCCTTACGATGTCGAGCTGTCCGCTGGCCAGCACTACAACGAGTACTTCACGGGTGGCGCGATCGCCATGGCTCCGCCGATCACCTTTGATGGTCAGGTTGAGTACGCCGATGGCACGGAAGCCACCATGGAACAGATGGCTGAAGATGTTGCCGTCTTCCTCGCGTGGACGTCTGATCCGCATATGGAAGCCCGCAAGCAGATGGGCCTGATGGTTCTGCTGTATCTCTTCGTGTTCGCCATCCTGGTGTATCTGGCCTACCGCCAGGTCTGGGCTAACGTCGAGCACTAGGCGTTACCAGCACTTGCAAGATCTGAAGGCTGTGGGCATATGCCCGCAGCCTTTTTATTTGGGGGGGGCAAGCCCATGACCAACTGGAAACTCGGAATTATCGGTGGCTCCGGCCTGTACAGCCTGGACGGGCTTGAAAACGTCCGGACCCAGAGCATCGAGACCCCTTGGGGTGTTCCTTCTGCGGATCTGACCCTGGGCACGCTGAATGGTGTTGAACTGGTCTTCCTGCCGCGTCACGGCACCGGCCATGTCATCCCGCCGTCCAAGGTTCCCTATGACGCCAATATCGCCGCGCTGAAAATGGCGGGCTGTACCGATATCATCGCGATCTCGGCCTGTGGTTCCCTACGCGAGGAATATGCCCCCGGGCATTTCGTGGTGGTCGACCAATATGTCGACCGCAGCCAGGGCCGGCCGCGCAGCTTTTTCGGTGAAGGCTGTGTCGCGCACGTGCCGATGGCTGATCCGGTCTGTTCCCGCATGAGCCAGCTGGTTTTCGAGGCCGGCGAGGCGGCCGGGATCGAGATCACCAGGGGCGGGACCTATCTGGTCATGGAGGGGCCGCAATTCTCGACCCGTGCTGAAAGCGAGCTCTATCGATCGTGGGGACTGGATGTGATCGGCATGACCAACATGCCCGAAGCCAAATTTGCCCGTGAGGCAGAGCTGCCCTATGCGGCCATCGCCATGGTCACGGATTATGATTGCTGGCGTGAGGGCGAGGAAAGCGTTGATGTCGCGGCTGTCCTTGAGGTGATGCGCGGTAACACCGAAAAGGCCAAACGCTTGCTGACGGGCCTCACAGAGCAGCTGAGTGCCGTGGAACGCACGCCGAGCCCGGATGGTATCGAGACCGTGCTTGATGCAGCGATCGTCACGCCTCCGGCCAGCCGGGATCCAGAATTTCTGGCCCGTCTCGAGGCGATCTACCCCCGGCTAGGCTGAGTTCACCGGATCGTAATTTGCGCCTGAAGCCTGACCCGGCTAGGCTTGATCCATGCGCTATAGTACTCTGCCGTTTATTGTACTTCCAGCCGCCCTGCTGCAGGGCGTCGCCGTGGCTGATGATCGCGTGAACCTTGCGGCCCTGTCGGAACCGGCCCTGGAGGAGAGCCGTGCGGGTCTCCTTCGCCTGCGTTGCCGAACCGATGATCCCGGCGTGGTCTACGTCAGCCGGGCTGTTCTGTTGCAGACAGAGGCCGTCTCGGGGCGCGGTGACATCCTGCTAGCCAGTCGACATGCCGTCGAGAAGGATGGCGAGCGATTGTCCTGTAGTGTCGCCGGTGAAAATGCCCGTCGCGGCGAAATCGTTCGCCTGTATCTGCCGTCGGAGCAGAACCGGGACGTCAACAGTTTCATCGATGATTGGGCGTTGCTTGAGAGCGCCCGACGCTTGTCCCGCGATGACCAGGGACTGCGAGCCGCAATCCTGCCCAATCCGGAAGAACTGACGACCGTATCTATGCCAAGCGTCAGGGAAGCGGAGGGGCGTTGTAACGTGATCGATGATCCCATGGTGGAAGGTTACGACGTGCTCATTGCGCATGATTGTTCGACCTGGCCAGGTTCGTCCGGTGCTCCACTCGTGGTCGACTATGCCGGTGAGCCGTATGTGGTGGGGCTGCATGTCGGGCAGATGATAGAGCTGGGGTCCGATCGTGGCTGGATCGGGATCGCCCGGTTGATTGATGACGAGATGCGTCTGGCCTTCGAGCACATGCTGGTCGATACCGACCGGGATAATTGACTATTTCCCTTGGGATTTCAGAAAAGCTCGTCCATAAAGTCGGACCCATTATCGGAGTAGTCAATGTTCGAGTTCGTTTTCGCTCTGGCGGTGGCTTCTGCCACCGAGGACTTGGCTCTCGCGCTGCGCCGTCCGCTCGTTGAATGTTCCCAGCACCTGACGAATGACCGCGCCCGGCATAATTGCCTGCGTGATCTGTTGCGGGATGCGGAACGCGAGCTGGACTCGGCACTAGACAATGCCCGCCAGGAGGCCGGGGAGGCCGATCTGGACAGTAGCGGCATGTTCCGCGCGGCGGAGATGCTGGAAACGGCACATCAGCACTGGCAGACCTATCGCGATGCCGAGTGCGCACGCCGGGGAGCCCTGATGTTTGTCAGCGAGGAATCGCGCACCGACATTACCCTGGACTGCCAGGTCGCCATGACCCGGGCACGGGCATCCGAGCTGGAGAGCAACTAGTTGAGCCTGCCTGTCCTTTATATCGGTAATCGCCGTTTCTCGAGCTGGTCGCTGCGGGCCTGGCTGGTGCTGCAAAAATCCGGCATCCCCTTTGAGACGCGTTTGATCCCGCTCGATACGTGTGACACACGATCCGCAATTTCCGAGGTGTCGCCCGGCGGTACCGTTCCTGCCCTGCATACCGAAGACGGTGTGATCTGGGACTCGCTGGCCATTTGTGAATGGGCTGCGGAGCGCAATCCTCTGCTCTGGCCTGACCAGGAGATCCTGCGCTCGCGGGCCCGCTCTGCCGTGTCGTCCATGCATGCCGGGTTCCTTGCCCTGCGCGAGCACTGTCCGATGGATCTGTGCCGTGAGGGTGTCTACAAGGAGCTTGATGGCGCCACGCGGATGGATATCGCGGTGATGCAGGCGCTGTGGCATGATGTCGGGACCCCGGCGGGAGATTATCTCTTCGGGGATTGGTCGATTGCCGACGCGTTCTTCACACCGGTCGCCAGCCGGTTCCGCAGTTATGCGGTCGAGCTGCACTCCGAAGCACAGGGTTATTGCGAGACGCTGTTGTCGGAGAAAGATTATCTGGACTGGCATTCCCAAGCCCAGCTAGAAGATTATCCGAATCCCTACGAAAACCCTCTCTAGAGGCTCTCATGGACCTGAAATCGGTTATTCGCACCATTCCCGACTATCCCAAGCCGGGGATCATGTTCCGTGATGTAACGACGCTCATCGGTGATGCACGGGCCTTCCGGGTCGCCGTTGACCAGATGGTCCAGCCCTGGGCTGGCGCCAAGATCGACATGGTCGCGGGTACCGAGGCGCGCGGCTTTATCCTGGGCGGTGCCGTGGCGCACCAGCTTTCGGTCGGTTTCACGCCGGTACGCAAGAAGGGCAAACTGCCTTACCGCACCATCGCCGAGGATTACGAGCTGGAATACGGCACCGATACGATCGAGATCCATGTTGACGCGATCAAGGAAGGCGACCGCGTGCTGCTGGTCGACGACCTGATCGCGACCGGCGGGACCGCCGAAGCCTCGATCAAGCTCCTCCAGCGTGCGGGGGCCACCGTCGTCGGCGCGGCCTTCGTCATCGATCTCCCGGATCTGGGCGGTGCCAAGCGTATCGAAGCCATGGGCGTGCCGGTATCTTCGCTCGTGGAGTATGAGGGCGAGTAGGGGGCGACTCGCCCCTGATCAGCGCGGATTTGGGGATTGCTGATGTTGCTTTTGGCTATTGGCTTGCTGTTGCAGGAACCGCCAACAGTTACAATCCTCCAGGAATGCCCGTCCGAGGCGCAGGTGTGCGCGCGTGTCTACGCCAATTGGACGCCCGACAATGAAACGCCACAACCCCAACCTCAGCTGTTGAGCGAACCTGAACCAGATTATGGTCTAGCCGACCAGGTGCGCCGCGTTTACAGGCAAAGTGTTCTCGGGCGTGTGGATGGCGCTCCTGCCGCTCCGCTGGAATTGCGGTTCGTGACGGGCGAGATGACCCTGGAGTGCAATGATTTCGGCAACAGCGACACCTGGGCCATTGCGGGGTGGTCTGCCAGCGGTACGCCAGTTTTCCTGACCGATACCGGCGAGGTCGAAATTCTGTCTGCCACAAACTTCGACGCGCGCGGCGATCGCCTTCCAGTCCTGCTGATTGATGCCAACTCGCTGGAAGTGCTCGGCGAGCGCTACGATCTGATGAGCTATAGTCAGATGTGGGTGTATGATCGAGAAACCGTGGTAATGCGCGTGTCTGCCGGGGCGGGGGGCAGCCCGTCTTGTATTTACATGCCCGGCGGGTTTGACGCCCGTTTGCAGCGCGCTGATGACAGTCTATGTGATCCCAACATCTCGGCGCCGCTGCTTGAACCTGTTGAACCCGAGCTTGCCCGACGGGCGCTCGACCGGATGGGGCAGGACTATCCGGTGGTGACGGCACTGATCGAAAGCCTCGGCACGTATGCAGTTGGCCGCGTTCAGAGGCTGGCGCGTGATCCGGACGTGCTGGTTATTGATCCCCGGATCGCCTGTACGTAAAAGGGGCCGCGCAGCGGCGGCCCCAAAAACATAGCTCTACTCCGCGATCATCTCTCGGACATCCTGGGTGAAGGTCTCCAGCGAGGGTTCGTGGATGTACATCATGTGGCCGGCTTCATAATAGGTGAAGGTGACCCGGTCCTGGACGAAGCCCGGCTGGTTGAACATCAGCTCGGCGGCGAAGAAGGGTGTCGCCAGGTCGTAATAACCCTGGGCGACGAGCACTTCGAGGTCGGAATTCTGACGCATCGCGCGGGAGATCCACGGACCCACATTGATGTAGTTGTTGTTGCCGGAACTGCCGGCATTCCAGTTCCAGCCCCGGACGCCGCCAATGGTGGAGTAATAGTCCGAGATATCCACCCCGAGGGTGCGGGTGAAGTAGTCCAGCATGGTGGCCGTGAAACTGGCATCAATGCCGTAGAAGCTGGGATCTGTTTCCGGGTTTTCGCCCACGCCATCAACTTCCACGCCGGTGAAACGGCTGTCGAGGCGACCCACGGACAGCCCCTCATCCCGGCGCAGTTCACGCTGGAAACGGCGCAGGGAAATGCGCAGATTGGCGCGATCGATGAATTGCTCGGACAGGCCGATATAGTCTGACAGCTCGCTGACGATGCGGGCCCGGCGGGCTTCATCCAGCCACACACCGTGCAACAGGGCTGGCATGTATTCCTCGATGGCGAAGGTGCGGGCATCGGCCAGGAAGGCTTCGAGGTCACCATTCCAGCGGCTCTGGTCGACCTTGCCATGATACCACGCGGTTGCCGCAAAGCCCGGCATCAGGCCGACATAGCCGACATCATTGCCCGGCGAGGTGTCGTCATAGCGAAAGTCCACCACGGTGGAGATCAGCGCCACACCATTGATGGCGACATCGGTATAGCCGCCTTCCAGCTCGTTCAGCAGCGCTCCAATGCGCAGCGTGCCATAGCTTTCGCCCAGCAGGTATTTGGGAGAATTCCAGCGCTGGTGGTCGGCCAGCCACTGACGGATGAAGGTGGCCAGGCTTTCCGCGTCCTCGGTGACGCCCCAGTAGTCACTGGTCTCGCCTTCGCCCAGCGTCCGGCTCCAGCCTGTTCCGACCGGGTCGATAAAGACCAGGTCCGCCACGTCGAGGATGGAATAGGCGTTTTCCACGATGTCATAGGGCGCAGCACCGTCATCAACCGCATTGGGCAGGGCCAGGCGCTGGGGGCCGAAAACGCCCATGTGCAGCCACAGGCTGGCCGAGCCCGGCCCGCCATTGAACACGAAGGCGACGGGGCGCGTGCGCGGGTCGGTCAGCCCGTCGGCGATATAGGCGGTCGAGAAAATCGATGCGACCGGATTGCCCGCATTGTCTTCGAGGAAAGTTTCACCGGCGGTGACGCTGTATCGAATACGCTCGCCGTTGACGGTGACCTGGCCGCGGCTCTCATAAACGCGCGGTTCCGGTGAATTGCCGTCCTGGGCCAGGCTGGGCGCGGACAGGCAGAGCGCAGCGAGTGCGGCGCAAAGTGAACGGATCATCTTTCTCTCCCCAAGATTTGGGATCCAATCTAGATCGGCTAGGCCGCCGGGCAAAGTGAACTCACTGTGAGACGGCTCTTCGATTGCAGGACATGCAAGCGCGCGCTATAGCCCGCCCATGAATTACCGCCACGCTTTTCACGCCGGCAATTTTGCCGACATTCTCAAACATCTTGTCCTGGCCCAGTGTGTTGAGCATCTCAATGCCAAGCCCAAACCCTACCGCTATATCGACACGCATTCCGGTATCGGTGGCTATGACCTCGCCGGTGACGAAGCCGAGCGCTCGCCGGAGTGGAAGGACGGTATCGGCCGCCTGATCAATGCCGACCTGCCGGACGAAGTGGAGAGCCTGCTGGCGCCCTATCTGGGCATTGTCCGGGACATGAATGAAGGCGACACCCTGCGCCACTATCCCGGCTCGCCGGAAATCGCGACGCGGTTGATGCGCGAGGGCGACCGCCTTCATTTGTGTGAACTCCATCCCCAGGACAGCGAAACGCTGGATGCGCGCTACAAGCGCGACAAGCGGGTGAAGGTCGAGCAGCGCGATGGCTACAAGGCGCTCAAATCGCTGGTACCGCCGCCGGAAAAACGCGGTCTTGTGCTGATCGACCCGCCGTTCGAGGACAAGGATGAGCTGGCGCACATGGCCGAGGCCGTCATGGCGGCGCTGGACAAGTGGCCGACAGGCACATTCGTGTTCTGGCGTTCGCTGAAAAATCTCTGGGCCGCCGACCGCTTCGACAACGGCCTGGCGGAGTGGCTGATCTCGGAGAAACAGCTGGCACCAGAAAAAATCCTGCGCGCTGATCTGTGGATCCGAGACCTGGCCAGCGAGGGCAAGCTCGCGGGCGCCGGCGTGGTGGTCATCAATCCGCCCTGGACACTGGAAGAGAAGCTGGTCCAAGGCCTGCCCTGGATCGCTGACACGCTGGCCGAGGGGGATGGGTATGGCTGGCGCGTCGATGGCGCGTTGACAGACGAGGACCTTGAAGACCTGGCCGACTGATCCGAAATGGTCGCCTGAGACTTCTGCTCGAACCGCGAGGACCGCATGCCCCATCGTTTTGAAACTTTCGACGTTTTTACCGATACGCCGATGGCGGGTAATCCCCTGGCTGTCGTTTATGAGGCGGATGATCTGGACGATGCGGCGATGCAGGCGATTGCTGCCGAGTTCAATCTGTCTGAAACCGTGTTCATTACCGAGCCTCGCGGCCGTAACGCTGACTGGGGCGTGCGCATCTTCACGCCCAAGGAAGAACTGCCCTTTGCCGGCCACCCGACCGTGGGGTCGGCGATCGCCCTGGCCCTGAAGGCCGGTGGTGAGCCGGGCACGCGCAAGCGTTATGTGCTGGAAGAGACGGTCGGCGATATCACGTCCGATGCGCGCATCAATTCACCTACCCATGGTTCTGCCCGCTTTTTCCTGCCACGCCTGCCCGAACGCGTCGCGGATATCCCGAGCCCGGACCGGTTATCCGAGGCGTTTGGCATCGAGCCGGATTGTTTCCTGAATACGCCGCTGGATATGGGCGTCTGGTCGGCCGGTGTGCCGATTGGCATTGTTCCGGTGCGTTATGCCGAGGACCTGGCGCGGATCCAGCTGAACATGCCCGCGTTTGAAGCCGTGTTTGGCGGAGATACCCCAATCCAGGCCTATCTCGTCGCCAAGGCCAGCTCGATGGAACACACCAATGACTGGCGCGTGCGCATGTTTGCGCCGCACCTGGGAATTCTCGAGGACCCGGCTACCGGCGGAGCGGCAGCGGCCTTCATGGGGCTTCTGGCCGAGCAGGGCGGGTTCGGCGAAGGCGAGACGGCATTGTCTGTCTACCAGGGCATCGAGATGGGGCGCCCGAGCCTGTTGCGCCTTGTCCTGAAACTGGAAAACGGCCAGCTCACCGACGCCATGATCGGTGGGGATGCCGTGATGATTTCCCGCGGTGAGTTGCTCTAGAGCAGGCGGATCTCTGCAGCGCGCAAGGCCCCGTCAGAGAAGACGATGGCGGTGATCACGGCATTGATCAGCACATAGGCGCCCAGGTTGTGCGCAAAGCCCGGACGCAGTCGCCGGGCCGCATCCCAGAGCAGGATGAACAGGAAACCCACCACGCCCAGGGTGATCGGGTAGATGCCGATGCCCAGTGCAAGACCCGCCGCGGCCTCATCATTGGGATGCTCGCCGAGCAGTGAGATGCCGCCGGCAAGGCCGCGCAACAGGAATTGGATGTACAAGATGCCGTACGCCACGACCGAGCGGAACATGATTGCGTAGAAATAGGCGAAAATCCCGATGGCGACTGTCACGGCAGGGCCGGCCAGTGCGACGAGGATACCAATCTCCTCACTGGGATAGGCGCGGGCAACAGGGCCGGCCTTGTTGAGGGTCATCCACATGTCGACACCCAGCATCTCGCCCGCGGCCCAATGTCCCAGCTCATGCAGGAGATAGGTCACGGGCACCATCAACAGGGTCCACAGGTAAAAATCGGCGCCGATACGCACACGTGTATTGGCAGACATCAAGCTCTGTCCCTCGCAATCAAACGCCCCCCAGCGTTCATCGCGTCAGTCGGCAGAATAAGCGTCATCCGCCTCAGCCCACCAAGGATACCAGTCCGGAAGGTCCTGAGAAACCTTGAGCGGGAAGTTTGGTTGACGTTTCTCCAAGAAGGACATCACGCCTTCCTCGGCATCCTTGCCCATTCCGGCCTTGAGAATGCCCCGGGTCTCGATGCGGTGGGCGATCATCGGGTGATCCGCGCCCTGCATGCGCCAGGCCATCTGGCGCATCAGGGCGAGCGAGACCGGTGCGCAGTTATCGGCCAGCATGCGGGCGCGCTCGCGCGCCTCCGCCATCAGGTCCTCATCTGGGACCACCCGAGAGACCAGGCCGTTTTCAAAGGCTTCCGCCGCGCTGAATGTGCGCCCGGTCAGCCCCCAATCCATCGCCGTGGAAATACCGACCACACGTGGCAGGAACCAGCTGGCGCAGCCATCCCAGACAATACCGCGCTTGGCGAAGGGGAAGGCGAATTTCGCACTCATCCCGGCCAGGCGGATATCCATGGGCAGGATCATGGTCGCACCGATGCCGACGGACGCGCCATTGACCGCTGCGATGATCGGCTTTTTCGAATTCCAGATGCGAAGGTTGAGCACGCCGCCGCGGTCACGCCATTTCTCGTCGGTCGCATCGAACGTGCCGTCGTGCTGCGTCTGCGCCACCATGTCGAAGGTTTCGGCTCCGGTGGACAGGTCGGCACCCGCGCAGAAGGCCTTGCCGTCGCCGGTGATGATGATGGCGCGGACATCATCGTCTGCGTCCAGCTGGTCAAATATTCCGATCAGCTCGTCACCCATCTCGTAGGTAAAGGCGTTGAGCCGGTGTGGCCGGTTCAGCGTGATGGTGGCAATCTGCTCGTCAATCTCGAGGCGGACGGTATCAAAGCTCATGAATCTCCCCTTTGGGAGGAGCCTAGCCTGCCTCGCCATCCTCGCCTACTCCGAACAGGCGGCCGCGTTCGGTCACCAGCACCGCGCACAGGCTGAGCGCGCCGACAACCGCCTGGCCTGCAATCAGCGGGACGGCGGTGCCGTTGTAGAGCTGGCCGATCAACATGCCGATCATGGTCGCACCAATACCGCTGACAAAGCCATAAGAAGCCGAGGCGGTGCCCGCGATATGACCCATCGGCTCCATGGCAATCGAGCTGAAATTGGCCGCGATCAGACCGAGGAAGGCCAGCGCGATGGACAGCAGCACCACGAACAGGATGAGGTGATCAATCCCGCTGAGCAAAATGAGCGCGTGCAGCGCACTGATGCCGGTGAAACCGATCAGCGCACCATGTGCCAGCCGCCTCTGGCCGAGCCGGTTGACCAGGCGGGAATTGGCATAGCTGGTGAAACTCATGCCCGTCGCGATGATCGCGAAGGTGATCGGGAACTGGCTGTCGGTCAGTTCGAAATGCTCGACAAAAATCTGCTGGGAGCTGCCCAGGAAGGCGTAGAGGCCGCCGAAAAAGGACATGCTGGCCAGGGTGTATCCGAGCATCACCCGGTTACTCATCGCCTCGCCAAAGGCGGAGGCCACCACCTGAACGCTTAGCCGGGTGCGGTATTGCGGATGCAGGGTTTCCGGCAGGCGGATCTGGATCCATGCGGCAAGCGCTATACCGAAAATGATCAGGAAGCCGAAAATGGCGCGCCAGTCGCCAAACACAGACAACACGACTTGGCCGATACTGGGCGCAAGAACCGGGACCGCCATGAAAGCGGTCATGACCATGGACATGATCTCGGCCATGCGTCGGCCCGAGGTCAGGTCGCGGGCGATGGCGACGGTGATGACGCGGCTGGCGGCGGCTGCGCCACCCTGTAGGAAGCGGGCGAGCAGCAGGAGGGAGAAGCTCGGGGTGAAGGCACAGATGACGGTCACGAGCAAAAACAACCCGATCGCGGTCAGCATCACCGCCTTGCGTCCAAACCGGTCGGCCAGCGGGCCGTAGAAGATCTGGGTAATCGAGAACCCGGCCAGATAGGTCGTGATGACGTATTGCTGATCATTGGCACGCTCAACGCTGAGTTCCCGGGCGATATCGTCCAGGGCCGGCAGCATCATGTCGATGGCCAGGGCGACCAGTGCAGTCATGGCTACGAACAGCGCAACCAGTTCCCACACCGGGAGCGGCAGCTCCTCGGCTGTTTTGGTGTTTGACGTCGTCATCGGGGCAATCCGTCGGGGTTGGAGGGGCAGACTGCGCTTCAAAATGCGTAGCAGCAAGCGGCCAGGCGGAAAAACTTCAGTTCAGTGTGGCGTGTAATACATCTGCAACTGGAAGGAATTGGCGATGCGAGTGGCGCGCTCCAGGAACCAGTTCCGCGCCTCCTCGCTGGCACCGATTTCCTGCAGCGACTGGTCGAACAGTGCCAGCCAGGTCAGGAAATGGCCGCGATGGACCTGGTCCTTCAGTTTCATGTGCGCCGGCATGGGGCGGCCGGAATACTGGCCGTCATGGAAGACCAGTGAGCCCCAGAATTGTTTCATCGTCTCCAGGTGCGGTTCCCAATTGTCCTGGATCTGCCCGTCAAAGATTGGCCCCAGCGCCGGATGCGCGCGCACATTCTCGTAAAACGTGTCGACGAGGTTGGAGATCAGTTCACGGTCGATACCGGCCCGGGCCGCCTCTTCATGCGCTTTTTCACGGGCTTCGGTGACGCGGGGCGGGTGGGGCGTGCTCATCTGCAATTCCATAACTGGTATTTAAGATGCATGTAATTGATCGGGCACATAACGCAAGCCTGAGGCACGCTGCAAACTGTCGCAGGCTTGCTGCAACAGGCGAGCCCTCCTATCTATCAGCTGATAGAAGAGGAGCGTGCCATGCGGGCGCAAAAGGCCGAAGAGATACTCGATGCCGCTGAAAAACTGGCGCGTTCCGGCGGGTATGGCGGGTTCAGTTTCCGTGATCTTGCCCGGGGCGTTGGGATCAAGTCGGCCAGCGTGCACTATCATTTCCCGACCAAGGAAGATCTCGGGATCGCGATGACCCAGCGCTACAACGAGCGTTTCATCCACGGTCTGGGGGATCCTCGAGGCGAGGGTACGGTCGACGAGAAGATCGCGCGTTATGTCAATGCTTTCCGCACCTCGATGATCGAGGATCGGCTGATGTGTCTGTGCGGTCTGTTTGGCGCCGAGGTAACCAGCCTGCCCGGCAATGTTGCCGAGGAAACTCGGGTCTTCTTCGAGAGGAACCGGGACTGGCTGATGGCGGTACTGGCGGATGATACGCGCTTTGCCGATGATGACGCGCGCGAACGCGCCGCCCTGACCCTCATCGCCAAGCTCCAGGGCGCCATGATCATGGCCCGCACCATGATTGATGTGGGTGTATTCGAGACGATCCTGGAAGACCCGCTGGGTTAAGCCGGATATCGCTCGCTGCGCCGGGTAAACTCTCTGCCAGATTCGTGAAAAGCCGATCTTACCGACGGAATATGATTATTCATTCCGTTTCCAGTCCTGAGAGCGGTCTTTGACGATCGTCTTGTGTGGTGCTTTGGGATGGGGATGACATTGAATATCAAGGCAGTTGTTTTGAGTTTTTTGGCCGCGGCAAGCTTGAGCGCGTGCGGTGGTGGTGGATCTTCTGACGCCGGTGGAGGTGTCGCTCCTCCGCCACCGCCACCGCCACCGCCACCGCCACCACCGCCCAGTAATATGACGGATGTTGTATATGCGACGGGCTCAGTAGATGGTGGTAATGCGGAGGTCGAACTGCTTCTTGATGTTTACCAGTCAGGACAAATCTGTGAGGTGCCTCGCCCTGTTGTTTTACTTGTCCATGGCGGCGGCTTTACGGGTGGGTCCAAATCCGCTGAGTTGTGGAGGGAGATAGGTGCCGCCGTTGCAGACCGCGGCTTTGTTGGAATCTCAATAGACTATCGGATTTTCAGCGATGATCCGGAAATCAGCTCACCCTACGGCACACTTAGGGATTTGATCCTGGAAAACAGTGAGGTCTCCGATCCTACCACAGAACAGCTTCAATATGTGGATACAGTTGTAAGTTCTGTCGAAGACGCGAGAAAGGCGTTGGATTGGGTCGTTGATCACTCTGACGAGATTTGCGCGGACGCAGATCGCATAGCCATTTGGGGCGCGTCGGCCGGCGCCACCATCGCTATGACACTTGGTTACGTGATGGACGACGCAGAACTCGAGGCCACAAATCAATTAGCCGTGATCGACTACTATGGCTCACTAATCGTCCCGGACACAATTCAGTCTGATGATTCTCCGTTGCTTATTCTACACGGCAATGCTGACCTCACCGTTGAATATTCCGAGGCATTATCGATACAGGACGAGCTCGAGCTCGCCCAATTACCATATAGCTTCTACACAGTAGACAGGGCCGGACACGGTAAAGATGAGGTAGGGGTTTTCACAAACGGAGTTGATGGCAAGAGCTTCTTGGAAATTACTCTGGATTTTGTTGAAGACCATCTCACCGGAGGTAGCCCTAATTATGAGCAAAGAACCGTGCCGTCGCTTGGGCGCAACTTTGTGCAAGACTTTGAAAGTGCTCAGCCGGGGGTCGTGTCCCCCGAGGCCCTAGATAGTCTTTTTCCTGATTCACGCGATATTAACGGCGTCTCGGAGGGTCGTGTATTTGTAACAGAATTGCAAAATTTAGCATCGGAGCAGGTATTGGAAATACACGTTGATGCTCTAAACGTCGGGGCCGAGAACAGTGGCGCCTCTTGGATCACACCGATTTCCAGGCGCAATGAATTTTATCTTTCTTATCGCGTGCAGTTTGCAGACGGATTTGATTTTGATGCTGGTGGTACTCTCCCTGGCCTCGCAGGCGGTAACCTGAATACCGTAAATTCGTGGTCGGCACCTATTGTCTGGCGGCCTAGCGGGACCATTGCCCAGCGACTAATTTACTTCGAACAAACAAACCCGACAGGTGACATCTTTCTCCCGAACGTACCCGTCTCAGGTCCATGGAATTTTGACACTGGGGAGTGGTATTCCGTTCTTCAGTTCATTCGAATGAACACTCCAGGGGAGGCCGATGGTTTGGTTGAAGTTTCGGTAAATGGCGAAAATATCATCCAGATCGACGGGATAAATCTACGTGAATCCGACAATCTCTACATAAATAAACTCGTCTTTTCTGCATATTTTGGCGGCGGCGAGGCGCATGCTCAGCCGATAAATGATAGCGAAATTTTGTTCGATGATCTGATTATGTCTACCCAGCCAGTTGAGGAGGCCAGAAGCGAGGCTCGAGGCATCTGGCCTTGATCAGCTATTGTGTGGGTGGAGGCGAGGGCGGACGGGTCTCAAGTCTGATTAAGCCGGGTCGGCACTTAAGGTATTATGACCTGAGCCCCTCCAGTTCCTCGTTTATTTCGAGAGTCTGATCCTGTCATAGTCGATGATTTGGCCGGGCAAGCGTGCCGGGAGCGATGAGCGAGGATCTGCGCTGGCGGGTTGAACGTCTGGTCGCAGAGGAGGCTTTGTCCACGCGTGAGGCGGCGCGGCGCATGTGCGTCGGCATTTCGAAAGCGGGCAGCTGGATTCGACTTTACCGGCGAACCGAGGGGGCACGCCGCGCAAGAAGGGCAATCCCGGCCTGCTCATGGCTCGCACCATGATTGATGCGGGTGTATTCGAGAGAATCCTCGAGGACCCGCTGGGTTAAGCCGGGATAGCAACGCGCGGCGCTGAGAAAGTTTGCGGTCTGGTCGAAAAAAAACGATCTTACCGACGGAATATGATTATTCATTCCGTTTCCAGTCCTGAGGGCGGTCTTTGACGATCGTCTTGTGTGGTGCTTTGGGATGGGGATGACATTGAATATCAAGGCAGTTGTTTTGAGTTTTTTGGCCGCGGCAAGCTTGAGCGCGTGCGGTGGTGGTGGATCTTCTGGCTCCGGTGGAGGTGGCGTTCCCTCGCCGCCAGCGCCACCGCCACCGCCACCGCCACCGCCGCCTTCTTCTCCTCCGCTCAGTATGACGGATGTTGTATATGCGACGGGCTCAGTAGATGGTGGTAATGCGGAGGTCGAACTGCTTCTTGATGTTTACCAGTCAGGCGAGGCATGCAGCGATCCTCGGCCTTTTGTAATCATGATCCATGGTGGCGGTTTTGTTGGTGGAGATAAACGGCCTTGGCGAGATGATGGAGAGGCGCTGGCCGAACGCGATTTTGTTGGGGTTGCGATAAACTATCGTCTTCTTGGTGATGACCCAGAACCAGGCCCCGAAATAGATCCGCTGTTTCAACTCTTTCTGAGTCTGGTCGATGAAGACACTGTGTTGACGCCGGAAGAGTTGCAGCTGCTTAGAACTATAGCCAGTTCGGTCGAAGACGCTGGTAATGCTGTCGAATGGGTTCAAGAAAATTCTGAGGAGCTTTGTGTCGACCCAGACACATTCGCGTTGTGGGGTAGCTCTGCGGGAGCCTACATCAGCTTGTTGCTCGGTTATGCACTCGATGATGCAGGCCTTACCCCAATCGGCCAGTCTGTTGTTATTGACCATTGGGGGGGGCAGCCTGTTCCTGGTGCCATGCAGACCGGGGACTCCCCGCTGTTCATTCTTCATGGCGATCAGGATCAAACGGTAGACTACGAGGAGGCGTTGTCGCTTCAGGCAGACGCCGACCTAAACCAGATCCCTTACAGCTTCTACACTGTTGAAAATGCGGGACATGGGCCGGATCAGGTAGGCCTGAAAACCAACGGCGTTGATGGGGTAACCTTCTACGATCTTACCCTGAACTTCATCGAGGCCCACCTTCGTGATGGAACGCCGCTTTATGAGACCCGAACGGTCCCGGCGACCGGCAGCAGCAATATGCAGAACTTCAACGGCAGCGTGACAGGCAAGCTGTCCGTAGCCGAACTGGAGCCGCTCTTCACCAATGCGCAGCGTGTGAGCGGCGTGAACGCAGGGCGTGCGGAAATCGTCAGCTGGCCAGAGGCCTTCCAGGGGCAGGCCCTGGCGATTTCACTGGACGCGCTGGCGGTCGGGGAGCGCTATAGCGGCGCCCACTGGATCACGAGCCTTCCGGCGCGGGATGAGTTGTATCTGTCCTACAGGATCCGGTTCGAACCCGGTTTCGACTTTGGCGCTGGCGGAACGCTGACCGGCCTGGCGGGTGGAAACCCCGACAGTCTCGCCAATGGTGTGGACTGGTGGGCGGCACCGGTCGTCTGGCGACCCGGCGGTGATGTGGCGCAACGGCTGTATCACCCGGCACAAATGTCGCAGACGGGCGATGTCCTGCCGTGGGACCACGGCGATTCCGGCACAAGGCAGTTTCGCGTCGGTGAATGGCATACGATCGAGCAACACATCCGCCTGAACACGCCCGGCCTGTCCGATGGTGTCATCGAGGTCACCCTGGACGGAGAGCTTGCGCTCATCGAGCAGGGCGTTCGCTTTCGCGACACGGAAAGCCTGCGTCTCAACAAGCTTGTCTTCGCGTCCTATTACGGCGGTGGAGATGCGATGCTGCAGCCGGTCAATAATGGCCGCGTGGTGATTGATGACGTGGTCATCTCGACACACCCGATCAATCATGACTGATGCGTCGCCCTTTTGGCGGGCCGCCACCGGTGTGTTCGGCCCTGCCTTCAGGATCAGACGTTGAAGCGGAAGTGCATCACATCGCCGTCCTGGACGATGTAGTCCTTGCCTTCCGCGCGCATCTTGCCGGCTTCCTTGGCCGGGCCTTCGCCACCACAGGCGACATAGTCGTCATAGGCGATGGTCTCGGCGCGGATGAAGCCCTTCTCGAAGTCACCGTGAATGACACCGGCAGCCTGCGGGGCCGTATAGCCTTCGCGGATGGTCCAGGCGCGTGCTTCCTTGGGGCCGGCCGTGAAATAGGTCTGCAGGCCCAGCAGCGCGTATCCCGTGTGGATCAGGCGGTCGAGGCCCGGCTCTTCCAGGCCGATCGTCTCGAGATATTCCGCGCGCTCTTCCTCGTCTTCCAGCAGGGCCAGCTCGCTCTCGATCTTGGCCGAGATGACAACTGCCTGGGCGCCTTCGTCCTCGGCGCGCTTGAAGACGATGTTCGAATAGTCATTGCCGTCGGCAGCGCTGTTCTCGTCGACATTGGCGATGAAGAGAACCGGCTTGGTGGTCAGCAGCTGGAGGCCTTTCCAGGCTTTCTCGTCATCCTTGTTGATCTCGGCGAAACGCGCCGGCTTGCCATTGTTGAGCTGTTCCAGGGCCAGGTCGACCAGGGCGATGGTGGCCTTGGCGTCCTTGTCGCCGGACTTGGCTTTCTTGTCGAGATTGGTGCGGCGCTTTTCCAGGCTTTCCAGATCGGCGAGCATGAGCTCGGTCTCAACCGTCTCCAGATCGGCCAGCGGGTCGATCTTGTTGGCGACATGGGTGACGTCGTCATCATCGAAACAACGCAGCACATAGGCGATGGCGTCGGTCTCGCGGATATTGGCGAGGAACTGGTTGCCAAGGCCTTCGCCCTTGGACGCGCCCGCCACCAGGCCGGCAATGTCGACGAAGTTCATGCGTGCCGGCAGGACTTCCTTGGACTGGGCGATCTCGGCCAGCTTGGCCAGGCGCGGTTCCGGCACAGCCACATCACCGACATTCGGCTCGATGGTACAGAACGGGTAGTTCGCCGCCTGGGCCGCAGCGGTCTGCGTCAGAGCGTTGAAGAGCGTGGACTTGCCAACGTTGGGCAGGCCAACAATACCGCATTTGAAACCCATGAGATCTAGTCCTCTTTGGCGGGCGGGCCGCGCTTGACCGGCTCGGGGGCCGGTGCCTTGTGTGTCACTTGTGTCTGGAAGGCGTCGATTTCGCCCTTGCCCAGCAGGTCAATACTGCCTGCGATCGCATCCAGCAAATCGATCAGCCAGTTTTCCTCAGCCCTGGAGAAGTCCGAGAGCACATAGCCGGTTACGCGATTGCGGTCGCCGGGATGACCGACGCCGATACGGCCGCGCAGGAAGTCCGGTCCCAGCTGGCTGGTGGTGGATTTGATGCCGTTGTTTCCGGCGGCGCCGCCGCCCTTCTTCAGACGGAACTTGCCCGGCGCCAGGTCCAGCTCGTCATGGAAGACGACGACCTTGGACGGATCGACCTTGAAGAAATTCGCCGCCTCGCCGATCGCGTGGCCGGAGTTATTGTAGAAGGTCTGGGGCTTGAGCAGGAGAAACTTGTTCGACCCGATGACCAGGTCCGTCGCCAGTCCCTGGAAACGCTTGCGCCAGGGGCCGCAATGATAGGCCTGGGCAATGACGTCCAGCGCCATGAAACCCACATTATGCCTGTTGCGGAGATATTTCGCCTCGGGATTGCCGAGACCGGCGAGGATCATCATGGCGTTCTCGTGCCCCTCTCAGCACAAGGCCGCGAACCCTTGCGAGATCGCGGCCTTTGAATTCAGCTCGGCGGCTCCCACTAGGGAGCAGGGAGGACCTAGTCCTCGTCGCTCTTCTGCTCGGTCGCTTCGACCGCGTCAGCAGCCACGTCAGCGCCTTCTTCCTCGTCAGCCGTGAGAACGGCACGGGAGCCCTGCAGCGTGGCAACGGTGAAGTCGCGGTCGGCGATCGCCGGCTTCGCGCCTTCCGGCAGCTTGATTGCGGAGATGTGCACCGAATCGCCAATGTCGAGGCCGGTCAGGTCAGCTTCGATTGCGTCCGGAATGTTGCCAGCCGGAACGACCAGCTCGACGGAGTGACGTACGACGTTGAGAACACCACCGCGCTTCATGCCCGGAGAGTCGCTTTCGTTGACGAAACGGACCGCAACTTCGACGTTGATCTTGGTGTCTTCGTCAACGCGGAACAGGTCAACGTGCATGACCTGGTCGGAAACCGGGTGGAATTGAACATCGCGAGCGATGACTTGCTGGCGCTTGCCTTCGTGGTCCAGCTCCATCATTGAAGAGATGAAGTTGCCGGTCAGCAGGGCCTTGCGGACTTCATTGCCACGCAGGTTGATCGCAACCGGGTCCAGCTTGCCGCCATAGAGGACGCCCGGGACCAGGTCTTCACGGCGGGCAGCGCGAGCCGCGCCCGTGCCGGTGCCTTCGCGAACGTCAACGGTGAGAACGATGTTGGAGCTCATCGGTCCAGTTCCTTAAATATGCGCGCCGCCTCTTGGAAGGGGGGCAGCGTCTTTGCTTTGGCGTCGTGCCACGTAATCTTTCGAGCGGCGGGCTATAACCCAACCCCGCGCGAGGCGCAACCACACGCGCGCGTAAGAGTCAGTGGGAGTGCAGTGGGGCGCTAGTCAAACAGCTTGGAAACCGACTCGTCGTTGGCGATGCGGCGGATGGCTTCGCCGAGCAGCGGGGCGACCGGCAGGCGGCGGACTTTCTCGGTCTGGGTCGAGCCCGGGATCTCGGTAATGGAATCGGTGACGACCAGTTCCTTCAGCTCGGACTTGGCAACACGGCCCTGGGCGTCGTTGGACAGAACGCCATGGGTGACATAGGCGGACACCTCCACAGCGCCTTCCTTGAGCAGGGCGGCCGCGGCGTTACACAGCGTTCCACCACTGTCGCACATGTCATCAAACAGGATGCAGCGACGGCCCTCGACATCACCGATGATGTTCATCACCTCGGACACGCCTGCCTTGGGGCGGCGCTTGTCGACAATGGCGATTTCGGCATCGAGCAGCTTGGCCAGGGCGCGGGCCCGAACCACGCCGCCGACATCCGGTGAAACGATCATCAGATTGTCAGTGTCGTAATTGCGGCGGATATCATCCTCGATCACGCGGGTGGCGAAGAGATTGTCCGTCGGAATATCAAAGAAACCCTGGATCTGGCCGGCGTGCAGATCGATGGTCAGAACGCGGTCGGCGCCAGCCTTGGCGATCAGATTGGCCACCAGCTTGGCCGAGATCGGTGTGCGGCCACCGGTTTTGCGGTCCTGGCGGGCATAACCAAAATAGGGGATCACGGCCGTAATGCGACGGGCGCTGGCACGGACCAGCGCGTCGATGCAGATAAGCAATTCCATCAAGTGGTCGTTGGCAGGACAGGACGTGGACTGGATGACGAACACATCCTCGCCACGCACATTTTCGTCGATCCGGACGAAAATCTCGCCATCCGCGAAACGTTCAATCTCGCTGGCGGTCAAGGGTGCATCGAGATAATCGGCAATCGACTGCGCCAACGGTTCGTTTGACGTGCCTGACATCAGTTTCATGGAATTTGCCCCGGCTGAATTGATCAGGCGCTGCTTATCAGAGGGCGTATCCAGATTGAAGCCAAAATAATCAGCGTGCGGTGAATCCGGGTGGCGCGGGCAAGCTCTCATGGTCGAGCACGATCAGCTTGAACAGGTCACCCATTTCCTCTGAATCGGTGAGCCGCCACAACTGACGCGCAATTTGTGCCCTTTTTTCCGGGGCATGCTGGGAGAGGGCGGCGGCGCGCGCCTCGATGCCCAAGCCGTTTAGGAACTCACCCTGGGTGACCGGCCCCGCGACTCGCAAGTCCAGTGCCCGGGCGTTTCGTGCCAGCTGGCCGAAATCCACACGGGCGGTCAGATCCGCTGTCCCCGGCTGGTCGAGCGGCTCGACCTTCTCGTGCTGGCGAATCGCCTGCAGCGTATCGCCGATCTCGCTGTCGGCCGGACCATAGTCTATGAACAAGGCCCGTCCGGGAGAGGTGCCGAAGTGTGCGGCCAGCTCGTCGAGAACCTGTTCATCGCCGGGTCTGAGCTCGACAAGCGCGCCGTCCGCGGCGTCGCGCAGGCTGTCCGGGATGGGCTCGATATCGGTGTTGAGCTGGGGGCCCCTGACGAAGGCGAACTGATCGTCTACCAGTCCAACCATGCGCTCATACCACTGACCCTCGACCTTGATGGCCTGGCGAATGGGCAGGCAGTCGAGGAATTCATTGCCGATAACCAGGCAGGGCCCCGCCGGGACCTGGTCCAGGCGCTGGACCCAGCTGATCTGGACACCGTTGGCGCCTAGGGTTTTCGCCTGGACGGATTTCAGGGCGGCACTGGCCTCGATCAGATAGACATGCACGGCCTTGAGAAAGTCCGGAAGGGCCCGGCCGGTTCGCAGGATATCCGACATCATGGTGCCGCGGCCCGGGCCCATCTCGACCAGGTTGAAACGCTCGGGGCGGCCCATATCGTCCCAGGACTGCATGATCCACAGCCCCATCAGCTCACCGAACATCTGCGAGATTTCCGGCGCGGTGATGAAGTCCGACCCGGCCCCGATCGGATCCTTGGTGGCGTAAAAGCCTTCAGTGGGATCAAACAGGGCTTCAGTCATGAAGCTGGCGATGGAAATGGGACCATTGTCCCGGATGCGGTTGCGAATGCTGTCTGCAATCATGCTTTGCCGGCCGGAAGCTTGAGATCATCCTTGATATTGCGCCAGATCAGCCACGCGCCCAGTCCGATCATCGGCAGGGACAAGAGCATGCCCATGGTGACAATGCCCTGCAGGGCTTCAGGCATGTGGGCATCAGGCTCGCGCACGGTTTCCATCAGCGCCCTGAACAGGCCATAGCAAAGCAGGAACAGGCCGGCATTGAGGCCCGGCTTGGCCAGCGACCGGAATTTCCAGGTGGCGATATTGATGATGGCGAACAGGGCCAGGCCCTCCAGCGCCGCCTCGTAGAGCTGGCTCGGGTGACGCGGCACGCAATAGGGATCATTGGCAAAGGTCATCGCCCACGGGCCATCCCAGGGGCGGCCCCACAGCTCGCCATTGATGAAATTGGCCATGCGGCCGAAGAAGAGGCCGATTGGTGTCACAACCGCGGCCGCATCCGCGATCTGCCACAGATTGAGCTTTTGCGAGCGGGCGAAATACCACAGAGCCAGGGCCACACCGATCAGGCCGCCATGGAAGGCCATGCCGCCATCGGTGATGCCCAGGACAATATCCAGCGGGCGCTCCCAGATCATTTCCGGCATGTAGAAAACGACATAGCCCAGCCGGCCACCGGCAATGACGCCCAGCGTGGCCCAGATCAGCAGGTCATCGACCTGCGCTTCGTTGAACGGGGACTTGCCCTTCTTGTCATCGCGCGGATGCCAGATGTGCGCCCGACGCGAGAGCGCCAGCATGTAGCGCCAGCCCAGCATCAGGCCTGCGATATAGGCCAGGGCGTACCAGCGCAGCGCGAACCAGGCGGGTTCATGCGTGCCCAGATTGAAGCCATCAGGCCCGATCGTGAACAGGATCGGGTCGATCAGGTCGAAACTAGCTGGGCAGGTTTGCATGGCGGCTACTCATTTCGAGATGCATCTGTGACGGAACAGCGCGTTGCGCTTTTCTCTGTCCCGCCGCATATAGGAGAACGAACTTTTGATAAATGGCTTTCTTTGATGCAAACGCGCAACCCGCTTCTCAATGATTTCGCAGATTTGATGACCGATGCCTTCGGTGCGGCCCAGGCGGTCGGCGAGGAAGCGCAGGCCGTTTTCCGGGCCCAGGCAGACCGTCTGGTCGCCGATATGGACCTGGTCAGCCGCGAGGAATACGACGCGGTTAAAGCCTCGCTTGCAGAGGCGCATGACCAGATCGCGGCGCTGGAAGCACGGCTGGAAAAGCTTGAAAAGGCAAAGAAACCAGCCACGCCGCGAAAACCGCGCGCGAGCAAGGCCAAGACGGCCGCGACGAAATCCACAGACTGATAGCGCGAGAGCCGCGCTTTTTATTGCACCCGCTCGGGCCCGGGCATACCGTCAATGCACGGTGTGAATCGCCAGCGGATGAAGGAGACTACTCCATGGACCTGCTTTCCGATGATGTCACGCTCAGCGTGGCGGATCCGCTTGATGCGGTCGAACAGGCCGTCATCGCAGAACAATTCCCCTATGACCGCGACGAGGGCGGTGAACTCCACCTCAGCGCGCCGGGAAACTGGCGGGATCACCAGATCTGGTTTGCCTGGCGTCCGGAACTGGATGCGCTGCACATCTGTGCCAGCCTCGACCTCAAGGTTCCCGCCAACCGCTTTGGTGAGGTGTGTGAACTGGTCGCGCGCCTGAACGAGAAGCTCTGGATGGGGCATTTCGACGTCTGGGCCGAGGACGGCTCTATCGTCTATCGCCATGCGATTGCCCTGCCGGGCGGCGAAACCGTGTCACCTGCCCAGGCGTCCGCCATGCTCGCGGCTGCTCGTGAAGCCGGCGAACGTTTCTACCCGGCCTTCCATTTCCTGGTCTGGGGCGGAAAAAGCGCACAGGAAGCTGCCGCTGCGGCTATGTTCGAAACCGCGGGTGAGGCATAACGGGCTCGATGAGCAAAGCGCAAAAGATCGCCCTTCTGGGCGCGGGACATATGGGGGGAGCCCTGCTTGCGGGCTGGCTTCGCCGTAAATCCACCGGCATCAAGCCTGAAAACGTCATCGTGCTGGATCCCAGCCCGAGCGATGAGGTGCAGGCCCTGATCGAAGAGCATGGCCTGGAACACGCACCGGCTATGACGCTGGCCATGTCCACCCAGGTGGCCACGATCCTGGTCGCGATCAAGCCGCAAATGCTCGACAAGGTCGCGCCGGCCCTTGCGCCAGTCCTGGCCCCGGAGACGGGCGTGATTTCGATCATGGCCGGGACCACGGTGAAGCGACTTGAAGCCGTCTTCGGCGACCGTCCGATCGTGCGCGCCATGCCCAATACGCCCGCGGCCGTCGGGGCGGGCATTACCGTCTGTGTGTCCAATATCGCTGGCGAGAAGATCGAGAAGAGCGCGACCAGGCTGCTTTCCGTTGCTGGCGAGGTGGAATGGGTTCGCGATGAGCGCTTGCTCGGAGCGGTCACCGCTGTGTCCGGATCAGGTCCGGCCTATGTCTTCCTCTTGGCCGAAGCGCTGGCCGGTGCGGGTTTTGGCGAAGGCCTGCCGCGTGAACTGGCTGACAAGCTGGCCCGCCAGACGGTGATCGGTGCCGGCGCCTTGCTCGCCGCGTCGGAGAAGGACCCGCAGGCCCTGCGCCGCGCGGTCACATCCCCGAACGGAACGACCCAGGCGGCTCTGGATGTGTTGATGGGTGCGGGCGGCGGACTGCCGGAACTTGTGCGTATGGCCGTCAATGCAGCTGAACGCCGGTCTCGCCAGATGGGCGCGGACGCCGATAACGGCTAGCCGGGCAGGCTCAGCGTCGCTTTCAGACCCCCCAGATCACTGCGTCCCAGGCGCATTTCCCCGCCATGATTGCGCGCGACATCGCGGGCGATCGCCAGGCCCAGTCCGACACCCTTGCGGTTCTGGTTGCGGCTTTCATCCAGGCGATTGAAGGGTTTGAGCGCCTCGTCATACTGGTCTTCGGGAATGCCGGGGCCATTGTCCTCGACACTCATCTCGATGCGCGACCCAGCCCGCTTGACGGTCACGCGAACCGTATCGCCGAAGCTTGTTGCATTGCCGATGAGGTTTTCCAGCGCCCGTTGAACGGTGACCGAGCGCACCTGGGCAAACAGGTCAGCCTCGCTTTCGAATGCGATTTCAGCCTCGCCGCGACGGGCGTTCTCAACGACCTGTTCGGCGAGCTGACCGAGATCATGGCTCTCCGTGGCCTCGACCAGTTGTCCCCGGGCAAAGTCGAGATACTCGTCCAGCATCTCCTCCATCGCATCGATGTCGGATTTGGCATCATCGCGCTCGGGGCTGGCCGGCATCAGGGCGAGCTGGAGTTTCAGTCGCGTCAGCGGGGTGCGCAGGTCGTGGCTCACCCCGGCCAGGATCGCCGTGCGCTGTTCGAGATGGCGCTTGATACGCGCACGCATTTCCAGGAAGGCGTGGGCGGCCTGGCGGACCTCGGTCGCCCCGGCCGGCCGGAAATGGGCGACATCCTGGCCCCGGCCGAATTGTTCGGCCGCATCGGCCAGGCGGCGGATGGGTTTGACCTGGTTGCGGATGAATACCACCGAGACTGCGGTCAGCAGGGTTGAGGCGCCGATGATCCACAACAGGAAGATATGTCCGGTCGTCGCGAACACGCGTTCGCGCAGGGCGATGAAACGCAACACGCCGTCATCCACCTCGACCCGGACATCGACATAGCTGGGATAGCGGGTGGTATCGAACCAGAAATCATTGGTGATCTGGTCGGACAGCGCCCTGTTGAGCGTGCGGTCCAGCGTCCGGAAGAAGGAAGAACGCCGCGAGGTCGGCAGGGTCTCTGCCGGCCTGAAATCCACCGATAGTCGCATGGTTTCATAGGCCGTGTCAGACAAGCGGTCGAAGGCATCAAGATCCCCCCCAGACTGTTCGTACAGCGCCGTCATCATGGCGATATCACCCGCCACCCCTTCGGACAGGCGGCTGGTCACCGTTTCCCAGTGTTCCTCGAAAAAGGACCAGGCCACCGCCACCTGCATCAATGCCACGGGCATGACGATGATCAACAGGGTTCTGGCGAACAGGCCCTTGGGGGTGAAACGGCGGATCAGGCTCATATGTGTGAATCAGCCCTCGAAAACCGGGTCGGCCGCGAGGCGATAGCCTTCGCCCCTGACCGTCTGCAGGTGAAGCGGTTCCTTGGGGTCCTTTTCGATCTTGCGGCGCAGGCGTGTGACCTGGACGTCCACGGCTCGTTCGCCGGCACCGGTGCGTTCCGACAGGATCAGGCGGGACACGGTCTGGCCGGCACTGGCCGCGAGCGCGGCGAGCAGGGCGCTTTCACCCCCGGTCAGTCGCACGGTTTCGCCCTGCCGGGTCAGTTGTTCGCGCTCGACGTCAAAACACCACTCCCCGAATTCCACACGCTTGATCACTGCCGATTGGACCTTGGTCCGGCGCAGGATGGCGTTGAGACGCAGGACCAGCTCCTCCGGCTCAAACGGTTTGGCCAGATAATCATCCGCGCCCAGGCTCAGCCCCTCGATGCGATCCTGCGATTCCCCGCGGGCGGTCAGCAGGAGGATCGGCGTATCCAGGTCCTGGCGGATGGTGCGGGTCAGCTCGAACCCGTCCATGCCCGGCATCATCACGTCCAGCACCAAGAGATCAAACTCCAGCGCCTTCATGGTCGACAGGGCCTTTTCCGCATTGGCCGCCGTTGATACGCGATATCCGCGCTCCTGCAGGAAGCGTTTCAGCAGGGCACGAATGCGGTCGTCATCATCAACAACAAGGATGTGGGAGTCTTCAAAAGGCGTGTCGTTCAAGGTGCGGGAGCCTTTCTGCTTCAGGCGTGATGGCAGACGCCGACTGGGTGCCGGTGGTCGTCAAACGGGAGCATAATGCGCTCTGTCGGTTTTGCACCAGTGCCGATGTTCGGCGGCCTCGCGGTTTTTGCTGTGGGCGGGGTTCTCTGCGCATTTTACCCTCGCCCTTGTGCCGGGGCCTGGCATGCGGTTGAGGTTTTTAGGTGGAACCGTCGTAGCGGTTGGCGATAAATGTGCTCGCCCGGCGTTTTGGGGGCGTGGAGGGAGAGGTGAAGGTGAGGATTAAATCGCGGTTCCCGGTGCGGCTTGGAACTGTTTTGTTCGCAGCAACAAGCCTTCTCGCGTCGTGCTCTGGGTCGGTTTGGGCCCAACACCCTTTGGATGGCACCATCTTCTTGGATGGCACCATCTTCGACGTGGATCGACTGGAGATGTCGAGAAACACCGAACGAGTCTTTGATTTTTATCGTTGCCACTGTCTCGGCGTTGTCGAGAGGAACGAAGAAGCGATTCTTCATTCGTCGCGAATTCACGCGACTAACATTTATGTAGCTGAACTCGGAATTGCAGATGGAAGCTACCAGATAGAGTTCTTTTTGCGTTCGGGGTCTTTTCGGAGACTGTTTGACTTTCTTGGTGTCGGGTTTGGTTCCGCTCAGGACGAAGCAAGCTCCAATTTTGTTGTCGACTATGGATGAACGCGTGGCGGGGCCGAGACTTCAGCCGGTGACCAGCTTTATGTCGCGCCGGCTGTTTGCGTCGTGGACCGATCAAGTGAGCGTGTCAGTGTGCGGATCAATGGCCAAGCGGCGTCTCAGTTTGGTGACTCGGAGTTTGGGGAAATCGCGAAGTGCTACTCGGTCGGCATACTGGCCGTTCTTGGCTTTGAAGGATTTGCACAGGGCGAGCCATTCGATGTCGGGGTTTCGGACCCGCCTGATTTGAACCACCGAATTGTATACCGAGGTTCGGTGATTGGGTTCATGCAATCGTTTGAAACGCAGTGTGCGATGGCGTTGTTCAGGCTTCTGCCGAACGGTTCCCAAAACGCGCGGGACTATTTCGAGCAGAGTATAGAAGTGTCTGAGGCAACACGCGGTTGGCGGAGAAATTCATGTCTACCGACGCGTGGCGTTCCTTTGGAACGCTTGGATGAATGGCGCTAGTGGGGAAGGCGGGCGCACACCGTTTCCACACCAGCACCCCCGGTTTCACCCTCACCGCAACCGTATCCTGGATCCCGGGGCAAGCCCGGGATGAGGGTGGAATTGACTTGATGTTTCCCAATTCCGTCATCCCACGGTGGTCGCGCAGCGATCATCCGGGGGACCTCAGCTAACCTGGTCGCCGGATGGTCGAGGTCACCCGGAGAAGGGGGGGAAGACGGTGTGTGGGAAGGGGCGAGCGCTGATCGTGACACCCCGTCTCGGAGCGAAAGCCGCGCGACCGTTAACGCCGGTGCTCAGGTGGCGCCCCGGCTGAATGGGCGGGAGGTGGTGGGTGTCACTGTTTTTTCCTGGCGAACAGTGAAAGCCTGATCGGAACTAAAGTAGTAAAATCGCGACAACCGCGTATCGACATGATCGCGAGCACGAGTCAGGCCATGCGTCTTTTAGCATATGTTTTGATGACTTTGGGGGCAGCGCTTGGTGGTTCGGTAATGACCTCAATCGTCCTGCTGTTGAGTCATTTGGATTCTGAAACTGTGTCCATTCAACAAATTTTGGCTGTATTTCTAGTGTCTACACTTGGTATCTTCTGCATAATTTGGCGCTCGTATGTCGATGGTATCGGTCGTGATGGGTGAGGCTGCTATTTACGCATTCGAGCAAGAAATTTATCGAAGGGACGATCTTGTATACGGCGCCCAAGCGTGCTCTTCGACAGATGCGCGCCCCTCCTCGCCCTCGATGGGCGAGGTGGATCCGCCGGCGCGATAGCGCAGGCGGAGACGGAGTGGGTGCGCGCCGCAGGCGCCAACAAGAGTCTCTTTTCGGCCCTTCGGGCCGCACCCTATCCACCCAATTCGTGGGCACCTTTTCCATCAAGGGAAAGGAGGAAACAAAATGAGCTCTCTCATTTCCGTCATCCCACGGTGGTCGCGCAGCGATCATCCGGGGGACCTCAGCTAACCCGGCAGCAGGATGGTCGAGGTCACCCGGACAAGCCGGGTGATGACCGTGTTTTAGGAGGGAGGGGCGCTAAGAACGCCGAGCGACCCAAATCTACCCCGCTCGTTTCTCCATCAGATAGTTGAGCCCGGTCAGCAGGGTCATGGATGCGGTCAGCCATAACGCGCCGATCCAGGCGAGCAGGGCCCAGTCGGTGGATTGCCATCCCATCACGAAGGCCAACAGCGGGAAACCGGCGGTGAGCATGGCCAGGACGGTTTTGAGTTTGGCCGAGAGCGAGACCGGCAGGGTCTCGCCGGCGGGCTTGTCGCCGGACACACGCAAGATGGTCACGATGATATCGCGGCTGAGGATCGCGAGGATCGGGACGATGATCTCGACGGGGAAGGACAGGATGGCCGCATAGGCGAGCAGATAGCCGTTCACCAGCACCTTGTCGCCGATCGGGTCGAGAAAGGCGCCCAGCGTGCTCTCTGCCTTGAGCTTGCGGGCGAGGAATCCGTCCAGCCAGTCGGTCAGCGCGGCGAAGACGAAGGCAAACACCGCGAAACTGGCCAGGCCGGTGATCACGGCGACCGGATCGCCCAGGCCTGCCGGGACCTCACCGCTGGCTTCCCAGCGCCAGGAGAGCCAGAGCGCGACCGCGCCGGCGGCGCCGACAAGAATGCGCAGAAGGGTCAGGATGTTGGGCAGGTGTCGGATCATGTCTCAGCTCTGGAACCAGTCATGTATGCGTTTGGCCATGGCTTTGGACACGCCGTCAACCGCTTCCAGGTCCGCCAGTGCGGCATTTCGCACCGCCTTGGCCGATCCGAAATGGGCCAGCAGGGCCTTCTTGCGGGACGGGCCGATGCCGGGGACATCGTCCAGCGGATTGTCCGACATGGCTTTCTTGCGCTTGGCCCGGTGGCCGCCAATGGCAAAACGGTGCGCTTCATCGCGCAGGCGCTGGAGGTAATAGAGAACCGGGTCCTTCATGGGCATTTTGAACGGCGCTTCACCGGGAAGATAAAAGGCCTCGCGCCCGGCATCACGTTCCGGTCCCTTGGCGATGGCGGCGATCGGGATATCGGTGACGCCCAGCTCTTCCATCACCTTGAGTACGCTGGACAATTGTCCCTTGCCGCCATCGATCAGCACAAGGCTGGGCACAGGCGCGCCTTCCTCTCTTTCCTTTAGCAGGCGCGAGAAACGCCGGCGCATCATGGCGGCCATCATGGCGAAATCGTCGTTTGTGGCGGCGTCATCGCCCTTCATGTTGAACCGGCGATAATGGTTTTTCTCGAAGCCTTCCGGCCCGGCGACAATCATCGCGCCCAGCGCATTGGTGCCCTGGATGTGGGAGTTGTCATAGACCTCGATCCGGGTCGGCTCCTCCTCCAGCTTGAAGACACGTTGCACACCCTGCAGCAGCTGGGTCTGGGTGGCGCTTTCCGCCAGGCGGCGGGCGAGGGCCTCGCGGGCATTGTGGGCGGTCTGGTCGACCAGTTTCTTCTTCTCGCCGCGCTGGGGCACCAGCAGGTTGACCTTGCGTTCCGCGCGCAGGGACAGCGCTTCGGAGATCAGCTCGCGCTCTTCCACCGTGTGGGAGAGCAGGATCGTGCCAGGTGCGGGACGGTCGTCGTAGAACTGCGCCAGGAAGGCGGCCAGCACGTCAGCGGGTTCCGCCTCGCTGTCATGGCGCGGGAAGAAAGACTGGTTGCCCCAGTTCTGACCGGCCCGGAAAAAGAAGACCTGGACACAGGACTTGCCGCCATCCTGGGCGACGGCGATGACGTCTGCTTCCTCGATCCCGTCCGGATTGATGCCCTGGTCGGTGGTCACCGCAGCGATGGCGCGGATGCGGTCGCGCAGACGGGCAGCGAGTTCGAAATCCAGCTCGTCCGAGGCGGTCTGCATGCGGTCCTGCAAGTCCTCGCGCAGGGCATTGGATTTGCCGCGCAGGAAATCCGTCGCCTGGGAGACCAGCTCGTCATAGGCCTGCGGCGTGGCAAGATCCACGCACGGACCAGCGCAGCGCTTGATCTGGTAGAGCATGCAGGGGCGGGTGCGGCCTTCATAGACACTGTCGGTACAGGTGCGCAGCATGAAGGCTTTCTGCAGCGTGTTGAGCGTGTGATTGACCGCACCGACCGAGGCGAACGGGCCGAAATAATCGCCCTTCACCTTGCGTGCGCCGCGGTGTTTGAGCAATTGCGGCGCGGCGTGATCGCGGCGGATCAGGATATAGGGGAAGCTCTTGTCATCGCGCAGCAGGATATTGAAGCGCGGCTTTAATCGCTTGATCAGATTGGCTTCCAGCAGCAGCGCCTCGGTCTCGGTCTGCGTCACCACGAACTCCATGGAGCGGGTGAGGGCGATCATCAGGGCGATGCGATTGGAGTGGCCGCGGCCATTGGCATAATTGCTGACGCGGTTTTTCAGATTGCGGGCCTTGCCGACATACAAAACCGCCCCATCCTCGTCGAACATGCGGTAGACGCCCGGCTTTGACGGCAGGCGTTTGACATAGTCGGCGATGAGCTCGGGTCCATGCAGCGATTGCGCTGGCTCGCCGGACGCGGCATCTATCTCAGACGACGTGGGTTTCGAGGACGACATGGCGGACAAGATCGCGCTGGTTACGGGTGGCGGCAAGCGCCTGGGTGCTAAAATCGTGGAAGGCCTGGCCGAGGACGGCTGGCACGTGCTGATTCACTACAATGAATCGGGCGAGGAGGCGGAAGCCCTCAAACAGCGCCTTACCGACAACGGTGGGTCAGCAGAGATCTGTCAGCTGGATCTGGAAAACTCGGCGCAGGTCGCAGCGTTTGTGCACAAGGCCGGCCGCATCGATGCGCTGGTCAATTCCGCCTCCCTGTTCGAAATGGACCGTCCCGAGGATGTCGGCCCGGACATGCTGGAGCGCATGATGCGGGTCAATCTGATGGCGCCCGTCCTGCTGGCTTCAGAAATGGCCAAGGCGCATGAGGGGCGCGCCTCGGGCTGTGTGATCAATGTGTTGGACCAGAAACTGTTCAATCTGAACCCTGATTTCTTCTCCTACACCCTGTCCAAATACGCGCTTCTCGGTGCGACCCAGACCATGGCCATGGCGCTGGCCCCGCGTGTGCGGGTCAACGCGGTGGCGCCGGGCATCACGCTGCCTTCGGGGGGGCAGAGCGTGGAAGAGTTCGAACGCGCCCACAGCCTCAACCCGATGCAGGGCGGGTCCACGCCGGAGGATATTGTCCGCACGGTGCGTTTCATCCTTGCGACACCGTCCATGACGGGCGAGACCATCATTGTGGATGGCGGCCAGCATCTGGACGCCCGCCCGCGCGACGTCATGTACGCGCCGGGAATTCAGGAGGATCGCTGATGCGGCTGGATCAGGTGATCGAAAACGCGCTGGCCAATGCCACCGGGCGCGACGTCTTTGTCTATCGCCTCGAAGGCGTGAAGATGGATATCGAGATCGGTATCCACGACTATGAGCGCGGCGTGAAACAGCGTGTCCTGGTCGATGTCGTCACCCTGGTCGACAAGGCCTGGAGCGGCGATGACGACATCAACACCGTGGTCGATTACGACTATATCCTGCACGGCATCAAGGACATGGAAGAGCGCCAGTTCGACCTCCAGGAGACCCTGTGCGGTGAGATTCTGGACATCGCACTGGGCCCCGACAGCGTCGTTGCGGCACAGGTCACCACGCGCAAGCTGGACGCCTATCCGGACGCGGAAGCTGTGGGACTGACGCGGTTTCGTCGGAAGGGGTGAGTCTACCCCTTATCTGCCTTCTGCAGTGAGAGCGCGAAACGGCTGCCGATGCCGGGTTCGCTGCGGACAGTGATGCGGGCGAAGTTGAGATCGGCCAGGTCTCTGGCCAGGGACAGGCCCAGCCCCGTGCCCTGGGCGGATACCTCTGTTGCATCGGTTTCCCGGTGGAAGGGTTCGAAAATGCGTTCGAGCGCGTCTGCGGACAGGCCGATACCTTCGTCCTGGATGGCGATCACGGCATGCTCGTCGTCTTCGTCCACCTCAACCGTGACAGCGCCGCCCTGCGGCGAGTAGCGGATGGCATTTTCCAGCAACATGCCGACGATGCGATGCACGTGGCGGATATCGCCCACGGCCAGGATTTCGTCGCGGCCGCCGTCCGCGAGGGTGAGCTGGACCCCGGCATCCATCGCCATCTGCTGGAAGGGTGCCATGGCATTTTCCGCCTCCCAGATGGCATCGAAGGTTTCCGGGACGCTGGGCATCTTGCCGCCGGCAATCTTGGACATGTCCAGGATGTCGTTGATGATGCGGGCCAGGCGATCACCGGCGGTCTTGATCGTCTCCGCCTGTTCAGTGGCCCGGTTTGTGTCCTCAGCGATATATCCCTCGCGGACCAGCAATTCGGAAAAACCGATAATGGCGTTGAGGGGCGTGCGTAGCTCGTGCGATGCGTTGGCCAGGAAGCTGGCCTGCATCTGTTCGGCATTGCGTGAGATGTCGAGCGCATGCTCCAGCTCCACCCGCGCGGTGTTCAATGCGTCCAGTGCCCAGATGTGGCGCAGCTGGGCGGCTGTGAGCGCGGCGATGGACTCGAACAATTCCTGGCTTTTCTCGGAAAAGAAGGCCGGTTCGACATGTTCGCTGTCGATCACTCCGATGACGCGCTCGCCGTCGAGTATCGGGACGCACAGCTCCGAGCGGGCCTGCATCAGGTCCTGAACATATCGCTCGTCGCCGGTCAGGTCATCGACGCGGATCGACCGGCCGGAGGTGGCGACGCTGCCGGTAATGCCGGAACCGATCGGTATGGTGAGGCGGTTGACGATCTCGGTGTCGTCTTCATCGAGGGTCTTCTCGCCGATCGCCGCCATCTGGACAAGCTCACCGCGATCGCGGTCGAGCTTGTAGACAACACAATCGATATAGCCCAGCCGCGCCACGACATTGCGCGCGACATAGCGATACAGCTCCGTTTCCTCCCGGATGCTCGCGACATCGACGGCGAATTCGCGAAACACCCGAATCGGATCGAGCGCCGTGGGCGGTGTTGCCCCGGAGGTCTCGGGCTTGGGAAATTGTGCGGGCACTGACGACATGAAGACAGGCAAATGTTTGAGATTACTTGCTGCTTCTCACAAACACCCGCCTGCCGCCAGTCATATAGGATACGGTCAGCGCTTCACGATCGGCTGCAGCTTGCCATAGGTCAGCGAACGCCAGAGCCATTCCAGCGGACCGAACTTGAAGCGGGATAGCCATAGCGGCGACCAGATCAGCTGGATGGCCCAGACCAGCAGGACCAGTTTGAGCTGGTCGACCCGTTCAACCGTGCCGAACAGTCCAAGCCCCGGCGCACCGACAAAGATGAAGGTCATGATCAGCGTCTGGCTCAGATAATTGGTGAAGGCCATGCGGCCGACACTGGCGAACCAGGCAATCACGAGTTTGAACAGGCCGACTTTGGACAACAGCATCACCAGGTTGGCATAGCCGAAGGCGAGGACCACGCTGCCGAAGAAGGACCAGGCAAGGCCGTCGGCCTTGGCCTGGGGGGAGAACTCGCCGGAGATCATCGTCGTGGTGGACATCCAGTTGAGATAGACGCCAACAGCGATGACGACGACCGAGAGGATGAGATAGCGCGACGTGCTCCAGGCGGCAGAGAGGAACCCGCTCTTGTAAAGCGCCATGCCGATGAACATGAGGCCCAGCGTCCGTGGGCCCATGAAGATCAGGCTGACCACCTGGCCGATGCCCGCAAACATGGCGTTGAGCGGGATATGATTGATGAAACCGGCCTGGAAGCTGGTGATCATGTTCTCCTGGATGCCGGCCATCATCTGTTGTTCTTCCGACGCGCCTTCCGGCGGCGTGAACAGGGCACCGAGATAGGTCAGGCCCACCATGATGGCGCCGCCGATCAGGATCAGGAGAATGCCGAAGAAGGTCAGCTTGCCGACCGACATCTTGCGGGCGCTGACGGCGATCATGCCGAGAATGGCGTAGTGGACCAGGATGTCCCCCCACCAGAAGACATAGGCATGGATGGCCCCGATCAGGAGCAGCCAGAGCATGCGCGGAAAGTGTTTGCCTGTAGTGTCGCCTTCGCCGGCCATCAGGATGATGCCCGCCCCGAACAGGGTGGAGAAAATCGTGATGAATTTCATCGCGAAGAAGGTATGGGCGACGGACCAGACGGTCAGATTGGCGCCGGTCAGATCCATCATCATGGTGGGATCGTCATAGGCCATCGGGGTCATCGCGAACCCCTGTACATTCATCATGAGAATACCCAGCACGGCAATTCCGCGCAGCGCATCAATACTCACAAGTCGATTGGATTGTGGTTCAGCCATGCTGGTCTCCCCTGTCTGGGCGGCAAGCTAGACCGACACGGGTCACAAGTCTCGGGGAAAAACGGGGAGGCTGTCCCCCGTCAGACATCAATCAGAGGATGCTCTGGGCGAGCACGGCGATATAGCCCACATAGGCTACAAACAGGAGCAGGCCGAGAAAACGTCCGATCGGTCGACGCGCGAGCACGATCCCGGCGATCACGATGCTTGCGGCCAGCATGACCCAGAAATCCAGGGCGAAGAAGCCATCGGGTACCGGCAGTTCTGCGCCGACTGCGCCCGCGGCAATACCAGTCGCGCCACCGACGGCGAAGACGTTGAAAATGTTCGAGCCCAGCACATTTCCGATCGCCAGGTCTGCCTGGCGACGGATCGACGCCATCACCACGGTGGCCAGTTCGGGAAGCGAGGTTCCGAATGCAAGCGCGGTCAGTCCGATGATTGATTCGTCGATATCCAGCGCGCGCGCGGCCTCAGTGCCGCCAACGACAATCATCTGTGCACCAACAGGCAGGGCGATCAGGCCCACGGCCAGCGAGAACAGGATCCCGCTCCATTTGTGAGGCAGGCCTTCAATTCCATCGATATCGGTCAGCTCGGCCAGGCTTGGATCATCGGTCTTGCCACGGGCCAGAAAGCCCAGGATGAGCACATAGGCGATGATCGTCGCGAACAAGCCGTATCCTTCAACCGGAGTGATTTGGTGATCATAGCCGACACCAATCAATGCAATCGCTGCGACCAGCGCGAAAATGGCATTGCGGCGAACACCGGGCGTGGTGGTCGCGATCGCTCCGAACACGGCGGGAAGTCCAAGCACAAGAAGGAAATTGGCAATGTTGGAGCCGACGATGTTGCCCATCGCCAGACCAGGGGCTCCTGCCAGGGCAGACTGCACGCTGACCACAAGTTCCGGCGCTGACGTGCCGAAGGCAACAATCGTCAGACCGACAAAAAGTGAGGGCAGTTTCCAACGGCGTGCCAGGCCGGCTCCGCCTCGTACCAGAAAATCGCCACCAAACAGGAGAACGACAATCCCGCCGAGAATCAATGCAATGAAAACCGGAGCCGACATGGAAACACTCAATACTCTGAGAACAGGTTAGTCGAAACGACCATACTCGATGAGATTGAGAAGTCCGAACAGGCCGGCGATCAGGCCAAGGGCGACAAGAGCAAACATGGAAATACCCCAAATCAAATTGTTTCGGTGGCTACATAGCGCGCGGATCGCGCGCTGGCCAGTCGGAGTGGAAGTATGAGCTGGAGATGGCGGCTTGAACCGGTATTGCGACCGCTGTTCCAGGCCTGGTGGCGGGTGAAGCGTGGCACGACGCTGGGCGTGCGCGTGCTCGCTCAGCGCGATGACGGTGCTATCATGCTGGTGAAGCACACTTATATCAGCGGCTGGCATCTGCCGGGCGGCGGTGTCGAGCGTGGTGAGCTGGCCGAGATCGCTGCGGAACGGGAGCTGGAAGAGGAAGCGGGTCTGAATGCGCGGGGGCGATTGCAGCTTGTCGGCATCTTCGCCAATCATCGCTTTTTCCGGGGCGACCACGTCATACTTTATGCCGCAATGGAGGCCGTGGACTGCGAGCCAGCCGAGCAAGGCGAGATCGCCGAACGGGCCTGGTTTGCCCTCGACAATCTTCCGCCAGACGTCTCCGGCGCCACGCTCCGGCGAATCCAGGAACACATTGGAATTCAAGGTAAATCACTGGAATGGTGAAAAGATGCGGTGTGCCATCGATCCTTTCCTGCGAGGGTATGTGGATCAGGATCTCCGGCACACCGCGGGGCGCACGCTGTCGAAACTAGGGGAGGCCGCCTGAACGCTGCCTGAAGCAATCGACCCCAGTTTCGCCGTGGAAACGGCACAAGCTTGTGGTTTACGGGTCCAATTCATGGCGAGATTTGCTTAGAGTGCTCAGGGGATCGATTCTAAGACGCTAAATGGCTGAGATTTCAAACGATCAGGCAGCAGATGATGAGCGCGACAATCCGCACGTGCTCCAGGATGATGATTTGCTCGAGCCGGATAGCTGGATCGGTGAGATCCTGCCCGGCATTCTGGCCGTTGGATTTATCATAATCGTTGCGATTGCGGTCATGGCCGGGGAGCGGGCGCTGATGTCATCGGCGCGGACGACGAACCAGGCCACGCTCGAGACTGTTCTGGCCAATACCTACCAGCGTTACGAGGACTGGGCTGCGCAACAGGAAAGCCATGTACGCATCTGGTCACAGAATATCGATGTTCTGGGAGCTGTTCGCGAACTGACCATCCTGCCCGTGGCGCCAAGCCTGCGGACCTCACCCCTGCAAGTCGAGCTCTCCATCATGCTGGGCCCTTGGCTGGAAGAATATGGATATACCGGGTTTGCGGTCATCTCTCCCAACGGCACCGTGCTTGCGGGCAGTGATGAGCAGGCGCTGGGGCATCCGTCCCTCGTCCTCGACCATGTCGACCGGCAGCGCCTGCAAGCGAATGGCGTGACGCTGAGCGCCCCCTATATTTCCAACGAGTTTGTGGAATCCGACGAAAATGGCCTGCTCGAGCGCCCGCTCATGCATGCCGTCGCCGTGATCGAGGATGGCGGAGAGCATCTGGGATATCTGGTCTTCGATCTCGATCCGCGCCTGCAATACACCACCACTTTCCAGGTCGGACGTACCGGCGCATCCGGCGATACATTCGTGGTCGATGATCAGGGGCGGCTTTTGTCCAGCTCGCGCTACGAGCAGATCATGGTCGAGGAGGGGCTGCTGGCGGAGAGCCATCCCTCCTTGCTTCACCTGGTGGTTCGTGACCCCGGGCTCGACCTGACCGTGGTCGGGCGGCCCCAGCGGGCTTACACGGACTGGCCGCTGACCTTTGCGACCGAGGATGTGATCTCCGGCAATACCGGTGCCAATCTACGGGGCTATCGCGATATTCGCGGTATTCTGGTGATGGGGGCCTGGGAATGGTTCCCGCAGCGCAATTTCGGCATCATCACCGAGGTCGAGGTTTCTGAAGCACTGGCCGGTGCCAATCAGGCCCGGGCGGTGTTGCGGGTCTTCGCCGTCGCGATGGCCCTGTCCTTTATCCTGCTCGCCGTACTGTTCAGCGCCCACCGGAATATCTCCCGGCAGCGGGCCAAGGCCACACACGAGGCCAAGCAGCGCTTCTCCCAGATCCTCATGACGGCAGCGGAGGGAATTTACGGGATCGATGGCGAAGGCCGGGTGACATTCATCAATCCCCGCGCCTGCGAGATGCTGGGCTATGTCGAGGAAGAACTGATCGGCAAGGTCATGCATTCCATGGTGCACCATTCGCACCGGGACGGATCCCTCTATCCCAAGGAAGACTGTCCGGTGCATACCGCCGGCGTGCCGATCGAGGAGACCGACAAGGAAGTCTTCTGGACCAAGAATGGCCAACCGCTTCAGATCGAATTTGCCACGTCTGCGATCGACGCCAACAGTCCTTCTGCGGGCGCTGTGATTACCTTCCGCGATATCACCAAGCGCAAACGGGATGAGCAAGCCCTGCGCCGCTATGCCCAGGAACTCAAACGCTCGAATGCGGAATTGCAGGAATTCGCCTATGCCGCGTCGCATGACCTGCAGGAGCCGCTGCGCAAGATCCAGGCCTTCGGTGAGCGATTAAACAACAAGTATGCGCCCGCGCTGGACGACACCGGTCGGCACTATCTTGAACGCATGGTGGATGCCGCCGGGCGTATGCGGCGTCTGATCGATGACCTGCTGAGCTATTCGCGGGTCAATTCCAAGACCACATCCTATCTGCCGGTGGAGCTGGCCGGGGTGGTGGCGGACGTACTCTCGGACCTGGAGCCACGCATTGTTGCCGAAGACGCGAAGATACGCGTGGGCGAGTTGCCGGCGATCGAGGCGGATCCCGGCCAGATGCACCAGCTCTTCCTGAACTTGCTGGCCAATGCGTTGAAATTCCGTCGGCCGGGCGTGACGCCCAACATTACGATCGAGGGCAATGTCGAAGTGGGAGAAGCGGGCGCCGTGGCCCGGATTTCGATCACCGATAACGGAATCGGGTTCGAGCCGCGTCATGCCGAGCGTATTTTTGGCATGTTCGAGCGCCTGCATGGCCGAGAAGAGTTTGACGGGACAGGTGTCGGCCTGGCGACGTGCCGAAAAATCGCCGAACGCCATTCCGGCGAACTGACGGCCTGGGGCGAGCCGGAAGCGGGCGCCGTCTTCACACTGATCCTGCCCATTCGCCAGGGCACGGTGATTTAGGGAAACCAAAACCGGGTCTTCACAGACCCGCTGGAGCGGAAAGCCGGATGTTATTCGGAATCAAGATCAAGCGATTGCTGGTATTCGCCGGACCGATCGCCTCGCTCGCCCTGATCGGTGAGGTGATCCTGTTTGCGTCCGGCCCCGTCACGCTGCTTGGTCCGGTTTTGCTGGGGGTGTTGGCAGTGCTGGCGCTGACCCTCGTTATCCTCCTGCTGAGAGAAAACGCGACACAGGTACCGGACGATGACGCGCACGAAACGATTGCGCGCTATGCCCGCGAGCTTGAGCGCTCCAATCAGGATCTGCAGGTCTTCGCTTCGGCGGCCTCACATGATCTGCAGGAGCCATTGAGGAAGATCGAGAGCTTTGGTCAGCGTCTTCACGACAAATATGATCATGTACTGGACGACTCCGGTCGCGTTTATCTCAGCCGCATGGTTGATGCGTCCGGACGCATGCGCCGCCTGATCGATGCCTTGCTGACCTTTGCCCGGGTCAATGACAAGAACACACAGATCTCTGACGTGGATCTGGAGGCGTTGTGGAAGAGTGTGCTTACCGACAGTTCGGCTTGCATCAAGGCCTCACAGGCCCGTATCGATATCGCATCCCTGCCGGTGATTGAAGCGGATGAGACCCAGATGCGTATCGTCTTCGACAACCTGTTGAGCAATGCCGTGAAATACCAGCCAGCCGGTCAGGCGCCGGAGGTTTCTGTGCAGGTCTTCGATACGGGTGATGCGGCCCAGATCGGACTCCGGGTCCGTGATAACGGGATCGGTTTCGATCCGAAATATTCAGACCGCATCTTTGAAATGTTCGAGCGGCTGCACTCGCGAAGCGAGTTCGAGGGGAGTGGTATTGGACTGGCAACTTGCGTTAAGATAGCCGAACGCCACGGCGGGACGCTGCGGGCGCAGTCTATTCCCGGGCAGGGCGCCGAGTTTTCCTTGATCTTGCCCAAGCATCAGTAGAAGTTGGGGTTAATCGTCCTTGGGGTTAGGGCGGATCTGGCAAAGAGGCTGGCACAATGAGCACTGAGAACTCGCTATTCACGATCTTGATGGTCGATGACGATCCGGATGATCGCCTGCTGTTCAAGGAGGCCTGTGAAGAAGTCCGGTTGCGCAATCCGCTCGAGTTTCTCGAAAATGGCGAACAGCTCGTTGACTATCTCAAGCGCCAGGGCGCCTACGCGCATCTGAAGGGGGAGCCTTTTCCCGGCATTATCCTGCTCGACCTGAACATGCCGCTGAAAGACGGTCGTGAAGCGCTGGAAGAGGTCAAGGCCGATCCTGAATTGCGGCATATTCCCATCATCGTGCTGACAACGTCGAAGAGCGAGGATGACATCCTGTCGAGCTACGGGCTCGGCGCATCCTCTTATATCGTCAAGCCGATTTCGCTGGACCGCCTGATGCGCGTGGTCAATTCTATTGGCAAATACTGGGTCCAGATCGTGGAAATGCCGGACGCCGAGGGGGCCAAGGTCGACGAGGAAGAGATCGACTGATCAACTCTCTCTTGTGTGCAAGAAAAAGCAGGCGGCCAAGTGCCGCCTGTTTTGCTATGTTCGCCTGTGAGGAGAGTTGCCGCGACCTTGCCGCATTCGCTCTTTAAGTTCGTGTTTCAATCGAAGTGTCGCGGGGAGCGGCGCAGGGGGATGTGATGTTCGGACGTATGGCTATGACCGGGTTGACCGTAATGGTTGCCATGGTTCTCGCGCTGGCAATCTTGGTCATTCTCGGCGTGTATGCGCCCCTGTGGCTGCACTGGGTCCAGAATGGCGCCGATCTGATCGAGCGCGCTGTGACATCGACCGGCCTGCCAAGCAAATACAATGTCTGGGTCGGTATTTTTGCCGCTTCCGAGGCGATCGTCATCCTGATCTTCACCATCATCGCACGCATCATCCTGGCTGTAGTGCTGGCGCCGGTATCGCCCCGCACAAGCGGGATTGGCCGTTTGCTGGCCAGTATCGGATCGATGACCGCATCCCTGTTCTTTGCCTTCGTCCTGGGCATTTTGATGCTGGTGACACTGGGGATTATCGCGCCGGACATTCTTGACGGCATGCTGTCCGCGGCCGGGTGGGTCGAGGCGCGCCTGGAGCACACCGGTCTGCCCTTCCGCTGGAATAATATCCTTCGCCTGCTGATCGCGGATGACCAGATCCTGCTGCTCTTCTTCACCATTGTCGCCCGCATGCTGATCGCGCTGGTGGCGACCTCTCTCAGTGCGGCGATGGGCGGCAACCGGTCGGACTATCTGGTGCCGGCGCGCTAGTCGCTGAGTACACGCGTCAGATAGGGCAGGCTGACATCCATCCGGTAGTCCGTGGATGAGTGATTGTCCGGAAACTCTTCATACACGTGTGCGATATCGCGCGCGCTCAGTGCGCGGTGCATGCGTCGCGCGCCGTAAAGCAGGTTGTACTGGTCGACATCGCCGCAATCGATGAACAGGCCCTTGAGCTGTTTCAGCCCTTCGCCATGTTCGTCGAGCATTTCCAGCGGGTCCCATTTGAGCCATTGCGCCCAGCGGTCCTCGATGCGTTCGCACGTATCCATGGTCACCGGCAGGCGGATGCCGAGATAGCTGTCCGGATCGGGGTCATAGGTCGCGGCCATGGCGAGGATCATCAGGGCGTGCAGGTCGCTGCCATCAATTTTCGGCGCCTTTTCGAAGTGCTCGATGAAGGCCTCGATCGTGCCGCCCCGCTTGTCGATGCGGCGCAGGGTGTGCGCGAAATCGGCGGCAAACATCAGTTCAAAGCCCATATCCCCGGAATGGCTGGCCGCAGCAGACCAGAAGGTGGGATAGAGCAGGGCGTGGACCATGGCGGCATAACCGCCGGAGCTCTTGCCAAAAACGCCGCGCTTGCCCGTTCCGCCGCAGCCGAGCTCGGCCTCGATCATGGGCACGCATTCCCGGGTGATGAAGTCAGCCCAATTGCCCATCGCGGCGGAGTTCACATACTGATTTCCGCCGAGGCGGGTGAAACAGTCCGGAAAGGCGATGACACAGGGCGCCATCTTGCCCTCGGCGATCAGCCGGTCGGCGCGCTCCGGGACATTCTCGCCGAAATTATTCCAGTTGGTGTGTTTGGGGCCACCCGAAGTGAAGCCGACCAGGTCGACCAGCAAGGGCAGGCCCGATCCGTCATGACCGGCGGGGATATAGACATCCACACGACGCGTCGTCGGATCGCCCAGCATGTTGTTGGCGATGGCATCGCTCTCGATGACTAGCTGCCGTACCGTTCCGCGCGGGAACTCCCCTCGTTGCATGACCTATCTCCACCGGCTTTGCGATCCTGGTACCAGTGAAGCCCGGCAAACAGGACGGCTGTATCGACTGCAAGCAGGAAATAGCCAATGATTCCGGGGAAGTCGTAATTAAAAATCTGCGTTCCCCAGATCGAGATGCGCAAAATGCTCGCTGATCCATAGGCGAACACAAAATACCGGCGACGCATGATCAAGAGGAGCAGGGCGATGGCATAGCCCAACAGGCAGGCCGCCCCGGTGATTACAATGGCGGGCCCGGTCGCAAACATGGGCGGCAGCGCCTGGCCGAACGGGGTTTGTGAGAGTGCTGCATGCTTTTGCACCAGATCCACCATCGACCAGAGCAGCGCGTTGATCAGCGGCAGGCTCGCCGCAAGGCAGACCACGGCCCAGGGCCGGGATTTGGGAATGGGACTGTAGGGAAAACGCATGAACTCTCGACACAAGGCAACAATTGGTGCGCTCTTTACAGTGCAGAGGCGTTCGAGAAAATGAATGTTTTATAGATGCTTAGTAGGTTTTTGTTACCCTTAACGACGGGTTTCCAGATACCATTTCCCTGCGGTGCCGATAACCGCCAGATCTGCTGCCAGCATGAAAAAGCCCACCACTGCGGGAAACTCGACGATCTGGACCTGGGACAGCCAGTAAAAGAAGCGACAACCGCTGGCCGTCATGTAGAGCGGCAGGAAAAGCGTGGCCCGGCGCAGCAGCAGAACAAAGCTGACCATGTAGAGCAGGACGGCCAGGCCGCCGAGCAGGCCGTGCATCGCTGACGAGGCGAAACGCATGACGAAGCCGGACGGCTTGGCGCCAAACAGCCCCAAGTCCGCAATCCCGCCAAGATTGCTCGCAAGCCAGACCAGACTGCCCACAAAGGTGACCGACGCCAGCCCGATACAAAACCGCCAGCGCGCATCATTGGGAATGCTGACCTGCGAAAACACGGCTCCGGTCTCCTCGCCGCATCGGCCACAGTGGAATCGCTTCCTGCCTTTATCATAACAGGTTAGGCTCGACGCAGGACCCTTCCATGCGAGCCCCTTTTGATGACTATCGAAAAGACTTTCATTTCCGCCTCCGACCTGCTGGCCGACAGCTTTCGCCTGGGCGAGAAGGTGCGCGCTGACGGGTTCGAGCCAACGCATATTGTCGGGGTCTGGCGCGGTGGTGCGCCCATCGGGATCGCAGTACAGGAATATCTCGAATTCAAGGGTCACAAGGCCGATCACATCGCTATCCGCACCTCGTCCTATACGGGCATAGACGAGCAGTCGCGGGAGGTTCGCGTCTATGGCGAGGGCTATCTCGTTGACACCCTGAACGCCGATGACCGGGTCCTGATCGTGGATGATGTTTTCGACAGCGGTCGCTCGATCGAGGCTTTGCTGCAGGTGCTGGGGCGCAAATGCCGGCGCAATCTTCCGGCGGATATCCGCATCGCCACGGTCTATTTCAAACCGACCCGCAATCAGACCGACCTCTTGCCGGACTATTTCATTCACGAGTGTGATGAATGGCTGGTCTTCCCGCATGAGCTCTGTGGACTGGGAGAGGACGAGCTCGCCTCGTCCGGACTGCCGGCAGATCTGAGGGGCGGCGATTGAGCCTGATCACCGAGGCGCAGATCCGCGGGCTTGTCCTGGTCGCCGAGGGAGAGCTGTCCACAGCCCAGCTGACGCTGTGGGAGAGCCTGCGAATCGAACCGGAGGTCTGGGTTCGTGAGGCCGGGGCCGAACACGGGTTCGGCTTCTGGGTGGTCGCGCGCAATGGCAGCGACGTACTCTGGTATGACAGTATGAGCGAGGGGTTCTGTTACGGACAGGCCCGGCTGGACGGGATCCTGCCAGAGCCGGAGATGGGGCCCTTGCCGCTCAGCAAGCTGGTCCAGTCGGACGGCTGAGCCCTAGCCCTCGTCCAGCCCGATATCGAAATTGGGCGCCGAATGCGTCAGCGCTCCCACCGAGATGATATCGACCCCGGTTTCCGCGATACCGCGCACCGTGTCCAGATTGACGCCGCCGGAGGCTTCCAGCGTCACCTTGCCCTTGGCCTGGGCGACCGCGCCGCGCAGATCATCCAGCGAGAAATTATCCAGCAGAACGCTTTCCGCGCCTGCCGAGATTGCGTCGCCAAGCTGGTCGAGACGGTCCACTTCGACGGCAACACGGGTCATGTGACCGGCGCTGTCCCGGGCCGCCTTCACGGCCTGGGCCGCACCGCCACAGACGGCCACGTGATTGTCCTTGATCAGGATGGCGTCATCCAGCCCGTAGCGGTGCAAGGCCCCGCCACCAGCCTGGACAGCTTGTAGTTCGAAGGCACGAAAACCCGGCGTGGTCTTGCGGGTATGGGCGATGCGCGCGCCCGTCCCGGCGACCGCGTCTACATACTGGCGGGTGAAGCTGGCGATGCCGCTCATCCGGCCCATGAAGTTCAGCGCTATGCGTTCCGCTGACAGGAGCGCGCGGGCATTGCCGGTAACACTGGCCAGGACATCGCCCCTGGCGACGTTTGCCCCGTCCTGGACCTGCGGGCTGATCAGGGCTTCCGGGTCCATCTGCCAGACCGCTTCCAGTGCTGGCTGCATGCCACAGAACACGCCGTCCTGGCGCGAAACGAAATAGAATTTGCTCTCCGCCTTGGCGGGGATGCAGGCCAGTGCGGTAACGTCGCCACGTCCTCCCTGGTCTTCCGCCAGGGCACGGGTGACAGCCTCGGAAACGAGATAGCGTGGGATCGGATTGACGGGCATGGAGTGTCCTATTCGGCCGGCACGCTGTGGCGTGCGGCTTCGGTGCTGGGCTGATCGAGATCAGCCAGGGTGCAGACGGTATGGGCAGCGTTGTCGGCTGTAGCGGGGTAATCGGTTCGGAAATGTCCGCCACGGCTCTCGGTACGGCGCAGCGCGGCGGTGACAATGAACCGGGCAGCTACGAGCGCGTCGGCCGGACCATGGCTGGCTTCCAGCGCGTTGATCAGCTCAATCAGCTCCCCAAGACCGCTGGCAGAACGCTCAACTCCGCAATGCCGGCTCATCGCCTGCCGCAAGCGCTGCAAAGCGAGATGCGGGAGTTTTCCTCCCCCGCTTGCGGAGGAGGTCCCGAGCTTGCGATGGGGAGGGGGAAGGTCACGACGCCCCCCCTTCGACATCGCCTCCGCACACCGCGCGGCAGCAACCAGGCCTTCAGCCAGCGAGTTGGACGCCAACCGGTTGGCGCCGTGCAGACCGCTGGAGGCACATTCGCCGATGGCCCACAGGCCGCCAACATTCGTACGGCCATCAATATCTGTTTTCACGCCACCCATATGATAGTGCGCGGTCGGGGCGACCGGGATCGGCTGCACGCGCGGATCAATGCCGGCGCGCTGGCAGGCGGAAAACACGGCCGGGAACCGGTCTGGGAATGCCTCGCCGATGGCCTCGCGGCAATCTAGGAAGGCCCCCAGTCCGCGGGCGTTCTGGCGATGCACGGCGCGGGCGACGACGTCGCGTGGGGCCAGCTCGGCCAGTTCGTGCACCGGCTTCATGAAGCGCTCGCCCGTCTTGTCGATCAGGACGGCGCCTTCGCCGCGCAGGGCTTCGGTACACAGCGGGGCCGGGTCGAGATCGGCGTTGAGCGCGGTCGGGTGGAATTGCACAAATTCCGGATCCTGGATCTGCGCGCCCAGTCGGGCCGCCATGGCCATGGCCTGGCCCTGCGCCCCGGCCGGTGTGGTGGTCAGGGCAAACAGGCCGCCCGCACCGCCCATGGCCAGCACTGTCTCCTCGGCGAAGATGGTTTCAGCCTCACCGTTTGGTCCTTCGGCAAGAGCACCCGCACATCCGGTCTCGCCTTCCAGCAGGTGAACGGCCTTCCAGCCATCGCGGACAATGATGTGTTGGCTGGCGCGCACGGCCTCGATCAGTGTCGCCATGATGGCAGCGCCGGCGCCATCTCCCTTCACACGGGCCACGCGGTGGGCGGAGTGAGCGGCTTCGCGCGACAGGGACCAGTCAGACCCGTTGCGTTCGAACGGCGCGCCAATCGCCGCCAGCGCCCGGACTTCCGCCGCCGCACCTTCGGCCAGGGCGTGGGCTGCATCAGCCTCAACCAGGCCAGCACCCGCCATCATCGTGTCGCGCGCATGCAGGGCCGGGCTGTCATTATCGGCCAGCGCTGCAGACACACCGCCCTGCGCCCAGCCGGACGCTGCGCCATGGCCCAGCGGCGCACCTGTCAGCAGTACGACCTCGCGCGGCGCCATCTTCAACGCCGCCCAGAGCCCGGCAATACCGGCTCCGATGATGAGAACGGGGCGGGTCATGGTCTCACCTGCCATGCACCTGTCTGGTCTTCATGCAGTCGTACACACAAAACCTCGTCCGCCAGATGTTGGGCGTCCCAAGAAGACAGCGGCCAACTGTCACTGCAGTCCGCCGTCAGGCAGAAGCAGCCGAAAATGTCCGAATGTTCAGCCGGTTCACGTCCAACAGCAGGATCATCTGAGTAGAAGTCTGTTTTGATGAAGGCTTGGAACTTGCCTATTCCCCAATCGGGGTGGCGCAAAAGCGTTCGGGCCAGCGCGCTTGTCCAGTCATCTTCATCAGCTACTGCTTCGGCTATCGCTTCCGGCGACCAGTTAGTGGTTGTCAGGTACTCTGCTTCACCCGTCGAAAGGAGGCGTAAACTGTCTCGGGAGGCGCTCTCCAGAGATTGGACAATATCCGGGCGGACCCCAGTGACATCGACCAGATTGCCAAACTGCTCTCGGTTTATTTCTCCCCTCAAACGGACCGGACCATCGGTCAGTGTCGAAAGGACGCGGACGTCGCGAATCATCAATCCGTTGAGGCTGCCATAATGGCACGGTCCACCCATATTGATCAGGATGACGCCGTCTTCCGCTTCGGCGCGCCGTGCGTGCTCGTCAGCACGGCGGCAAAGATCATAATAGATTCCAACAATTTCGATCTGGTGCTGTTGGAGGTCATGTCGCCGCGTTTCCGTATCTGAGAAATTCTCAATCCACGGCGCGGTGGCGGCTGAAAGCTCCGGCAAAGCGGCTGATGAAATTCGTCCGCGATAGTGCCAATAATCAACCCATGCGAAGTAGCCGACCGTGCGGATCCACCGGCAGTCGTATTCTGAGTCCAGATCAAACTCCCGAACATCCTCGGCATCGCCTACAAGTTGGTCGATGTAAACGCTGATCGCGGTTTCGGGCGTGGCGCCGGGGCCTTCTGCGGGGGGCTCGCACTGCGCTGAGTTGGGCATGACAATGCTGGCTTGGCTCTCCTGAGCAACAAGCGGGCTGGTCAACGCCGCCCAAAGCCCGGCAATGCCGGCTCCGATGATGAGAACGGGGCGGGTCATGTGACCCTCCTGGACTAGATGCTGACCAGCTCGACCGGTTTTTCCTGCTTGCTCGGGTCAAAGCTGGCCGGGACGGCGGGCTTGGGCAAGTCGAGCATGGCCTGGACGGCGGCGCGGGCGCCTTCGATGACGGCCTCGTCGACTTCCACCTCGTGCTGGCCGAATTTCAGGCAGTCATAGATGTTTTCCAGCGTGATCTTCTTCATGTGCGGGCAGAGATTGCACGGGCGCACGAAATTCACTTCCGGAACCTCAACCGTGACATTGTCGCTCATGGAGCATTCGGTCAGCAGGACGGCTGTCTTGGCGCCGCTCTTGCGCGCCCAGTCCGCCATTGCGGCGGTGGAGCCGGCGAAGTCGGCGGCCTGGACCACGTCCAGCGGGCTTTCCGGGTGGGTGATGATGACCACGCCGGGATGGGCATCGCGCAGATCCTGAACGTCCTCGGCGGTAAATTGCTCATGCACTTCACAGCTGCCGGCCCAGGTGAGAATTTTCACATCCGTCTGTGCGGCGACATTCTTGGCCAGGTACTGGTCCGGCAACAGGATGACGGTGTCGCTGCCCAGGCTCTCAACGACCTGGACGGCGTTGGAGCTGGTGCAGGTGATGTCGCACTCGGCTTTCACATCCGCCGTGGTGTTCACATAGGTGGCCACCGGAGTGCCCGGATAGGCCGCCTTGATGCGGCGCACATCCTCGGCCGTGATGGAGGTCGCCAGGCTGCAACCGGCGCGGGTGTCGGGGATGAGGACCGTTTTGTTCGGTGCCATGCACTTGGCCGTCTCGGCCATGAAATGCACACCGGCCTGGACGATGATCTCGGCATCGCTGTCGGCGGCCATGCGCGCCAGGGCCAGGCTGTCGCCCATCAAATCGCCAACCGTGTGGAAAATGTCGGCGGTCATGTAGTTGTGCGCCAGGATGACGGCTTTCTTTTCTTTTTTCAGTTCGTTGATGGCGTGGATCAGGGCGGCCTTCTGCGGCCATTCCATCGGCGTGACGACGTGTTTCACGCGCTCATAGAGATGATCAGTCGCGGCTTTCACCTCATCCGTGTAGGGCAGGTCGTAAGTGTCGGACGTGCGGCCCTCATCGGCCTGCAGGTTCTTGTCCCAGCTAAGTCCGTCCATCTTCGCCTCCATTTTGCTCGAAATGAGCATTACTCGGATCTGAAAATCGGCGATCAGAACAATCGCCTTATGCTCGAAATGAGCCTAATCGGTGAACCCTATATATGCTCAGTTTGAGCATAGAGCAAGTGTCGGGCACTCAAACAGGTCTGCGCGCTCAGACGTCGCGAAGTTTCGGCGTGGCCAGGCCCAGCGAGGGCAGTCCGGCCAGGGCTTCGCGGCGATAGCGATAGAGCTCTGCCGGGCGGCCGCCGGTCTGGCTTTCCATCTTGCCCGTGCCTTCAACAAAACCGGCACGATCGAGCGCGCGGCGGAAATTCTGCTTGTGCAACCGATAGCCGATAATGGCTTCAACGGTTTGTTGCAGGGCGGACAGGGTGAAGGCTTCCGGCATGAGTTCAAACGCGACCGGGCGATATTTGACCTTGCCGCGCAGCCGCGACAGCGCCGTCGCCAGGATGCGGCGGTGATCGGACGCCATGGCGGGGCCCAGTCCCGGGCATCCGGACGGTCGGTCGGCCTCGCCATCGCGGGCCGCTTCGTCGACGAGACCGGCCTCGTAGAGCAATTCATAGCGGTCCAGCACGCGTTCCTCATTCCAGCGCGATCCACCTTCGCCAAACGTCTGTTTGAGGCGGTCGTGGCGGGTGGCGCGGCGGCCGGGGGCGGCGGCTTCGTCGGCCCAGGCGGACAGGCGCGGCAGGATTTCCTGTTCAATCACGGCCGGTTTGCCCTCACGCCAGTCTTCCCACGGGAAGAAAGCGTACCAGTCACGCCACAAGCCACCGCCATCAGGCGGGGTAGACGTATCGGACGTCAGGGCCAGATAACCGACCGAAATTATGCGGCCATCGCCGATATCGGTCATCGCGGCGACAGGGGCTTCGCGCCCCCGGTCACCAAAGGTGTAGAGCTGTTCGACATAACCCAGCTGGAAGCGGGCCTGTTCCTGAACCCAGCGCCGCAGGCCAATTTCGAATGTACGGTGTTCGGCCGGATTGAACGGGCCGAAGGGCAGGGCGACCCCGTCCTCGTCCTGGGGTACGATCAGGACTTGTGGGCGATCCTGGTTGACGGTCAGGATCACCGCATTCAGTCCTACGACAAGCGCATTCGCGGCCGCCATCAACGGGTCTCCTCGACTTCTGCCAGGGTCTGCTCGAACCGGTCGAGAAAGAGGGCCTGGGCGTCCTTGACGCGAAGCGGGCGAATGGCGATCTCAAGCCCTGCGGGCGGGCGGCCAAAGAATTCCACCGATTCCTCATGCGTGAAGCCGGCGATCTGGGTCGCTTCGAAATAGGCGCAGATCGTGTCGGCACGCTTGATCTTGCGTTGGACTTCCTGGCTCATCTTCGGCGGCAGGCCGTAGCGCAGGTGCACGGCGGCTTCCAGCCGGTCCTCGAAGGCGCGGTAGTCCACGCCCAGCGCCGCCTTGAACGGGCTGATCATGTCGCCGATCACATATTCCGGGGCGTCGTGCAGCAGTGCCGCCAGGCGCCATTTCGGATCGAGGCCGGGATAGAGACTATCGACAATCTCCAGCACGACCACCGAGTGTTCGGCGACGGAGAAGGCGTGATCGCCCTTGGTCTGGCCATTCCAGCGCGCGACCCGCGCCAGCCCATGGGCGATGTCCTCGATCTCGACGTCGAAGGGTGACGGGTCGAGCAGGTCCAGCCGTCGGCCGGAAATCATCCTCTGCCAGGCCCGGGGTTGCTTGGTTTTTTTCGTTGTGGCGGCGCGCGGCATGAGGCCTCAAATCGCTGAAGTGATCCCCGGGATGTATCAGAGCCGAGCGCGCGGCTCCAGCGATGCGCTGCAACCCTGTGCCGAAAACTGTGCGGACTTGTCGCGCTTGCAGCTCTGGACCGCCATGCCGATCTTGGCTGATATAACCATAGATAAATGAGGGAGAATTCCATGTCTCTCACACGTGTGATCCTGCGCCTGGGGCGCAATCCCGACGCCGGTTTCCCGGAGGGGGATGATAATCACGGCTATGTCGTCGTCGCGCCGCTGGACAAGGACGGGCATCTCGACCTTGAACTCTGGCGGGCGCACCGGGCCCAGTGCACGGTTGATCGTTTCTCTCCCGATGATGCGGAGAAAGCCGATGGCTGGCTGACCCATCGCGGCAGCCACTGGTTCTTCCACTATGACGAGGAGCATGAAGGCCCGGACGAGCCTGTCTTTCGCCTCGGCGATCATCTGATGCGGGTCGGGGAGTATCTCACCATCCACGAAGCCGATGGCGATGATCTGACCTACAAGATCACCGAGGCGCAGAAAGTCTAGGCGAAGAGCGCGCTGCCCAAACGCAAAACGCCCTCAGCCAAGGACTGAGGGCGCTTTTGGTGTAGCTGGAGCGGTGAGGCCTATTCCTCGGCCACGATGGCGACTATCGACAGGTCCGGGCTGATGGCAAGGCGTGTGATGCTTGTCAGGGCAGACAGGTCGCCTGCCTCGATCCAGTTATCGCCATCCCAGTGGACCAGCTGGCCGCCAGACGTGGACAGGAAGGCGACGCCATCGGTGGGCAGGCCTGCGCTGACGAAATCCTGGACCCCGTCCGGCATGGCAAAGAGCGGTGTGTCCTCTGCAGCGCGGAAATCGAGATAGTGAACCGTGTGATTGCCATCAGCATCCGCGACGGAGTGATAAACGCCGGTGCCGCGCGGATTGCGCCAGAAGGTGCGACCCGGGTTTTCCGCCATCTGGGTCACGGTCTCCGGCGTGGTCGAGCGGTCGATCAGCTGCAGGGTGAAGGGCCCGTCGCCATCCGGATCCCCCAGATAGAAGGTCGCCACATAGCGCATGTCGGCTGAAAACTCGTAATAGCCGACCGGCGCCAGCGCGTGCGCTGCTCGCGGATCTGCATTGCCGTCATCGGCCAGATAGGCATTGCCCGCATATCCGCCCGGCGGCTGGTAGAGATAGGACAGAGCGCCTTCGGCAGGTGGAATTTTCGGCGAGTATTCGCTGGCGTCCGGCGTGTCGGTCAGCTGGGTGCTGTCGCCCGAGGCCAGGTCATGGCGCCAGATATCGGTATTGCCGTTCTCGCCGGCAGAGGTGTAGAGCACGCCGCCATCATTGGTGAAGAAGGGCTGGTTGTCATAACCCTCGCTGCCAATGCGGCCGACAGCGTCTCCCAGACTCGGCGTGTTGCCGTCCCAGTTCAACGCGTAGAGATAGATGTCCGTGCCCGGAGGCGCGGGGGGGGCGTCCTCGGCGGCATCTTCGGCCGGGGCCTCGGTTTCGGCCTCAGCGGCCTCAACCGGTGTGTCCTCTTCAGGCGTCTCGGTGTCAGGCGCGGAACAGGCGGCCAGGCCCGCCGCCAGCACAAGTGACAGGGTGATACGCATCAGCGTTTCCTCACGGCTGCAGCACCCACGCCGTAACCGGCGCCAAAGGCACACATGACACCGTTCTCACCGGCAGCCATGTCTTCGGAGTGCTGTTCGAAATTGATCACGACAGAGGAGGACGACGTATTGCCGTACTCCTGCAGGATGGCCGGGGCGTTCTCCGGTGTCCGGTCGCGCCCCAGAATGCGTTTGGCAATCATGTCGACCATGCGGATATTGGCCTGGTGCAGCCAGGTCCGGCGCACGTCTTCGGGCGCCAGATCGATTTGCTGCATCAGGGATTTCGCCACGGTGGGCGCAAACCCGACCACATCCTTGAATACCTTGTGTCCGTCCTGGTCGAGGCCCGGCTCATGGTCCGGCTGAACGGTGCGTTCGGCCTCGTTGAGGAAGCCGAAATCCGAACGCAGGGCGATGGAATACTTGTTCTGGCAATGCGTGCCGAGCACTTCCCAGCCGCCTTCGCGGCCCTCATCGGATTCCACCAGGATCGCACTGGCTGCGTCACCGAAGATGAAGTGAACATCACGGCGCGAGTGCACATTGATACAGGTCATGATTTCCGGTGAGCAGACCAGGATACGCTTGGCCTGGCCGGACTTGATCATGCCGTTGGCGATGTGCAGGCCATAGAGCGCCGAGGCACAGGCCATGGTCAGGTCAAAGGAGAAACCGGTGGAACCGATCATGTCCTGGATTTCGCAGGCCATGCCCGGGAAATTGCGCTGCTGGGCGGACGAGGCGACGATGACACCATCCACCTCGGACCCTGCGATGCCGGCCTTATCCAGCGCCGGCGTCACGGCCTTCATGGCGCATTCGGCCTGGAAGGCGACGTCCTCGAACGGGCGCGGCTCGATGCGCGGTACTAGCGTATCGATATTCAGAATACCTGCTTTTTCGACGACGTGGCGACGCTCGATACCCGACGCGTTAACGATGAATTCTGCCGAGGAGAGGGGAACCTCTGCCATTTCGCCTGCCGCGATGGCGGCCGCGTTATCGGCATTAAAACGCTCGGCATAGCTGTTATAGCTGGCAACGAGCTCTTCATTGGTGATGACGTCTTCAGGTACCCAAGAACCCGTCGAGCGGATGATGCTGGTCTGCACGTGAATGCCCTGCTTGTTACACTTGTCGGCAGCCTAACGAATGCTAATCGCTAATCAATGCATCGCAGCATCGCGGCGAAAAAATTTCATCTTGCTCCAATTTGCGGCAAGTCTGCCCAAGTTTGCAGCGAACTTCCGATAAAACAGAAAAAATCCTGTCGAAGATTCGACGGGCGGCGGCGCTCATCCCTAGTTTTTGTGCAACGCAAAAAAGCGGGAGGTCACCCCAATGGAACAGATCGCACCGGATAGCGGCAATGTCGCATGGATCCTTACTTCAACAGCTCTCGTCTTGCTGATGACGCTGCCGGGACTGGCATTATTCTATGCCGGCATGGTGCGACGCATGAATGTGCTGTCGACGATGATGCAGAGCTATGGCGCTGCAGCTGTCGTGACGCTGGTCTGGGCTGTGCTGGCCTATTCGCTCGCCTTTACGGACGGGGGAGCGCTCAACAGTTTTGTCGGGGGGCTGGACCGGGTTTTCCTGGCCGGGGTGACGCCGGAGACGGTGTCGGGGGACCTGCCCGAAAACCTGTTCTTCATGTTCCAGCTGACGTTCGCGATCATCACCGTCGCAATCATCGCCGGCGCCGCTGTTGAGCGTATCCGTTTTTCTGCCTTCCTGATCTTTGGCGCCGTGTGGATGGTGCTGGTCTATGCCCCCATCTGTCACTGGGTCTGGGGCGGTGGTTTCCTGGGTGAAGCGGGCGTGCTCGACTTTGCCGGTGGTGCCGTCGTGCACATCAATGCCGGTGTGGCCGGGCTGGTGCTGGCGAAATTCCTCGGACCGCGCCGCGGCTATCCCGGCGGATCGATGATGCCGGACAATCTGGTGCTGACGCTGATTGGTGCGGGCATGCTGTGGGTGGGCTGGTTTGGCTTCAATGGTGGCTCGGCGCTGGGGGCCAATGGCGGTGCAGCGCACGCCATGGTCACAACCCAGCTGGCGACCGCGTCTGCTGTCGTCACCTGGATGGCACTGGAATGGGTATTGCGCGGCAAGGCTAGCGCCCTGGGCGCAGCGTCGGGTGCCGTGGCCGGACTGGTAGCGATCACCCCGGCGGCCGGTTTTGTTCCGGCCTGGGCCAGCTTCTTCGTCGGTATCGGCGGTGCACTGGGCGCCTATTACGGTGTCACCGGGCTCAAGCGCCTGCTGAAAATCGATGACAGCCTGGATGCGTTCGGTCTGCACGGCGTGGGCGGCCTCGTGGGCGCAGTCCTGACCGGCGTGTTCGCGGTCGAGGCGATTGGCGGCGCACCGGGCGCGATCGAAGGCAATCTGATGCAGGTCTGGACGCAGACCTGGGGGGCGCTGGCGGCGGCTGTCTATTGCGCCGTGGTCACCACCATCATCCTGTTCGTTCAGTCCAAGCTGATGAAATTGCGGGTCGAGGACGAGGAAGAGATCAAGGGTCTCGACACCTCCCTGCACGGGGAGTCGGTCAACTGACCGAGCCCCGCCCAAGTTTCGCGTCTAAACCACTCCTCCCCGGTTTGAGACGTTTAACTGGCCCGGTAGCAAACGCCACCGGGCCTCTTTTTTGCTTAGAAGGCGGACAGGACGATGATGAAGGCGAGCGCCACCAGGGCGTTGAAGATCTTGGACAGGACTTCCAGTTCACGCATGCAATTACCTCCGTTTTGAACAGGGTAAATCTAGCATTTCAGGGTGACAGAAACGGTCGTCCGCCCGTGGCGCACAACGACATTCTTCCGCCCTGTCGACTGTGGAATGGTCAGCGTTTTTGCAGGTAGATCGAACCGGCGGAATAGCCAGCGCCAAAGGAGCAGATCAGGCCTTTTTCGCCGGGCTGGAAATCATCATTGTGACGGTGGAAGGCCACCAGGGAGCCGGCTCCGGCAATATTGGCGAACTCGTCCAGCACGACCGGCGCTTCGTGCGGCTCGAAATCGCGGTCGAAGACCTTGCGCGCAATCATCTGGTTCATGTTGATATTGGCCTGGTGCAGCCACAGGCGTTTCATGTCCGCTGCGGTCAGGTCCTGCTTGGCCAGGTCGCCGAGGATCATCTCGATGACCATCGGGCAGACTTCCTTGAAGACCTTGCGACCTTCTTGCACGAAATAGCGGTCCTCGAACTCCGGCTCGGGGTCTTCCGAGGCATTCAGGAAGCCGAAATTCGAGCGGATATTGTTGGAGAACTTGGTCATCATGCGGGTCGTCATGACGTCCCAGCCACCATCTCCGGCCATGTCCTCGGCCTCGATCAGCACCGCCACGGCGACATCGCCAAAGATGAAATGACTGTCGCGGTCACGGAAATTGAGCTGCGGCGTGGTGATTTCCGGTGTGACGACCAGAACCGACCGGGCCATGCCGGTCTTGATCATGTTGATCGCCGAGATCATGCCGAACGTGCCGGATGAACACGCCACCGACATGTCGTAGCCAAAGCCCTCGATGCCCAGCGCCTGCTGGATCTCGATGGCGATACACGGATAGGTGCGCTGCATGGAGGTGGCGGAACAGATCACCGCATCGACGTCGGATGCATCCCGTCCAGCCGCTTCCAGCGCCTCGCGTGCGGCGGCCACCCCGGCCTCGGCCATCAGGCAAATCTCGTCATCCGGGCGCGGGGCGATGCGCGGGCGCATGCGATCCACATCCAGCACACCCGCCTTGTCGATCGTGTAGCGCGACTTGATGCCGGACGCTTTTTCGATGAAGGCGGTGGAGGAGGGGTTCAGCGGCTCGACTGATCCGCGCTCAATGGCAACGGCGTTATCTGCGTTGAACTTCTCGACATAAGCGTTGAAGCATTCCACGAGCTCCTCGTTCGAGACAGTCTCGTCCGGCGTCCACAGGCCGGTGGAACGGATAACGGCATTCATGGCGCTTACTCCAACGCAATCACGGTCAGCGGAACCTAGTGAGATTGTCGCGAGCCGTCACCTGCGAAGCTGCGATTGGGGCGAGAGGTGCCGGCTGGTGCTATGTTGGAAGTCTGCGCAGGAGGAACGGGAACAACCAGACCGACAGGAGTGTAAGGGCTGATGCCCTGATGAAGGTCTCACCGCGTTGCATCAGCCAGTGGCACAGATAGCCCGCCAGCGCGAAGAATGTCATGCCTGCAGCGATCAAGGCCCAACCAAAACCGGTGAATGCGAGAAGCGTCAGTCCGACAGAACCGGCGGCCAACCAGGAGATCGTGGGTGCGAGGCCCAGACGAGAGACGCGGAGGGTGGCGAAGGCAAGCGGGAACAAGGTCAGTAGCCATAAACCAAGCTGCTCGACCCGTCCAGCGATCAGGGTTTCTGATGGCATCAGGACCACAACACTCAGACGGAAAAAGCGATCCAGCTCAGATAATAGGCGCGGACCATGTAGCTTTAGTCCTCAATGCGGTGACGTGGCTGGACGCGGTCATGGCCGGTTTCCTCCGGGCAGATCCATTCCCCCGGCGCGGTTGCGTCATGAGGGCCCGCAGGGTGGCAGTCACCTGCACCAAGTTCGCCTGCCGTTGGCAGGTCGTCGCGATCAAGGTCGTCAAACACGGCACAGCCGGCCGTCACGGCGGCGGCACATACCGTAAGCGCAATGCGCGAAATCCAGGTTTTCATCTGTTCGGTCCCTCGTTGACAGATCGATCAGCCCCGCACGAAAGCTTGCACCTCGCGATGGCGCGGGCAAGTGATTTCATGGTCATTGACCATGCCGACGGCCTGCATGAAGGCATAGACGATGACCGGGCCCGCGAACTTGAAACCGCGCTGTTTGAGGTCCTTGGAAATGCGCTCGCTCAAGGCGGTCTTGGCGGGGATCTCAGCCATGTTTCGGAACTGGTTCTGGATCGGCGTGCCGTCGACGAAATCCCAGAGATAGTCCGAGAAATCCAGACCCGCCTCGCGCATGGCCAGATAGGCTTTCGCATTGCCGATTGTCGCCTCGATCTTGGCCCGGGAGCGAATGATACCGGCATCGCCTAGCAGGGTTTTGATCTTCGCCTCGTCATACCGGGCGATGATCTCCGGATCGAAACCGTCAAAGGCCGAGCGGAAATTCTCGCGCTTGCGCAGGATGGTGATCCAGGACAGCCCGGCCTGGAAACCGTCCAGGATCAGCTTTTCCCACAGCGCCCGGCTTTCATATTCCGTCACCCCCCATTCGGTGTCGTGATATTCGGCATAGATCGGATCGGGCGTGTTCACCCAGGCACAGCGGTTTTGCATCAGATGCGTTCCGCCGCCGGTTCCGGCTTGAGTGCGTCGGGAACGGTCGTCGAGGCGGTGATATCCCCGCCTGTCAGTGGCGCGTCCGCCTTTTCCAGCTTGTCCAGGCGCACCAGGGCGATCGCCCGGTTCTCGTGGCTGGAGGTGATCTCGCCCACGCCGGTTTCTCCGGCCTGGAGCGACGTGCCGGCGGGAGGCGCTTCCCCGTCAAAGGTTACAGCGAGCGAGCGCTTGCGGATGGTGCCGCGACGTTTCATGCGGGAGACGACTTCCTGGCCAATGAAACAGCCCTTGGTCCAGCCGACGCCGCCAAAAACGTCCACGTTCACATCGGTCGGGAACACTTCGGCCTCGCCATAATCGCGGCCAAAGGCGGGGATGCCGGCTGGAACCTCAATCGCGTCGAGCGGACGCTCGTCGTGGTCGGCATCGCTCACCGCCCGCCAGAGCTGGCCGGGCAGGCGTGGATCCTCGCTGGCACCCTCGAAGGCGGCGGTGGACCAGAGCGCGTGCAGGGCGGTCTCGTGCGACAGGGTCACATCGGCTTTGAGTCGATACATCGTCAGGCGCTTGAGCAGGGCTGCACCGGCGCTTTCGGCGACGTCGATATCAATCCCGTTGTCGCGGGAGAACATCATGAAATCGCAGATGATCTTGCCCTGGGGCGTCAGCAGGGCGCCGGGGCGGACCGTGCCGATCGGGAAATTCTCGACATCGGCGGTGATCACGCGCTGCAGCAGGGCGCGGGTATCGGGGCCCACAAGGCGCAGGATGGTGCGGTTGGGCAGTTGAAAAATGGCATCACGGGTCATGCCTTAGCATATGGCATTGCAGCGCTGGCTGGCCAAGAGGGGCGGTGCGGGTTATCCCCGGCGCCCATGGAACGCGTGCTTTTCATCACTTCGACCCGGATCGGCGATGCCGTGATCAATTCCGGCATCCTGCAGCATTTGCTCGAGACCCGCCCCGAGGCGCGTTTCACGATTGCCTGTGGCCCGCTGGCCGAGCCGCTGTTCCGCGCCCTGCCTCGCCTGGACGAGATCATCGTCATGGCCAAGAAAAAGGGCGGTGGTCACTGGATGGACCTGTGGCAGCGCACGGTCAAAAAGCGCTGGGACCTGGTGGTGGATATCCGGGGCTCGGGCACCAGCTATTTCCTCTGGACGAAAAAGCGCCGCATCCTCAAGCGCCCGGAAACTCCGATCAACAAGGTCGAGGAAGCGGCCTCCATCCTGCGCCTGGACGATGTTCCGGACCCGACGCTCTATGTGTCCGAGGAAGGCCGACGGCGCGCGCTGGACACGCTGGACGACAAACAGCCCTGGCTGGCCGTTTGCCCATCCGCGTCGGCGCCCTACAAGGTCTGGCCGGGCGATCGTTTTGGTGAACTGCTCAAACGCCTGATCGCAGCGGACGGCCCGATGGCCGGCGCGAAAGTCGCGATATTCGGCGGGCCAGGCGATCATGACGCCGCCACGCCTATCCTCGATGCGCTGGACAGCGACCAGGTGCTCGATCTGACCGGCAAGCTGGCGCTGGACGATGTGGCGGCCTGCCTGCACCGTCCGCGTCTCTATATCGGCAATGACAGCGGGCTGATGCACATCTCTGCTGCGGCCGGGACCCCGACGCTGGGGTTGATGGGACCCACAGACGACCGGCTCTACGGGCCCTGGGGTGACAACACCGCGGTGGTGCGCGGTGCCACCTCGTTTGAAGAACATTATGCGCGTTTCAAGGACAAGCGGCGCTTCCAGCCGGAAAGCCTGATGCTCGACCTCGACGTCGAGGCGGCGTATGAAGCCGCCATATCTCTCTTGCAAAGGACAGAAAAACGATGAGCCAGACATTCGACTTGCTGCTCAAGGGCGGCGAAGTAGTAAATCACTCCGGTCGCGGCCGGGCGGATGTCGGCATCATTGATGGCAAGACGGTGGAGATCGGTGATCTCAGCCAGGCCTCGGCCGGCGAGGTGATCGACTGTACCGGCCTGACCGTGTTGCCCGGCGTCATCGACAGCCAGGTGCATTTCCGCGAGCCGGGCATGGAGTGGAAAGAGGACCTCCAGTCCGGATCCCTGTGTGCCGTGCTGGGCGGTGTCACCGCTGTCTTTGAAATGCCCAATACCGAGCCGACGACGACCTCGCCGGACATGCTGATCGACAAGCTCAACCGGGCCAAGGATCGCATGCATTGCGATCATGCCTTCTATGCCGGCGCGACCAATGAAAACACGGGCGTGCTGGGTGAGATGGAGCGCATGCTGGGCTGTTGCGGTGTGAAGGTCTTCATGGGCGCGTCCACCGGCTCCCTCCTGGTGCAGGATGATGAAGGTGTGGAGCGTGTGCTCAACTCCATCCAGCGCCGGGCGGCGTTCCATTCCGAAGACGAATACCGCCTCGCCGAGCGCCGTGGGCTCGCCGTTGAGGGCGACTGGACCAGCCACCCGGTCGTGCGCGACCCGGAAGCGGCGATGATGAGTACTAAACGCCTGGTGCGCCTGGCGCGCAAGACGGGCAAGCGCATCCATGTGCTGCACATCTCCACCGCCGAGGAGATGGAATTCCTGGCCCAGCATCGTGATATCGCCAGTGTCGAGGCGACGCCCCAGCACCTGACGCTGGAAGCGCCGGGCATCTATGAAGAGATCAGGGGGCGCGCCCAGATGAACCCGCCGGTGCGCGAGGCGCATCATATTGCGGGCCTGTGGCGCGGACTGCAGCGCGGTGTTGTCGACGTTATCGGTTCCGATCACGCCCCGCACACGCTGGAAGAAAAGGCCAAGCCCTATCCGCAAAGCCCGTCCGGCATGCCGGGTGTACAGACCCTGGTTCCGATCATGCTGGACCACGTCAATGCGGGCCGACTGACGCTGGAGCGTTTTGTCGATCTGACCTCGCATGGTGTGCAGCGGATTTTCGGCCTGTCCGGCAAGGGTCGCATGGCGGCGGGCTGGGACGCTGATTTCACCATTGTCGACATGAACCACTCGCGCGAGATCACAGATGACTGGTCTGCCTCCAAGTCCGGTTGGACGCCGTTCCACGGTCGTACCGTCAAGGGCTGGCCGATGATGACCATCGTGCGCGGCAAGATGGTGATGCGCGATGACGAGTTGGTCGGTCACGGGCTGGGCGAACCGGTGAAATTCCTGGAAGCGTTGCCGAAACAGTAAGCAGGCTGTGGACCAGGGTGAGGGAGACCACTGTGAGTGAACGTCAGAGTTTCTATTTTTTCGACATCGACGAAAACATCCTTCACCTGCCGACACGGGTGCACCTGCTCAACACGATGACGGGTGAAGAGCGCCCCATGCGCCAGCACGAGTATGAAGAGATCAAGGCCTATCTCGGCGTGCCCGGCCTGTGGGAGGACTGGGCCGATCCGCCGGCGCGGGCCTATCGCGAATTCGCCGATGGCCAGGATCGCAATGGTGAGGAATACCTGCTGCGCGATGTCCGCCGGGCGCTGGATACGGCCAACTGGCGTGGCCCGTCCTGGAAGATCTTCAAATACGCTGTCCTCAAGCGTCGCCCCATCGCCATCATCACCGCACGCCAGCATTCCCGCGAGACCATCAAGGCGGGTATCAAGCTGCTGGTGGATGCGGGCCATCTGCCGGAAGAACCGGACTACCTGGCTATCTATCCGGTTTCCAACCCGGATGTGCGCGAGGAGCTCGGCACGCACCTGACGACGGCGGCGCTCAAGCGTGAGGCCATCCATCAATGTGTCGAGATCGGGCTGGAACGCTATGGCCGCCAGCTGCCGCATTCCTTCGGCATGTCAGATGATGACCTGAAGAATGTCGACCTGATCACCTCGGCCATGCTCCAGTCCAAGCTGGATTATCCGGAGAAACGCTTCTTCGTCATCTCCACCAATCGCCGCCGCCACGTGAAGATGGAAATCCTCCCGCCTCACAAAGACGAAGAAAAGCTTCGTGAGGCGGAGGACGATTATTACGGCTAGCTGGAGCGGTGTACGGCGAGGATCGGCATGCGGGCAGCCCGGATGGCCGGGAAAAGACCGCCCAGTACGCCGACCATGATCGCCAGGGCGATGCCGGTTTCGATCGAATCCCAGGTCACTGACAGGTCGAACACAACCTGGGTGAAGCTGTCGCCGAGCCCCTGGAAACTCAGCCCGTTGAAGAAGAGGACGGCGATTGCCGTGCCCGCCGCGCCACCGATAGCGGACAGCATGACCGCTTCAGCCATGGTGCCGGTGAAGGCGGAGAGGCCGGAAAAGCCAATCGCGCGCAAGGTGGCGATTTCCCGGGCCCGTGCATCGACCGAGGAATAGAGCGTGTTCCAGGCGCCGGCGAGGGCGCCGATCGCCATGACGATGGAAAGTGGCCAGCCCAGGCTGGAGATCACTCCGGCGGTACCGGATGACTGGCCAGCGAAGAATTCGGCCTCGGTCTGGACGTCGAGATTAAGCCGCGGCTCGTTTTCGACATAGGCCTGCAAGCGTTCCAGCCCGTCTGGAGATGTCAGCCGGGCGCGCACAGACTGTACGCTGGACCCGCGCTGATAGAGGTTCTGCAGCACCCCGAGATCGGACCAGACCTCACTGTCGAACACCGTGCCGCCGGTCGAGAAAATACCCACCACGGTCCAGTCGTTGGTCCCGAGGCGGATTTCCTGTCCCAGTTCAAAGCCTAGGAATTCGCGTCGCACGCCTTCGCCGACGATCAGTTCGGCCGCACCGGGACTGAACATCCGACCTTCAACCAGGCTGAAGCCCTGACGCATGGCTGGGCCATTGGCCTCCATCCCGCGCAGGCCGAGATTGGCTTCGGTCTGCGCCCCGCGCAGGACCCCGTCGACGATGACGTAAAGCTCCGCCGAGATGATGCCGCTATCGGTTTCATCGCGGGCCACACCGTCGGCGACTTCAATCAGGCGGGCCTGGTCGCGTGATAGGCCACTATTGAGTTCAGCCTGTGACCCCTCGCGCAGCATTATGGCAATGTCCTCCGCGCCGCTGCGTTCCGCGGTGGCCCGGAAGCCATTACCGATGGCCTGGAAGCCGAGCAGGACAGCAACGACCAGCGCCACAGCGCCGACGGTCGCTGTCGACATGCCGAGCCGGCGAGGGATGGATCTAAGATTGAGGGAGATGACGGCGAGTGTCTGGCGCATATTCGGTCCTATCCCTTCGAGAACGCGTCGATGATCTTCAGCCGCAAGGCCGAGGCTGCCGGTATCACGCCGGTGATTAGACCGAAGAGCAGCATCAATGCGACAGCCGATCCGACGATTTCGACTGTCATGACGATCGGCGGGAAGGCATCCCCCAGCCCCGCTTCAGCTCCCGCCAGCAGGCCTGCAGCCAGGCCGAGCCCGATCAGCCCACCGAGCAGGGAGAGAAAGATCGACTCGGCGAGGACAAGGCCAAAAACCGCATTATTGCGGAAGCCTAGTGTCTTGAGCACCCCGATCTCTTTGGTGCGTTCGGCAATGGAGAGCACCATGGTCGTACCGACAATGATCAGGATGGACACGAACGCGGCCCCGATCACCAGCGACAGAATGGTGGCAATATCGCCAAACTGTTCCAGGAAGGCCTGGTTGAAAGCGGCCTCGGTCGAGGTCTCCGTCTCGGCTGAGGAGTTGGCGAACATGTCGTCAATGCTGCGCGAGACGCTCTCATTTAGCGCGGCGTCCTCGGTCAGGAGCACGAACCAGCCCAAACTATTGCCTCCAAAACTGGCGGTTTCCCGGAACAGCTCATAGTGCAGCAACACAGCACCGGCCCCGGCAGTATCCGCAGTCGAAGTGTAGATAGCACAGACTTCCAGCTGCCAGGCTTCGGCTCCATCAGCGCGGGTGAAGATATTGCTCTGCAGCGGAATACGATCGCCGACGGACCAGCCGTATTGTTCGGCAATCGGTGCACCGGCAGCCATGCAGGTGCGATCGGAAATGAAGCGCGCGCGCTGGTCAGCAGGCATGTCGAATTCCGGATAGACCGTGAACCAGCCTTCTGGTTCGACCGCGAACGTTGTCACCACATTGGTCGGTTCGCGGAAATAGCCGCCAAACCAGTTGGCATGGCTGGCAGCGGCAATTCCGTCCACGCTCTGAATTCGGTTGTAATAGGCGTAGGGCAGAGGCTGGGTAAAGTTGATTTTGTTCAGCGTCACCAGGCGTGTCGGGGTCTGGGGCGGATCTTCCCAGAACTGATTGAAGGCCCCGAGGGCACCGTAGAGCAGGAAGGCAATCGCGATCGACAGCAGTAGCAGGGTCGAGCGGGTCTTCTTGCGGAACAGGTTCTTGCGGACAAGGGTGAGCCGGTTCATCAGGTGTTCTCCTTCGCCACGAAGCGCCCCTTGTCGAGATGCAGTTCCTTGCTCGCATAGCCCGCAGCGGCCGGGTCGTGCGTGACCATGACGATGGTCTTGTTGAGCTCGCGGTTGAGCAGCTGCAGCGTCTCCAGAACTTCATCGGCCGTATTGCGGTCCAGGTCACCGGTCGGCTCGTCACACAACAGGACTTTCGGGTCGGCGACGATGGCGCGGGCGATGCCCACACGCTGTTGCTGACCGCCGGACAATTGCGCGGGGCGGTGTCCCTTGCGATCGAGAATGCCGACAATGTCGAGCGCGGTTTCCACCCGGCGTTTGCGTTCCTTGCCCGACAGATTGGTCAGCAGCAGGGGAAGTTCGACATTCTGCGCCGCACTCAGCGTCGGCATGAGATTGTAGAACTGGAAGATGAAACCGACATGCTGGGAGCGCCATTTGGCAAGCTTGCCCTCGGACAATTTGTCGACCCGGGTGCCTTCGCAATCGACAGCACCGGAGGAGGGGCGGTCGATGCCGCCGAGCAGGTTGAGCAAGGTCGTCTTGCCTGAGCCTGAAGGCCCCATGATCGAGATGAAATCGCCCTGGTCGATCGTCATGTCGAGTTGCTCGAAGATCGTGATCGACTCCTTGCCCCGCGTATAGCGTTTGGACAGGTCAGTAAGCGTATACAGGGCGGTCATCTCTATGTCCTTTCCGGGTATATCCAGAAACTTTAAATCACAAAGTGCTTTTATTCAACAAAAGTCACACGCGCAGCCATGTCCGGCAGAATCCGGTCGTCGCGTTCGTCGAAGGCGACGCGGACGCGGATGGTCGCGCGGCTGCGGTCTGCGGTGGGGATGATCGCTTCCACATGAGCGGCAATGCGCCAGTCCGCATAGGCGTCCAGGCGGGCCTCGACCCTCTGATTGGGCACGACACGACCGATCTGGCTTTCATTGACGTCGACTTCGATCTCCAGGGATTGCATGTCGACGAGGGTCGCAACACCGGTTCGTGTAAAGCCGCCGCCGGCAGAGGCAGGCGAAAGGATTTCTCCGACCTGGGCGTTCTTGGCGATGACGACGCCGGCGAAGGGCGCCCGCACGATGTGGCGGTCAATCAGGTCTTCCTGCGAGCGGATCTGTTCGCGGATGCTGGCCGCGTCGGCGCGAGCGGCTGTGAGCTGCGCCTGCAGGCTGGACAGACGGGCCCGGGCGGCGGTGACGCTGGCCTCTGACCCGATTTCACGCTCCAGGAGAGTGGTCGCCCGGTCAAGCACGCGCTGTGCCTCTTCGACATCGGCGACCAGCGAGCGGCTCCGGGCCTGTGATGCCATCGACTGGGTGCGCAGGACGCTGAGCTGGATCTGAGCCCGTTCATCATCCAGTCGGGCGAGAACCTGGCCTTCTTCGACGACGGTGCCTTCCTCGACCAGAACTTCACGGATCCGCCCCGTCAGATCAGCTGACACGGTCGCCTGCCGCCGCGCGACGACATAGCCGGAGGCGACCAGGCCGGATGATCGCTCGGGGCGTGTCGGCGCAGGCGTCGTTTCCTGCGGTGCGGGTGTCGGAGTTGTAGTTGCCGGCTGGGCGATGACTTCGGGCTGTGGTTCGCTCGCAGTGCCACGCATGAGCCACCAGGTGCCACCGGCCCCCAGAGCTGCCGCGACAATCGCTACCGTGGCAATGGTGCCGAAACCCGCGCCGGACGGGCTGTCGTCCTCGCTGCGGTCAATACTCAGGGAATGCAGTTGTGAACTGCGATTAGACATGTTGGGGCCCCTCTCAACTCGTGCGCGCATTATATTCCGCAAAACTAGGCGGAAGGCGAGCAATTTCGAGAGCGATGGGAAGGGGATTCGAGTTAGTCGAAATACGCCGACCGCATCAGTTCCGACAGATCCCGGCCGCGATGGGCGAGGGCGCGGCGTTCGGCTTCGACCTGGGGCCCGCAGACGGCGCGGAAGCGCTGCTGGACACGATAGCCCTCATTGAAGCTGTCGATCAGCTGGTCGCGGCGCCCGCGTGATTCAGAGGCTTCCATCGCCAGGAGGGCGATCATCTGTTCGCGCCACACCTGGGCTTCATTGCCGGAACAGGCATAGTCCAGATAGTGCAGCTCACCCAGCGTGTAGGCGAGATAGGGCAGTATGCGCTCGACATCGACACTCGGCTCGGCGGGTACTTCCTCGCGGAAGTCACGGCGGCTGTCGCGGCGATCATCGAACCGTCTATCCCTTTGCCGGTTTTGATCGGTCGGACTGTCCCGGAATGTCTGGTTGGTACGCAGGTCTATAGCCCTGCTGTCGCCGCGCTGAGGCTTCTGGGCTTCAGCAGCGATCGGCAAGAGACTCAGACACAGGATGACCGTCAGCGCGCGCATGATGTTTATTTCAACGCTGATTGTGGCGCCTGCAAGGCGTTGATCATTTTTATGGCACGGCCGATGACATCGCGGGTCTTGTCCCAGCGGGTCAGTGCCAGGGCTTCATCGAGCGGAAAAAACGCCGCCTCATCCACATCGTCCTGCGCCACCGGCTCGCCGGACACCCAGCGCGCCGCATAGTCGACCAGAAGATAGTGCCAGTCCCCCGGCTGTCCCTTTTCGCGCTGGCCGATACTGTCGATGACATCGATCAGACCGACAATCTCTGCCTTGATACCGGTTTCCTCCATCAGTTCGCGCAGAGCGGTCTCAGAGGTTGTTTCGCCATACTCGATCTTGCCGCCCGGAATGGACCATTCGCCCTGATAGGGCGGCTTGCCACGGCGGATCAGCAGGACTTCACTCTCGCCGCGGATTACGACAATACCGGCCGCGGGAACAGGGGCGCGATCAGACATCATATTGCCCGTTGGGCGACCACACCGCCAGCTCATTGCCGCTGGGGTCCTTGAAGTGGAAACGTCGGCCACCCGGGAAGTTCTGACGGTCGAACACGGTTGAACCGGCTGCTTCAACACGGGTTTCCGCCGCTTCCAGATCTTCCGCCATGAGGATAATCAGCGCGCCGGTGGGAAAGGGCGTCTCCTCCAGGCGCAGCCCACCATCGAGGCCCGCATTCGTGAACGCCGCATAGCCCGGGCCATAATCCTCGAACGTCCAGCCGAAGGCATTGGCGTAGAACGCCTTGGCCGCGTCCATGTCTGTGACCGGGAGTTCGTTATAGTCGATTTTCAGTACGGGAGTGTCGCTCATGTCCGCCTATTTGGCGGTCCATCCGCCATCCACGCTGATCCAGGAACCATTCATATTGGCTCCGGCGTCGGAGACAAGATAGAGCAGTGCGCCAGCGAGTTGTTCATAAGTGACGAACTGCTTGGTCGGCTGGGCGGCCAGCATGACATCGCGCACCACTTCCTCTTCGGAAATACCGCGCGCCCTCGCCGTGTCGGCGATCTGGTTTTCCACCAGTGGTGTCTTCACATATCCCGGGCAGATGGCGTTACAGGTGATGCCGTCCTCGGCCACTTCCAGGGCCAGGGTCTTGGTAAAGCCCATTACGCCGTGTTTGGCCGCGACATAGGCGGATTTGAACGGGGAGGCGACAAGGCCGTGGGCCGAGGCCAGGTTAACGATGCGGCCCTTGCCCTGGCGTTTCATGATCGGGATGGCGGCTCGGGCGCCGTGGAAAACCGAGGACAGGTTGATAGCGATGATCGCGTCCCATTTTTCGACCGGGAAATCCTCGACCGGGGAGACATGCTGGATGCCGGCATTGTTCATCAGGATGTCGAGGCGACCGAACTCTTTCTCGGTCGTGGCGACCATGTCGGCAATCTCGTCCGCCTTGAGCATGTTGGCGCCGTGGTAACGCACCTCGACACCATGATGGGCCGCGATCTTTGCCCGCAGCGCCTCGATTTCGTCGGCATCACCCAGCCCGTTGAGGACGATATGCGCACCATTCTCGGCCAGTGCCTCAGCCATAGCCGCGCCAATCCCGCTGGTCGAGCCGGTAACAATGGCCACCTGGCCGGTGAGATCGGTGCGAATTCCAGACATGAATGACCTTTCAAGTTTGTGCTGCGCGCAAGAAAGGGGATCAGGCGCGGGAGGTCAAGCTCATGATTAGGTGTTGTTCGGAAGGTTACAACCAATGAGGGTTTTTGTGTTCTAATGAAAACGCCGGCCCATTCAGGCCGGCGTCAATCCAAGGAGAGAGCAATGTTTCGGTTTCCGAAATGCACTCTAGTCCTTCGGGTGAGGAGAAATCGGATCGAAGGCTGGACGCTAGAGATCCGACTATCCATCGCCTAAAGGGCGGCCAATGGGAGCAGTTCGCACCTGTCCCGGCGGCTCTCGGAGCTTAACACAATGTGGGGGTGTGCGGAAGCTAAGCCGCCTTCTTCCCCGCCGCAGCCGGTTGGGGCCGCGTGAACAGAAGTTCGCCATCCTTGGAGCCGTCCGGTTCAAAGCGATACCCGCCGACATCGAACTTCACCAGATCAGCCGGATCAGTAACGCGGTTTTCGATGACCCAGCGGGCCATCATGCCGCGGGCTTTCTTGGCATAGACCATGAGGGCGCGCAGCTGACCGTCCTTTTCTTCCTTGAAATTCGCGGTGATGACCCGCGCTTTCAGGGCCTTCCTGTCGACGGATTTGAAATACTCGTTCGAGGCCAGGTTGAGGATGACGGGGTCCGCGTCTCCGTCCATGGCGGCATTGAGATCCTTGGCAATGGTCTGGCCCCAGAAATCATAGAGGCTCTCGCCACGCCGCGTGTGCAGCTTGCGGCCCATTTCCAGGCGATAGGGGTGGATGCCATCCAGCGGACGCAGCGTGCCATACATGCCGGAGAGAAGACGCAGGTGGTCCTGGGCCCATTCGAGGTCCTCGGCGGAGAGGCTGGCGGCATCGAGGCCGCGATAGACCTCGCCATTGAACGCGAATGCGGCCTGTTTCTCGCCGGGCTGTTCGGCGTCAAAAGCCTGGAAACGTTCACGGTTCAATTTGGCCAGATCATCATTGATCTTCATCATCGTCTTGATCTTGGAGATCGTCAGGCCGCGTGTGGTTTTCGACAGGATGCGCGTCTCGTCGATCAGCGAGGGCTGCGTCTTGGGCAGGTCGCGATCAACCGGATCGAAATTCATGTTCTTGGCGGGCGACAACAATACGAGCATCGAGCGAATCTCCTTTGATCCAGAGATAAGCACAGGCAGTCCAATAGGAAAGGGGCGCGCTGGTGTGTGATGCTGCACACCGGCGCGCCCGCCTCACCCAGGTTTGGAGAACGGGCTTACCAGCGGCGTTCCAGGATGGAGGTGTCCACCCGGTTCCGGCGCGGCTGCTGGTAGGAGCTGAACAGCGATGTGAACGCCCGCACGTCGAGGGACTGGTCGCGGCAGATCATCTGTCCGCGGTCATTGTAGACGCGCAGGTCCACATTCAGACCATCCGGCCCGGCGGACCAGCGGCCGTCGCGGCGCGAACTGTCTTCTTCTCGTGCGGTCAGGATGGTGCGCAGGAGGAGAGTCTCGCCCCAGGGATGCGGTGAAAACGTGCCGTCCGCCTCGATCAGTGTCTCGCGACCCTCGCGAATGCGGATGGAATAGGATCCGGAGTGTTCGGTACGGGTTTTGGCGACCAGCTCGCCACTGCCATCGCGCTCATACCAGCGTACGGCGCAGTCCTCGCCGGGCTGCAGGGGCAGGCCGTAGGGTGCGCGTTGCGCATCGGCAGCAGCGGTAACGGCCAGGACAGCAAGGGCGGCAGTGAGGATTTTCATGGTCAAGCTCCGTGGTTTCGGAACTGTTCTAGACCGGACCGGCTGAGCCAAGCCTGAGTGGGGTGTTCATCTGGCGGACAGGGGCGCATCAGCCCAGCAAGACCCGCGGGTTCATGATGCCTTTCGGGTCCAAGGCTGACTTGATTGCTCGCATCACCTTCACATCGACCGGTTTGCGGCTGGCCAGTTCTTCACGCTTGAGAATGCCGATGCCATGTTCCGCCGAGATGGAGCCGTCGAATTCGGCAACCGTGTCATAGACGATACCGGAAATACCGGCGGCGTGGGCCATGAATTCCTCGGCCTGACCCGGGCTGGGGGAGGCGAAGTTGAAGTGGACATTGCCGTCGCCGACATGGCCGAAACAGAACACCACCGCGTCCGGATAGGCCTGCGTCACGCGTGCACTGCCGCGTTCGATGAACTCAGCCATACGGGACACCGGGATGGAGACATCATGCTTGACCGAGCGGCCATAGGCGCGTTCCGCTTCGGCAATGCTTTCGCGCAGGCGCCAGAAATCCCTGGCCTGGGTCTCGTTCTCGGCGATGGCGCCGTCCTTGATGAGGCCCTGTTCAAAGCCTTCACCCAGGGCTTCCTCCAGCGTTTCGCGGGCGCCGTCGGCGCGGCCGAAGCTGAGTTCGCACAGCACATACCAGGCCTGCTCGCTTTCCAGCGGGTCACGGGTGCCGGGCACGTGTTCCAGAACACGCTCCAGGGCAATGCGGGGCAGGATCTCGAAGGCGGTCACAGCATTGCCGGACAGGCGCTTGGCCAGGCCCAGGAACGTCACGGCGTCCCCGACGCTGTCCATGCCGACGAAGGCCAGCTCGGTGCGGGCCGGGCGCGGGAAGAGTTTCAGCGTGGCCGCGGTGATAATACCGAGCGTGCCTTCGGCGCCGATCAGCAATTGCTTGAGGTCATAGCCGGTATTGTCTTTGCGCAGACCGGTCAGACCGGACCAGATCGTGCCGTCGGGCAGCACCGCCTCAAGGCCCAGCACTAACTCCCTCGTCATGCCGTAACGCAGGACCTGCACCCCGCCGGCATTGGTCGAGATCAGACCGCCAATCATGGCCGAGCCCTGTGAGCCCAGCGCCAGCGGGAACAAGCGGTCGGCATCGGCGGCGATATTCTGCAGGTTTTCCAGCACGCAGCCGGCCTCGACGGTCATCGAGTCATTGCCGATATCCATCTCGCGGACCCGGGTCATGCGCTTCAGCGAGATCAGCACTTCGCCTTGCGGCGTTGCGGCGCCACACAGCGAGGTATTGCCGCCCTGGGGGGTGATGGCGATGCCGGCTTCGGCGCAGATCCTGACGGCCGCCGAGACGTCTTCGGTTGAACCCGGCTTGAGCAGGATCGGGGTCGAGCCCTGATAACGGCCGCGCCAGTCCTCGACATGCGGGGCCAGTTCGCTGGCGTCCTCGCTCCAGCCCTTTGGTCCGAGCGCGTCCTTGAGGGCCTGGCGGATTTCCTCGGTCAATTGCGTCATCAGCTATCTCTCGGGGCTGCAGCACGTTGCAGCCGGTCATTGATGGCCTCGCCCAGGCCGGTTGCGGGAATGGGTGCGACGGCAATTGTCGCCGCGCCGCTGGTATCGAGCTGTCTCAGGGCCGCGAACAGGCCGGTGGCCGCCTCGGCCAGATCACCGGTTTCGGACAGGTTGAGATCGCCGGCAATCTCGCCGAAACCCAGCAGGATCTCGTCATTGCGCGCCTCGGTCGCGTTCAGGCGGACCTTTGCGCCGGGCGCGTAATGGCTTTTCAGCATGCCGGGGCTGGCCGGTGTGGCGCTGTCCGCGATCCGGGCCAGGGGACCGGTCAACGGTTCGATGGCGCCGCGATCAAGACCGCCGGGACGCAGCAGGCTGGCGGTCTCATCCTCGACCATGACCACGGTGGATTCGACACCGACCGGGCAGGCACCGCCATCCAGGATGAGGTCGATCTTGTGCCCCAGCCCTTCAAACACGTGTTGAGCAGTCGTCGGGCTGACTGCGCCGGACGGATTGGCGCTGGGCGCGACCAGCGGCCGGTCGACGGCGCGGATCAGCGCCTGCGCAGCCGGGTGTGCCGGGGCGCGGATGGCGACACTGTCGAGACCGGCATTGGCCAGGTCGCAGATCGGTGCCGTGGATTTTTTCGGCAGGACCAGCGTCAGCGGGCCGGGCCAGAAGGCCTGCATCAAGCCGCGCGCCAGTTCCGGTACATGCGCCAGCCGCGCCGCCATGGCCGCATCGGTGACATGGGCAATCAGCGGGTTAAAGCGCGGACGTCCCTTGGCCTCGTACAGACGAGCAACGGCATCCGCGTCGGCGGCATTGGCGGCCAGGCCGTAAACCGTCTCGGTCGGGATGGCGACAAGTCCACCGCCGCGCAGAAGCTCTGCGGCGCGTTCAATGGCTTCGTCATGGCTGGCAGGGATGATCTCGGCACTCATGCAGCACAGCTAGCGCCATGCTGCACTGCAACGCAAGCCTAGTTGGTGGCATCCGCCTCGATATGCAGCACAATTGTGACGTTCGCAGCGGTATCGCCCCATCCCGCAGCACCGACACCATAGTCGGCACGGGCAATTTCCAGCTCGGCATCGGCGACAGCGCGATTGCCATCGATGGTGAGGGTGAAGGGCAGGACAACCGCCTGGTCCGCGCCGCGAATGGTCAGCGTGCCGTGCGCTTCATAACCGGTGTCGGTCGCGCGGATATCTTCCGAGAGGAAACGCGCAGCGGCATGGCTTTGCGGTGCGAGACCCTCTTCACCCAACATGGAATCATCCAGCTGGCCATTGCCGGTCGAGCCGCTGGCGGTGCCGACGCGGGCCTCGATACGGGCATTGGCGAGATCGGACGGATCCAGCGTGATCGCCGCCTCGTAATCGGTAAACTCACCGTCGACGGATCCGCCAAACGCCTCGGTAACAAAGCCGACGCGGCTGGCATCGGTGTCGATGGTCCAGTCCTGCGCTGCGGCCGGTGCTGCGAGAAGGGCGATGGAGAGGGGGAGGAGGCTGCGCAACATTTTCGGTCTATCCTTTGAGGAAGGGGATCATGCGTCCCAACAGGTTGTCCCGGTTCAGGAACTGGTGTTTCAGCGCGGCTGCGGCGTGCAGGCCGACCAGGATCAGGATGACCCAGCCACCCGCCCCGTGCGCCGAGCCCATGGTGCCGGCAAAGGCTTCGGTCTGTGGCACCGGCAGGCGCGGCAGGGTCAGTTCCGGATTATTGAAGAGATAGGACGGAAAAGGCGAAGCGGAAGAGGCCATCCAGCCGCCGACCGGCATGCCAATCATGATCGCGTAGAAGACCATGTGCGTGCCGTGGGCGACCGTTTTCTCCCAGGGTTTCATTCCCTCGGGCAGGGCCGGGACCGGATGTGTGAACCGCCAGCCCAGCCGGATCAGGCTGAGCACCAGCACGATGATGCCGGTGGTCTTGTGCATGTTGTAAGCGGTCTGGACTTCGGTGAGCGAAGTGCCACCGCCGCTCTGGGCGTCTTCCAGCAGGCCTTCCATGTACCAGCCATAAAAGACCATGCCGATCAGCAGAACGGCGAGCAGCCAGTGCAGAATAATCGCTACAGCGGAATAACGGGCCTCAGTCATCGAGCGCTCCTGTCCTTAAAAATTCGGCTTCGATCTCAATAAGCACATCCGGGCCGACAATGGATTGTGGCAAATTGCCGATGCCGAACTGGGTGCGATCGACCTGGAAGCGACCGCTGAAACCCAGCGCCCGACGCCCCTCCAGCGGATTGAGCACGCCGCCATGGAACACGATATCCATTACGGTCTCGACTTCCCGGCCATTCAGGAACAGCGTGCCGGTGGCCTGTCCGGAATTTTCGCCGGTCACGCTGATGGAGTGCGTTTCGAAACGGATCTGCGGATTGCTCTCGGCATTGAGCCAGGCATTGGCCAGATCTGCGTCAAAGTCCGGGTCACCTGTTGAAATACTGTCCGCATCCACGCTGGCGACAAGGCGAGCGGATTGCGGGTCTGCGGGATCAAAATCCAGGCTCGCATCCACTGTGTCGAAGCGGCCAACATACCAGGAGATGCCCATATGGCGGACGCGCCAGCTGACACTGGTGTGGCTGGGGTCGAGTTCCCAGCTACCTGCTGGCAGGCGCGCAGGCTCGGTGACGGGGGTAATGCAGGCGCTCAGAACCAGCGCGGCAAAAGGTATCAGATGACGTATACGCATGGCCCCAATCTATTCCCACACCTGCAGAATGTAACCGCTCTTGCCGTGAAAGCTGAGAAAATCACCTTTTCCAGTCTCGCAAGTTTCGTTTTGCGCGTTATGTTCGGGCCGCTGGTTGGAGGACTTCATGACATATCAGGCACCCGTCGATGAGTTGCGTTTCACGCTCGAGGAAGTGGCTGCGGTAGGCGCAGTCAAATCCGGTGGCGCGTTTGCCGAGTTTTCCGAGGATCTCACCTTTGCGATCCTGGAAGAAGCCGCAAAACTGGCGGGGGGCGTGCTGGCTCCGCTCAATCGCACGGGCGATTTGCAGGGCTGTACGCTCAAGGATGGCGTCGTCACGACCCCTGAAGGCTTCAAGGACGCATACGCCCAGTTTGTCGAAGGTGGCTGGCAGGGGCTTCAATTCCCGGCTGAAGTGGGCGGCATGGGATTGCCGCGCGCGCTGGGTGTGGCCGTACTGGAAATGATCCAGTCCGCCAACATGGCCTTTGGTTTGGGGCCGATGCTGACCTACGGCGCGATCGAGGCGCTGCTGGCGCACGGCACCCAGGAGCAGCGCGACCAGTACTTGCCCAAATTGCTGACCGGCGAGTGGACTGCAACGATGAACCTGACCGAGCCGCAAGCCGGATCGGATGTCGGCGCGCTGCGCACCAAGGCCGAACCCAATCCTGACGGGTCGTGGTCCATCTCCGGGCAGAAAATCTACATCACCTGGGGCGAGCACGACTGCACGGACAATATCATTCACCTGGTGCTGGCCCGCACGCCGGGATCGCCGGAAGGCACCAAGGGCATCTCGCTCTTCATAGTGCCGAAATTCCTGGACGACGGGACGCGCAATGCCGCGACCGCGATCGGGCTGGAGCACAAGCTGGGCATTCACGGCTCGCCGACCTGCACAATGGACTATGCCGGCGCCAAGGGCTGGCTGATCGGTGGCGAGAATGCCGGCATGCGCTGCATGTTCACGATGATGAATTCTGCCCGCCTCAATGTCGGTGTCCAGGGCGTGGGCATTGCCGAGCGCGCCTATCAACAGGCGCTGGCCTATGCCAAGGATCGCAAACAGGGCAAGGCCATCGAGGCCGATGGCCCCGGTCCGCACGCCATCATCGAACATCCCGATATCCAGCGCACGCTCGCCATGATGCGGGCCAAGATCGCGGCGTCCCGCGCCATTTGCATCGCCACGGCGGTCGCCGCTGACCTGGCCGAACACGCCGAGGATGAGGAAGAGCGCGCCGCGGCCAAGCGCCGTGAAGAGCTGCTGACGCCGGTCGCCAAGGCCTGGTCGACCGATATCGGTGTCGAGGTTGCCTCCATGGGAATCCAGATCCATGGCGGCATGGGCTTTATCGAGGAAACCGGTGCCGCCCAGCATCTGCGCGATGCGCGCATCGCCCCGATCTATGAGGGTACCAATGCCATCCAGGCGCTCGACCTGGCCGGACGCAAGCTCTCGATGGCGGGAGGCGCGGCGTTCGAGGAGCTCTACGCCGATATCGAACAGACGATCGAGTCCTGCTCGACCTCGTCCCACCCCGACCTGCCGCCACTCGCCGAGCGTCTGGAAGATGGCCTGGACGCGCTCAAGGAAGCAGCCGCCTGGCTCAACACGTCCGATCCGGCTGACCGCCTGTCCGGTGCAACGCCCTTCCTGACCCTGGCGGGTGAGGTGATCGGTGGCTGGATGCTGTGTGTCGCAGCTGTTGCCGTACGTCGTCGCCAGAAAGAGAATATCGGTGACCCGAAATTCGCTGCCGAACGCATCGCCCTGGCCAATTTCTACGCCGAGGCCGTGCTGGCGCTGTCGCCGTCACGCGTCGACGACATCACGATTGGCTATGACATGATTTCGGAACTGGGTTTCGAGGCGGGCTGATCAGACCCACATCGTGGAGGCATTGCCGACGCCGCGGCCGTCCAGCAGGCGGATGAAGCCGACGACATTGCGGATCAGCACCCACAGCCAGATCGCGGCATACCCCAGAAAGCCGATGGGCATCAGGATAAAGGTGAAGATCATCACGGTAGAGAGGACCAGCGCCGCCCAGAAGGTGCGGATCTGGAATTCGTAGTGGGAGTGCAGCCAGTTTGGCGCCTGGTCTCTGCGGGCATAGCCGATGATGACGGCGATGATCGATGAGACGCCGATGATATTGCCCAGCAGCATGAGCACATAACCCAGCCCGGCAAATAGCTTGTCGTCGCGGTCTGCGGCCTTGTTGGACGGGGCTTCGTATATCGTGTCGCTCATCAAGATCTCCTTTAGTCTGACTGTAAGCCGCCGCATTGGGAAGGGCAGAGGGAATGCGTTCCTGCGCGTCCCGTGCGACACTGCTGCCACGTTGCGGCAAAATTTGGTCGTGTGAGTGCTCAAGGGGTTTCATGCCAGAGGGTTTCGATCTACCCATGGCGCTGGGGAGCCCTTGTGGGCCAAAGGGAGATCGGCGCGTGCGCCTGGACTGGATCAAGACGAACCGGAATCTGCTGCAGTTTGGGACAGGCCTTGCGGGCCTGCTCATTCTCATCCTGCTGCACCTGTTGTTCGGGATCAGCGTCGGCTGGCCCTGGGCCGTGATCGTGTTGATTTTTCCGGCCTTGATCGCGCTATCCCTGGCAGAACAATATCTCGCGGCCGAGCGGCTGTATGAGCAGGACATTACCGAGGAGAGCGCACAATGATCGTCACCATGTCGGATCAGGTTCCAGGGCACGAAATCGACAGCGTTATCGGATTGGCGCGCGGCAATGTTGTCCGCGCACGCTTCTTCGGCCGGGATTTCATCGCCGGCCTGCGCAATCTCGTAGGTGGTGAGGTGCCCGAATACACCAAGCTGCTGGCCGAGAGTCGTGAACAGGCCATGGACCGCATGGTCCGCCACGCCGAGGAACTGGGCGCGGATGCGGTTATCACTTTCCGCCTGTCGACCGCGACTGTTATGGATGGGTCAGCAGAAATTCTCGCGTACGGAACGGCGGTAAAACTGAAATGAATCCTCTCGTGCAGCGTTTGATGGACCGGGCTGCTGGCGAAGCGCTCGAAATCGTCCGCTTCTTTGGCGGTGTGATCGCCGTGTGGCTGGTTCTGGTCACCTTTATCTTTGCCGCTTTTCATATCCCGTCCGGCTCCATGAAGCCGAGCCTGGAAGTGGGCGATCGTGTGCTGGTGTCCAAATGGGCCTATGGCTATTCGCGTCACTCCCTGCCGCTGGGTATTGGCTATCTTTTGCCGAGCAGCTGGAATGGTCGCATCGCCTGGGCCGATCCTCAGCGCGGTGACGTCGTCGTGTTTCGCGATGAACGCCAGCGCGACGGGCGTCCACGCAATCTGATCAAGCGCGTGATCGGCATTGCCGGTGATACAATCGAAGTCCGTGATGGCAGGCTCTACATCAACGGCGAAGCGGCGCCGCGCGTGCTTGAAGAGGTCCGGACCTTCCGCGACGGCCGCAATGGCCCGCTGCGCACTGTGACGGCCTATTCCCAGGTCCTGCCCGGCGATATCGAGTTCGACATCTATGAAGTCTCTGACAATCACCCGGCTCCGGGCTGGTCACCTGATGACTATGGCCCGGTGACGGTGCTGCCGGGTACGGTGTTTGTGATGGGCGATAACCGCGATGCGTCCAATGACAGCCGCGCGCCGGACGGCCCGGGTCTCGTCCCGCTGGCCAATGTTGTCGGTCGCGCCGAAACCGTGATGTTCACCATGGCGAGCTGTCGCCGTGAAGCGGATCTTTACTGTCCGACCGGCCGCGTCTGGAGAGGGCTCTAGGCCATGTCCCGCACATTTCGAGTCTTGCGCAGATTGCCCCGATGGGTGCGGGCAGGCTTGCGTGAAGGTATTGAGGCCGTTCGGTTTTTCTCGGGCGTTATCGCGATCTGGTTCGCCTGGACCTCGATCGCTTTCGCGACCTATTACATCCCCACGGAAAGCATGCAGCCCACCCTGGAAGTGGGTGACCGCATCATCGTGTCCAAATGGGCCTATGGCTATTCGCGGCATTCGTTGCCGCTGGGGCTGGGTGATGTGCTGCTCCCGGACTGGGACGGGCGTATCGGCTGGGCCGAGCCTCAGCGCGGTGACGTCATCGTACTGCAATCGCCCAGTGCTGACCTGGTGCTGATCAAGCGGGTGACCGGTGTGCCGGGGGATGTGGTGGAAGTTCGCGACGGGCGGCTGGTCATCAATGGCGATATGGTCGTGCGCGAGCAGAGCGAAATGCGCACCTATCGCCAGCACAATGGCATTCCGGCCGTTCTCGAGGTGATGGCCTTCGAAGAGGAATTGCCGGGCGGGCCGGTACACTGGATCTATGAGCGTACGGACCGCCACCCGCTGGATGATTTCGGACCGGTACGCGTGCCGGACGGCCATGTTTTCCTGATGGGCGATAATCGCGACAATTCCATCGACAGCCGGGCCCAGGGTGGACCGGGATTCGTTCCAATGGCGAATATTATCGGCCGCGCCGAGACGGTGCCGTTCACGCTGGAGCGCTGTCAGCGCGAGCCGGATCTTCATTGTCCGACAGGTCGGGTCTGGCGCCCGCTCTGATCCCGCACTAGTTTCCTGTACCTGATACAGGGCGGGAGACCAGAATGAGCCTCAAGAACAAGACTATCTTCATCACCGGCGCCAGCCGCGGCATTGGCCTGGCGATCGCGGAGCGTTGTGCCCGTGACGGAGCGAATATCGTCATCGCGGCCAAGTCCGTAACCGAGGATTCCCGCCTGGGCGGAACGATCCACACGGCGGCAGAAGCGGTGGAAGCTGCGGGGGGGCAGGCCCTGGCGGTGCAGTGTGATATCCGTGACGAAGCCAATGTGGAAGCCGCTGTCGCCCAGGCCGTCGAGCGCTTTGGCGGCATTGACGCGGTGGTCAACAACGCCTCGGCGATCTATCCGCGCGGTACCGCTGATGTGCCGATGAAACGCTATGACCTGATGCATGGCGTCAACGGGCGCGGCACCTTCCTGGTCACCCAGAAATGCCTGCCACACCTGGAGAAGGCCGAGAACCCGCACATCCTGGTCCTCTCGCCGCCGCTGGACATGCGTCCGCTCTGGTTCGGCCCGCACGTGGCCTATACCAGCGCCAAATACCAGATGAGCCTGTGTGTGCTGGGCTGGGGTGAGGAGTTCAAGGGGCGCATCGCGGCCAATGCCATCTGGCCGCGCACGGCTGTTGCCACCGCGGCGATCTCCAACGTGCTGGCCAATGACGAGGCAATGAAGACCTGTCGCAAGCCGGAGATCCTCGCCGACACCGCCTATGCCGTGCTGAACAAGCCGGCCAAGGAGTTCACCGGCAATTTCCTGATCGACGACACTTTCCTCTATTCCGAGGGCGTGACCGATTTCGACCAGTATTCCGTCGAGCCGGGCACGGATCTGCTGCCGGACTTCTTTGTTCCTGAAGAGGACGAGGCACCAACCCCGCCGGGCGTGAAGATCATGGATCTGTCCGGCCTCGCCGGCTAACCCGATGAGCGTCCTGATTGTCGACAGTCCGGCCAGCGCCGGTCACAACGTGCCGCCGGACAATCCGGAGCATCCGGGGCGTTATGCGGCCGTCAGGGAGGCCCTCAAGACGCTGACCGGCCCGCAATGGATCGAGAGCCGGTCGGCCACGCGGGCGGAACTCGAGCGTTTCCATACCGCTGATCATGTGGAGCGCGTGCTCGTCGCCTGTGCGTCTGCGCAGGCGGGCGAGTGGCAGGGCCTGGACTGGGACACCCATGTCCAGCAATCCTCGGCTGCAGCGGGTCTGCACGCTGCCGGTGGAGCCCTGGAGGCGGTGGACCAGGTCATGGCCGGGCCGGTGCGCCGGGCCTTCTGCCTGGCACGACCGCCCGGGCACCATGCCGAACCGAACCGGGTGATGGGGTTTTGCCTGTTCAACTCTGTCGCCATCGCCGCCGAACATGCCCTGCAGGCCCACGGACTGGCGCGTGCGGCGATCATTGATATCGACGTGCACCACGGCAATGGCAGCCAGTGCCTCGCCGAGAACAATGAAAACGTCTTTTTCGCCTCCCTGCATCAGGCTCCGCTCTATCCGGGCACCGGGCGCGAGGGTGAAACGGGGCTGAATGGAAATGTCCTCAACCTGACATTTGCCGACAATGCCAGTGCGGCCCACTGGCGTCAGCGTTTCGAGGCCGAGGTGATGCCGGCGCTGGCCAGGTTTGCGCCGGACATCGTGCTGGTATCGGCCGGGTTTGATGCACATGAAGCCGATCCGCTGGGTGGATTGAACCTGACCGAAACGGATTATCGTTGGGTCGCCGGTCAGATTCGCACGTGTGCGGACAAATTTGCGGAATCCCGGCTTGTTTCCGTGCTGGAGGGGGGATACGACTGCCCCGCACTTGGCCGGGCCGCAGCGGCATTTGTCAGCGGCTTGTCGGGTGCGCCGTAGAACCGGGCTGTCCTCCGGTTCCGGCGAGTGCGAACTGGATGAGCGTGAATGTCGAGCCCTGTCCCTGTAACCCCGCCCAGCATCCCCGGACGAATTACCGTCGCGCGGCATGGCAAGCCGGACGCGAACCGCGAGCAGGTTCTCGACTGGCGCGGGTATGAGGACTGGTGGGACAATATCTACCAGCCCGCACGCCTGGTGCCCGGACAGGATGCCTGTGACAATCTGAGGGCGGCCGCAGCAGCCTCTCACATTGTCTTTGCCTCAACACTGCGACGCGCCATCGAGACGGCGCGGACGGCGGCTCCCGGTCGCGATCTGACAATCGACCCGGTGTTTGTCGAGGCAGAATTGCCTCCGCCGCCCATGCCGGGACGTTTCATGGCCAAGACCTGGGGCGTGTTTGCGCGTTGCAGCTGGTGGTTCGGGATGTCGCGCGGTCGCGAAAGCCGACTGGAGGCCGAAGCCCGTGCCGCTATGGCAGCGGCGCGTCTTGTCGAGGCTGCCCAGAGCGGTGACGTCACCGTCTGTGCCCATGGCTGGTTCAATCGGATGATGCGCCCGCATATCAAGGCGGCAGGCTGGAAATGCGTGCACGATGGCGGCGATACCTACTGGTCCTACCGCCAATACGAATATCGCGGTAATTGACGCGTTGCCCGCTTCGTCGAGCCTGCCTATGGTGCGGCGTGTCATGGAGAAGACTCAATGCCTGAAACGCCCAATACCGACATCGCAGAGATGAATTTCGAGCAGGCCCTGGCGGAGCTGGAACGGATTGTCCAGCAGCTTGAAAGCGGCGAAGTTGAATTGGAGCGTTCCATCGCGATCTATGAACGTGGCGCTGCCCTGCGGGCCCATTGTGAGGGCAAGCTGAAGGATGCCGAGCTCAAGGTCGACAAGATCGTCAAGGGCGAAGACGGGAGCCTGTCGCTCGAACCGGCCCAGCTGGACCAGTAAAGGCCCGACCGGGTTGGTGTTTTCACGTGAGTTTGCTGCGGCCACACTGTCATGCCGCCCTGTCTGAGAGAGCCGCATGAGCGCTGAGAGCTTCGAGCAGAAACTGAACGAGACGGCGGATCGGGTAACCGTCGCGCTGGACGCACTCCTGCCCCGTGCGGAAGGGCCGGAAGCCTCCTTGAATTCAGCCATGCGCTATGCGGCCCTGGGCCCGGGCAAGCGCCTGCGGCCCTTCCTGACAATGGAGCTGGGCAATCTGGTCCATGGTGATGAGCGTGGCCTGTTGCGGGCGGCCTGTGCAGTGGAGTGCATCCACGCCTATTCGCTGATCCATGACGACCTTCCCTGTATGGATGATGATGACCTGCGTCGCGGTCGTCCCACCGTGCACAAGGCCTATGATGAAGCCACGGCCGTCTTGGCCGGTGACGCCCTGCAGGCCATCGCCTATGAAATCCTGGCACACCCGGACACGCACCATCAGGGCGCTGTGCGTGCGCGCCTGGTGGAGAAGCTGGCGCGGGCCAGCGGCGCTGCCGGCATGGTGGGCGGGCAGATGATCGACATCATTGGTGAGCGTGAAACACTTGATATTTCAGTCGTTACGCGCATGCACCGGATGAAGACCGGGGCCCTGATCAATTTCGCGGCCGAGGCGGTCACGACGCTGAAGGATGTGGAAGATCATATCCGCCGGGCGCTAGAAGGGTTTGCGCACGATCTCGGCTTGGCTTATCAGATCACGGACGACCTTCTGGACGCCACGGGTGAAGCGGGCGAAGCGGGCAAGGCGGTCGGCAAGGATGCCGGTCAAGGAAAAGCCACCTTTGTCACCATTCTGGGCATCGAAGGCGCCGAGGAACGGTCGCGACACTTGGCCGCGCAAGCCAAGGAGCACCTTGATCCTTTCGGCGAGAGAGCAAATTTATTGAGGGAAGCGGTCGACTTTGTGTTGAAGCGCCGCTCTTGAAAGGCGGGTAGCCGGAATGTCTGTGAAGACGCCGAATCTTGATCGAGTTCAAAATCCTGCAGACCTCAAAAATCTCGACATAGACACGCTTAAGTCGGTTGCTGACGAATTGCGCGCCGAGACGATTGATGCCGTGTCCGCCACCGGTGGACATCTGGGCTCGGCGTTGGGCGTGGTCGAGCTGACGACCGCCTTGCACCATGTCTTCGACACCCCGGACGACAAGCTGATCTGGGATGTGGGACACCAGTGTTACCCGCACAAGATCCTGACCGAGCGCCGCGACCGTATACGTACCCTGCGACAGGGTGGCGGATTGTCTGGCTTCACCAAGCGCTCCGAGAGCGAATACGACCCGTTTGGTGCGGCACATGCCTCGACGTCCATTTCCGCAGCGCTGGGTTACGCCGTGGCGCGTGATCTCAAGGACGAGAAGCGCAATGTGATCGCTGTCATCGGCGACGGCTCGATGACGGCCGGCATGGCCTATGAGGCGATGAACAATGCCGGCGATCTCAATTCCCGCCTGATCGTCATCCTCAACGACAATGACATGTCGATTGCGCCGCCGGTTGGCGCGATGAGCCATTACTTCTCCCGCCTGGTGTCCAGCCAGAGCTATCGCAATATCCGCAAGCTGGGCAAAGGCGTCGCCAAGGCGTTCCACGTCCAGGAGGCCGCGCGCCGCGCCGAGGAGTACATGCGCGGGATGGCCATGGGCGGCACGCTGTTCGAGGAGATGGGCTTTCGCTATGTCGGTCCGATCGATGGCCATGACATGGACCAGCTGGTGCCGGTATTGCGCAATGTCCGCGACGGTGAGGAAGGCCCGGTCCTGATCCATGTGGTCACCCAGAAGGGCAAGGGCTACGCGCCGGCCGAGGCGGCGGCCGACAAGTATCACGGTGTCGCCAAGTTCAACGTGGTCACGGGTGAGCAGCAAAAATCCAAGGGCGGTGCGCCATCCTATACGGGCGTGTTTGCGCACCAGCTGATTAAGGAAGCCGAGGCCGACGACCGGGTCGTCGGCGTCACCGCGGCCATGCCCGGCGGTACCGGCTTGGACAAGTTCGCCCAGCGTTTTCCCGATCGCATGTTTGATGTCGGCATTGCCGAACAGCATGCCGTGACCTTTGCCGGCGGTCTCGCCGCAGACGGTATGAAACCCTATTGCGCGCTCTATTCCACCTTCCTGCAGCGCGGTTATGACCAGGTCGTGCACGATGTGGCGATCCAGAAACTGCCCGTGCGTTTTGCCATCGACCGGGCGGGCCTGGTCGGTGCGGACGGCTGCACCCACGCCGGTTCCTTCGACGTTGGATATCTTGGCGCCCTGCCGGGCATGGTGATCATGGCTGCGGCAGACGAGGCCGAGCTCTGCCACATGGTGGCGACCGCCAACCAGATCGATGATCGCCCGTCCGCCTTCCGCTATCCGCGTGGCAATGGCACCGGCGTTGACCTGCCGGACGTTGCGGACGTGCTGGAGATCGGCAAGGGCCGGATCGTGCGTGAGGGTGGCTCCATTGCCATTCTCTCGCTGGGCACGCGTCTGGAAGAATCCCTCAAGGCCGCCGACGAGCTCGCCGCCAAGGGTTTCCCGACCACGGTTGCTGATGCGCGTTTCGCCAAGCCGCTGGACGAGGATCTCATCCTCCGCCTGGCGCGGGAACACGAAGTGCTGATCACCGTGGAAGAGGGCGCTGTGGGCGGTTTCGGCGCCTTTGTCCTGCACATGCTGGCTGAACGTGGCGCGCTGGATCGCGGCCTCAAAATCCGCACCATGACCCTGCCGGACGTGTTCCAGGACCAGGACACCCCGTACAACATGTACGAAACCGCCGGCCTCAACGCCCGCCACATCGCGGCCAAGGCTCTGGAAGCCATGGGCCGCGATCACGATGCGGCGCAGGTGATGGCTGCGGGTGTGCAGGCTGAGTAATTGTTGCTCCAGCTCGGTGGGTGGGCATCTACTGCCGGTTTTTCTGGTGAAACTGAGATCGCTTTAATGCTGGCGCGTGGGCTTGCGGCTGCCGGTAGGCGGCATCATTGCTGTGATTAGGACGAAGCCCCTGCAGATGTTGATCCAAATTCGATCCGATCCGTCGACGGGCGGGATGCGCGCGTAGACGTCAAGTGCGCCGCAAGCATTCCGGCACAGACCCGGATGAACGCCGCGTCTCATTGTGTAGTCGCAAGGCACGCTCGAGAGGTGAGCGGTTGTCGACGATCAGTGTCATGAACCAGCCCCTGTCCGGCCCATGCTCATGCGCTTGCCAGCCGCCCATGCGGCTTCTTCCAATCTCGCCCAGCGGTTGGTCCGCAGTAACTGACCATTGACCGGCTGCACCTCCGTCATTGCTCGTAAGAAGAAGGGTTGGGTGTCCGTTTTCGGTCAGCGCTATTTCCAAAGATGGAGTGGTTTGAGGCCGCGTGCCGGTCACCACCTCAATGATGTCGCCGCTGATGTCGGGGCCGAGAGCGAGTTGTCTTGGCGTCTCGCTCCACTCGAAATCATCGAATGTTACGTACCATTCAGCCGCCCGGAAATCGCAGTGGGCCATACCGATATGAACGTGCACAGTCTGTGACGTTTGATGGGCAGCGGGCGATACACAAGCGGATGCGAGCGCTGCGGTTATTGCGATCATCCCGAAGCGGGCAGGCAGCATGGCGGTTCCCCTCGGTCGCTAGAATTGGGGTGTCGGGCGTCGTTCGGACAGTAATAGCGGGTAGGGTTGTTCGTGCAAAGCAAAATACCTCTTAGGTCCTCCCTCGGATTATCTAAGCGCTATTGGAGCTTGCGAACTGCCGGTGTTCGAGTGAAAAGATGCCATGCGTGCAGACAAATACCTCGTTGAAAACGGCTATTTCGAAACCCGCGCGCGCGCGCAGGAAGCGATCGAGGCGGGGCTGGTGAAGCTGGACGGGGTGGCCTTGCGCAAGGCGTCTCAGAAAGTGCCGGCCGGCGCGAAAATCGAGGCCCAGGCCCTGCATCCCTATGTCAGTCGTGCGGCGCTGAAACTGGTGGGCGGGCTGGATGTCTTCGGCGTCGACCCGACGGGTCTGACCTGTCTGGATGTGGGCTCGTCCACGGGCGGTTTTACCGAGGTCCTGCTGGAACGCGGGGCGATGAAAGTCTACGCCGTGGATGTCGGCCGCGAGCAATTGCACGCGCGCCTGCGCGGAGATGATCGCGTGGTCTCGATGGAAGCGACCGATGCGCGGGATCTGACGGCCGAGGATTTTGACGCTCCGCCCTCGCTGATCGTCTGTGATGCGAGTTTCATCTCGCTCCTGAAAGTCATTCCCGTGCCCCTGTCCCTGGCCGCGGAGCGGGCGGTCTTTGTGGGGCTGATCAAACCCCAGTTCGAGGTCGGCCGCGACGGTATTGGCCGCGGCGGGCTGGTCCGGTCCGAGGACGAGGCCCTGCGCGCAGTGGACAGTGTCCGCACCGCTCTGGACGGCATGGCAGGCTTTCGGGTCGACAATGTCATCCCCAGCCCGATCGCCGGTGGTGATGGCAATCAGGAATACCTGGTGGTGGCGCGGAAGGGGTAGGGGCCGCCCCCACAAACAAAACGGCGACCCGTTTCCGGATCGCCGCTTCGTGTTCGCACTACTCTACTGAACTAGTTGCCGACAATCGTGTCGTAGGGGCGCCAGATGCCGTCATTGCCCTGGCACATATAGACCTGGACCTCACCGACATAACCATCCGAGCCGCGGCGGCGGGTGGTCTGGTATTCGCAGACCCAGTCGGCGGAATTATAGCTGGCGCCGGAACTGTAACCGGACGAGGCGTTGTAGGTGCGGGCGTTCTGGCTGGGCTGGGCGCCGCCGAGCAGCTCACCGTTTGAATAGCTGTCGGATCCGTCGGTATAGCCATAATCATCCGAGGAATACCCGTCATCATAATAGCTGTCCTGGTAGCGATCATCCGGCTTGCCGGAGTAACGATCATCATACCGGTCGTCATAACGGCGGTCATAACGGTCATTATAGCGGTTATCGCGATAACGCAGGTTCTCGCAATCATCCCCGCTGGCGATACCGGCGCCGATCAGGGCACCGACGCCGGCTCCGGCGACCGTAGCGGCGTCGTCATCGCCGGCATCTCGATGATGGCGGCGACGGTGATGATATCCACCGCGGCGGTGATGGCGGCCACGATGGGCGCGGCGCTCGCGGCGGTTATCGATGTTCTCGTCAGCGATCTCGCTGCCGATGACAGCGCCCAGAATGCCACCGATCAACGCGCCGGCGACCTGTCGGCCCTGGCGGTCCGAGACACACTCCTCATAGGACTGGTATTGCGTCTGCGCCTGGGCCGTACCGCCGATCATGGCGATGGCACTGGCGGACAAGAGGGCGGTCGTGAGCATTTTCATGGGCGGTCTCCTCGCGAGCTGTAACCCAGCAGCACTTTGGTTCTGTCAGCAAGATACGGGCCGCGCGATGAGCCCAACATGAACGGTCTGGCCTGGAACATTACAAACAAGAAAAGGCCGGCCCCTTGCGGAGCCGGCCCAGCCTCGTGTGGTCTTGCGAGGTTTACTGGCGGCGGGCGACTTGCCATTCGCCGTAGGCGTCGCGGCACATGCGAACCTCGTCGAGACGATAGGTGCCGTCCGGCATGTAAATCTCCGCATCACCCCAGCGACATTCATTGCCGCCGTAACGATAATTCTCGCGGATGACGATCGAGCCACGGATGCCTGAATGCGGGTTGGCCCAGTAGTAAGGCTCGCCGTATTCGAAGGCATAGTTCATCGCGTACTGGTACTGGGCGCGGTCACAATCATCGAACCGGTCAATGCTGTTGCCCAGGGCCGCGCCGAAGCCTGCACCCAGCAGGATGCCGACAGCGGTGTCATCGTCATTGGCGGCGGCGCCGCCGATGATGGCGCCGAGGATGGCTCCGATGACGGCGCCGTCATTATTGCCGTCATAGCGGCACAGGCCGTCATAATAGGCAAAGCGGCGGCGGTCATACCCGTGGTTATAATAGCGCGTGTGGTAGCGCCAGCGGCTGGACGGACCCCAGTGGCCGTAATAGCGCGAATTGCTCCAGCCGTGGTTCATGTGGCGGATCCAGCGGGTCTGCTGACGCAGGCGGCGCTGGTCCCGGTAGAAATCACGGCGACGTTCAGCGCGGCGCCAGCGGCGCTCATCCCGGCGATCGCGACGATATTCCCGCCGGTCCCGGCGGTTTTCCCAGCGGCGGTCCCGACGTTCTTCCCAGCGATGATCCCGGCGATCCCGGCGGGCTTCATAACGGTCCCGACGGTCTTCCCGACGATAGTCCCGGCGGTCCTCTCGACGATCGCGTCGCGTGTCACGACGGTCTTCGCGACGGTCCCGGCGGTTCTCAACGCGATCGCGGCGACGGTCCTGGCGGTCCTCTACACGGTCACGGCGCGTTTCCCGACGGTCTTCGCGACGATCCCGACGGTTTTCCACCCGGTCCCGGCGGTTGTCACGACGGGTCTCGCGACGGTTTTCCTGGTTGCGTTCGCGGTTGAACTGCTCGAAGGCCTCGCGGCGACGTTCGAAGCGATTGCTCGTGCCGCCAGCCGTTTCATTGGCGCGAACGCGTTCACGGTCGCGGCGCGCTTCGCCTCGTCCGCGATTATTCTGGATGCGGTCCTGGACCTGTTCACGACGGTCCTGGCGCGCACCGCCACGGTTTTCACGGCGCTGCTGGCGGTTATCACCGCGGTTCTCGCGTCGTTGTTGTCGGTTTTCACCACGGTTTTCACGACGCTGTTCGCGGTTCTCGGAACGGTTTTCATTTCGACGTTGCTGGCGGTTTTCACCGCGGTTCTCACGGCGTTGCTGACGGTTTTCCGAACGGCCTTCTCGTCGGTTCTGACGATTCTCGGCGCGGTTCTGGCGTCGTTCCTGCCGGTTTTCGCTGCGTCGCTCCTGATTGGCGCGAATGCGGCGTTCATTGATTTCCTGCTGAACCTCGAAAGCAGCGTCGTCGACGATCGCGGACGCTTCCGCAGAGCCGATGAACATCACGGCGGGCAGCAGGGCGGCAGCCATTAGTGCGGCTTTGGAGAAGTGTTTCTGGTTCATCTCGATCGCTCCCTGTCGATAAGCCGGGTGTTCCGGCGTTATCAGGAAGCTAGACGGAGGTCGATGAGCCCAGCATGAACGGTTGTTTCATGTTGGGATATTACCAGGCCGCCTGGGCTTCGTGACGCAGCTTTTGATCTGCCAGGACAAGCGCGGCCATGGCTTCACCCACGGGGACGGCGCGGATGGCGACACACGGGTCGTGCCGACCATGGGTGACGATCTGGGTTTCCTCGTAAGACCGGTCCAGCGTGTCACGTGGCACGCGAATCGAGGAGGTCGGCTTGACCGCAAACCGCACCACAAGGTCCTGACCCGTGGAAATTCCGCCGAGCACGCCACCATTATGATTGGAGCGGAATTGCGCACCGTCTTCACCCATCTGCATCTCGTCGGCCGCTGTCTCTCCGCGCAGGGCGGCAGAGGCAAAGCCAGCGCCGATCTCCACGCCTTTCACGGCGTTGATCGTCATCATGGCTGCGGCGATCTCGCTATCCAGCTTGGCATAGATCGGCGCGCCCCAACCGGCTGGCAGGCCCGAGACGACAACTTCGACGATGCCGCCCGTGGAACTGCCATCCCGGCGCAGCTGGTCCATGTCCGCTTCCCACAAGCTTGCCGTCTCGGCATCCGGACAGAAGAAGGGGTTGTTCGCCACCTCGTCCCAGTTCCAGCGCGCACGGTCGATGGAGCGCTCACCGATCTGGATCAGCGCGGCGCGGATAGTGATATCCTCGCCCAGCACCTTGCGGGCAATGCCGCCGGCAGCGACGCGCATGGCGGTCTCACGCGCGGACGAACGCCCGCCGCCGCGATAATCGCGCACGCCGTATTTCATGTCGTAGGTAAAGTCCGCGTGGCCGGGCCGCCACTTGTCGCGGATGTCGCTGTAATCCTTGGACCGGGCATCGACATTCTCGATCATCAGGCTGATCGGTGTGCCGGTTGTGACCGGGCCGTCGGTGCGGTCATCCTCGAACACGCCGGACAGGATGCGGACCTGGTCGGGCTCCTGGCGCGGGGTCACATGCCGGCTGGTGCCCGGGCGACGCAGGTCCAGCCAGGGCTGAAGGTCAGCAGCACTCAGCGGAATTCCCGCCGGACAGCCATCCACGACCGCTCCGATCGCCGGACCGTGACTTTCCCCCCAGGTCGTGACCCGGAACATATGACCAAATGTGTTGTGAGACATGATTCATCCGCCGTTTGCGCGAGATTAGCGACGGGAGCTCTAACCGTCACGCTACGGACTGCGAATTCCGGATCCAGCGCGCAAATCGTGACATGGGCGAGGGGCGGGAAAACTCGTCGACGAAGTTGGACAGCGCCTCGTCATCATTCTCCCCGATCAACGCGTCCCAACGCTCTGCCGTCTCGCGAATGGAGATCGTCACCATGACATTGTCCTCGCCGACCGCGGCAAGCTGGGCGCCATTCTCGGTGCCGGCGGGAATCCGGACAATGACCGGCTTGTCACCCAGTTTCAGGGCGCGGGAGACCCCCTTGCGGGCATCGGCTGCTGAAATCTCGATCTCAAGACAGGCAGGGCGGTTGGCCTCGATCAAGCGGATCGCGGCAACGATATCAGCCAGTTCCGACAGCGTATCCGGTGATGGCGTCGTGATATCGGGGTGCAGGCGTTTCGCGGCATCTCTGAAGGCCGTTTTCGCAGCTTTGAACCCCGCACCCGGTTCCAGTCCGAGCACGGCATAAGCTTCACGAATACTCCCAACACGCGATGTCATGCCGAGCAGAATAAAACCGAAAGATTCCCGAAAGGTTGACGCGCTGTGTGGGGCAGCTAACTAGCGGGGTAGACAAAGGAGCCGTCATGTCCAAGGACCCGCTCATCCCGCCTACGCCAAGCGAAGCCGAGTACCAGAACACCGCTGATGCCAATGCGGTTGAAATCTTCGATCGCGAAGATCCGTTCGAGCTGTTCTCGCACTGGCTGGAGGACGCCAAGAAGAAAGAGCCCAATGACGCCAATGCCATGGCCTTGGCGACAGCGGATCAGGACGGCCTGCCCGATGTGCGCATGGTTCTCTTGAAAGGGGTCGATGAGCGCGGCTTCATCTTCTACACCAATCTGGAAAGCGCCAAGGGGCAGCAACTGGCCGAGAATGCCCAGGCGGCGTTGTGTTTCCACTGGAAATCCCTGCGTCGGCAGGTTCGGGTCCGGGGACAGGTTGAGGCGGTGCCGCAGGACGAGGCGGATGCCTATTTTGCGTCCAGGGCGCGCGATAGCCGTATCGGTGCCTGGGCGTCAAAACAGTCCCGTCCCCTGGAAAGCCGGTTCGCACTGGAGAAATCCGTGGCGCGCGAAGCGGCGCGATTCGGACTGGGGGAGGTCCCCCGGCCGGAGCATTGGTCCGGATTTGTCATCCGCCCCAAGAGCTTGGAGTTCTGGCGTGACCGGCCTTTCCGACTGCACGACAGAATGACATTCCAGCGACAGGATTTTTCCTCGCCATGGACGGTCTCCCGGTTGTATCCTTGAGCCTCAAACAGGGCTGAGGGGGTAGACGATGGGCCGGATCGTAGCGGTTCTTCGTGCAAGCGTGTCTGTGCTGACATGGTGGTGCGGCGTGTTGATGCTGCTGGTGCCGCTCTGGTTCCTGTTGGCCAGTTTCGGCGTCAAGTTCGACTTCATTGAGTGGCAGGTCGGCCTGGAGCTGATGATCAACCAGCTGGGGCTGAGTGTGCTGCTGACCAGCATTGTGTCCGGAGCACTCGCGCTCTTGCTCATTCTGGTGCACCGGCTTGTGTCGAAAAAGATGTTCGGAGTTCTGGCCACTCCGATCTGGGCGGTCCTGATCGGTGCGACAGGCGTGGGCTGGATGACGTTGGTGATCGATCAGCGTGATGAGACACCCTATCTGATCGATGTTTCGACCGATGCGGCAGATCCGCCCGGCTTCACGCAATCCCATATTCGGCGCCGCCTCGTCACGGACCAGGCGCTGGATTATTCGAGCAAGCAGGCGGCAGACGGCCGTAGCTTCGCCGATCTACAGGCCGAACACTATCCCGGGCTGGCCAGCCTTTATCTGGAGCTGGATACGGATGTCGCCTTCCGCCGTGCCCTGATCACTGCGCGGGACATGGGCTGGCATGTCGGTTCAGCCTCTCATGAGGCCGGCATGTTCGAGGCAACGGCTGAGAGTTTCTGGTTCGGCTTTACCGATGACATTGCTGTGCGCGTCCGGGGCGCAGACGATGGAGACGGCACGCTGATCGATGTGCGGTCGCTGTCACGCCGGGAGATGCACGATCTCGGACGCAACGCCCAGCGTGTCGCGGCCTTTCTGGCGGCTGTTCAACTTGAACCCGTTGACGTGGATGCCTGGTCGGAGGCCGGGGCTCAGGACAGAGCTCAGGCCGGGACCGGAAGCGAGTAACGCGCCTGCAGGTCCAGCTCGCCCTCGGCGATGACCTGGTCGGTTTCAACCAGATGAATCATGTGCGCCAGCACGGAGTGCGCGGCCGCCGGGTGGAGGCGTTTGTCCACATCCGCGTACATGACCGCGACCATGTCCTTGATGTTGCTCAGACCGGCGCGAAGCTGAACGAGGATCTGCTCCTCGCGCTGCAAGCGATGATCGATATAGGTCTGGATGAATTGGGACGGGTTTTCGACGGCAGGGCCGTGGGTCGGCCACAGGCGGTCATACTGCTTGTCCCGGATACGCGCCAATTCGCGCAGGTAATCACCCATATGTCCGTCAGGCGGGGAGATGACGCTGGTCGACCAGGCCATGACATGATCGCCACAGAACAGGGTGTTCTCCTCTTCCAGCGCGTAACAGACATGATTGGACGTGTGGCCAGGGGTGTGCAGGGCGCGGACGGACCAGTTTGATCCGGAAAAGACCTGCTCATCCTTGACCTGGATATCCGGCTGGAAACCCACATCATCACCGGCTTCCAGCCGCACTTCGCCGCCTGTTGGGGCGATATTCTGGGGGCCGAAGCCGTAAACTTTTGCACCGTGCTTCTGCGCCAGCGGGTGGGCGAGCGGCGAATGGTCGAGATGGTGATGCGTCACGAAGACATGGGTGACACGCTGTCCGTCTAGGGCCTTGTCGAGCGCGGCGATATGGTCGTCCTGGACCGGACCCGGATCGATCACGGCGACATCATCTGTGCCGATGATATAGACGCCGGTGCCGGTATAGGTGAACGGGCCTGGATTCTGTGCGACGACCCGCCGGATGAGCGGCGATAACTGATCGCAGCGACCGTATTCGAAGTCGAATTCACGCACAAAAGGAATACTTGTCATTTAGTTCAGGCCCCGAGCATTGGAAGTTGATGCTTCCAGATACTCCAAAAATGCGTCTGCCAAACGCCGAGTCACGCGGATTTTATCATCAAGTGACATTGCGATAGGTGGTCCCATGTCGGTCTTGTTAACGTCGACGACGTAAAGTCGGCCATCGCTGCGGTCCCGCAGCACGTCCAGTCCACCCCAATCCAGGCCCATGGCCCGGGTGAATTTCGCGAGCATGTCCTGTTCCTCGCGTGAGAGGACCTTGTCGGTCTCACAGATCAGGACTTCGTCATTGGAATTCGAGAACCGCTCTGCAACACGGCGACGCTTGGGCAGGACCAGTGGTATGCGGCCGCCGATCGTCGGACAGCGCAGGTCCTCGACCAGGCCGCGATCAATCCGGTTATCAATGACCCGCTGATAGACATAGCCCTCTACAGCCTCGCAAGGCCCGTGAACGATACGGCCGTCATGGGCGCCGTTTTTCTCTGACTTCATGACCATCGCGCCGTTCCACGTGCTCGGATCGACGCTGAGGGAATAGCCAAACACCTGCTCGAAAACCTTGGTGACATGGCTTTTGGCAATACTGGCGCAATGCTGGTTGATGACACGGGCGCCGGGCGGCGGCGGGGTGTCGTCACACGTGGTGCTGTCGTCAAAATAGAACACCACATCGGCCTGGGCCGGTGATCGGGCGATCGAGGCGCCTGCCGCGTGCAGCACACTCCAGATCAGGTACCAGGGGCGAGGGCGGTCCGGCGCGAACCAGATTTTCGGCCCAGTTTGGGACGGCGTTTTCAGACGCCAGGACTCCACCACGAAATAGAATGGGAACCAGCTGAGCACCTCACCGATGAGCCCGGGCTCGATTGGCAGGCGCGCACCCGTCTTCTTCACGGTGACAATACCGTTTGAAAATTCGAAATCGTTCCACCACAGCGCGCTGTGCATGGTTGATATCCTTCTACTCCGCGCGACACATCCAATTTAGGAGATTGCTTCGTGCCTGCAAATCACACCGCATCACACCCGGCCCAGATCTTGCTAACAGGTTAACAAGATCACAGAAAGGTGAATGTGAAGGTGGTTCGATTTCTCAACAGGCGGTTTCTGCGATTGGCTTGGCTTTTGGTCGGGATGGTCGCGATTAACATGGTCTGGGTGGCACTGCAGCCCGACCGCCCGAGCAGTCGATCTGTGTCGATTACACCTTTAACCGCAACCGATGCTGCGGTGCAACGGCATCCAGTTGATTGACAAGTGCGTCGCGAAATTGAAACTGCACGCCTGATTTAAAGAGCTGCGTCACAATTTATGTTCTCCTTTGTACTGCGAAGATTACTCGTCGCCATCCCGACCCTGATTGTGATCACGGCTCTGGCCTTCTTCATGATGAAGGTCGCACCGGGTGGTCCATTCGATCTTGAGCGGCCGATGCCGGACGAGATCCGTGAGCGCCTGCTTGAGCGCTACGGCATGGATCAGCCCGTCTGGAAACAATATCTCGACTATATGGTGAACCTCGCCCAGGGCGATCTGGGACCGTCTTTGAAATTCCACGACAAGGATGTGGCCGAACTGATCGGTGAGGGTTTCCCGGTTTCGATCATGATCGGTGCGCTGGCCATGTTGCTCGCCGTGTTTGTTGGAACATTCCTGGGTGCCATAGCCGCGCTGCGTCAGAACAAGCCGAGTGACTACGCGGTCATGGGCTTTGCCATGATCGGCGTGTCTATCCCGCCGCTGGTCATGGGGCCCATCCTGGCCCTTGTGCTCGGCCTGTACATGAACCTGCTGCCGACGGGCGGGCTGAATTTCAATCGATACGGGCTCAGTGTTCTGGTCCTGCCGGTGATCACCCTGGCCCTGCCGCAAATCGCGATCATCGCGCGCCTGATGCGCGCCAGCATGATCGAGGTGATCCGCTCCAACTATATCCGCACGGCCCGGGCCAAGGGCCTGTCAGCGCCGGCGGTGATTATCCGCCACGCCCTGCGTTCGGCTGTGCTGCCGCTGGTCAGCTATCTCGGGCCGGCCTCGGCGGCCGTGATTTCCGGTTCGCTGGTGATCGAGCGCGTCTTCCAGCTGCCGGGCATGGGGGCCTATTTCGTCGATGCCGCCCTCCAGCGTGACTATACGCTGGTGATGGGGGTTGTCGTTGTCTATGCCAGCCTGATCATTTTCCTGAACCTGTTGGCAGACCTGCTCTACAGCGTACTTAATCCAAGGGTGAAGTTCGACACATGACCACGATCGTCAATCCCAAGGAAAAAGAAGAAATGCTGACCCAGGCGGCGGTCCGTGGCCGTTCGCTGTGGGACGATGCCCGCGGGCGCCTGATGCGCAACAAGGCGGCCGTGACCTCCATGTTCGTCCTGGCGGTCCTGATCGTGCTGGCGATCATCGGTCAGCTGGGCATCTGGGTACACGATTACGACACGATCTATCGTGACCGTGTTTCGATCCCGCCAACCTTCGAGAACTGGCACATCCTGGGAACGGATGCGCAGGGGCGTGACCTGCTGGCACGAACCCTGGTCGGGCTCGGCGTCTCGCTGATGGTCGGCGTGGTCGCGACAATCGTCTCCCTGGTCATCGGCGTGACCTGGGGCGCAACGGCCGGCTTTGTCGGTGGTCGCGTGGACCAGATCATGATGCGCTTCGTCGATATCCTGTATTCACTGCCCTTCATTTTCTTCGTGATCATCCTGATGGTCGTTTTCGGGCGGAATATCGTGCTTATTTTCGTGGCCATCGGCGCCGTGGAATGGCTGACCATGGCACGTATCGTGCGCGGACAGACCCTGGCGCTGGTCAAGATGGAGTTTGTCGAGGCGGCCGAGGCTGCAGGTGTGTCGCGCGGCAAGATTATCCAGCGTCACATCATCCCGAACGTGCTGGGTCCGGTTGTGGTCTATGTGACCCTGATGATCCCGGTCGTGGTGCTGGCCGAGAGTTTCCTGTCCTTCCTGGGCCTGGGTGTGCAGGAGCCGCTGACCTCGCTGGGTCGCCTGATCTCGACGGGTGCCCAGGATATGGAAGTCGCGCCTTGGACGCTGATCGTACCGGCCGTGACCATGATGGTGACGCTGTTCTGCCTAAACTTCATCGGTGATGGCTTGCGTGACGCCATCGACCCTAAGGACCGCTAGACGGTTACAGCTACCGGTCCGGAACAAAGACATCCGGCACCAAACCCGTCGGAATAAAAAAAAGGGCCGCGTTTGCGGCCCTTTTTCTGTGCATGTCAGCGTCCCGGTTTAGTCGCCCTGGCGGCGGACGCGAATGGCGCTGCCCTCACCATTGATGCGCATGAGATAGCTGCCCAGCGAGGCGACACGGATATCAGCGAACAGCTCTCCGCTCGGCACACGGACGCGGTCCGAACCCTGCTGGCGCCATACCTGGCCGTTCTCCATGGTGAAGACGTGGGTGCCGTATCCGACGACGCGATAGCTGCGGATCGGCATGCGAACGCGGGTGACTTCACCACGATCATTGCGTTCGAGAACCTGGGCACCTTCGGCGAAGGGCGCGTCCGAGATCGCATAGCCGTGCGGCTGTGTGTGCTGGCCGAATTCCTCGACGGCGTCATCACCGGATTCCAGGACTTCCGCAGTTTGCTGTTCGCCGCGATTGCCCAGTCCCGGGATCAGGCGACGGATGCCAAATCCGCGGCGTTCCTGGGCGGGCGGAGTGACTTCTGGTGTCGGAGCGCGCTGCGGGGCGCCGAATTGTTCGGTTTCATTGACCGTTTCGGCGACGGAATCAGCCAGGCGATCATAACAGGTCAGGCGCGCCATATTGTCGACCTGGGCGCGGCAGGCGGCCAAGCCATCGCGCGAATTCTCCTGTGCCAGCGCGGGAGTCGCCGCAAGCGCGGTCAGTCCCGTGGTGCATGCGAGCAGGATCGAGAGGCGGGAAATCATCATTGACACTCCAGTACGGACGTTTACTTGCCAATCACAAGCGGTGGTCGAGTGTCGACCACTTGGCGATGTTAGTCTAGAACTACCGCTGAAATCCATCTTACGTATCGGAGGGGAGACCGAACTCGTGTTGCGCAACCGTTTCATCAAAGCTGCATTTGTCACCACATCCTTGCTCGCATTGGCCGCCTGTGGCGGGGGTCAACCGAACAATAGTGATTCAATCACTCTGCACCGTGGCAACAATGCCGAGCCCCTGTCGCTCGACCCCCACCGCGCCAGTGGTACCTGGGAAAACAACATCATCGGCGACATGTTCATCGGCCTGTACACCGAGGACGCCAGTGGCAATCCGGTCCCCGGAATGGCGGAAAGCTTTGAAGTCAGCGAAGACGGTCTGACCTGGACCTTCACCCTGCGCGAAGCCAGCTGGTCCGATGGCCAGCCGGTCACAGCACACGATTTTGTGTTCGCATGGCGTCGCATTGCTGACCCGCAGACAGGTGCCCAATACGTGTCCCTGCTGTTCCCGATCGCCGGCGTGGCTGAAGCCAGCCGCGGCGAGGCCTCTCCCGACCAGATCGGTGCGCGTGCTGTTGACGACCGGACGCTGGAAGTGACGCTGGAAAACCCGGCGCCTTACCTGCCGGGCCTGCTGACGCACTACACGTCTTTCCCGATGCCGTCGCATGTTGTCGAACAATATGGCGATGAATGGGTTCGCCCGGAAAACATCCAGACCAATGGTGCGTTCCGTCTCGCCGACTGGCGGACGAACAACTATGTCCACCTGGTGCGCAATGAGAGCTTCTACGACAACGAGAATGTCTGTCTTGACGAGGTCTTCTTCTACCCGACCGTGGATAACAGCGCGGCGAGCCGTCGTGTTCGTAATGGCGAACTCGACCTGAACATGGAATTCCCGGGCCAGCAGCTCGAATTCCTGCAGCGTGAAATTCCTGAATATGTCCGCGTGCATCCGTTCATGGGCACGATCTATTTCTCCCTGAATACGACGCTGGACCAGTTCGAGGATCCGCAGGTGCGTAATGCGCTGGGCATGGCGATTGACCGTGAGTTCATCGCCGAGGAAATCCTCCAGGCTGGCCAGCCGCCGGCCTATTCCATGGTGCCTCCGGGCGTCGCCAACTATCCCGGCGGCGTTGAGGTGAACTGGGCGGATATCCCGGTTGAGCAGCGCCGCGAGACTGCGCGCGAGATCCTGGAAGCCGCCGGTTACGGCCCGGACAATCCGCTGCGCTTTGAATACACCTATCGCGCGACGGGCGATAACCCGCGTATCGCGCCGGTCGTCCAGAATGACTGGTCCTCGATCGCAGAATGGGTCGAGCCGGTCCTGATCGTGAACGACACCCAGATTCACTATGACAATCTGCGTGCCGGTGATTTCCAGGTCGCTGACGGTGGCTGGATTGCGGACTATAACGACCCGTACAACTTCCTCTTCCTCGGTGAGTTCCGCTCGGTTCCGATGAATTACTCGCGCTACAATAATCCCGAGTATGACGCACTCGTGCTCGAGGCGAACCGCGAGCTGGACCTGACGGCGCGCGGCCAGATGATGGCCGAGGCCGAGCAGATGATGATGGATGACATGCCGATCATCCCGATCGTCTTCTACGTCAACAAGGCTCTGGTGAGCCCGCGCGTCACCGGCTGGGTCGACAATGTCGTCAACATCCACCGCTCGCGTTACATCTGCTTCAACGACCTGGACAACGCGGCAGAATAAGCCGTCTTGCAGACAAACCCGACCCGACCTAGCCTGCACACAAGTGCAGCGCAGGTCGGGGTAGGGTTATGTCAGGCGCAGATACAGTTACCGATGCCATTGTCGCCGGCTCCGGAGCCGGCGAACTGGAAGACGCCATCCGCGCGTCGAAACGAACCAAGCGGGATCGCAATTCCGCCTTCCAATCCCCAACGGCTGAAGGGCTTTGTTCCAATTGCGGAACGGAATTGTCCGGTCCGGTCTGTCACAGTTGTGGCCAGACCGCAGACAGTTTCCATCGCCCGGTCTGGGAATTGTTGGCCGAGATTTTCGACGGCCTGTTTGGCTTTGAAGGCCGCATGTGGCGCACCATTCCGCCGCTTCTCTATCGCCCGGGGCATATCACCCGCCAATACCTGTCCGGTGTTCGCGCGCGCTATGTCATGCCCTTCCGCCTCTATCTGACGGCGAGTGTTCTCTTTTTCCTGGTCGTTTTCGGCGCGACGAATATCGGTGCGCCGGATGTTCCGTCTCCCGAGGAGATGGCGGCAGCGCAAGAAGCAACAGCCGCCGAGCTGGAAAACGCCCGCCAGCAGATGGAGGCGAACGGGATAGACACCTCCGAACTGGACCAGGCGCTTGCCGCAGCCGAAGCGGGGCAGGACGCGCTGACCGAGGTCGCCAATGATCCGGTGCTGCAGGCGGCTCGGGAGGAAAGCTGGAAACGCAATGCGATTGACGGTGTTCGAGTTGTGCTGGTGCCGGAACTCTATCCCGAACTGGTCGAGGAGTTCGAAGAGCGCAGTGATGGACGTGTCTCCGACGGGGTGATCGAGCTGGAGGAGGGGTTCTCGGTCAGCCTGGGCGAAGACGTTTCCGACATGCCCCTGGAAGTTCGCCGTTTCCTGGCCAACCAGGCGATCAGTGTCATCAATGATGATGGCCAGATGATGCAGCGAGAGCTGAAAACCTGGATTCCGCGCGTCATGTTTGTCCTGGTCCCGGTTTATGGCCTGCTGCTGGCCTTCATGCATTTCTACAAGCGCGGTTACTTCTTCTATGACCACATGGTGGTCTCGCTGCACTTCCACGCCTTCCTGTATCTCTTCCTGCTGGTGACCATGGTGCTGTCCGCCATTATCGGGCCCGGCTGGGGCATCGTGATCCTGCTGGTGTGGTCGAATTTCTATCTCTATCGAATACACCGGCGCGTCTACGACCATGGTCGTTTCTCATCGGCCCTGCGCGTGATCACGCTGAATTTCGCCTACACGATCCTGCTGGCCATCGGCACGATCGTGGCGCTGTTCCTGGCTTTCCTGAGCGGGTAGGGGCGTTCGGTTGTCGCCAAACAAAAAAGGGCCCGCCAGCTGGCGGGCCCTTTCGTGTGTGGTGACAGGACGACCTAGCGCGGCTGCGGTGCGTTGGCGCGCAGCTGAATGCCCTGGGCGTCCATTTGCTGGCGGGCTTCCAGGGCCGCCTGGACTTCCGGCAATTCCATTAGCGCATTCATGCGCGCCATGGCTTCTGCACTGTCCGCGGAGACACCGAAGAGCTGCTGGAAAGCCTCGAAGCCGGTCAGCGGCTCGGGATAGCGGCGCAAGCGGAAATCGCCTTCCGGCGCGATACCGGCGAGTTCCTTGGCAGCTGCAACGGCATCGCGGAAACCACCGATCTCGTCGACCAGGCCGAGATCCAGCGCCTGCGCACCGGTCCAGACACGCCCGCGGGCGATCTCCAGAACCCGCTCGAGCGGCAGGTCACGGCCATCGGCAACGCGAGAGGTGAAGTCCTCGTAGATGTCTTCCATCTGCTGGCGATAGGCGTCGCGCTGGCTGTCGGTCCAGCTCTGCTGGCCCGAGAAAGCCGTGGCGTATTCGCCGCCGACGGAGACAGAATCAGTGCTCAGACCCAGGCGGGCATAGGTGCCGGACAGGTCGACCTTGCCACCCAGGACACCGATCGAGCCGGTGATGGTCGTGGCGTGAGCCAGAATGTAATCGGCCGGCGCGGCCAAGTAGTAACCACCGGACGCTGCGGCATTGGCCATGGAGATTACGACCGGCTTGCCAGCTTCACGCGCGCGAATGACGGCGTGCCAGATCTGGTCGGATGCGATGGCAGAGCCGCCACCGGAATCAACACGGATGATGATGGCCCGGACATTGGGATCTTCCGCTGCCGCCAGGATATTCTCGGACATGCGGTCGCCACCGATCATCTCGCTGCCGCCGAAGGGACTGGCATCGCCGCCGCCGGTGACGATCGGGCCCTGGCCTTCAATCAGTGCAATGACCGGAGCCGAGCTGAACGGAGCCGGCTGGGCGGCATAATCAGACAGTGCGACGCCGCTGGAACCCGCGCCAGCACGCGCCAGGGCGGCTTCACGGGCTTCGATGACGTGACCCAGACGGTCAACCATGCCGACCGACTGCGCGGTTTCAGCCGTGTGCGGCGAGGTCTCGAACACCTCGGCGATGGCCGCTGTCGTGGTGCCGCGGTCATCGGCAATCGAAGCAACGGCTGTGTCATAGATCGATCCGATATAGGACGTCATCGCCTCGCGATGCGCCTCGGTCAGACCGGTCTGTGTGTACTGGTTGGCGGCGTTCTTGTACTCGTAGAACTGCTCGAACTGCGGAACCGCATCGAATTGTTCGAACAATCCGCCCAGGAAGGTGACTTCGGCAGCCAGTCCGGCCGGGGTGAAGCTGGCCGTGTCCTGCAGCCAGATCTCGTCCGATCCGGCCACGGCATAATAATTGGTCACAGACGTGCCTTCAAAGCCCTGGGCGTGGGTTAGGACGAAACGACCGGAAGCCTGGAAGTTTTCGATCGCGAGGCGCATTTCCTCGGCCGTGGCCGGCGACATGCCAAACTCGTTGGCGCGAATGAAGAGGCCGCGAACACGCTCATCCGTCTCGGCGCGTTCCAGCGTGCGGACAACATCCACAACCGAAAGCGGCTCGGCGAAGGCGAAAGGCGAACTGGACGGGCTGTCCAGGCGACCGGCGCGCAGGTCCAGCTCAAGAACAATGCCGTCTGCGGGAAGGGCGACTTCATTCTCCGCACTGCTGAGTGCAGAGGCGAACAACCCGAACACCATGAAGGTGAACAGGATGACTGCGAGTACCGATCCGATAATTACGCCGAAGATCGAACCAAAGAAGGTGATCCAGAACTGTTTCATTTTAACCCCTTAATGTCGCTGACGAGCGATCCGCCCCAGGTGCACGTCCCTGTTTGGGGGCGAGCGTGCAAGAACTGGTCCGCTTTGAGGGTAAATCTAGTGACCCTGAACAGTACGGTCGAGGGGGATTGGCGGGAAATTTGTCCGCCTACGAATCTCTATAGCGCAGCGTGGCGCAAACGTCGCAGCAGGGGATCAAGAAAGGGCGGGAAATTGAGTGGTCGGAGTGGCGAGATTCGAACTCACGACCCCTGCCTCCCGAAGACAGTGCTCTACCAGGCTGAGCTACACTCCGAACCGAGGCGCGGCTTATAGCCAACTATGTTCACAGGTGCAACGCGCTAATTTCAGCCAGTCGCATATGAAGTGCAGCAATGGCCTGTTCACTGTTTCCCGGCAGCAGTCGTCTGCAATTGAACGGAAATTTACCGCACAGACCCGTTGCATCATCTCAGCCGAGTCGTTATTTAGCCCGCTCCGCTGAAAACGCGGAACCGGTTGGGGCATCGCCAAGTGGTAAGGCATCGGTTTTTGGTACCGACATTCCCAGGTTCGAATCCTGGTGCCCCAGCCAACTCTTCAAGAAAATTTGTAGAAACTTTCCGCGCCCTGTCCGATTTGTGACCTTGCACACCCAAAATCGTGCCCGAGATGTCACGCTTCATTGATAAATTATCATTGCAGGGACAGGCCGGCCTCAGCTCACAGTAATCTGCTATCTGCAGGCGAGCTCACGACTATTGTAGGTCCTCTCAGGCGAATTTGGGTCGAAAAAGCGCAGTTATGGGATGGATCAGCCCACATTGCTCTATTGATCGGCGCACTTCGCTGGTGTTAGCGTTCCTCCAAATTTCAAGCGGCGTGTCTGCGCCTATGAGTCGGTGGAGCAACCATCGCGTTGTCGAGTGAACTGCATTCCGTTGGGGATTAGTAACCACTCGTCCAGAATTAAGCGCTATGTCGGCGTTATCGACGACGGCGTCAGTGCCGTTTGAATTTAGGGTAGGGGGCCAAACCGGCAGGCTGATGTCGGTTCAGCACGAAATTAGTAAGCGGGAAACCCGGAGGGGGGGCCCGCATTGACCATTGTGAGGCGAGAAATGGTGAACTTGAAGAATTTGGTTCGCGCGTCGCTTATGGCGACGGTAGCGACGGCGGCCTTTGGGGGTGTTGCTAGCGCGCAAAGCGCAGTGCTCAACCAGACGCTGGACGTCGCAGAGCAGAGCACGGTTGCAGGTCGTCAGACCCAGCAGCGTGTTGATCAGCTCGATGACCAGCGCACGGACATCGAACTGGAATACCGCGCTCTGCTGCAGCAGATCGAATCCCAGCGTCTGTTCGTTGAACAGCAGCAGGTGTTCATCCGCTCGCAGGAGAACGAGCTGACGTCACTGCAGCAGCAGATTGAACGTGTAGACAATATCGAGCGTGACCTCGCTCCGATGATGCGCGAAATGGTCACCCAGCTTGACCAGTTCGTAAATCTCGACCTGCCTTTCCAGCTGGAAGGTGAAGATGGTCGCCTGGCCCGCATCGAGCGTCTGTACGAGCTCGTTGATGATGCCGAGGTTTCCCAGGCTGAGCGCTATCGCGTGATCCTGAACGCCTACGAGATCGAAGCGTCCTACGGTCGCTCCGTTGTTGTTTTCGAGGAAACGGTTCTTGAAAACGGCGCACCGGTCATCGTTGACGTGCTGCGTATCGGCCGTGTGGCCATGATCCGCCGCGCTCGCGACGACCAGGGTCTCTCGATCCTCTATGCAGGTGCTTCGGACTGGCAAGATGTGCCGTCCAGCGCCCTGTCCAACGTAAACCGTGCCTTCCGCATCGCGGAAGAAATCACGACCCCGTCTGTCTTCCTGGTCCCGCTTCCGGGCCCGTCGGCCGCTCAGTAACGGTCAGGTACGGAGAGTAGAACGATGAAAACGACGATGAAAATCCTCGCAGCCGCAATGTCCTTCGGCCTTGCCCTGTCCGCCGGCGCAGAAGCTTACGCTCAAACGCAGCCGGCTACGTCCCTTAACGAGCTGCTGAACCGCGTCCGTCAGGACACGCGTGAAGCCAGCCAGGAAAACCAGCAGCGCCTGAACGAGTTCCAGAGCTCGCGCAACCAGCAGCAGTCCCTGCTGTCCCAGGCGCGCAGCGAACTGTCCTCGCTAGAGCGCCAGGCCGACCAGCTGTCCGCTCAGTTCGATGCCAACCAGATTGCCATCGACGAGCAGGCTGACATCCTCCGCCAGCGCCAGGGTGCGTTCGGTGAGGTCTTCGGTACGGCCCGTCAGGTTGCCGGCGAATTCGCCGCAGTGATCGACGGCTCGATTGTTTCCGCTCAGTTCCCGGGTCGCGCTGACGCCCTGGACGCGCTGGCGAACTCCAATGTTCTGCCGACGCGTGAAGAGCTGGACTTCATCCCGCGCCGCGTGATCGAGGAAATGATCCACCAGCAGTCGGTCACCACTTTCAACTCTGTTGTCTATGGCATCAATAACGGTGAGCCGGTTTCGGTTACCCGCGTTGGTCCGTTCGTGGCCTTCTCGAATAACAACAACAACCAGCGTTTCGCGCTGTGGTCCCAGGAAGACACCACCAATGAGTGGCGCCTCTCCGACCTCGCTCGTCAGCCCCCGGCCCAGTTCGCCGGTGGTGCATCTGCACTGTTCAACGCAGCGCCGGGTGAAGTTGTCATGGGTGTTCTTGACCCGTCTCGTGGCCCGCTCCTCGAAATCTACAAGGACGTTCCGAACATCAACGAGCGTATCGACCAGTCCGGTAACGTTGGTCTGGTGATCATCGGCCTCCTGATCCTGTCTGCTGCCTTCGGTCTGTTCCGCATCTTCATGCTGTTCACCACCCAGGCTGCCGTGAACGGTCAGAAGCGTTCGTCCAAGGCCAAGAAGGGTAACCCGCTCGGCCGCGTCATGCTCGCTTACGAATCTGTCAAGGATCGTGACACCGAGACCATCGAGCTGAAGCTCGACAACGCCATCCTGCAGGAAACGCCGAAGCTCGACTTTGGTCTGAACTTCCTGAAGCTTGCCGCTGGTATTGCTCCGCTGCTGGGTCTGCTCGGTACGGTTACCGGTATGATCAAGACCTTCACCCAGATTACCCTGTTCGGTACGGGTGACCCGAAGGTTATGGCCGGCGGTATCTCCGAAGCCCTGATGACCACGGTGCTTGGCCTTATTGCTGCCATTCCGCTGCTGTTCATTCACAGCTTCGCAGCCAGCTTCGCGCGTGGTGTACAGGCTGTCCTGGAAGAACAGGCGGCTGGCATGGTTGCCCGTCACGCTGAAGAATCCAACGGCTGATCGGAGGAAGCACGATGGATTTCCAGGCCGTATATTCCGGCCTTCAGGAGTTCCTCGAACGCGGGGGCCCCGTATTGGTCGTCATCATGATCACGACCTTTATTATGTGGGCCTTCATGCTCGAGCGCTTCGCTTACTTCTTCTTCGCCCAGAAGGGTGATGCGGATAGAGCGTTGCGGGAGTGGGCAGCACGTGCAGACAAACAGTCTTGGTATGCACATGCGATCCGCGACCAGCTCATCTCGGAGGTCAAGGCAAGCGCCGATCAGAATGTCGAGCTCATAAAGACGCTCGTCGCTGTGGCGCCGCTCTTCGGACTGTTGGGGACAGTGACCGGCATGGTCTCAGTCTTTGACGTAATGTCCATTTCCGGTTCGTCCGATGCACAGGCCATGTCGGCCGGTGTGTCCCGTGCGACGATCCCGACCATGGCTGGCATGGTTGCGTCCCTGTCGGGTCTCATCCTCGCCAATTACATCGAGCGTATGGCAAAGCGCCGCACTGCGGTTCTCGCCAGCGATCTCGAGATTGAGGAGGGCTAGCCATGCGTCGTCGTAAGCAACAAGGAGATGATCAGGCAGAAGTAAACATGACGCCGATGCTCGACATCGTCTTCATTCTCCTGATCTTCTTCATCGTAACGGCTACGTTCCTCAACGAGGAAGGTATCAACATGCAGCCGCCGCCGGAGACAACTGAGCCGCCGGATGCGGATGCTCCGTCACCGATCGTGGTCCAGGTCGACGAGGACAATAATATCTTCGTCAACCGTGTCCGCACCGATGTGGATCGTGTGATTTCAGCCGTTAACCGTTTCCGTGCCGAGTCTGCCGGCAGTGCAGTTCTGATCGAAGCCAACGATGAAGCCTCTCACGGCATCATTGTTCGGATTTGGGATGACATGTCTGCCAATGGCGTACCGGTCTCGCTGACCCGCGCAAGCGGTCAGCAGGAATAACCGGGGAGGTGAGTTAATGGCTCGTCGCACAAGCCGAGTATCAACAGACGATAGTGATGTTGAACTGGACATGACGCCCATGCTGGACGTCGTCTTCATCCTTCTCATCTTCTTTATCGTTACGTCCGTCTTCATCAAGGAACCGGGCACGGATGTCATCCGTCCCGAGGCCCTGACGCAAGACGATCTCAACCCGTCCATGCTCGTTGCCGTTACGTCGGAAAGCGAGATCTGGGTCAACCGACGCTCTTATGAAATGGCCGAAATGCGTCCGGTAATCGAGCAGCTGCTGCAAGAGAACCCGCGCGCACGTGCCACAATTCAGGGCGATGAAGAGGCCGAAATCGGCGTCGTACTCGATGTCCAGGAATTGCTCCTGGAAATGGGTGTCGATGTTACGATCTCGACCTTGCAGGATTAAGGAGAGGAATAATGGGTAGTATTGTTCGTCTCGTTATCGGTGTCCCGATTGCAGCCTTGGTGACGGTTGTTCTCTTCGTGATCATGTACAATCTCATCGTTCCCGATGCGGTTGAGATCGAAGAGGCCAGCGATAACCTGCGTATCTCGATCAATGATGAGGTTGCAGAGGTGGAAGCTCGTCGTCGTGACACCACGATTGACGATGTGGATCAGATTGATCCGCCGCCCCCGCCGCCGCAGATCGAGCGCCAGGCTGCCGAGCAGCCGACAGAAGGTCTCGACACCATTGTGGGTCAGATTCCTGAATTCGACACACCTCAGCTCGCGTCTGACAGCGTCAGCTTCTCGGTCTCTGACCGTGATGCCCAGCCGCTGGTCCGGATCGAGCCGCAATACCCGCCGCGCGCTGCGGAGCGGGGTGTTGAGGGTACGTGTGCCGTTCGTTTCGATGTGACGCCGGACGGTACGCCGACCAACGTCACCATCATGAGCTGTTCCAGCTCGATGTTCGAACGCGCATCCATCCGTGCTGTCGAGCGTTGGCGTTATAATCCGAAGGTCGAGAACGGTGTTCCGGTTGCCCGTCGTGGCGTGGAAACCCAGTTCAACTTCGAACTCGCGGATTAAGCAGTAGTCAGAGGTGGTTCTGCCCCCGGGCAGGCCACCTCATCTTCCGGCCCTGCCGCTGCGTCTTGAGACGTCGTTGCCAGGCCAGAGAACACCAGTCCGGGGAGAGGGACTGGTATGAAGGAGCCATCGATGACCCGTTTTGACGGATTCGATCTAGCGAAATTCACGCGCTCTGCGTCGATGATCGTTCTCGCCGGTGTGCTGTTCGGAACGGCTGTTTCCGATGCTGACGCACAGCGCCGCAATCGCCGTGATGCCGAGCAATCGGAAGAAGATGCTGCTGAACGCGTCTTCTCCGCTGCGATCGGTGAAATCGTCCTGGCGGCCCAGGAACAGCAGGGCCTGGAACTGTTTGCCGAGTCGATCGAGACGCTGAACCGCGCGCTCAACACCAGCGGCATCAACCCGTATGAGCGGTCGATCGTGCTGCAGATGCGTGGTCGCGCCTTTTACGAGCAGGAGCAGGTCCAGCGGGCGATTACGGATTGGGAAACTGCAATCACCACCGGCGCCATGCTGACGTCGGAAATCGCGAACCTGCGCATCAATATCGGCCAGCTGTACATCACAGAGGGCCAGTACGATCAGGGTATCAACACGCTTGAGGCGGCCATCCGCGATGCCGGTCCGGACATCGTGACTGCACCGCTGGCCCGTATGCTGTCCCAGGCCTATGCCCAGGCCGAACGCTATCAAGATGGCCTGCGCTGGGCCGAGGCGTTCTGGGAACTGCATCCCTATGCCGATCGTAGCCGCGGCGATTACTCGCTGATGCTGTTCTACTATCAGCAGCTGGACATGATCCCGCAGCAGATGGAAATCGTCGAAGCCATGGTTGCCCGCTGGCCCGACGAAAAGCGTAACTGGACGTCCTACGCGTCCCTGCTGGCCCAGACGAACCGTGAAACGGACGCGTTTGAAGCCAACAAGATCATGTACATCAACGGCATGCTGACCGAGAGTGCAGAGATCGAGCGGGTCTCGCAGTACTATTCCTACTTCGAATATCCCTATCGCGGTGCAGCCATCCTCGAGCGTGAGATGAATGCCGGTCGTGTCGATCGCGACCAGGGCAATCTCCAGCTGCTCGCCAATATGTGGCGTCAGGCACGTGAGTGGGAGCGGGCCATCCCGGTTCTGCGTCAGCTGGCTCAGCTGACCGGTGACGGTGATGACTGGGTGAAACTGGCCGAGGCCCTCTACCAGGAGGACCAGCTGTCAGAAGCGGAGACCGCGTTCCAGGAAGCGCTCAACCGCGGCGGCATCAACCGTCCGGGTGATACCTGGAACCTGCTGGGCACCGTGCGTTACGAGCTCGGCCGTCGCCAGTCCGCGATTGCCGCCTTCCAGGAAGGTGCTCGTTTCCCGTATGCCCGTCGTACGGCAAATGGTTGGGCGACCTTCATTCGCGCCGAGATCAATGGTGAAGCAGAGCGTGCACGCCTGCGTCGCCGTATTGCCCGGGACGAGTGCGGGTTCACCATTACCGACCTGGTCAATGGTGCGCGCCTGTTCGGTGATGTTGATGAGGAAGGCCGCGTGAACATCGATGTTCCCGAGCGTTGCCAGCCCTTCTACAACCGCTTTGGCGAGCCGATCGAAGAGGTCGCTGCCAATGATGCGGCCGCGGAATCGGATAACGGCTAAGCCCGGACACTCCGTTCGAAAAGATCAACGCCCCGGCCATCGCCGGGGCGTTTTTCTATTGCGGGTATACACTGCTCACTTCTTGCAATCTCTGCGCGCCTTATTCTCGCCACCAGATGGCAGGAAGCTTTCCACATCATGACAGCATGCACCGGGGCTGGGGAGTTCGTGTCATGAATTGGGGAGGTGCACATGATGGGACAGACCCGTCACTCCGGCCTGACCGGAGCCTTGAGCGCAATCGCGCTGATGCTGACCGCCGCACCGGTCAGCGCTCTTGAAGTTCATATCGCACAGGAAGACAGCCAGGTCCTGCGTCCGCGCGTCGGCGACCAGATCCTGCGCTATATTGAGGCCGAGCAGGAAGGGCTCTGGCGCGATGCGGCCAATGGCTATACCGCGATGCTGGAGGAGGGGCGGCTTGAACCGTTTGAGCACGCCACCGTCCTGCAGCTGCGTGGAAGGGTGTTCTACGAGCTCGACGACCCGTTAGGCGCGGTCTCGGACTGGCGCGCGGCAGTGGCGCTCAATGCGCTGGGCCCGGAGACCGAGAATACGCTGCGGCTCAATGCCGGCCAGTTGCTGATCGGCGAGGGCGACTATGCCGCCGGCACGCAATTGATCGAAACCGCGCTGGCGCTGGGTGCGCCGCTGAGTGGTGACATCGCCATGCGCATGGCGCAGGCCTATGGCCAGATGAGCGATTATGCCTCCGGACTGCCCTTTGCGCGCCAGGCTTTCGATCTCGCCGACAATCGGCAGCAGAGCCATTATTCGCTGTTGCTTTTCTACTTCGAGAATCTGGGCCTGGAGGAGGATCAGCTCGACCTGATCGTCGACATGGTCGAGCTCTGGCCGGAGGAAAAGCGTTACTGGACCCGCTGGGCCGCCTTGCTGGGCCGTCAGGACCGGGTCGAGGAAGCCTTCAACGTCAATGTTGTTATGTATAATAACGGCCTGCTCACCGAAAATGACGAGCTGGTGCGGTTGGTCCAGTATTATGCCTATAACGGTTATCCCTTCCGGGCCGGCGATATCCTCTCGCGGGAAATCAATTCCGGCCGCGTCGAGGGCACCCCGCAGAACCTGCGCATGCTGGCCAGTTACTGGCGCCAGGCGCGGGAATGGGACCGGGCCCTGCCGGTCCTGCACCGGGTCGCCACGACGACCGGCTTCGGCCCCGATTACGAGGCCCTGGGCGAGGCGCTTTATCAGCGCGGACAGTTCGCCGAGGCCGAGGTGATGTTCGTCCAGGCCCTGGAACAGGGCAATATCCGCCGCCCCGGCGATACCATGACCCTCGTTGGCAATGCGCGCTACGAGCAGCATGATTTCGAAGGTGCCATCGATGCCTTTGAACGTGCCTTGAGCTGGGAATATTCGCGGGCAACCGCCCAAGGCTGGATCGACTTTATCGAACGCCGCATCGCCATCATCCGCCGGGGTGAGGAACTGGTCCACGTGACAGCGATCGAACGCTGCGAGATCTGGCTGGAAGCGGAACGGCGATCTGTGCCCACCGATGACACCGAGTTCACGGACGACAATCGCCGTGTGTTCGAACTGCCCAGTGAATGCGGTACCTATTTCAACCGCGTAGGCGAACGCTTGCCGGACTGGGTCGGGTATCTTTAGGGAGGACGGGCATGTTGAGCGTGTTGGGAGTGGTGTTGGCCGTGGGGCTGGCCAGTGAAGATCCGGTGCCCGACGACATGTGTCGCCCCCGGATCTCCTTTGACACGTTGGCAACAGGAACGATTGCCCATGACGATTTGCAGACGCTGTACGCACAAGAAATTCTTGATGTAATTCTACGCACTCACCCGGAAGACTGGCGTCAATCCGTGTTGGAGCTGGAACGTGCGCTGGCCCGACCCGCTTTCGGGGCAATCGAGCTGAATTTGCGGGCTAGGGCGCTGGCCTACGTTTATCTTGGCGGCGCTTATTACAATCTGGATCAAGTAGATGCGGCTCTAGCTTATTGGGAACAAGCTGTTTCGACCCGGATGCTTTCCCCGGAAGAGGCGGCCAACGTTCATTTTAATCTGGCTCAGCTTTATGTTCGGACTGGGGACGTGCGCGACACGATCTTCAATTTACGGGCCACGGTGTGTTTGACGGAGGTCGAGATGGAGCTGCCTGATCGGTTCGCTGAAGTTGTCGGCCACGTCTCCCGCGTGGAGGTGGCCCACCCAACGCTTCTGACTTGGCAGGAGCAGCTCGGTTTGATCGCCTTGAGACAGCGCCCAAATTCTCCCCCAAATGATCACAATTGATCTCAATCGCGGCACGCTTTCGCCGTGGCGCCGGGGTCTGATGAGGATGTGGGGCGGTGCTGAGTTATAGCGCTGCTTCGCCCTCGCCAGACGGGTCAGAGGGGTTTTGATCCGGGGATATGGCGAGGCTTCGGGGCGTTTGCCCGGTTGGGCCATGACGGCATCTGCCCATGGGGAGGTAGAACCGTGAATACTGCACTTAGAACACCCTTGGTCCTGCCCTTGGCGGCAGGCGTGACCGTCGGGCTTTTCCTGTTGATGCGGGCGCTGATCGATATCGGCCCGGTTGTCTTTGAAGAGGCACCGCCAGAGCTCCGGGTCGAGATGAACCTGGAGGTCGAGCCCTATAATCACACGCGCGGCCGCGAATTCATTGAGCCTGAAGCGATTGATCCACCGCCTGCGGTTCGTCCGACACCGGTCGACCCGGCTGTTCCTGACGAGACCGCGTCGATGGTGAATTATGATGTCCCGACCATCGACCTGCCCGTTGTGCGCAACACGTCGGGGCCGATCCGCGTGGATGGTGATCCGACACCGGTCGTGCGGATCAATCCAGCCTATCCAACCAACCTGGCCCAGCGCGGTATCGAGGGCCAGTGCGACATGATTTTCGACATCCTGCCCAATGGCACGACGGCGAATGTAAGGGCGCTGTCCTGTAGCAATCGTGGATTTGAACGCGCATCGGTCAGTGCCATTCAGCGCTGGCGTTACAACCCGCAGGTCCGCAATGGCCAGCCGATCACCTATCAGGGCGCCCGCACCCAGCTCCTCTATTCGCTGGACGGCTAGAGACAGCCTGGTTCTCGTTCTTTCTGTGGTCTTGCGAGGACCGGGTCGCCCGCTGCGTGGTCGCAACGCAGCGGGCACTTTTTTGATCTCACGCCAACTCGCTGCGCTCCCCCCCCATCGCCCCTTCGGGGCACTTCTCTCCATGGGGGAGAAGGATAACATCTGATCATCCCTCTCCCCCACGGGGAGAGGTCGAGCGAAGCGAGGGTGAGGGGGCGTGAGCGCAGCGAACAAAAAAGGCGCGGACCTTTCAGCCCGCGCCTTTCCTTTAAACCCGGGAGCTCAATCACTCCGCGGCGATGTCCTCGACCTCGCCATCGGCCAGGCCGGTGACCATCAGGGCGAAGGCCCAGTTGAGGGCGGTTTCGCGCAGGCTGTCGAAACGGCCGGATGCGCCGCCATGGCCGGCACCCATATTCATCTTCAAGAGGGTGAGACCGTCATCGGTGCGACGATCGCGCATGCGGGCGACGTATTTGGTCGGTTCCCAATAAGTCACGCGGGGATCGGTCAGGCCACCGGTGGCCAGGATATGCGGATAGGCCGTCTCGGTGATCTGGTCGTACGGGCTGTACTCGATCATCGTCTGGTAATCCTCGGCACTCTCGATCGGATTGCCCCATTCCGGCCATTCCGGCGGGGTCAGCGGCAGTTCGGCGTCGGACATGGTGTTGATCACGTCGACAAAGGGAACGGCGGCAATGGCGCCGGCAAACAGGTCCGGCTGCAGATTGACCGCTGCACCGACCAGAAGGCCACCGGCGGAGCCGCCATAGGCGACGATGTTGCCGCGCGAGGTGTAACCCTCAGCAGCCAGCGCTTCACCGGCCGAGACGAAGTCACGGAAAGTGTTCATCTTCAGCTCGAGCTTGCCGTCCAGATACCACTGGTAACCGCGCGCCATGGAGCCACGGATGTGGGCGATGGCGTAGACCATGCCGCGATCTGCCAGCGACAGCGGGGTCACACGGAAGCTGGCCGGGATGGTGATGCCATAGGAGCCGTAGCCATAGAGCATCAGCGGCGCAGAGCCATCGATCGGCGTGTCGCGGTGATGCAGGATGGTGACCGGGATCTCCACGCCATCATGACCGGGCGCCATGATGCGGCGCACGACATAGTCGTCCGGATTGTGTCCGGAGGGGACTTCCTGGCGCTTGCGCAGCACACGCTCGCGCGAGCGCATGTTGTAGTCATAGGTCTCTTCCGGCGTGGACGGGCTTTCATAGGAGAAGCGCAGGCGGTCGACGGCGAACTCGTAGCCGCCTGACATGCCTAGCGAATAGGCCTCTTCCTCGAAGGCGATCTCGTGCTCCTCGCCGGTGGCGTATTCATGCACGACAATGCGCGGCAGGGCGTTTTCACGCTCGGAACGCACCAGCCAGTTCTCAAAGCCGATGACACCATTGACCAGCACGCCCGGACGGTGGGCGACAAAGTCTTCCCAGTTCTCTCGGCCCGGATTGTCCAGCGGCGCAGAGACGATCTTGAAGTCGACGGCGCCGTCCGCATTGGTGCGGAAGTAGAAACGGTCCGTGGCCTCGGTGAGATAGTATTCCACACCCTCTTCGCGTGCGGCGATCAGGGTCGGCTCGCCGGCCGGATCGGCCGCGTCGATGACGCGGATCTCGTTGGAGGTGTGACCGCCGGCATTGATGACGATGTAGTTCTCGCCGTCAGACGAACCGACGCTGACAAAGAAACCCGGATCTTCCTCGTCATAGATCAGCTCGGACGTGCCGCCATCGCGGTTCTGGCGGTAAACCCGCTTGGAGCGGCCATTATCATCGCGCCACACCCAGTAGAGGGTGGAGCTGTCATTGGCCCAGACAAAATCGCCCGTGCTCTCATCCGTCAGCGTGGCGATGACCGAACCGGTGGCGACTTCGCGGATGATGATCTCATAGTATTCCGAACCGCGTGTATCGACGGCATAGGCCACGAATTCATGGTTCGGGCTGTGCTCGACATTGCCAAAGTCCAGATAGTCGAAATCACCCGCCTCGGCATCGCCATCGATGAGGATCTCTTCCTCGCCGGCCGGTTCACCGGTTTCCGGATCGATCGGACGACGCGAGAAGACCGGATACTGGCCACCTTCACGATAGCGGGTGAAGTATTCGTAGTTACCGTGCGGCTGCGGGACAGAGCTGTCGTCTTCCTTGATACGACCGCGGATCTCCTGGAAAATCCGCTCCTGCAGCGCCTCGGTCGGCTCCATGACAGCGTCGAGATAGCTGTTTTCGGCATCCAGCACGGCGCGGATGTCTTCCTGCAGCGTCTCAGGCTCGCGCATGACCTGCTGCCAGTTCTCGTCCTTGATCCACTGGAATTCGTCCACACGTGTGAAGCCTACCTGTTCAATGGTCACCGGGCGCTGTTCCACCTGCGGGGCTTCCAGCCCCCGGGCGCGCTCGATGAGGGCGGAGCTCGCCGTTTGAGGTGTCTCTGAGTTCATGGAAGTCTCCTGGCTGCAGGCGGCAAGGGTGACGGCCGCAAAGCCGGTCACCACGCCCCTCAGCATGGTCGTCGATAATCTGTGTTTCACTTTACTCTCCCCCGACCCGAAGACGTTCAATCCTGTTCGGGTCGAAAATCCAGAACGTTCCCATTGATGCAGTATCGCAGGCCATCGGGACCGGGGCCATCGGGGAAAACATGTCCCAGATGTGCGCCGCAATTGGCGCAATGCACCTCGGTGCGTGGCAGGGCCAGCTTGAGGTCTTCCTTGGTCTCCACCGCGCCCTGGCGAGCGACCTGGGAGAAGGAAGGCCAACCCGAGCCTGAATCATATTTGTCGTTGGCGGCAAACAGGAATTCACCGCAGACCGTGCAGTGATACTCACCGGGGCGTTTCTCGGTGTAGAGCGGGTGGGAGAAGGCGTATTCCGTGGCCTCGGCAAAAGCGATCGCGTCTTCTTCCGGGCTCAGCTTCTCGCGCAGCCGGGCGATCTCGGCTTCACTCAGTCTTGGCATTCTCGCTCTCCTTCGGCTCGTGCTTGAGCGCCACCGGTTCGGCGCGCTTCACCGACAAGATAGGTGTTGCGATGGAAATGAGAACCAGCACCAGGCCCAGACCGACCATCGGAATGAGGGCCGCCGGGCGTGCGCCGATGGCACCGACGATCGGTCCCATCAACAGGATCCCTGCCGGCATGCCGCCGAACAGGCCCAGCTGATAGACGGACATGACCCGCGCCAGCTTGTCCTGCGGGGCCTGTTCCTGGACCACAGAGCGGCTCAGCGAGATGGCAATGCCCGCGCCCAGCCCCCAGGCAAAGACCAGGCCGTAGAGCGACCAGAAGGGGATGGGGGCAGCAAAGGCGCCCACGGCCAGTACGGTAACACCCTGGGCGGCGATCAGCGCCCGGCCGGGGCGCTCGATCTGTCCGAACTTCACCAGCAGGACATTGGCCACGAAGGCGCCGAGCCAGAAGGTGACCATCAGACTGGAGAGTTCCGGATATCCACCGCCATAGGCATCGCGGATCAGGATGGGGATCAGCACCAGGAAAGCGCCGCCGACGATAAAGATCCCGATCGCAACCATGATCGCCGTCATCGGCATCAACACCGGCGAGTGCAGCACGGCATCCAGCCCGTCCTTGAGGTCGCGCAGCGGGTGTTCGGTCGACTTGTTGCGCTTGGACCCCAGGCGCGGCAGGAAGGCGGCCGACAGGCCCCCGATGACCAGGCCGACACCCATCATCAGGAAGAGCGGTCCGGGCCCCGTGATCGCGGCGAAATAGCCGGCGGCCATGCCGGCGATCTGGGCGCCGAACTGGACGGCAGAGGCCATCACCACGGCGCGCTGCAGCTCGATCCCGCCATGACGGGTCTTGGCGGAAATGCGCACGATGGGATTGATGGCGCTGTCCCGCGCCGGCATCACGAACCCGCCCGCCACGCCGACAAGGGCGGCGAAGATGACCAGATTCATATAGGTCAGGATATCGCTCATCATCATGGCGGCGAGGCCGATCGTGCACAAGCCGGCAAACAGGTAGAAATAGAAGATGATGCCGCGCCGGTCCTTGCGCTCGGCCAGCACTCCGGCGGCGGGCAGCAACAACGCCATGGGGGCGGTGAGGGCGGCCTGGGCGAAACTCAGTCGTTCCGGACTTTCCATCAGGGTGAAGGTGATCACGCCGGGAAACAGGGTGGTCTGCAGTCCGAAACCGAAAAACCAGCCCGCCACCAGTACCAGGTATGCGCCGAAGGGCGGCATGCGCAGCTTGCGGTTACCGGCAAGGGGACGAAACAGCGGCAAAACGGCTTTTCCTGGTTATCCTCACAAGTCCGCCAAGCGCTCGTGATGGAGTGTGATTGGTATTGCATCCTGTCTAGCAACATGTAGGGCTTAAGCAAATTCATCGACTGCAGGCCAAGGAGAGACTGCAATGAAAATGGTTCGTCTGGGTGGCAGCGTAATCCTCGCGCTCTTCATGTTGTTCATGGGGTCGCAGAAGTTCGGCGCCTCTAATCCGGTCTTCTCCTATCTCGCGGCCAATTCCGGCATCGAGCTGTTCGAGCCTGTAATCCGCACCGCCACCGGTGTGGCCGAGATCGTCGCGGCGCTGCTGCTTCTGGCCGGCGTGTTCGCCGGCAAGTTCCGTGGTCTCGGTGCGCTGTTATCGCTTGGCGTCATCGGTGGGGCGATCGTCTTCCACCTGACCCCGTGGCTGGGCATCAATGCCCCGGTCGCCTTTGCCGAGGGCGGAGGCTATGAGTTCAGCCCCATGCTGTTCGGCATGGCCGTCGTGTTCGGGGCCCTGTCTGCTGTGCTGACGGTCATAGACCGCGAGCACCTGCCGTTGATCGGCAAGGCGTAGGGGCAAGAGTCTTAAGCTTGTCATCCCGGACGAATGTCCCGCGAAAGCGGGACGCAGGTCTCGGACCTATCGCGCTTGCAGTTCCCCGCTCTCCGCCCCGGTCAAGCCGGGGCCTCCGGCGGGAATGACAAACTGAGTAGGTTCCAGAGTTAATCTTGTCATCCCGGACGGATGTCCCGCGAAAGCGGGACGCAGATCCGGGACCTCTACGCTATCGATGCCGTTCCCGCATCCGCAATCCGGCGGGCACGATTTCGTCAGGGTCCGCGCCGCCCAGCTCAAAATAGAGATCACGCCACTGCGGGTTGGAATGTTCGATCAGTTCGATCTTCCAAGCCCTTCTCCAGCGTTTGATTCGCTTCTCGCGCGTGATCGCATTGTTGATGAGTTCGTGGCTTTCAAACCAGACCAGCCGGGTCACGTTGTACCGGGCTGTAAAACCCTGCTCCGTCTTGGTCTTGTGTTGGTAGACACGCCCCAGCAGATCATTGGTGACGCCGCAATACAGCGTCCCATGTCGTTTCGAGGCGAGCAGGTAGACGAAATACATGCGGCAATTATAGATTGCATCGTGTATTTCGTCACGCATCGCGTGGTTCCCCGCTCTCCGCCCCGGTCAAGCCGGGGCCTCCGGCGGGGATGACAAACTGAGTAGGTTCCAGAGTTAATCTTGTCATCCCGGACGGATGTCCCGCGAAAGCGGGACGCAGATCCGGGACCCGAGGGCCGACACTTTCCCAACAATCCACCCCCGCCCGCGCACGCTTTCTTAACACCACACGGCCAGTCTGCTTGTGAACAATACGGACCCAGCCCGATGGCCCAAGCTGAACCCTTTGACCTGGATCAGCCCGTCACCTCACGTGCGCGGGCTGTTCTGGCGCGCCGGTTGGCAGACATTGTCGGGCTGCCGTCCTCGCGGCTGACCCCGCGCGAGCGCTGGATTGTCGGGGACTTGCTGCATGATCTTTTGCGTTCCGGTGACGAGGAGTTGCGCAAGCGCGTCGCCCAGCGCCTGGCGGGTTTGAACGAAGCGCCGCACAGATTGCTGCGCATGCTGGCGGTCGACAAGTTCGAGATTGCCGAGCCCATTCTCGAAGACTGCATGGCGCTGACCGATTTCGACATGCTGGAGATCGTGCAGGGCGGCACCGTGGATCACCGCCTGGTGATCGCGCGGCGGGAAAACCTGTCCGAGACGGTGGCGGCGGCGCTGGCCGCCTATGGCGAAACGGCTGTTGTCAAACGCTTGCTGAAGAACAAGACCGCAGTGTTGGCCGCGCCGACAGTCGATCATATCGTCGCGGCGACGCGGGACGAGCCCAGCTATGCCCCCCTGATCATCCGCCGCGGTGAATTGCGTCCGGCCCAGGCCTTCCGGCTGTTCTGGGGCTGTGACCATGAAAACCGGCTGGATATCCTCGAGCGTTTCGCCGTGGATCGGACCATTCTCATTGATGCCTCGGAGGATATTTTCCCGATGGCTCGGGAGGAGGGCTGGTCCGACCCGCTGGTACGACGCATCCTGCGCTATATCGACCGGCGTCAGCGCAATCGTGAGGCCGTGACGCTCAGCCCGTTCGACAGCCTGGAAGGTGCTCTGGAGGCCATGCGTGTGGCTGGACCTCGCCAGGATATAGTCAGCGAGATCGCGACCCTGTCGGGCATTGATATCGGGCTGATGCGCAAGCTTGTGGACGACATGTCCGGCGAGCCCTTTGCGGTGCTGTGCAAGGCGACCGGATTGAAATGGCCATCCTTCGAGGCCTTCTGGCTCGGACAGGGGCGGGCAATCGAGTCCGACCTGGCTGAGCAGGCGCGGCATGTCTATGACATGCTGTCGGTCGAAAAGGCGCAGACGGTGCTGCGCTACTGGAACCTGTCCAGCGAGACCGGCGTACACTGATCTCGCCGTGGCCGCATCCGGGTGATTCTCTTCGAACCGGGTCAAATTCGCTTTTCGGGCTCATATCGGTGTGGTTTGACCGGGAAGAAATTAGGGGCTTTCAGGCGCGTTTTGCCTGTCAGGGCACGCAATACCAGCCCAACCGATCACAATTTCCAGATACACTGTGGGTCCGTGTGCGAATTCCTGCCGGTTTGTCTGGCCAAGCCAATCCCTGATCGCTAATAACCGTTACTGAGCGTTAACGCGCGGGGAGATTCCATGGCTTATGGTGTCGGCCTCACTGCCGTCCTGGTGGTGTTGTGGCTTGTTTTATCCGGTTCCTACACCTTGTCCGGCGACCATTCGGTCCTGCTGGTCATGTTTGTATTGAGCATTGCGGCGGCAGTTTATCTGACCATCCGCATGCGCATTCTTGATCGCGAAACGGTGCCCCTGGCGCCCGCCCTGGCCCTGTTCGGGTATTGGGGCTGGCTCGGCCGGGAAATCGTTGCGGCCAACCTGGCGGTTGTTCGCTTGATCATGAAACCCGAAATCGAGGTCGAACCACGATTGATTCGTGTGCCGGTCGACCTGCGAACGGGACTGGCGCGCTGTGTCTTTGCCAACTCGATCACGCTGACACCGGGAACGGTGACCGTGGATATCGAGGAGGACGGTTTCCTCGTGCACGCGCTGGACAATTCCTTCACTGCGCCCGAGGGTTTTGCCGAGATGGCGGCCCGCACGGATGAAGCGTCTGACGGACGCCGGGAGGCCGAATAATGGATCTCGTGAACTTTCTCATTGCACTGGGTGTGGCCGGGGCGATGGCGATCATGCTCGCCCGCCTGTTTGCCGGGCCGACCTTGTATGACCGCGTCCTGGCCGCCAACTCGTTTGGTACCAAGACGGTTTTGTTCCTGCTGGTCTTTTCCGCGATTGCGGGGCGTCAGGATGCCATCGATATCGCGCTGCTTTACGCGCTGATCAACTTCGTGGCGACCATCGCGATCCTGAAATTCTTCCGCTATCGCTCGCTTGAAATCGCCCTGGCGCGGATGTCCTTGCGTAAGGCCGTTGATGGAGATTTCGACGAATGAGCTGGGTCGAGATCGGACAACACACACTCTTTGCCATCGCCGTCGGGTCCATGACCCTCGGCCTGATGCTGGTTCTGGCGGGCGCCATCGGCGTAATCCGCCTGCCGGATTTCTACACGCGCATGCACGCGGCTGGCGTCACCGACACGCTGGGCGCCGAGCTGATCATTCTCGGCCTGATCCTGCAGGCCGGTGACTGGCAGACCATGGCCAAGCTGGCGCTTGTCGGCCTGCTGCTCTTCCTGACCAGTCCGACAGCGACGCATGCGGTTGCAAATGCCGCCCACCGGGCCGGCCAGAAGCCGGACCTGTCCAAGTTCAAGCCGGAGCATCCCCGTGATGCCGTGAAAGAGGAGAGCGCGTCGTGACCGGTGCTGATCTCACTCAATTCCTGGACTACACGCTGATTGCCATGTTGCTGGCCGTCGGTTTTGCCATTGTCCGCCTGCGCAACCTGTTCGCGGTCGTCATGCTGACCGGGGTGTATTCACTTCTGTCCGCGGCCTGGTTCGTGTCCCTGGACGCGGTCGATGTCGCCTTTACCGAGGCTGCCGTCGGCGCAGGTATCTCAACCGTTCTGATGCTGGGCGCGATGCTGTTGACCGCGCGCGAGGCCGAGCCGGCCGGCGCTGGTCGCCACTGGGCCGCCTTTGCGGTTGTTGCCGTGGCTGGACTGGCGCTCTTCTTCGCCATTCCGGACATGCCGGTTTATGGCGATGCGCACTCTCCGGCCAATGCGGGCGTGGGCATGGAATACATGACCCGTACGCCGAACGAGATCTCGGTGCCCAACGTGGTCACGGCCGTCCTGGCCAGCTATCGGGGTTATGACACCTTCGGCGAGGTGGTGGTGATCTTCACCGCCGCGCTGGGCGTTATCCTTCTGCTGGGCTTCGGCAATGGCCGCAAGAAGGGGGAGGGCAAGTCATGAACCCGCACCTGATCCTTCGCGTTGTTTCCAAACTGCTGATCCCGATGATCGTCGTGTTCGGCTTTTATGTTCAGTTCCACGGTGATTATGGTCCCGGTGGCGGTTTCCAGGCCGGTGTGATCATCGCTGTTTCCGTCATTCTCTACGCCCTGATCTTCGGCATTGAAGAAGCCCAGAAGGCGGTTCCGCCAAATGTTGCGCGCATCGGCGCGGCAACAGGCGTTCTGATCTATGCCGGTGTGGGCGTGGCGACGCTCTTTCTGCCGTTCGCGGGCGAGGCGGTGAACTTCCTCGATTATGACGCGCTGCATCCAGACCAGGGGCACCACAGCGGCCAGCACTACGGCATCCTGCTGATCGAGCTGGGCGTTCTGACGACGGTCGCCTCGGTCATGCTGGCGATCTTCTACGCCTTTGCCGGCCGTGTGCCGGATATTCCGGACGAGGAGTGGTAAGATGCTCGATATCATCCTCGAACGTTTCAACTATATCCCGATCATTATCCTGATGATGACGGGCCTGTATGTGGTCATTGCGACCGGCAATCTGGTCAAGCGACTGGTTGGCCTGTCGCTGTTCCAGACCTCGGTCTTCCTGCTCTACATAACCATCGGCAAGGTGTTTGGCGGCCAGCCGCCCATTCTCGATGGAGCCCATCACGGCGATGAAGAGGGCTCCCACGGTGCCGGTTACGCTGCTGCGGGGCACGGCGAGGCAGGCGGTGACCACGCTGCCGCGGAAAGTCACGCCGAACCGGCTGCGGACGCCCATGCCGGCGATCACGCAGCTGAGGCTGTCGAGCACGCGTCCGATTATGCCGCCGGTGCTGATGCCGCGCATCACGCCAGCGAAGTGCTCTATTCCAACCCGCTGCCGCACGTATTGATCCTCACCGCGATCGTCGTCGGCGTCGCGACCCTGGCTGTTGGCCTGGCCCTGGTGGTCCGGATCCGCGAAGTCTATGGAACCATTGAAGATGATGGGCTCAACGCCGCGGACTACAACCGCGAGACGGGGGGCAGTGAATAATGGATTTTCTGGTCAATCTTCTTCCTTCCGGACTGGCTCACCACGCTCCGGCGCTGGTGATTGTCATCCCGCTCGTCGCCGCGGCTGTCGCAGCGCTGATGCCAAACGGCCGTCTCGGCTGGATCGTTGCCATGGTCACAGCCTCGCTGGTGGCCTTCTTCTCGCTTGTCGTCCTTGGCCTGGTGCTGAGCGACGGGCTGATCAGCTATCACATGGGGGGCTGGGAGCCGCCCTATGGCATCGAGCTGCGTGTTGATGCGCTCAACGCCGTCGTCCTCGCCCTTGTCGGGGTGATGGGACTGCTCTGTGTGATCTTTGCCCTGCCCAGCGTGGGTGACGAGATCGAAGAGGGCAAGCAGGCGCTCTTCTACTCCGCCTTCCTGGTGGCGCTGGCTGGTCTGCTCGGTGTGACGATCACGGGCGATGCCTTCAACGTCTTTGTCTTCCTCGAGATCTCCTCGATCTCGACCTACACCATCATCGCCATGGGCGCCGGCAAGGATCGCCGCGCCCTGACCGCGTCCTACAACTACCTCATCCTCGGCACGATCGGCGCGACCTTCTTCGTGATCGGTGTCGGTTTCCTCTACATGGCGACCGGTTCGCTCAACATGGCCGATATCGGCCAGATCCTGCAGGAACAGGGGTATAACCGGGTCACCCAGGCGGCCTTTGCCTTCATCGTGGTCGGGCTGGGCCTGAAGGCCGCGATGTTCCCGCTGCATGTCTGGCTGCCCAATGCCTATGCGTTCGCACCGAATTTCGTGACGGCCTTCCTGGCGTCGACAGCGACCAAGGTCGCCTTCTACGCCCTGATCCGCTTTCTCTTCTCGGTCTTCCACCCGGATGTAGCCTTTGTCGAACTGTCCTTCACCTGGGTCTTCGCAGCCGTTGGCGTCATCGCCATGATGGTGGCGTCCAGCCAGGCAATCTTCCAGACCGATGCGCGGCGTCTGCTCGCCTATTCCTCTGTTGCCCAGGTGGGCTACATGATGCTGGGTCTGGGCATGGGGACGGCGGCAGGCCTGTCGGCCGGTATCCTGCACCTGATCAATCACGCCATCATGAAGGGCGCGCTGTTCATGGCGCTCGGCGCGTTTGCGCTGCATTTCGGCGTCCGTCAGATCCGTGACCTCAACGGTCTTGGCCGCACCATGCCGGCGTCGGCAGGGGCGTTCACCATTGCCGGCCTGTCGCTGGTCGGTGTGCCGCTGACGATCGGCTTTACCTCGAAATGGTATCTCATCACCGCAGCGCTGGAGCGCGGCTGGTGGTGGGCGGTGGCCGCCCTGATCATCTCCTCGCTGATGGCGCTGGCCTATGTGGCTCGTATGCTCTCGGCGATCTGGATGGAAAGCCCGCCAGAACATCACGGTGCCAAGCCCGCCGCGCGTCATGCGTTTTACATGGTGCTGGTGCCGATGGGCATCCTGGCCTTTGCCAATCTGTATTTCTTCTTCCACGCCGATGTTCTGGTCGGTCTGGCCGAGGCTGCGGCGAACGCCGTGACGGGAGGGCATTAAGCCATGTGGTCTGCTGAACTCTCTCTCGCCCTGGCCCTGACCATTCCGGCCGTTGGCGGTGTCTTCGTGGCGCTGCTGGGCAATAAACCCAATCTGCGCGAGGGCGCGACCCTGGTCTCGGCCGTGCTGCTGGCAATCAATGTCGCCTATCTCGTTGAGATCGCGCCGAGCGAACCGACCCTGGTCCTGGCCAATATCGCGCCGGGCCTGCAGCTGACCTTCAAGCTGGAACCGCTGGGCGCGATCTTCGCGGCTGTGGCCTCCGGCCTGTGGATCGTCAACTCGCTCTATTCCATCGGCTATATGCGCGGAAACAACGAGAAGAACCAGACGCGTTTCTATGTCTGTTTCTGTATCGCCATCGCCTCGGCCATGGGTGTCGCACTGTCCGGCAACCTGTTGACCATGTTCCTCTTTTACGAGGTGCTGTCGCTGTCGACCTATCCGCTGGTCACGCACAAGGGCGATGAAAACGCCAAGCGCGGCGGCAAGATCTACCTGACCATCCTGATGGGGACCTCGATCGGTCTCTTCCTGCCGGCGGTCATCGCGACGCATTTCCTGGCAGGCTCCACCGATTTCGTGGCCGGTGGCCTGCTGGCGCTTAATGACGTCCAGCCGATGATTGCGGGCATCCTCCTGATCATGTTCGCCTTTGGTATCGGCAAGGCGGCGCTGATGCCGATGCACCCCTGGCTGCCCAATGCCATGGTCGCGCCGACCCCGGTCTCTGCACTCCTGCACGCTGTGGCGGTTGTGAAGGCCGGCGTCTTCTCCATCCTCAAGGTGGGCACCTATATCTTCGGGCCGGCCCTGATCGCTGCGGCACCGAGTTCGGAACCGTTGGCCTGGATTGCCGCGATTTCCATTGTGTTGGCCTCCGTGGTCGCCATCACCAAGGATAATCTCAAGGCGCGTCTGGCCTTCTCCACCGTCTCCCAGCTTTCCTATGTGACGCTGGGTGTGATGCTGGCCTCGCCGCTGGCAATGCTCGGCGCTGCGCTGCAGATCATCATGCACGCCTGGGGCAAGATCACGCTCTTCATGAGTGCCGGTGCGATCTATACCGCGACCAAGAAAACCGAGATCTCGCAAATGCGCGGTCTGGGCAAGTACATGCCCTGGCTGTTTGGCGCCTATACGGTCGGTGCGCTGTCGATCATCGGTCTGCCACCGCTGGGTGGTTCTTGGCCCAAGCTCTTCCTGATGCAGGGCGCGTGGGATGCCGGGCAGGCGATCATGATCGTGGCCCTGGTCGCATCTTCCATTCTCAATGTGGCCTATCTTCTGCCGCTCTCGGCGCGGGGCTTCTTTGCTCCGGCTGACGAAGCCAAGCTGAAGAAACAGCCGCCGGCCCTGGTCATCCTCCCGCCGGTCATCACCGCTGCGGGCGTGATCGTGCTCTTCTTCCTGATCGGGCCGATCCGTGACTATCTCGAACCCGTCTTCATGCCGCTGGCCAGCGCAGGAGCTCTGTGATGAGTGACGACAACAAGAAAAACAACGAGCTGATCCATCCGGTCGCCCGTCCCTTCCTGTGGCTGGACGCCAAATGGCTGAAGTCCTCGATGATCTGGATTTTCGGCATCCTGACCGTGGCCTTTGTCGCGGCGGACATTTTTCACCCGCGCCATGAATATGTGCACCTGGCTGAAATCACCGGCTTTTACGCCATGTGGGGTTTCGGTGCCTTTGTCCTGGCCGTGATGATCGGCTGGATCGTCATCCGCGGTGTGCTCGGTCGCGAGGAAAACTACTGGGACGAGGAGGGTGACAATGATTGAGACCTTCCACATTGAAAGCCTGGCGCATGTGTCCCCGGCCTGGCCGGTCATCATTGCCGGCCTTGTTGCCGCGCTGATCTCGCACAATCATGTACGCAAGGCGCTGGCTTTGCTGGCCCCGATCCTGGCCCTGCTGCTGTGGTTCAATCCGACCACGACCGGCACGTTTGGCCTGATCGAGTTTGGCGGGTTCACTCTCGAGACCTTCCGCTACGACAACCTGTCCCGCATCTGGTCGCTGGTCTTCATCATCGCTGCCTTCATCAACGGGCTCTACGGCCTGCACGAGAAGGATCGCCTGGCCGATGTGATGGGGCTGATCTATTCCGGCGCCGGCCTGGGCGCCGTGTTTGCCGGTGACTTGCTGACGCTGTTCTTCTTCTGGGAGCTGACGGCGATCTCCTCCGTCTTCCTGATCTGGGGTTCGCGCAACAACGCGTCCTACAAGGCGGGCCTGCGCTATCTGGGCATCCACATCCTGTCCGGCGTCCTGCTGCTGGCCGGCGCGGTGATCCGCGCCAGCGAAACCGGCAGCTGGGCCTTTGACGGCAGCTTGTCGATCGACACCATTGGCGGTTTCCTGATCTTCATCGCCTTCGGCATCAAATGCGCCTTCCCCTTCCTGCACAACTGGCTGCAGGACGCTTATCCCAAGGCGACGATCACCGGCGCTGTCGTCCTGTCTGCCTTCACCACCAAGCTGGCCGTTTACGCCCTGGCGCGCGGTTATGCCGGCACGGAGATCCTGATCTATATCGGCGCCGTGATGACGGCCTTCCCGGTCTTCTTTGCCGTGGTCGAGAATGATCTGCGCAAGGTTCTGTCCTACTCCCTCAATAACCAGCTCGGCTTCATGGTTGTCGGTATCGGTGTCGGCACCGAGCTGGCACTCAATGGCGCCGCAGCGCACGCCTTCGTGCACATCATCTACAAGGCGTTGTTGTTCATGAGCATGGGCGCGGTTCTGCACCGCGTGGGCACGGTCAAGGGCTCTGAACTGGGTGGTCTGTTCAAGTCCATGCCGGCGACGACCTTCTTCTGTCTGATCGGGGCCGCCTCGATCTCGGCCTTCCCGCTGTTCTCGGGCTTTGTCGCCAAGGCGCTGACGCTCGCCGCAGTGGCCCAGGAACACCACACCCTGGTCTGGCTGGTCCTGGTCTTTGCCTCTGCGGGTGTGCTGGAGCACTCGGGTATCAAGATCCCGTATTTCGCCTTCTTCGCTCACGACAAGGGGCTGCGCGTACGCGAAGCGCCCGTGAACATGTTGATGGCGATGGGGCTGGCTGCACTGCTGTGTGTCTATCTCGGCATCCATTACGGCGTGCTCTACGAGCTGGTCCCGTATCCGGAGGCTGCGCTTTACTACGAGCCCTATACCTTCGATCACATCGTGGGGCAGATGCAGTTGCTATTGGCGGCGATGTTCGCCTTCACGGTTCTGGTCAGGTTCAAGCTATATCCGGAGGAGAAGCGCTCGGTGAATGTCGATTTCGACTGGATCTATCGCCGTTTCCTCGACGGGGCGGCACGCTGGGCCTGGCAGATGATTGACCGCCTCAATGCCGCTGTCGGCAATGTGGTCAGCTCTGTACAGTTCCGCATGGGCGGCAAGGCCTTTGAGATCTTCAGTCCGGGCGGTCAGCTCAGCCGGGATATCCCGAGTGGTGTCCTGGCGATCTGGACCAGTGCGCTCTTGGCGGTGGTCCTGCTCATCGCATACCTGGCGCCCTGATATTTCCTCGCCTTAGGCCGGAAAGTTCAGAAATGCACGCCTTGCGTGTATTTTCTGGCTTTGCGTGGACAATAGGAATATAATCCACATCAGGGCGTAGCCTCCTAGCATGAGGCGCGAGGCCGATAGCGGCCTCGTGACCAGAACGGGAGAGCAAGATGATGGTTCCTCAGGGACGTCACGACGAGGCCAGGCGCCAGGATCGCGCCTGTGCCCAGCTGACCGCTAGCGCGGTCGCCTATTCATTCGGGATTGCGCCCCAGGATGTGGTGGCGCCGACCCGGCGCTCGCGCGAAGCGGCCTTCGCTCGCCAGATCGCCATGTATCTGATGCACATATCCTTTGGCCTGCCACTCGCCCGCGTGGCCCTGGCGTTCGATCGCGACCGCTCCACAGCAGTCCATGCCTGTCACCGGGTCGAGGACCGGCGCGACAATCAGGATTTCGACGCCTGCCTTGACCAGCTGGAAGCCTGTTTGCGCTCGGCGCCCCGGCCGGAGGGCCTGCAGTGACCACCGCTCCGGCCCGCTGGGAGCGCTGCCTGGCCCGGCCACGGGCACAGCTCCTGCCCATGCCGGGGGCATCGGACCGACTGGGCGTCTTTCCCGACGGGGACCAGCGCCGGCGCCCGCTGGCCCGGCTGGACAAGGCCCAGACACAGCAGGCGATCTCCGAAGGACGCCTGGAAACCGATGGCGATACCTATCGCCAGACCGAGGCTGGCCGGCTGGCGGTCAAACGGGAGCGCAGCGGTTTCAACAACCAGCACCGGGTGCTGGCCCTGCGCGAGATCATCGACCGCACCGGGCGTGTCTCCCGCGTGTTCGCCAACACCCGCGAAAGCCCGGTCGGACGCTGGGCGCATTTCCTGACCCCAGCCCAGATCAATGCTGCGGAACGTTTCATCGCTGACTATAACCGTTCAACACTGGCACCGTCGGTCACGCGCAATTGGAGCCTCGATGCCCAGGTCCGCGCGCCAGGGCGGGGTGAGGGTGCCGAGACTGGCGCCCTGGGCCGGATCGAGGCGACGAAACGGATTATGCGTTCGCTCGACAGCCTGGGGCGTCGCGATGGCGAGATTGTCACTGCAGCCCTGATCCGCGAGGACAGCCTGGCGGCACTGGGACGGTGTTACGCCGGCAATCCGCGCCGTGGCCGGCAGGTGGTCGCGAGTGCGTTGGACCGTCTGGTGGCCGTGACTAGCTGTGAGTTCTCATAAGGTTGTTCACCCGGGCTGAAGCCTTGAGACTGGTTGATGCGAAGCAAACAGCGATCAAGGAG
>JAEPND010000008.1 GCA_017643585.1 Maricaulis sp.
GAAAGACAGACTTGGCCAGATCAATGCCGATTGTTGTAACATTCATGGTGGACGGTTCCTTCCCTTGTGCTGGTTCCAACAGGTCCAGCATGGCACATCGCGATGCCGTTGGTCGGGGCCGTCCACCCCATCAGACAAAACCGGATCGGTCTCGAAAGACCGGATTTGATCCTAGCTCAGGCCGCGAGTTGACGCCATTCGAGCAGGGCGGCGGAGCGGTTTTCCTTGAATTCTTCACGGCGGTAGAAATGGCGCTCGAGATTGAAGTGGTTGTGAATGGAGGACTGGACGGCGGCGAACTTTTGAAGACTTCGCATCGACCTGAACCGCGTCATTGTTTTTTCTCGCCGCCGCAATGGCTGGTGTGAGTTCTCGGCCCGATTGTTGAGCCACCTCCCGGTTTCCTGCCGACTGGCAATTCCGAGATCACGAAACGCGGCCTTGTAGGACGGCAACTTGTCGGTGACGATCTGCTTCGGTGCCCCATATCGCTTCATCGCCTTGAGCAGAAACTTCAGCGCTGCCTTGCGATTTCGCGTCTTGGTGACATACGCCTCAAGCACTTCACCCTCGTGATCAACAGCGCGCCAGAGGTAATGGTGCTCGCCGTTTATCTTCACGAAAACCTCGTCCAGATGCCACGCCCAATTCGAATAGAAACGGTTTTCAACGCGGCGCTTTCGGATCGATTTCGCGAATAACGGCCCGAACCGGTTCCACCAAAATCGCACCGTCTCGTGCGTGATATCGATACCCCGTTCGTGGAGCAGGTCCTCGACATTCCGAAGCGACAGCGGGAAGCGGATATACATCATCACCGCAAGACGGATAATCTCGGGTGAGGTCTTGAAAGATTTGAACGGGTTACGCATCGAAGCAGGTTACGAATCCGGCCCTCATGCCACAAGGCCAAGTTCCTCTGACACCACCCTGTTGGAGCCTCCGGAAAAGCCGGAGCGGTGTAAGTAAGCATTTGGTAAACATATCGCGCCTAGCGTAAGCCGCTGCCGATGGCAAGCTTTCACTGCACCGCATCCAGAACGAGATGTTAGAGTGTTGAGCAAATGGAGAGTGCTCATGCGTGTGAACATTAGTCGTAAGCTTACAGGCTTCAGCATCATCATGGCCGCGATCGCTGTCGTTCTGAGTTCAGTGTTTTTAATCGTAATTGATCAGTCGAGATCAAATGCGCGCTGGACAACGCACACCCACGAGGTGCTTGCGCTTTTGGACCAAGCCGTCATCGGGATGGTTAATCAGGAAACGGGCCTTCGCGCATTTCTTTTGGCGGGCGAGGACAACTTTCTGGAGCCCTACCACCTCGGCGCTACACAGTTCGAGGCCGCTATTTCCGAACTCCACACCAAAACCTCCGACAATCCACGGGCGACGAGACTGTCTGATGAAATCATGCAGTTGGGAATGTCCTGGCGAAACGACCATGCCGAACGTGCAATCAGTCTGATGCGAAACCCAATGACGCGGGAGCAGGGGCAAGCCATGGAGATTGGTGGTGCCGGAAAGGTCCAGATGGACGGCATCCGGGAGCTGATCACTCAATTCCACAACATGGAGGCCGGTCTGTTGGATGAGCGCGCCGCCAGCCTGAGGAGTTCGCTTGGTTTTGGAACCCTGACGAGCTGGGCAGGTTTGGTCACTGCCATACTCTTCGCGATCGGCGGAAGTTTGCTGTTGTCACGGGACATTACTCGACCCCTCGCCAACCTCAAGTCCGTGATGGAAAAACTGGCCGGTGGTGACCGGCAGGTGGATGTGCCCAGCCAGTCGCGCACAGACGAGCTCGGCGAGGTAGCGCGAGCTGTGGAGGTGTTCAGAGCGGAGCTTGAGCGCGCAGACAAGCAGCGCGCAGAAAGCGATGAGTTGCAGGAAAAGGCTCGACAGGAAACGCGCCAGTCCTTTATCGATAATGTGCTCGTTGACTTTGAGCGTTCGGTCGAGAAATCGCTCACGGATCTGGTGGCGATGTCCACCAGCATGGAAACCAGCGCATCCACACTCATCGACGGTGCCAGCTCTGTCGTTGGTGTTGTCGGAGAAACTTCTGATGCAGCGGATCTCGCCGGGGAATCTGCTCAGACTGTGGCAGGCGCGGCGGAGGAAATCTCGGTCTCGGTCTCCGAGATCAATGTCCAGGTGTCGGAATCAGCGACTCGCTCACGCCAGGCTGTCGAGGCAGCGAACGACAGTACGCAACAGGTCAGCGTCCTCGCTGATACGGCGGCGGAAATTGGCAAGATCGTCGACATCATCCGGGATATAGCGGAACAGACCAATCTTCTGGCCCTGAACGCGACAATCGAGAGTGCCCGCGCAGGCGAGGCTGGCAAGGGGTTCGCCGTTGTTGCAAGCGAAGTAAAGGCGCTGGCCGAGCAAACCGCTGGCGCGACGAGTGAAATCGAAACCCATATCGACGCGCTGCAAGCCGCGACGTCCGTTGCGACCCAGTCGATGGATGTGATCTCCAGTTCAATCACTTCGGTTGACGAAGTCTGTGCATCAATCGCCTGCTCGATTGAGCAACAAGGAGCCGCTACCTCACAAATTGCAGCGAGCGCACAGGATGCCGCGGGGGCTTCCAAAAGCGTGAACACAGCCATCGACAAGGTTGGGGAATTTACGAACTCGACCAAAAACACCGCCAGCGAGGTCGTCGATAATGCACAGACCCTCGCGCGCCAGGCCGAGAGCGTCCAGGTCGGTATTTCCGAATTCCTGGCCAAGGTCCGGGAGGCCTAGGTCATGTTGAGTTTCACCAGTAAGGGGTGCCCCATGAATACGTTCCGGTCTATCCTCAGGTATGGATTATGCCTTTCAGTCCTTGGTGTCGTAACTGCCGCTCAGGCAGTCGCGGATGACGCAGAGCCGCAAGCTGTTGAGTTTGGCTTGAGTTATGCGGCGGGGCATTCCTTCGAACCCTTCGGGGCGGCTGACGGTGATTCCACATCGAAACAGCGATTGACGATAAACATGCGGGCTGATCTGGAACAGGCTTGGGGGTGGCAGGGCGCTTCCTTCTTTATCCAGTATCAAAACCACCGGGGCGTCTCGGGCGGAAGCGAAATCGGCGATATTCAGGTTTATGACGGTCTTGATGATCCCGAATATGATCGCATTCACATGGTCTGGCTGCAGCAGCATTTCTTCGGGGACACGCTTCGCGTGAAGCTCGGAAAAGTTGAGCCCAAGAGCGAGTTTTTCGCTCCCGCGAATGCGCGTCATCATCTTGGCTTTTCGACGGAGCGCAGTCCGACCATCATCGCCCAGGGTCCACCCTCCTTGAGTGCGAATTTCTTCTATCAACCCAGCGACCAGTTTTCGATCGGCCTCGGAATATACGATGCGGCCTGGAATCGTGGTTTCGACGAGAACACTTTCAACTTCAACAATGTTTTCGAGGACCTTGACGACTTGGCGCTGTTTTTGGAGGCGCGGTACTCATTCAACTCTGGCCACACCCGAATGAGGTTTGGGGTCTGGCGCCTTGACGGGGCGTTGAACCGCTTCGACGGTTTGACGGAAAATGGCTCTGAAGGGGCTTATCTGGTTCTTGATCACGACTTCAATGAACAGGTCGGCATGTACGCTCAGCTGGGTTTCGCGGATGGATCCGTCAGCGCCTTGACCCACCATTTCGGCGCAGGGTTCCAGTGGACCGGTGTCCTGAGCGCCCGACCGGATGATATTTTCGGCGTCGGCGTATCACGCGTCAGCTTTAGCGATGATTTCAATGCGCCGTTCACCGACGATGCCGAGACGGCCTATGAAGTCTTCTACAAAATGCCCCTGACGCCGCGGTTTGAATTTCAGGCTGACCTGCAGTTCATCGACAACCCCGGTGGGCTGGGAGCGTCTGATGCGCTTGTGCCGACAATCCGTGGTACGGTTAGCTTCTAGAGAAGGAGCTGACGAAGCCGTTGCATCTGATGATCTATCCTTCCCTGCAGTAGAGGGAAAATTGATGACGCGGTGGGGCTCGAATGTGTTCGGGCTCTCCGTCGCCCGTCTCGGCTTTTTGTGAAAGGTCTGACCTTGCGATTGCACCATGTGGTATTGCGCGTTGATGACCTCGAGAAGGCTGTCATTGCTTTCGAGGCGTTGGGCTTCTCTGTTACCTTCGGCGGGCAGCATGAGAGCAGTCCAACGGAGAATGCTCTAATTCATTTCAGGGACGGCACGTACATCGAGCTATTTTGCTTCACGAGGCCGCGCCTTGTTCGCTTTCTGGTCAGAGCCGGCTTTGCGGACCTGCTCTACAAGAACACATCGAACCATCTGAAGTTTCGCTTCGCGGAGACATTGAGGTTTCCGCCTGGTTTAGTGGATTTCGCCGTCTGCCATGACGCCATCGAAAGCTGTGCCGCGGTTCTTGGTCGCTCTGATATTGCCTGCACGCCGGCGCAGGCGATGGCGCGCGTTTTGCCCAGCGGCGGTCGTTTGCAGTGGCAGATGGTCACTCCTTTTGATCCCGCGTTACCGCTTTTCGTAGGCGATTTCGATTTTGAGGGAGACAGCAAAGACGGGGGCGGCGAGCATGAAAATGCTGCTGTCGGTATCGCAAATATCGACTTTGCAGCATCACATCTTCAACCCATTTCGGATTATTGGCGATGTCTGGGTGTCGAATCCGAATTTGCCTCCGACGGAACATATTCTGTCGAAGGTCTGCAAACCACTTACCATCCATTGGCGGCCCCGGACGGCGGGCGTGAAATAGGGGTGAAGTGGTTCAGTGCGGCCCGCCCGAAACCTGTCCGCCTGGATCTGTTCAGTGAGAGCGTCTCTTGTGCTCAAGAGCTTGACTTGCCGGAAGATTTGCATGCCGTTATCCGACTGGTGCCGTGTCTGTAAAGTCTGTCCCTCCCATAGCGCTGTCGAAAATTCGACCAACTACCATTTACTCTCCTGCTGAGCCTGTTGTGCTCCCCGCTATGGCAAAGACTTTATAGGCGGTCCCGATGCGGCACTATCAGCAGCCCTAGAAGCCGCTGACGGTATCCAAGACGGGGCGCAAGCCGGGTTCTATTGGTCATCTTCGGTCCTTTTGCGGGACGCAATATGGCGCATGGTGCCGTGGCAGTACCGAGGATCTGTTTTTGGATAGCGCCAAGTGTTCCACCTGTTGGATGGTAGCTCGCCCGGCTTGGATGGCCTGTCAGTTGATGCCCAGGTTGAGGCGTTGCGGCCTTTGAAGCGACCATGTGACGTCTTATCGATGAAGCCCTTCTCCTCGAGTTCCTTAAAGGCTCACGCAGCCGAAGATTTGCCTATCTCCAACAAGTCCGAGGTCTCGCGGTAGGACAGGCTTAGGTCGCCATTATTATACCCATTGTGACGAGCGCGCAGCTCTATGTAGACCTTGGTCGCTGCTCCGGCGAGAGAACGCCAAGCATCACTTCTGGCCACGTTGTGCGGGATCGGAACATACTGACTGCGCTTTTTGCTGCGCCCTTTCTGGTTGTGATGGCTAGGCATCTGCGCAGCCCTCCGTGTCTGCCCTCGATCAGGTTGTTTGTGGCTCGCCGTTACGCAAGCGCTTCATCGCCGCGTAGACCTCGGCTTCGAGCCAGTAGTTCGTGCCTCCGAGTTTCATGGGCTTGGGCAGGCGGTCGTGCTGCAGATCCAGATAGATCGCCGACCGTGAGCGGCCGCCGAGTACTTTACGGAGTTCAGAAAGAGTTATGTAGCGTGTCATATGGACCTCATTGGATTCAATGGGGCTAATTTGAGCGAATCCTTACATTGGCTCATGGGGCAACAACCTGTGAGGTTTCTACTCCACGGATTCTGGCCTGTGACGCAGCCAGACTTTCTTCACGCCTTCGAAGGTTGTTGGCGACCGGCCGAGGTCAGCCAAAGCCGCTGCTATTGCGTCACAAGCGCTGAAGGGCGAGCTGGCGTCGTTGCGCGTTGGAGAAACGCCCTTGAGGTCTGTCAGCTGTAACACTGCAAGAACAATAGCGACATCCGTGTCGGTGTTTCTGGGGCGCCCCCCCTTCGATTGGGGTTTCTCGATCTCTCCACGCAGGAATTTCGCCAGCCATGCCCGTTCGGCTTCTTCCAGGGGCGCTCCGGTTTCCACCTTGTACGAGAGGGCGAGGGTCAAGCGGCGATAGTCTGTGAAATCGAGAGGCGCATTCACCAAGAGAGCTTCAGGGGTTGTTCTTAACCGACGCAAGCCACTCATCGTGAGCCCGGTGGTTATGAGCGACGTGTTGTCGGTTGTGCGGAAAAAACCTTCAAGATGACGCCTCGCTTCAGCAATAACGTCCTGAAACTCATGTTCATCCATTATCGAGCCGCCACGATCTTCACGAGATTGCTATTGGCGCCTGTGACATGAGCTGCCCACCGTTCGGCCAGGGCCAGCCTTTGTTCGAAATAATCCGTGCGACGATACGCGCGAACCACATCAGAGTCGCTGCGATGCCCCAGCATCATTTCGGCGACTTCGTGAGGTGCGTCGGTGTTCTCGGCCAGCCACGTTCTCAAGCTGGACCTGAAGCCATGTGGGCGCGCCTTCACACCTCGCCGGGTCATGAATTGCGACAGCGTCATATCAGAGATGACACCGCGTGACTTGCCCGGAAACAGAAATCCACCTCGGGCGAATGGCTTGGCCTGTTCGATGATCTCCAGTGCTTCTTTGGAGAGCGGGATGCGCAAGTCCTGTGTTTTGCCTTTGCGCCCCTTGAGTTCCTCGGCTGGTATTGTCCAGACATTGTCGTGGACTTGCTCGAGCTTGAGCTTGCGAACATTCGCCGACCGAGCGGCGGTCAGGATCAGAAAGCGCATCGCCAGAACTGTTGGCGCTTTCTCATCTAGGCTTTGGTAGAAATCAGGAACCTCTCGCCAATCCATCGCCTCTATATGTTTTGGTGTGCTGATTTGCTCCCCAAGAAGCGCCTTCGCCTTCTCGGTTGCCTGCATGTCAACGTCCAGCCCCAGCGCTGCGGCGTGTCTCATGACGATGCCGAGACGATAGAGCGCTTTCTTCGCGGTCACGGCTTTCTCGTGCCAGATCGGGCGCAGGGCGTCACGTATATCGCGCTGGTCGAGATCCTCGATTGGCACACTGCCCAGTTTCGGCAGAACGTGAATGTTCAACGGGCTGAGCCAGCCCCCGGCTTTGCCTGCATCCTTTGGTTCAGCCTTTCGGGCTTCAAAGGCGTCTTGAGTAATAACTGCCAGGCTGGTGTCGCTGCGACTAACGCGGCGCGCTTCCGCTCGCTTTTCGGTCAGTGGGTCCTTCCCGGATTTCAGGACACGCCGCCACTGGTCCGCGCTCTCGCGTGCCTGTGCCAGGGATACGTCAGCCAGTGCGCCCAGCCCCATTTCGCGACGCCGATTGTGGATGGTGTAACGGTATATCCATTACGCGCCGCCATCCGCGCGCTTGAATAGCCAGAGCCCCGCTCCGTCGCCGTGCTTCCCGACCGGTGCCGATTTGACAAAACTCGCCGTCAGTTTGTTCCGCGCGCCCATCTCAATCCATCTTTCTGTCCACCCTATTGTTCTGGATGTATTTGGACGTATCAAGTCGGGTGAGCCGGATTATGCAATTTATTTCAAATGGTGATTGTGGAAAATTGGATGCGATCAGACAGGGGTGAATAGATCATTAGTGCCTCTTGGGTGCGCCATTTTCTTTCATTGTTCCGGCTCCGCTCGACCCGAGCCTGTCGCCAACTTTGGTGGTGGGGCCGATGCTCGCATGGAGCGCGCTCAAGGCTGCGGGGTTTGAACTTGATCCACCGCGGAGCGCCACTCTTTCGGTCTCACGGCAGTTCGCTGCACTCACGTTTCCGACGGGGCGGGGTGAGCGCCCGACTCGCGGTCGCGCTTGCGAACCCGTTGGCTCGAAGCGGCATCTGTCGGGCTCGCCTCTCGCAATGACGGTTCAGCCCGCCAGGCACCACAATCCTGTACAGACACCGAACATGAGCTGCATGCCCAGATCCAGCAGGCCTGTGAGGACGAGCACGGGCGCACCCACATAGACGATCAGAAGCAGGACGGCCATCACGGTCAGGCGTGGTGGCGCGATACGATGGCCCATCACGGTCTCGGGGCGGCGGCTGAACATGCATTGTGCTCCATGAGCTGGCGTGGCTAGTGTGATCTGGACGTGATTCTGGTTAATCAACCGATGCAGATTTCCACCGATATCTCCCGTGCCCAGTGGGACGAGGCCCTGGCAAGCATCCCGGCTTCGCTGCAGCAGGACTGGAGCTATGGGGACGCCCTCGTTGCCGTCGGCGCCCATGTCGTTCGTCTCGCCATTCGGGATGACCAGGGGCTGGTCGCGCTGGCGCAGTTCACCACGCGCAAGATCGGGCTGCTTGTCGATGTCGGCCTGTGTTCTCGCGGCCCTGTCTGGTTGCGCGAGGTTACGGCGCGGGAACGCCAACAGGTGCACAAGGCGCTGAAGTCCGCACTGGGGCTCGGCTGGCCGCGTGTCACCCTGCAAACGCCGGATGACGAGGCTCCGTTGCCGGGGGCGCGGCGTGTGGTGTCGGGATATTCCACCGTCATGCTCGACCTCACCCGGCCGCTCGAGGATTTGCGGGCCGGTTTCGACGGCAAATGGCGCAATCGCCTGGTCGCGGCGGAAAAATCGGATCTGAAAGTCCAGCAAAACGGAACCAAGCCCGCGCAATATATCTGGTTGCTGGAGACGGAGGAGGGGCAGCGCAAGGCCCGTGGCTATACCGCGACGCCAGCCTCGCTGGTGCCCGAATTTGTCCAGGCCAAGGGCGACCGCGACAGCCTGCTTGTCCTGCGCGCAGATCTCGGCAAGCAAAAGGCGGCCGCCATGCTGTTTTTGATCCACGGGTGCGCGGCGACCTATCATATCGGCTGGAACAGCGAGGACGGACGCAAGCTGGGCGCGCATAATCTCCTGCTGTGGTCAGCGCTGGACACTCTCAAACAGCGTGGCGTGACCCGGCTGGACCTGGGCGGTGTTGAGACGGTGAAAAGCGCCGGTCTGGCCCGGTTCAAGCTCGGCACGGGTGGCGAGCTGGTCACCTATGCCGGAACCTATTTCTAGGAGGTTGAATGCGGATCCTCTTGATCATGATCGCCAGCATGCTTGCGGCCTGCACGCCGGCCAGCCAATCCGCGGAGCGTGCGGGTGTCGTGCTAACGCTCCATGGCGATATCGCGGCGAGCAACCGCGCGGCCATGGATCCGCAGATCGAGCCCCTGTTCAACACGTTCGGCCTGGAGTTCGAGCAGGCTTACGTCGTCTCCGGCGCCCAGCTGGCCCGCCTCGCCCAGCACGATATCCAGGTCGATTATCCCGCAGGCGGCGCGCAACGCGCGTTTCGTGGTCCGCTGTTGAGAGATGTGCTCGCCCTCGCCATGCCGCGTGGTGACAACGTGGTGGTGACGGCCCTGGACGGGTATCAGCGTGACATCAGCTGGCAGCGGATCGAGGCTCATGACGTGATCCTGGCGACTTCGATGGATGGCCAGCCCTTGCCCATGGGCGGGTTCGGACCGGCCATGCTGGTCTGGCCGCGCGCAACGGATCGAGCCCTCGCGGGCATGTCAGATGATGACTGGCTCTGGGGCGTGATCGCGATCGAGATCACCACCTCGCCATAAACCTCAGTCGCGTTGCCATTGCTCGGAATAGCGGGTGGCCACTTCGACAATGACGACCGTTGCAGCGTGAGCGACCGCGCCCACCGTCCACCAGATCAGCGGCCACTTCATGGCGAAATATCCCAGGCCCCAGCTTATACCGAGAAAGACCACGGCGCCGATGGCGTAGCTGGCGAGATGGATCCACAGGGATAGGCGCAGCGCCGCCCGGGTCTTGCCATTGCGGGTCTGCACAAGCTCGGCAGCCTGTTCCTCCGGGTCCAGCGCCAGGGCTGACACGTCGACATCATAGGCCGCGGCCAGCGCCTTGAGGGTCTCCTGTGAAGCCTGGCCGCCACTCTCCAGCCGCTGGATCGTGCGCAAACCGACGCCGGCCAGCTCGGCGACATGCTCTTGGGACCATTGACGCTCTTCGCGCCAGCGCTTGATCTTGGCGGTATCGGGTTTGAACGGCATTTCGAACTCCTCAGTGCTCTCGCAATCGATGGATCATCAAAGAGCAGGTGCAGTTCAAATCCTCTACGCCAAATGGCCGCCACATGCACGCCACGGCCCCGCCAGCGGCGTGCAGGCGCAGGTTTTCGTCTATTCGGAGCGCGGGTTGTCGAGCACACGTCCATCCGCGACATGCATTTGCAGATTGCTCACGCGATTGCGTCGATCACGCTGGAATACAAGGCGAAAACGATCATCACCGGGAATAGCGAAGCGATCATCGCCCAGGGGCGTGAGGATGATTCCCGGCCCGCCATCGCGCTGATAGACAAGCTGCCCCTCAACCAGACGCGCCGTGCGAATGCCATAGGACCCGACATAGGCCGGCGCCACTCCGGACCCCATCTCATACTCGCGTCTGGCGCGAAGTCTGCCCGCCCGAACCGCCTGAACTGTCACGAAAGCGCACAAAAGGCTTTGAGCGTGCGGCCTGACTTCCTATGGTGCGCGCCAAGTGAAATTGTGTCCTGGGAGGGGACGAGTTCCATGTACGAAACAATTGTGGGCGGCATCGAGACGTTCAGTGACTTCCTTTGGGGAGGTAACTGGGGCGATCAGACGATCCTGCCGGTGGGCCCGATTACCATTCTTCTGCTTGGTACCGGTCTGTATCTCATGGTGGGTCTGCGCTTCATGCCGATCCGCCAACTTCCGCGCGCATTCCGCTCGCTCTTCTCTGGCAAGCACGACAAGGAAGACGGTGCCATCTCCCCGTTCCAGGCGCTGGCTACAGCCCTGTCGGGACAGGTGGGCACGGGTAACCTTGCCGGTGTGGCCACCGCGATCACGCTGGGTGGTCCGGCCGCGATCTTCTGGATGTGGGTTACGGCCATGGTCGGCATGGCGTCGGCCTATTCGGAATCCATGCTCGCCGTTCGCTATCGTGAGCACCCGAAGGATGGCAAGTCGTCCGTCGCCGGTGGTCCGATGTACTACATCAAGAACGGCCTCGGAAAATGGTGGATGTGGCTGGCTGTCCTGTTCGCCGCGGGCACGCTTTTCTCGGCGCTGGCCACCGGTAACATGATCCAGTCCAACTCGCTGACCAACGGTATCGTGGGTGCGCTGGGCAATGCCGACATCCTCGACCCTGACAGCATCACCTCCAAGAGGATTGTCGGTGCCGTGATTGCCGGTCTGACCTTCATCGTCATCCTCGGCGGCATCAAGTCCATCGGTACCGTCGCGGGTCGCGTGGTTCCGCTGATGGCCATCACCTATGTCATCGTTGCGCTTGTCACCCTGGTCATGAACGCCAACGAGATCCCGGCCGCGTTCGGCCTGATCTTCGGTGGCCTGTTCGAACCGGCCGCAGCGGCCGGTGGCTTCCTCGGTGCATCCCTGTCTGCCGGTATCCGTTTCGGTGTTGAGCGTGGTCTCTTCTCCAACGAAGCCGGTCAGGGTTCCGCTCCGATCGCGCACGCGGCTGCGCGGACGAAGGACCCGGTCCAGCAGGGCAAGATCGCCATGGTCGGTACCTTCCTGGACACCATGGTTATCTGTACGATGACGGCCCTGGTTATCCTGACCGTCACGGGCGACTTCGTGTACAACGAGGCAGGTGAAACGATCGGTTATGCATGGCTGGCTGGCCTCGAGGGCATCCAGGTGACCCAGGCCTCCTACCAGGCGGCTTTCCCGTTTGGTGACTGGTATATCGCCATCATCCTGGCCTTCTTCGCCTTCACCACCATTCTGGGCTGGTCCTATTATGGTGAGCGCGCGATCGCATTCCTGGGAGGCGAGGGCCTTGTCGTCCCGTTCCGCCTGGTCTGGGTTGCGATGGTGTTCGTGGGTTCTTTCCAGGAGGTCGACGTGATCTGGCGTCTGGGCGGCATTGCCAATGCGGCGATGGCGGCTCCGAACCTGATTGCTCTGATCTTCCTGTCCAGTATGGTCTTCAAGATCACCAAGGAGCACGATGCCAAGATCGTCGCCGGTGGTCTGGATGTCGACTATGACGCCAGCGCCCATGTCGATGACTCACCCGAGGCCGACGCCGAGGGCGATGACGACGCTGACATTGACAAGAAGCCGGAATAATCCTGGACCGGCATAATCTTGGAAACGAGATGCAGGAGAAGCCCCGCCGGACCCGGTGGGGCTTTTCTTTTGCGGCTAGCGTCGCGGCCTGATCAATCGCAGCACGACAAAGGCCAGCGCGATGCCGACCAGGTCGGCGACGAAATCCGCCCAGGATGCCGTGCGACCCACGAAGTCCGTGGATTGCAGGTATTCGATGCCCAGCCCGTAAATGGCCAGCAGGCTTCCGGTGATCAGCCGGCTGATGGTAGGCCAGCCCAGACGGGTCAGCAGGGCAAGAGTGAAGAACGCCGCAATATGTTCCAGCTTGTCCGAGCCCAGCAGCGTCGGGGGCGTGGCAAAGCCGGGCTGGAGCGCCAGATCCGTGATCAGCACGATGGTGGTCAAGAACATGACACGCCCTGCCCATCGCAGTCCCATATCTGGACGCCGGGCCGAAGTATTCTTAGGTTCCGCTGACATTCTTCAGGACAGGCTTTCCATGACCCAGTTGCTCAATGATATCGACCGTCTGCTGACCCCGCGTGCCGATTGGACCCGCGAGGAGGCTGCCGAGATCTATCGCGCACCGTTTAATGACCTCATCTTCGCGGCGCAATCCGTGCACAGAAAATGCCATCCCGCCAACCAGGTCCAGACCAGCCAGCTGTTGTCCATCAAGACCGGCGGCTGTGCCGAGGACTGTGGTTACTGCAACCAGTCAGCCCATTTCGATACCGGCCTGAAAGCCTCCAAGCTGATGCCGGTCGACGAGGTTCTCGAAGCCGCACAGAAAGCCAAGGATGGTGGCGCCACCCGCTTCTGCATGGGGGCAGCCTGGCGCGAGCTGAAGGCTCGCGACGAGGACGCGATCTGCGACATGATCTCCGGGGTCAAGGCGATGGGCATGGAAACCTGTGTCACGCTCGGCATGCTGGAAGATGACCAGGCGAAAAAACTGCGTGACGCCGGGCTGGATTATTACAATCACAATATCGACACCGCGCCGGAAGATTATGGCCGGGTGATCTCGACGCGCACCTACCAGGACCGCCTGGATACGCTGGAGCGCGTGCGTGGCGCCGGCATCCATGTCTGCACGGGCGGGATCATCGGCATGGGCGAGCCGGAGACGGCGCGCATCGGCCTGATTGCCGAGCTGGCCAATATGGACCCGCACCCGGAAAGCGTTCCGATCAACCACCTGGTGGCGGTCGAGAACACCCCGCTGGGGGACAGCAAGCCGCTGGACGCCATCGACTTCGTTCGCACCATCGCCACGGCACGGATCATGATGCCGAAATCCATGGTCCGCCTGTCAGCAGGCCGCGAAGGCATGAGCCGCGAAACCCAGGCCCTGTGTTTCCTTGCCGGCGCCAATTCCATCTTCGTGGGCGAGGAACTCCTGACCACGCCGAACCCGGAAAAGCACGAGGATTTCGACCTGTTCAAGACGCTGGGCATCGAACCGATGACCATGCCGGCGGAATAAGAGGCGGACATGGAAAAGCTTGGCGCAGACAAGGTTGTCGCAAAACTCTCCGGCTGGTCGGTTGTCGACGGCCGGGATGCGATCCGCAAGGTCTATGAATTTGCCGACTTCAACGCGGCCTGGGGCTTCATGAGCCGGGTGGCCGTCAAGGCGGAGCAGATGGACCACCATCCCGAATGGTTCAATGTCTGGAACAAGGTCGATGTGACGCTGGCCACGCACGATGCCGGCGGCGTGACCGAGCTTGACCTGACCCTGGCCAGCTTCATGGACGAGATCGCCTAGGGCGCGCTAGTCGGAATGGATGATGATCATGCCCAGGAGGACGTCCGCGCCTTCCTGGCCCAGCGTCATGTTTGTCGCTTCCTGCAGCAGGGCCGCGATCCGGTCAGCGTCAGGGACTTCCCCGAACGAGTAATAGGATCCGGCATACAGCGTCAGGGCCGACACGTATGCATTGCGCAGGCGGGGCATGTAGCGCTCCACGCGGCGGCGCAGGCGCGGGTCGTCGATCTCCAGCCCGGCCTCGATCTGCAACAGGCCCTGCGAGCGATAATTGGCCTGCACCGTCGCTGTCAGCGGCGGGAGCGGCATATAGGTCGAGGACGAGGTCAGATTGCGGTGGCGGCCATCGCTGTCAGAGGATGAACTGCCTTCTGCCGGCGGCGCAGCGGAAGCAAGCGCAGTAGGTCCAGCCAGCACGAGGCAGGCTGCGACGAGACCGGTACGAACAAGGTTTGACGCGAAACTGGACATGCCCGTGGTCTAGCAGACAGACGTAAAGGAAGCGTTCGTGCAGGCCTTCGCAGGGCGCGCGCAGCCCGCTTGCCCCCGGGTGTCGACGGGATGCGGCGTCTACTGGATGTGGTTGACGATCAGCTGGTCTTCCCGGTGGGTCAGGCGCTCGGCGTATTCGTCTTCATTGAGCTGGGTCATGGCACACATCAGATACCATTCGCCATCTTTGGCGCGGACCGGCGTGTTGATCGCCCGCCAGAACTGGATCTGGTCATTCAGCGCATTGGTCCAGACGACGTCGACAGAGCGCACCTTGCCGCTGAAGACTCCGCAATTGAGGATGTCGCGGACGATGCGGTGTCCGTGCTCGAATGCCTCTCGCTTGACTTGGAGGCCTTCGACAATCCCGGAAAATTGCGGGTGATTGCGGAAGCCATTGGACAGGGCGACATAGCGCACATTGTCCAGGCTGGGCTGGATCACGCAGATGATCTGCGGGCTGACGCGCACGCTCGCGAGCACAAAGTCGATCACATCCCGGTGTGAGCGATCGGACATCAGGGCCCGGATGCGGTTCTCAAGCCCCGGTTTCGGCTCGGTACTTCCGGCTTCAAGGCGAGACACATAGGCCTGGCTGATCTTGAGAAGATCCGCCAGCGCTTCCTGCTTCAGTCCCGTCCGCGCTCGGAAAGCCCGTAGCTCGGTACTCCAATTCATGTTGCGACCCCACACCTGCAACGAGAAGCCGTGCACCTTACTGACCGAATATGTGTAGACAAGCGCGCGCCCCGGTCGGGGCTTTAATATCTTATGCAAACAAGAGGTTGCAAAAAAAGACCAAACAGATCTCAGGCTGGGGTGGCTGTGGATCGAAGGTCGCGAATCCAGCTTTGGGCAGAGTGGCGCTGGACGTGATCAAGCGTGGCGGGCTAAAAGGCGGTAAACCTTGAGGAGAAAGTTCCGGCCATGTCGATCCTTGATGCCCTGATTGCGTATATCGCATTACCACTGCTCAATTTTCTAACGATAGTCATCATTATTTCGATCGTCCTGAGTTGGCTAATCTCGTTCAACGTCATCAATTCTAGTAATCAGGTTGTTTCTGTTGTCTGGCGTATGACCAGCACTTTGACTGAGCCGCTACTGGGCCCTATTCGGCGGATACTTCCACCCTTGGGTGGGCTGGATCTTTCGCCCCTCGTGCTCATCCTGCTGGTTACTTTTGTTGAGCGTGTGCTGGGGTCCATTCTTCGCGGGACGTTCACCGGTCTCTTCTGATCCGTGTTCGAAACCGGCAGCGGCCAGCTGGACGTGCGTGTCCGCGTGACCCCGAAGTCCGCTGCGGACAGCGTGGAAGGCCTGCATGTCGGAGCTGACGGCAAGTCCGCCCTGGCCCTGCGCGTTCGCGCCCTGCCTGACAAGGGCAAGGCCAACAAGGCTGTGATCGCCCTGTTCGCGGATTGGGCGCGATGTGCAAAACGCGATATAGACGTGGTTCGGGGGGCAACAGCCCGCATCAAGACTCTTCGCGTGAGCGGTTCAGCCGACCAGCTGACCCGCATCCGGCAGCAATTGGAGGCGTTGACGCATGAGCGCTGAACTGATCGACGGCAAGGCCATTGGCGAGGCACTGGACCTGGAGGCCAAGGCCGCCGGTGAGGAGCTGGCGAAGAAGCTTGGGCGTCCGCCCTGTCTGGCGGTCGTGCTGATTGGCGAGGATCCGGCCAGCCAGGTCTATGTGCGCAACAAGGTTCGCCGAACCGAGGCCGCGGGGCTGCGTTCGGTCGAAGTGCGCAAACCAGCCGACATTACCCAGGACGAAGCCATCGAAATCGTGCGCGGTCTGAATGCCGACCCAGAGGTGGACGGTATTCTGGTGCAATTGCCGCTCCCGGATCACATGGACGCCAATGCCGTCATCGAGACCATCGACCCGGACAAGGATGTGGACGGTCTGACCGAGGCCAGTGCCGGCCGCCTGGTACTTGGCAAGCCGGGGCTGCGCCCGTGCACGCCCGCGGGCTGTGTCTATCTGGCCGAACAGGCACTGGGTGACTTGTCCGGCAAGTCTGTCGTCGTTGTGGGGCGTTCTATCCTGGTCGGCAAGCCGGCCGCCCTGCTCTTCCTTGAGAAGAATGCGACCGTGACTATCGCCCACTCGCGGACCAAGGACCTGCCGGCCCTGTGCCGGACGGCAGATATCCTGGTGCCAGCTGTTGGTCGTCCGGAGATGGTGCGCGGAGACTGGGTCAAGTCCGGTGCCTGCGTGCTGGACGTGGGGATCAACCGGATCGATGCGCCCGAACGGGGTGAGGGCAAGACCCGCCTGGTGGGAGATGCGGCGTTTGATGAGATTGTCGGTCATGCCGGCTGGATCACACCGGTGCCCGGTGGTATCGGTCCGATGACCATCGCGATGTTGTTGCAAAACACCTTACGGGCCGCCGCCCTGAGATTGGGTGTGTAAAACCGGCAATCCCAGATTGTGTTATTCGTAAACCGGGCGTAAACGGTTCGGTAACGCAACCCTCATATCATTTGAGCGGAAGGGAGATAGTCGTGCCAAATCAGTCGCTTAAAGTCTTGCATGTTGAGGACGACTTCGCGGATGCAATGCTCGTACAGCATGCGGTATGTGAAGCGGGTGATTTTGATATCGCATTCGAGGTGGCGGGCACGCTGAAAGACGCCAAGCGCAAGCTGGCCAAGGAAGCCTTCGACCTGGTCCTGCTTGATCTCCGCCTGCCTGACTCCGTTCATCCGATCGACACGCTGGAAACGACACGCGATTGTATCGGCGAAACCCCTTTGCTCGTGCTCTCCGGCTCCATGGCTGTGGACAAGATTCACCTGCCCGAAGATGTTGCCGGACTGGACAAGAATGAAAGTTTCCGATCTGCCAAGGGCGAGGCGCCGATCCATCTGGCGCATCTGATCCGCGAAGCCGCAGAGGCCGCGGACATTCAGACCATCTAGCCTGAATTCTTCTATACAATGAGCACCACCTCTGGCATGCCAGTCCTGCGATTGCATGCGGAGGAGAGCCATGAGTACAGCGCACGAAGTCGACTACAAGATTTGCGGTGAAGACATCCAGTTTGTTGAAATCGAGCTGGACCCGAATGAGAGCGTCATCGCTGAGGCGGGGTCGATGATGTATAAGTCACCGAGCATCGACATGGATGCCATTTTCGGTGACGGCTCATCCAAACACAGCGGTTTCTGGGGCGCGGTTGCCGGTGCGGGGAAGCGCATCCTGACCGGCGAGAGCCTGTTCATGACGGTCTATACCCACCAGGGTCAGGGCAAGTCTCATGTGGCCTTTGCCGCACCTTTTCCAGGGACGATTATCCCGGTTCACCTGCCCGATGTCGGTGGCGAGCTGATCTGTCAGAAAGACAGTTTCCTGGCCGCTGCAAAAGGAGTTTCGGTCGGTATCGCCCTGCAAAAACGCATCATGACCGGCCTGTTCGGGGGTGAGGGCTTCATCATGCAACGCCTGGAAGGCGATGGCTGGTGTTTCGTCCACGCGGGCGGAACCTTGGTGGAGAAAGAGCTGGCGGCGGGCGAAGAGCTGCACGTCGATACGGGCTGTGTTGTTGCCTATACCAGCAGCGTCGACTTCGAGATCGAGCGTGCCGGCAATATCAAGTCCATGATCTTTGGTGGCGAGGGAGTGTTCTTCGCGCATCTGAAAGGGCCGGGCAAAGTCTGGCTTCAATCCATGCCGTTCTCCCGCCTAGCCGGGCGTATCCTGGCCAATGTTCCGGTCGCCGGGTCGGGTCAGGGTGAGGGGTCCGTTCTGGGGCCGCTCGGCAGCATCATGCGGGGAAGCTGATCACCTGCAATATTCATTGAATATGCAGTTGACAATCACTCGCATTAGCGCCAAGTTCGGAGGGTCAAGGAAAACGGTCCTCCGAATGTATGTCTGTATCTGTAATGCTCTGAAAGACAGCCAGCTCAAGCAGGCGGCTCAGGACCCGGGTGTCAGCTCGGCGGCCTGTGTGTTCAAGCAGCTGGATGCACGCCCGCAATGCGGCCGCTGTCTGCCGGACGTTCGGGACATGATTTCCTCGACCCAGATCAGCGCGAATGATCCTCAAGTTAATCGTTGATTTGAAAGCGCTTATCAGGCGCAAACATTCCCCTTGGAAAACGCGGAAACTGGCCTAACTTCTAGCTGAAGACAGCAGGGAGAGAGGTCATGAAGGGCGATTCCAAGACGATTGAATATCTCAATGGCGCGTTGAAACTCGAACTGGCTGCGGTGAACCAGTACTTTCTGCACGCCCGCATGTTCAAGGACTGGGGTTTCGCCAAGATCGCCGAAGTCGAATACGAAGAATCGATCGATGAGATGAAACACGCGGATCAGCTGATCGAACGTATTCTCTTCCTGGAAGGCCTGCCCAATGTCCAGGACCTGGCCAAGATCTATATCGGTGAGACCGTCAAGGAGTGTCTCGAGGCAGATCTGAAGGTCGAGCACCGGGCCCACCCCTATTACAAGGAAGCGATCGCACACTGCGAGAGCGTTGGTGACTATGTCAGCCGCAAGCTGTTCACCGACATTCTTGAATCCGAGGAAGAGCATATCGACTTCCTGGAAACCCAGCTGGGCCTGATCGAGAAAATCGGTGAAGAACGCTACATGCAATCCCAGATGAAGCCGGGCGAACACTAGGGGTTCTTGTTATAATATAACGGGCCGATTTGCTATTTTCGTCGCATTGGTGAATGCTCTGCCCCAGAGCCGGTCCCGACGTGACCGAGATCGGCAAAATTGGGGATACATGATGCGCGCACACATGTTTATCGGGCGCAGACGAGGTGTTGTCCTGGTCTGCGCTTCTGCTTTGATCTTGGCCGGGAGTGGCGGGGTCCTGGCGCAAGAGGCGCCGATTTTCCAGCCTGGTGCACCGGGAGAACCCTCCCGTGAACTCACGCGAAACCAGTCACTCGAACTGGGCCAGAGCCGATACATCGAGGCGGATGCCCGTTTCATGCAGCACATGATCGTGCATCACGGCCAGGCCGTTGACATGGGCGCGCTTGTTGAAGGTCGGACGACCCATGAAGGCGTCCGTCTGATGGCCGAACGCATCGCTGTGACGCAGGAGTCCGAAATCGCGATGATGCGGACCTGGTTGACCCGTCGCGGTGAAAGCACCGAGATGCAGGGCGGCCACCACCATCACATGAATCACGAGATGGACCCAAACATGCCGCTGATGACGGGCATGCTCTCGCCTGCGCAAATGGATGAGCTGGCTGCTTCGAGCGGCAGCGATTTCGACTATCTCTATCTCACCGGCATGATCCTGCACCATCAAGGCGCGATCGACATGGTCAACGAGCTGCTCGCTCAGCCGGGGGCTGGTGAGGATCCTGAATTGTCCGAATTTCTTTCAGCCGTAATCGCTGACCAATCAACTGAAATCCTGCGGATGCGTCACATGCTTTCGCAATTGGGTTAGGGGGAGACAATGACCCGTATCAAGACCGGAATTTCCATTCTCGCACTGGCCATGCTGGCCGGGGCTTGCAGCCAGACCACCACCACGGAGCCGGCCGAGGTCGCCAGCAATCCGCCGCCGAGCCGGGAAGGTCTGGCGCCAGGCGTGTTTGATGCCGAGGAAGTCAGCTGGAATATCGAGCTGGTTCACGCCGAGCGCACGCCATCGGCCTTTGCTCCGGACGATGCCATGTGGGCTCCGGCCGTTGAAATGGCGATTGTCCAGGCCATGCAGGCCGGTGAGGAAGTCGAACGCCCGCCGAGCCCGATCTCTTTCGCGAACACCGATCTCGCCTTCTCGGGCGATCGCGTGATCATGGGCAATTGGCATGGTTTCAATGTCTTTGAAACCCAGGCCGATGCGTCGGTCGAGCACGTCTTGTCCGTGGTATGCCCCGGTGGCCAGGGTGATGTCAGCGTGCATGGCAATCTGGTCTTCCGCTCTGTTGAAGACAATCGGGGTCGCCTGGATTGCGGCGCCGGCGGTGTTGCCGAACAAAGCAGCGCCGAGCGTTTCCGGGGTGTGCAGATCTTTGACATTTCCGATATGAGCAATCCGCGCCAGGTCGCCGCGGTTCAGACCTGCCGTGGTTCCCACACCCACACGGTCGTGCCGGATCTCAACGATCCCAGCGTGATCTACATCTACAATTCCGGAACGTCCTTTGTCCGCCCGACGAGTGAGCTGGATATCTGTTCGGATGGCGAGCCGGATGAAAATCCGGATACGGCCCTCTATTCCATCGACGTGATCCGCGTTCCGCTTGCAGCGCCTGAAGAGGCCGCCATCGTCAATCGTCCGCGGATTTTTGCGGATCGTGAAACCGGTGAGATCGCGGGTCTGTGGGCCGGTGGCCAGCTGGAGGAAGACGCCCAGGAAACCTCGGTCACCAATCAGTGTCACGACATCAATGTTTACCCGGAGATGGGCCTCGCGGCTGGCGCTTGCAGTGGCAATGGCATCCTGCTGGATATCTCCGACCCGGAAAACCCTTCCCGCATCAGCGAGATGTCCGATCCGAACATGGCCTATTGGCATGCGGCGATCTTCAATAATGACGCCAACAAGATCCTCTTCACCGATGAGTGGGGCGGTGGTCTGGGTGCACGTTGTCGTGCCGAGGACCCGGAGACCTGGGGCGCCAATGTCATCGCTGACATCACCGAAAATGGTCTTGAAGGCCGGGGCTATTTCAAAATCCCGAACACCCAGTCCGAATCAGAGAATTGCGTGGCGCACAATGGCTCGCTCGTCCCTGTTCCGGGCCGCGATATCCTGGTCCAGGGCTGGTATTCCGGCGGTATCTCGGTGATCGACTTCACCGACAGCAATAACCCGTACGAAATCGCCTTCTTCGATCGCGGTCCGCTCGACGCCGAGGAGCTTTATCTGGGCGGTAACTGGGCGGCCTACTGGCACAATGGCCTGGTCTATGCGCCGGAAATTGTCCGGGGTCTGGACATTTTCCGTCTGCTGCCCAGCGAGCATCTCTCTGCAAACGAGATCGCGGCGGCAGAGCTGATCCGCTTCGAGGAGGCCAACACCCAGACGCAGATGCGGTTCGAGTGGCCGGATGAACCGGTTGTCGCCCTGGCCTATGTCGACCAGCTGGCACGTTCCGGTGCTCTCAATGACGCCATGGCGATGACGGTCCGTGAGGCTGTAAATGCCGGTGATGCAGGCGCTGATCTGATGAGCGCCCTGGAACAAGCATCAGCGCATGCCGAAGATGCAGACGCGCGTCGCTTCCAGGCTCTGATCGGCTGGTTCCAGTAATACGCTGTCGTGCCAGACGTGTTGAACCCGGGCGGATCATTTCCGCCCGGGTTTTCTTTTCGCTCAACGCTAATAACCGTGAAAAAAATGGTTTAAGCCGAGGGTATGGGGACGACCAGCGCAGACGATATGTTGAGGCACCGGATCAGCCTGCTGGCCATTGACCAGCAGACGATCAACAGCCTTGCCCGGGTGGCGCCCTTTGTGGAGACATGCCTTCCCGGGATCATCGAGGATTTCTATGCGCACATGCAGCGGTTTCCGGAAGGGCGCAAGATCTTCTCCGACCCCGACCGGGTGCGCGGCCTGAAACAACATCAACGGGCGCACTGGATCCGGCTCTTCAATGCAGAGCTGGATGTGGAGTATGTCGCGGAATCGGTCCGCATCGGCAAGGCGCATCATCGCGCCAAAGTGCCGCCCCATCTCTACATCGCCGGATACAATTTCTTCCACTCCGCCCTGCTGAAACGCATGGCGACGCGTTACCAGAACGATCCGCAACTACCGCTCATGTGCGAGGCCGTGACCAAGATCATCGGCCTCGAAACGGATCTGGCATTGTCAGTCTATGTGCGCGAGCTGTGGCGGCATTCCATTGAGCCGACCCGCAAAGCGGCGGGTTGAGGCCTAGTCGAAATCAGCCGCGCTGTGGCGTTCATGCATTTGCGTGTCCTCATCGCCCCAGGCCTTGTTGACCCGGATGCCGCGTTTGACTGCAGGCCGCGCCGCGATGTCATCCGCCCAGCGTTTGACGTTCTTGTAGTCATCAACGGACAGGAATTCGGCAGCATTGTAGAGGAGCCCGCGAACGAGGGCGCCATACCAGGGCCAGATCGCCATGTCGGCGATGGTGTAATCCTCACCGGCGATGAATTTGCGCGTCGCGAGCGTGCGATCCAGCACGTCCAGCTGGCGCTTGACCTCCATCGCATAGCGATTGATCGGGTATTCGAATTTTTCCGGCGCATAGGCATAGAAGTGACCGAAGCCGCCACCCAGGAAGGGCGCAGAACCCATCTGCCAGAACAGCCAGTTCATGACCTCTGTTCGTTCCGGTCCCGACGCCGGAAGAAACTTCCCGAATTTCTCCGCCAGGTGCACCAGCATGGAGCCGGATTCAAAAATGTTGATCTCGGTGTCACCGCTGCGATCAACCAGGGCCGGGATCTTGGAGTTCGGATTGACGCCGACAAATCCGCTGGAGAACTGATCACCCTCGGTGATGCGGATCAGCCAGGCATCATATTCCGCTTCGGTGATGCCCAGTTCCAGCAATTCCTCGAACAGGATCGTCACCTTCACACCGTTCGGCGTGGCTAGCGAATAGAGCTGGAAAGGGTGCTCGCCAACCGGCAGGGCCTTGTCATGCGTGGCGCCCGCGATCGGTCGGTTGATATTGGCAAAATTGCCGCCGTTTTCCGTTTCCCAGGTCCAGACCTTGGGCGGTGTATAGGTAGTGTCGCTCATGACATATCCCCGTTGCTTCGACGCAATACCTAGGAAGGCGTCGCGTGTGTTCAACTCTCTAGGCCGATCTGCCGTGGATCAAGATGGCGTGTTGATGGACCTGCCCGGCGGCTTGGCTTACCACTTGGGGGTCGAATGAATGGGCTGGGATTATCAATGAGCACCAAGATCAGTGTTGACGACCTGGCGGGCGACTTGTTCAGCCTGAACATTCGCGGGCTGCGTTCGATCGCCATCCTGTGAGCCCGGCCCAGCGCGTATTTCGACGCGGCTGACGATGCGGAGTGGAAGGATAGCTACCCGCCTTCCGTCCGTCTCTGGTTGTCGCTGATTGCGCTGTCATCGCTGTTGCAAGTGATCTGGCTCAGCCCGACATCGCCCATCGTCATGGCTTATGCCGACGGGTTTCGCGAGGCGGGGCTGGCCCTGCCCGAAACCTTGACCTTTCCCGCGCTGGGTGAAGAAGCCGCTGTTCTGATTTTCACGGCTTTCCCCATCGTACAGCTGCTTACATTCCTCTTTATTCTGCCGCTGTTTCGGGTGTGGGGCGCGAGACCACATTCAGTCTGAGAGTGCGCTACGGGTTCGCCACGATGATCCCGAGTGCCTCCCTGATGATGATCATCCTGCCCGGCTTGCCCTCCGGATGGGCCTCGAGTTTCGGATGGGCGATCGGGCTGGTGGCGATGACAGTCGATACGATCACCGTTCATCGCAGTGGCGTCCACGAGACCGCCGGCACGTGGCGGTGGCTGCGAGCCCTGCTGATCGCCGTCATCGTGTTGGGGCTGAATGTCATCATGCACGCGATCACCCAGGTCGCTGGCATCATCTTCATCAGCGTGAAGTATGGATTGGCACCCGCATAAGGCCGTCAGTCTGTCAGGGGAAAAGAATGGTGCCGCTTGCGTGACTTGAACACGCGACCTACGCATTACGAATGCGTTGCTCTACCAGCTGAGCTAAAGCGGCTTACCACCCGTGTATCGCAATCGTTTCCGGTCGCGAGGCGGCGGAAACTACCCGTGAAAGCTTGACTTGCCAAGTCCCTGCGTGAAGCGGATGCAGCAGTCGGGTAACCGGGATCCATCCGGGGGCAGTTCCTCTCGATACCTTTGCGGTTTTATGCTCAGGTGTGTTGGGGGTGGTTGCATGCCAAGATGGATTGATAGGCGAAGAAAATGGTCGAAGTCTCAAGAGAGTTCGGCCTGGCTCACGACCAGCGTAATCATCGTCACCGGCTTCCTTTGGTACCTTCTGCATCTGCTTTCGGCCAATAGCCTGCAATGCGAACTTCATTACCTCTGGTGGTTTCAACGGGAAGAGACTGGTCGGGCGACCTTGCAGTGGTCGAGCCTCGTGATTATGAGCCTTGCGGCCTGGTTCTGCGCCGTGGTGGTGGTGCCGAAGCCGGAAAACGTGCCGTTCTGGATCCGCTTCTGGCAGGCGATCACCGTTGGGTTTCTCGTCTTGATGATGGTGCTGCAGTGGGGCCAATGGAGGCCGCAGGGACCAGACCGGGCATTCTATGACTTTTTCTACGAGGAGGTTCTCACTCAGCCCGTCATTAACGGTGCTTTCTATCGGCCGGACCAGGTCGAAATTGTTGAGCTCGGACCCGGTTGGGCCAGCGAGATCGATCTGGACCATCCGGCCTTTGACGAGTTTCACCGCTCCGAGAAGGACTATCGAGAGGTTTTCGCAGGTTATTTCGGGCCGCGCGGTCATGCGCGTCACAATGGCCGCCTGTTGTGTTCAGCGGACCGGGTCTATCGCAAGCAATGGTGGGGAGCTCTGGACGCCTATTATGCTGATCTTGCAGCGCAGGAAGAGGCAGAGGCGCGCGAGGAGGAGATCCGGCGCATGTTCGCCGAGCCGATGGCGACAGAGTAGTTCAGCGTGAAAACCAGCGCTTGAAAGCGCTCACCCTCTGGCGGCTTACCGGGTGTTCGTCGTCGAGCGTTTTTACGCGGATTTTCCAGTAGCCGGCATTTCGATCAGCGTTTTCGATCGCGTTGATGTTCGGCAGCAGGGCTCGGCTGATGCGGAAGAAGTCGCTGGGATCGAGCACCGCTTCGAGCTCATTCAGGGTGAAGTCGACAAAATAGCTCTCACCGGAATTGAGATGCGCCAGCACGCCTTTGTCCCGGGCCTGGAAACAGGCGATATCGCGGATCGGTACCGGGCGCAGGCGATGGCTAGTCGAGATCAGCAGGCGGGTCTTGTATCCATCACCCAGGCCGGCCCTTCGAACGGCCTGTTTCTGTTCTTCTGCCGAGGGCGCGCGCAGTCGGTCCAGCTTGTCGAAGGCGGCGGCCAGCTCCGTTTCGTCAACGGGTTTGAGCAAATAGGCGATGCCATTGGAGCGGAAGGCCTCGAGGGCGTATTCGTCGTGCGCCGTGCAAAAGATCGCCGGACAGGGAATGTCACAGATTTCGAACAGGTCGAAACACGTGCCGTCAGCCAGCCGGATGTCGAAAAATACCAGGTCCGGTGTCGGGTTGTCGCGGAACCAGTCAGCGGCTTCGGCCACACCTTCAAGGACGGCAAGAATTTTGTGCTCGGGGCGCACGCCCTGCAGGCGTTTCATCAGGCGTTCGGCGGCCGGGTATTCGTCCTCGACGATGAGGATGTTCATGCGGTCGGCTCCGGCAGCCAGGGCAGGGTCACACTGAAAACCGTCTCTGTCTGGGCAATGGCGACAGAACCAGCCCCGGCAAGTCGGAAACGGGAACCCAGATTGCTCAGTCCGATGCCGCTGGACTCCACGCTCAGCACGGGTCGAACGGGATTGGAGACGGTCATGCCCTCTGGCCCGGCCTTGATATCGAAGTCCAGCGGAGCGCTACGGGTGGCGACATTGTGCTTGAGCGCATTCTCAACCAGCGTTAGCAGGCTCATCGGTATGAGCGCGCGGTCCCTGTACGCCTCGGGAATGTCGACAGAGACGGTGAAGGTGCCCGGGCGGCGCTGGGCCTGTACGTCCAGAAAGGCCGATGCGGCCTTCCAGTCCTCCTCGAGGCTGACGCGTTCGCGGCCTTCGGTTTGCAGAACATAGCGATAGATGTCGGAGAGTGAGCGCACAAAACTCTCCACGGCCTGGGGGCGTTCGACCGCGGTCTGGGCGAGGGCACCGAGACTGTTGAACAGAAAATGCGGGGCCAGCCGGTTTTTCAGTGCATCATAGCGGGCCTCGGCGGCGGCGCGGCCGGCCTCTTCCCGGGCCAGGCGTTCATCCACATAGGCGGAGCGAAAGCCGAAACTCTCCGAAATACCTGAGATCGCGATAGGGATGAGGATGGCGGTGAATGTCTGGTCGATGACCAGGGACAGGTTGAAGCCGAAATTGTAGACGATCAGGCCAAAGAAGGCGGCATAGGCCGCCGAACCCAGCGCACCATAGACAATCGAGCCGGCAAAGATGACCAGCTGGCGACGGGTGTCGTGGTTTCCGTAGGGCCATTGTTTCAGCCAGAAGGCGCGCCAGCTCTCATGCAGGGCGACGATCATCACCGCAAACCCGAACCCTGCGGCGACTTCTGTCCACCCGGCGAGTGTCACCGCGATGAAATCGAGCTCCTCGCGGACCGCGTAGCGCGCTTTCGCGTACAGCGGTTAGCCAAGGCCGATCAGCATGACGACAATAATCGATACCCAGACCCGGTTCGGGATCCGCGAGAGCCGGTCGGTGATGGAAGGGCGGGACCGCGTCAGGTCGGCCGTGTGGATGTGAGCACGCATGGGCGGATTAGACACTCGAATGGCGGGCCTGTCAGCTCCGCTCATCCCGTCATTTCGACCGCTTGTCCCGAAGTGTCAGAGCTCTGGCAGGCGCGCACAGACCTGCTCCACCATCTCGGCAAAGCTGAGTTCGCCGGTATTGCGGATGACCATGTCGGCGTGCGGCTTCTGGGGCTCAACATGCAGATCGTGCATGGGACGGACATGGGTTTCAAACTGGAAGCGGGCGAATTCTTCCGTGCGCGAGCGTTCGGCGACATCGCGGGTGATGCGTCGTTCCAGGCGGATCTCGTCCCCGGCCGACACATAGACCGAAAAGTCGAACTGGTTGCGCAGATGGGCGTTGGCCAGGATGTGCATGCCTTCAACGATCAGGATGCGTCCGGGCGCGAAGGCCTCGGTTTCAGCGCGGCGGCGGTGCGTCGCGAAGTCATAGCGCGGCATGTGGACGGCAGAGCCCTGGCGCAGCTCAGCCAGGTGCTGGACCAACAGGTCGTGATCCTTGGCGGCCGGCTCATCGAAATTGAACTCGCGCTCGTCGAAACCGGGAATATCGCCCGCATCGATGTAATAATCATCTTCCGCCAGGATGCAGGCGTTATGGGTGTGAAAATGCTCGGCCAGGGCGGTCGACAGGCGGGACTTACCGGAGGCGGAACCACCGGTGACCGCGATCAGGAGACGGCTCATGCGGCGCGGCCCTCATCATCTCCCGACGGGGTCTCGTCACCCACACCCGGATCGTCCGGCTGGCGCGGCGCATCATAAAAGGCCGTGCCGGTGCCCGGCGTGACGCCGCCCGTGACCGGCTTGGGCCGCGGGGCCTCCAGCAGGGCGGTTTCGGGAACAGCATCAGCAGCGCCTTCATAACGTTCATGGCGCGGATGGATCAGGCGTGCCTCGTCGCCATAGACATAGACCATGCGTTTCCAGTCGTCGGAGGTATAGGGAAAGGGTCGACCCTCCTCGTCCATATCCGTCCAGTCCGCCTCGACCGAGGCATTGGCGGCGCGGGTCATCCAACGGCGGGCATCCTCGTCGCGATCCTGCAGGCGATAGAGCCGGGCTACCATGGCGCAGACCCGTGCGCTGGGCGTGGTCTCTTCCAGCAGCGGGATCAGGATGCGCTCGGCCGTGGTGCTTTCGCCCTCATCCAGCGCGATCTGCGCCTTGAGCAATCGGCTTTCGCGATGCTCCGGCGCCAGCTCTACCAGGGCCTTCAGGCGTTCCAGGCGCTTGCTCGGCGTGTCGGACTTTCGCAAATCCTTGTAGGAGCGCGCCAGGACCGGGTGGGGAGCGGCCTGCCAGGCCGCTTCCAGCACGTCGGACGCTTTCTTGTGCCGACGGCTCTGGGCCAGGAGGCGGGAGGCCAGTGTGGCGGCGGGGGCAAAGCCAGGCGCGGCCCGGGTGGCCGCCTCGGCCAGATCGCGCGCACGGTCCGGCTGCTCTTCTTCCAAGCTCATCGCCGCAGCGGTCATGATGACGGCCCGGCGGCGCTGAAGCTGGTCCAGTGGCAATTGCTTGCGGCGTTCGCCTTCGTTCAGCGTATCGAGAGCCGCTTCCCAGCGCCCCTGGGCGATCTGGCTGTCCAGCAGCGCCTCGAAGGCCCAGCGTGCGCCCTTGGCCTTGGCGAAGGCGTCCCTGGCATGTTCTTCGGTCGTCTGCTGGTCGCCGCGCTCATGCGCCAGTTGGGCCAGGCCGCGATGAGCCACGACCTGGGTGCGCTTGTCTTCCAGCAGGGCCTCGTAGTGGGCTTCCGCACCTTCCAGATTTCCGGCAGCCTCGGCGGCACGCGCAGCCAGCAGGCGCGACAGGGCCGGGCGTTCCAGCAGGGCGTCGGCGCGGGCGGCCTGGCGCACAGCGGCTTCGCCGTCCCCGGCTGCGGAGGCGATCAGCGCTTTTTCAAGCGCGTCGTAGCCCTGCTCGCGACGACGGCGGGACAGATAGGCTTTCATCTTGTCCGGCGAGGTCCAGGCCAGGTAAATGCCCCACCACAGGACCAGAAACAGGAAGGCAAAGAGGATCAGCCCACCCGCCGCGAGGACGAAGGGCAATTCCGCTCGCCAGCCGAGAAACTCGAAGCTTGCGGTGCCCGGGTTCTGGGCGAAGAAGGCGCCGGCAGCGGCGGCAAGAATTGCGGCGGTTACAGCCAGTATCAGTCGGATCATGACGGGTCGGTCCCCAATTCCGCAGCGGTTTCCGCCAGGGTCTGGCGGACAGCCTCCAGTCGGGCATCAGTTTCAAGCCGGGCGCGAGCGCCGAGCAGCCAGTCGCGCGCGGAATCCAGAGCATCGCCCTCAAGCTGTTCGGTCAGGGTGACCGCATCGGCCAGCGCGCGATCATTCAGGGCCGCCTCGGCCAGCGCGGTGACAGCCAGCGGATCGCGATCTGCGCTGTCAGCATCCACACGCTGGATCTGCAGCAGGCCCCAGAGGCGCTGACCACTGCCAGCCGCGGTGCGGATGTCCTGTCCGGGATAGGCGCTACGCAACTCGTCAAGCGTGGGCGCACCGGCGCGGGAGTAATTCGCCAGCGCTGCGAGGTCCGCATTGCCGCGCCACAAGCGGGCGATGGCGGCGCGTTCCGCTTCGAACGGACCACCGGTCGCGGCCGCATCGCGCAGGGCGGTCAGCGCGATGGCGCGCGCCGCCAGGATGCGCTCGGCCTCGGTGTCCACCTCTGGCTCGCGCTCGGCGGCGGCCAGGGCGCCATCGGCCGTTGTCTGTGCCGCCGCGACTGCCGAGCGGGCATCAGCCAGTTCTGCTTCCAGCGCGCCAACGCGGTTGTTCAGGGCTTCGATTTGCGCGTCGCGGTTTGTAGCGTCCCGGGCGTCACTGGCAGCTTCCAGAGCGGCGATGCGGTTGGCCAGATTGTCGAGCAGGGACGGATCGATCGCCGCTTGTGTCGCCAGGTTTGCCTGGTCCATGACGCGTTGGGTGGTCTGGTCCAGTTGTGCCTGGCCGGTTTCCAGATCGTCGAGGCGGGCGATCAGGCCGGACGGGTCGAAGGCCGCGACTTCGCCCTCGCCGGTCGGGACCGGGCGAGCCTCCAGCGCAGCCAGCCGGGCCTCGATGTCGGAGAGGTCGGCTGTGTTTCCATCGCCTGCTGCCAGGGGGCGGGCTTCCAGTTCGCTGATGCGGTCGTCCAGCGAAGCGACGGCCGCGCGCGCAGCGGTGCGCACCTCCGCGGCCGGGTCTTCTGCTTCCATCGCGGCCAGGCGTGTTTCCAGCCCGGTCATGGACTGGCTGATCGCGGCCCGCTCGCTGGCGCCGGGGTCTGTGCCCTCACCCTGCCCCGGGAAAAACTGGACAGCCGCAAAGCCAAGCGCACCCCCGCTCAGGCTGGCGAGCGCGAATGTGATCAGACTGGCACCCAGGCGGGAAGCGGCCTGGGTATCAGGCGGCGTTTCCTCGGTGCTGTCGGCGGGCTCGAACTCTGCGTCGAGCGGTTCCGGATCGATACTGGAGTCGGACATGACGGACCGTGATTCGGGTTGAGACCCGATTACACTAGGACGCGTTGCTCAGGGATGCCAGATCCATGGGTTGTCGCAGTGTTTCCAGCAAATCCTCCTCGGTGGGAGAGGGGGCCGGAACAAGGGCTGCAAATCCGGCATTTTCCAGGGGTTTGAGCGCATTCTTCGACATGCCATAAGCCGTGACCGTTCCCAGCCAGTGGTGCAGGCCGAAGCGGCGTACCAGGTCGAGGAAGGTCTTCGCGCCCCGGCCGGAATGCACCAGCACCTGGACCGGCGAGCCGGAGATGATTGCCGCGATGGCTTCTTCACTCAGCGCATCTACTGGAACGGTGCCGTATCCGATCGCCTCGCGGGCTGTAAAACCGGCTTCGCGCAGATCCGCCGACAGATTGCCCGCAGCATGAATGCCGCGCACATGCAGAACAGAGCCCTTCTGGGGCTTGAGTTTGCGCTTGAGCAGCTCGCCCAGCTTGCGCACATCGCCATTGGCGGAGTGCACCTTGGTGAAGCCGATGTCGCGGGCCACGCGGGCGGTACTGTTGCCGACACAGTAGACGGGGATGTCGCGTTCCGGTCTGCGTGGACCCCAGGCCCTGATGCCATTGGCACTGGTAAAGGCCAGCGCTTGTACATCCGACAGGTCGACATCAATGGTTGCGCGGAAATTCACGTCCAGTACCGGACAGATGATCGGATCGATACCCATGGCCCGCAATCCGGTCGCGGTCTGTTCCGCGCCGGGCCAGCCTCGGGTGACAATCACCGTCATGAGGCGAGAAACACCTTGGAAAGGTGCTCGCCTGCTGCTGATTTTACGATGGCCCCCAGTTCCCGACCAATCTGGTCAGCGTCTGACAACGACAATCCCGACATGTCCACGGATCTCGACTCACGCCACTTCATCTGGCCGTCAGGAGTCAAAACTTCCGCGGTGAAGTCCATTGATACGTTATTAACGTAGGCGGCAATCGGTGTCCGGCACGATCCATCGAGGGCGGCGAGAAAGCCCCGTTCGGCAGTGATCGCCCGTGCGGTCGGGACATGGTGCAACGGTGCCAGCAGCGCTCTTGCCTGTTCATCACCCGTGCGGATGGTGACGCCGACAGCGCCCTGGGCTGCAGCCGGCAGCATTGTGTGGGGATCAATCGGAGCAGCGTTGTCCAGCTGGTGACCCAGGCGATTGAGACCGGCCTTGGCCAGGAAGGTCGCGTGGACCTCGCCTGCGGCCAGCTTCGACAGGCGTGTGCCTACATTACCGCGCAGCGGAATGACCTTGATGTCCGGGCGCAGGTTCAGCAATTGCGACTGGCGACGCAGGCTGGCCGTGCCGAAGACGCAGCCTTCCGGAAGATCCTCCAGCCGGGTCTCGCCACCGGAGGAGATCAGCACGTCGCGCGGATCCTCGCGTTCGAGGATTGCGCCCAGTTCCAGACCCGCCGGCAATGTGGTGGGGACATCCTTCATCGAGTGCACGGCAAAGGCGGCGCGTCCGTCCAGCTGGGCTTCGTCGATTTCCTTGGTGAACAGCCCCTTGCCGCCAGCCTCCAAAAGGGTCCGATCCTGGATCTTGTCGCCGGTGGAAACGAGGCCGAGGATCGGAAAGGCCGCCTCCTTGTCGGCCTCCGAAACGCCATGGGCTTTCGCCAGCAGCGCCTGTACTTCCAGAGCCTGGGCGAGGGCGAGCGGGGATTTGCGGGTTGCGATTGGCAGGGGCGAGGACAGTGCAGACACGTTGCAGCTTTCCGGTCAGGAGGTTATCGAACAGATTATGGACTTATCCCCCACTTCAGCCCAAGCGCAAGCGCGCGAACTCACCGTGCTCGGCCTGGAATCCAGCTGTGACGAGACGGCAGCGGCTATCCTGCGTCGATCGGTCTCGGGCGAAACCGAGGTTCTTGCCGATCTGGTGCTGGGCCAGATGGAGGCGCATGCGCCTTATGGCGGTGTGGTGCCGGAGATCGCCGCGCGGGCGCATGCCGAAGCGATGGACGGTCTGGTCGCGGCCGCGCTGAAGGAAGCTGGCCTGACCCTGGACGAGATTGATGGCATCGCGGCGACGGCCGGACCGGGGCTGATCGGCGGCGTGATGGCGGCGCTAATGACGGCCAAGGGGCTGTCACTGGGATCCGGCAAACCGTTGATCGCGGTCAATCATCTTGAAGGCCACGCGCTGTCGCCGCGTCTCTCGGAAGACGTGGCGTTTCCCTATTTACTGCTGCTAGTCTCCGGCGGGCATACGCAATTGCTGATCGCCGAGGGCATCGGAAAATACAGCCGTCTCGGCTCCACGCTGGACGACGCAGCGGGTGAAGCCTTCGACAAGACCGCCAAGGTGATGGGGCTGGGCTTTCCCGGCGGCCCCGCACTGGAGCGCTTTGCCGCCGCGGGTGATGCCACGCGTTTCGACCTGCCCACACCGCTCAAGGGCAAGCCGGGTTGTGACTTCTCCTTTGCCGGTTTGAAAACCGCCGCGCGACAGATCTGGGACGGGCTCGAGGCGCCGTCTGAACAGGACAAGGCAGACCTCTCGGCCTGTGTGCAACAGGCCATCGCCCGATCACTGGCCAGTCGCTCGGCGCGGGCGATGGCCATGTTCCGGGAGCGTTTTCCCGACGAACAATCCCCGGCTTTCATCGTTGCCGGCGGCGTGGCGGCCAACAAGGCGGTGCGCGCGACGCTGGACCAGGCGGCCGCAGATCACGGCTTTGAACTCAAGGCCCCTCCGATGCGCTGGTGCACGGACAATGCCGCCATGATTGCCCTGGCCGGGCTGGAACACCTGGCCGAGGGCGATATTGATGATTTGAGCGCGCCCGCACGCGCACGCTGGCCATTGGACGAAAGCTCGGCCAAGCTGGCACCCGTGATCGGATCCGGACGGAAAGGACCCAAGGCATGAGCAAGTATCAGTCTGTTGGTGTAATCGGCGCCGGTGCCTGGGGCACGGCCCTGGCCCAGACCGCCGCCTCGGCAGGGCGATCCGTGACCCTCTGGTCTTTCGAGCAGGATGTCGCCGACGCGATCAATGACAAGCACGAAAACACAATCTACCTGCCCGAGGTCGCTCTGGACCCGACGATCATGGCGACGACCGCCATGTCCGACCTGGATGCCTGTGATGCCATCCTGGCGGTGGCGCCGGCGCAGCATTTGCGCCGCGTGCTGGAAAGCTTCCTGCCGTTCGCACAACCGGGTGTGCCGATCGCGCTTTGCGCCAAGGGGATCGAGCAATCCAGCCTGTCGATGATGACGGATGTACTCGCCGAGACCATTCCGGGTGCTGTGCCTGCGGTGCTATCCGGTCCGAGTTTTGCCATCGACACGGCCAAGGGCCTGCCCACCGCGGTGACGCTGGCCTGTGCAGACGAGACGGTCGGGGCCGACCTGGTCGAGGCACTGGGCACAACCCGTTTTCGCCCCTATCTCGCCAATGACCTTGTCGGCGCGGAGATCGGTGGTGCGGTCAAGAATGTGCTGGCGATCGCTTGCGGTATCTCCGAGGGCAGCGGCCTCGGCAAGTCGGCTCACGCCGCTCTCATTTCGCGTGGCTTTGCCGAGATGACACGGCTGGCGCTGGCGCTGGGCGCGCAACGCGAGACGCTGTCCGGCCTGTGTGGCCTGGGCGATCTGGTGCTGACCTGCTCCTCGCCGCAATCGCGCAACATGTCCTGCGGCCTGGCGCTGGGGCGCGGCGTGTCGCTCGACGATATCCTGTCCTCGCGCAAGGCGGTGACCGAGGGTGTTGCAAGCGCTCCGGCTGTGGTCGCCCTGGCAAAACGTCACGGTATCGAAATGCCGATCTGCGAGGCGGTTGAAACCATTCTCAAGGGCGAGGTCAGCGTCGAGGACGCGATCGAGACCCTGTTGGCCCGTCCCTTCACCCTGGAGACCGCTTGATGTTGTTCATTGTTCACACGCGTGACCGCGAAGGCGCGCTGGATCTGCGCATGGCCAATCGAGAGGCGCACCTGCAATGGCTGCGTGATGCGGGTGACAGCGTGAAAGCGGCCGGTCCCTGGCTGGACGGGTCCGACAAGCCTGCGGGGTCCCTGCTCATCGTGGACATGGCGGATCGCGCCGAGCTGGATGCCTGGCTGGCCAATGACCCCTATGCGCTCGCAGGTTTGTTCGAGAGCGTTGAGGCCGCGCCGTTCCGCTGGGTGATCAATTCGCCGGACGGAGTGCCGCTGTGAGTGCTGCGCCTGCGCCGGGAACGGTTCTCGGACGTCTCGACGCGCTGGAAGACGGCAAGGGCAAGGTCATGCATGGCGGGCCCGGCGGCACATTTGTTGTGCGCTCCGGGGACGAGGCCTTCGCCTGGCGCAATCTCTGTCCCCATGCCGGCATGCCGCTGGCCATGCCGGACGGGCGGGTGCTGGTTCACCAGGGACAGAATATCGTCTGCCCCGTGCATGGCGCGAGTTTCGATGTGAGATCCGGCGCTTGCACTGGCGGACCCGCGGCCGGCGATGAACTGACCGCCGTGCCTGTTGATGTCGTCAATGGCGAGATAATCGTGCGCTAGTCTACTCGGTCGCGGCAATGGCCTCGGCGATCGCATCCGCCTCGCTGGCCAGCGGTCCGGTGATGTCCGCGACATTGGTGACGGTGCAGAAGGATCCATCCCGCTCGCGATCATAGATCACCGCGTCGGTCGTGATGTCGAAGACATTGCCCGCAGCCCGGAAAAAGCTGGCTGAAGCCGCTTCCGTGCGGGCGACAAGCGCTTCGTCCATCTCCATCAGGGTGAAGACGTAATTGGCCTGGCGACCATCCAGATTATAGGAGATGTGCACGATGGCTGCGGGGCCGCGCTCGAGCAGGGCCTGGCCATCCAGCAGCTGGGAGGCGCGATCCGTCTCGTGAAAACAGGCCGTCGTCGTTGCCGGTGCTTCCGCGCTGTAGGGGCCGGACGCTGCAACATCCTCGACCTCGGTCGGACGCACGGAATCCTCCGCGCCGGAACATGCGGCGAGTGCGAGCACAACAGGACTGACAAGCCAGATTTTCATTTCGGTTCACTCCGAATTTTCAGCTTGCGGACCTATAGCGGCTCGTGATTTGCGGGTGAAATGAATGTTTTGTGTCGGGGTTGGTTTGGATCAGAGCCGACGACGGGTGGGTCGACGCAAATCAATGCGTACAGCACTGTGTCTTCAGCGGCCATGACGAATCTTGGTAATTCAACCACGGTGTCTCGCACGGTCTGATTTGCACCCATTCCGCCGAGAGCGAAGGTGCGAGTGTTCCCATGGATGTTCCCTTGAACAACACCGCGAATATCCATGAACCGGATTCCCTCGTGTGTGCCCCAATGACCAATTGGCGCGCTTCTGCCCGCTCGGATGCGCGGGGCTTCGCATTCCCGTAGATCTGCAGGCCTTGGAATGAACGTCAGGGTGTCGGAACGCGGTTCGCTGGGCTCTCCATTATAGCCAATACCATTGTAGTTGTAGGCATTGTCGGTGCCTGCAACGAACACGATGGCGCGAAAGTCACGATACGCGGCACCTCGATAGAACGCGCCACTGGGCACATCTATCCCCGCGGACCACTCGATCTGGGACGGGTCGTCGCCCAAGCTGCCGAGCCAGCAATCCGCCGTGGCCGCGAAGGAGCGGTGCTCCCCCGGCGCGGGAGGCGGAACGACACGTGTACCGCCACACACGTGGATAACATTGTCCCGGTCGATCGCTCCCGCATGCCCGAACACGGGTGCGCCAGGAAAAGGTGTCGCTTCGAACCAGCGATCTTCCTCGACGTCATAGACTTGGACGAGGTCGACATTGTCCGTGTCGTGCCAGCCGCTGACGAGGTAGATGTAGCGATCCTGGTGCACCAGGGCGACAGTGTCATCGACCGGAACCGGGATGTCGGTGATATGGGTGTAGGTCTCGCTGGCCGGGTCGAAGCGCCAGACTTCCGGCGTCGAGCGCTCGGAATGATCCTCGGCTACCGTGTAGCCGCCGAAAATATAGATCTGTCCGCGCACGGTCACCGCGACGGATGCGAGGCGGCCAATCCCGTCAGGAAGGCCGTCGATCTCGCGGCACGTCCGGACCGTGAGATTGCAGGCATAGGCATCCGCTGTAACATCGCGCTAGGTCTTGCCTTCATGCAGGCCGGCAAAGGAATAGGCCATCAACTGACCGTCCAGTTCCACCCCCGCGACGGCGTTGTTGGTGACCGGCTCGGGCAGGCGCGCCCAGGCATCGTCCTGGACGGTCAGGGTGAGAGCAGTGAGGAGGGAGAGGATCACGCTTGCTACTCCGCGGCCGCTTCCAGCTTGGTCTCGAAGAAGATGGACAGCTCGGCGATCAGGGCCTGTTTTGCGATGGAAACGATTTCCGCGCCCGCTTCCGGTGTTGCTTGTGACGGGTCAGAGGCGATGCGGCCGTCGGGGAAGGTTGCCCGGTAGTCGGCTGCGTCGGTGAAGCGGCCGTTCGGTGCGATTTTCGGGTCCATCTCTACCCGTTTGATGGCGTCGGGATAGGCGTATTGCGTCACCGAGACTTCCGAGGCGGTGGCATGTGCCCCTTCGCCGACCGGAAACAGCTTCTTGCAGGTCGCCATGACGCCCGGCAATTCCCACCAGTTCTGTTGTGCCAGCCGTAGCGGACAGGGCACGTCATCGAGCGAGTAGTTCGCGTAGTACTCGGCGAAGGCGGCATTGATCGTGGTGATGTTTCCGCCATGCCCGTTGAAGAAATAGATGCGGTCAAATCCGTGTCGGACCAGCGAGGCGATCCAGTCATTCATCGCCGCGATCATGGTCGAGGGACGCAGCGTCATCGAGCCCGGAAAGGCCAGGTGATGCTGGGCAATGCCGACATTGAAGGTCGGGCCGACCAGGAAGCCGGATTCAGCACCGGCCTCCTGGGCAATGACTTCCGGACAGATCGCATCCGTGCCGACCAGCCCGTTGGGTCCATGCTGTTCGAACGAGCCGATGGGGATGATGATGCCCTTGCAGCGTTCCAGATAGGCTTCAACTTCCGGCCAGGTGGATGTGTTTAGCAACATGCGGATCTCCTCGTCTGGCGAGGAGAATGACGCCTATTCGCGGAAGTGCAAGGCCGAGCGATTGCGCACTTTCACGAGGAAGGCTTTCTGGCTGGCATCCCGGCTCTCCGCCGGCGTGGCCGCATCGAGCATCCTGTCCAGATCGCGCAAGGCCTCGGCCCCTGCGCTCTTGCCGACCAGATCAATCATCTTGTTGATCACCGAGTCGGGATTGGCAATGTCGGCATGGATCCAGAAGGCCTGGGCGACCATTTCCTCACCGGTGGTGCGTGAGACTTCGAAGCGTTCGCCAAGCATGGCCGCCAGCTGATCACGCCTGTCCGAGGGCACATCGCCAGCTTCCAGCATGTAGCCGGCCAGTACGACGGCAGCAGCTTCGCGCGGGTCCTCCAGGACATCGATGGCCTTCTTGCCGGTCTTGCTCCTGAAGCGCATCTTGCGCGGAAGGTTTGCGGCCTCACCTGCCAATTCCGCGAGTTCCTGCGCGCCGCGAGCCGCAGCATTAATGCGATAGATCCAGAAACTCGCCGCAGCGAGTATTCCGATAAGTCCCAGAATGATGTGCATGGCGCGTCCTCCCTCCGCGTCGCGAAGATGGCGCACTCTAAGCGTGTGTGCAAGCGGGAAGAAAGGAGGCCGGCGCTCAAGGGCGCCGGCACTCCGCACGGTAGTGATAAGCCGCTCCGAGCGCCAGAAGCGCCGAGAGCAGAAGTATGATTTGCATTGTACGGCCTCCCCGGCCCCCCGGTACGAATCAGTATCGGGTCGGGAAGAGAATCGCGCTCAAGTCCAAACCAAAGGTAAAGCACGTACAGGCCGTCACGGCTTCGTTACTGGTTCAATGGGTCTCACCTGGTGCAAGTATTCGCAAGGGAACAATTGGGGCGATCAATGAAAGCGAGATTTCTGCTGAGTGCGGCTGTGTTGATGCTTGCGGCGTGCCGAGGGGCGCAAGAGCCCGCCGAACCATCGCAGGCGACAACGCAACAGGCCGAACCGTCACGCTGGGATTCTATCATGGAAGCGGTGGAGGACGCAGAGCGTCCGGAAGAGGACCGTTTGCTGGACGCCAATCGCCACCCGGCGGAAGTGCTGGATTTTGCGGGTGTGGAGCGGGGCTGGGCCGTCGCGGACATTGTCCCGGGCAATGGCTATTACGCGCGCGTGCTGTCGACCGCCGTCGGGGATATGGGCCGTGTCTACGCCTATAATCCCAGCTGGGTCGCGGAGCGTTTCGGTGATGCGGACGCGGCCTTGAGCCTGATCGCGGACCGGCGCGCGAACATGTCCCATCATGTCGGTGACCTGGAAGATTTCGGAGCGAGTTTCGATCAGCCGCTCGATGCCGTCTTCATGGTCCTGTTCTATCATGACACCGGCTATGACGTGACGGACCGGGCGCGGATGAACCAGGCCATCTTCGACGCGCTGGCGCCTGGCGGTGTCTTTGTCGTGATCGATCATCATGCGATCGAGGGCTCAGGGCTGGACGCCGTGGAAACGCTGCATCGTATCGATGCATCCCTCGTGGTCGCGGAGGTCAGCGCGGCCGGGTTTGTGCTGGACAGTGAGAGCGACATGCTCGCCAACCCGGATGATCCCCGTGACATCTCGGTCTTTGCGCCACAGATCCGGCGCAATACGGACCGCTTCGTCTATCTCTTCCGCAAGCCGCAATAGCGCTCACAAAAAAGGGCGGCCCGGGAGGCCGCCCTTTTCGTGTTGCATAGGGTGATCAGGCCGCTTCGAGTGCAGCCTTGAAGGCATCCAGCTCGGTGTCGAGCTTGGACGCGTTCTCGCTGAGCGCTGAAGATGCACCGGCGGGGTTTTGCGCTCAAATCGAATCTCGTTTTTGAATGAAATGATTTGAGCAAAACAAGGTTAATCAAGCCTTGCTGTAATGTTGTATTAAGTCGTTTGACTTGTATCCACGGCGACCTGTCTCGAGCAGATTTCGACTGACTAAGCCCAGGTGAAAGCCGCCTAAGGTTTTACTTGATCATCGCACAAGGTCCTGGGCCAACAGGCCATAGATCAGCGTATCGCGAACCCCGATATGGGTTTTCCAGGCCCCCCGTAGGCGACCCTCATACTGAAAGCCCAGCTTCTCCACCAGTTTGACTGAACCGGTATTCTCTGGGTCGATGTCAGCATAGAGGCGACGGATCTTTCGCGTGGAAAAAGCGTGTCGAACCAATGCCTTGCCAGCTTCCAGCGCATAGCCCTTGCCCTGCGCCTCAGGGCAGAGAATATAGCCGATCTCGGCCTGGCCGGACTTGCGGTCCATGAGGATGATCCAGCCCAGGGCCTTTGCCGTGTCGGCCTGCTCGGTAATGGCGAAACACTCGATATTCGCGCCGTGCACATTCCAGGTGATGTAGTCGCGCGCCTCGTCCAGCGTGGTGATGGGCGCGCTCGACCAGAAGCGCATGTTTCCATCATCGGTCAGCGCTGGCAGCAGGGCCTCGGCGTCATGGATCGACATGGGTCGAAGGACCAAGCGCGCCGTCGTCAGGATGACAGGATCGGTCTTCGGCGTGCGGTCCTGCAGTAGATCATTGGTCAGTTCCAGCCGCGTTTCCTCGAAGCGCTCCTCGATGCAGTCCTGCATGCGCTGGAAACACTCTCGCGAGAACCAGTCCGTTTCGTCGAAGCACATCTGCCGTGCCTGTTCCGACGGCCAGCAGGCATAGGACCAGTATGTTCCGTCCTCCGACTGGTGCAGAATTGCGCCGTGCGAGCCGCAGAGTTGATGGATCTGGCGCGTGCCTTCTTCCCAGGCCTGACGGAATTCCGCGTCACGGCCGGGCTTGAGTTTCCAGTGATAGAGAACAGCAGAGGTCATGGTGAAGGGTTAGCGTGAGCCGCCGATCCCGTCCATGACCCGCAGGACGATCAGCCCTGGCCTTCACCCGCCAGGCGCTGCTTGCGCAGCTCGCTGGCGCGCACCTTCTGGCTTTCCGAGCGTAGTTGCCCGCAGGCGGCGAGGATGTCGCGGCCGCGCGGCGTGCGGACCGGGCTGGCATAACCGGCGCGATTTACGACGTCGGCAAAGGCCTCGATCTGGTCCCAGTCAGAACATTCATACGGGCTGTCCGGCCACGGGTTGAACGGGATCAGGTTGATCTTGGCGGGCACGCCCTTGAGCAGTTTCACCAGCTCGCGCGCCTCGGCCAGGCTGTCATTTACACCCTTGAGCATGACGTATTCAAACGTCACGCGCTTGGAGTTGTTGAGGCCCGGATACTGGCGGATGGCGTCCATCAGTTCAGCCAGCGGGTATTTCTTGTTCAGCGGGACCAGTTCGTTACGCAGGTCGTCATTGGTCGCGTGCAGCGATATTGCCAGCATGGTGCCGGTGCGTTCGCCCAGCTCCTTGATCTTCGGAACGACGCCTGACGTCGACACGGTCGTGCGGCGGCGGCCAATACCCATGCCCTCACCATCGGAAATGATGTCGATGGAATCCGAGACATTATCCAGATTGTAGAGCGGCTCACCCATGCCCATGAAGACGATATTGGTGATCTTGCGGTTTTCGTTCGAGGTCGGCCATTCCTGCAGATCATCGCGCGCAATCATCACCTGGGCGGCGATTTCGGCGGCGGTCAGATTACGCACCAGCGCCTGGGTGCCGGTGTGGCAGAAGGTGCAGTTAAGCGTACAGCCGACCTGGCTGGAGACACACAGCGCGCCGGACTTGGCGACGTCGGGAATGAAGACGGTCTCGCATTCCACGCCCGGAGACAGTTCGATCAGGTATTTGCGTGTGCCGTCGACAGAGACCTGGCGCTCGGTGAGCTTGGGCCGGGTCAGTGTGAACTCGGCCGCCATTTTGGCCCGCAGATCCTTGGAAATATTGGTCATGTCGTCGAAGGACTGGGCGCCGTAGTGATAGATCCAGCGCCATAGCTGTTCCGCGCGCATCTTGGCTTTTTTCTCGTCCACACCGATCTGGATCGCCGCCTCGCGCAATTGCGCGCGCGTCATGCCTGCCAGCGAGGTGGGCAGCGCGGTCTCACCCTCATTGAGGCGAGGGGCGTTCGGGTTGGCGGCGGAAATGTTCAGCGCGTGGTTCATCGAGTGTCGTCTTCGGTTCTGCAGCAGGCCGGGGCATCTATCACAGAATACGCCGGATTCCTAATCCTCGCGCGATGATCGGTGAATTACCGACGGGTGATCAGCACAACGCGTCGACGCGCTGCAGGGCTGCCGTCACACCGCGCAGGGAGAACTCATAGGCTGCCGAGACACCATCGGTTGTGGTCGCCTGGACGCGCATCACCGAGCCGCGGCGCATGGAGCGGATGACACGCGGTTCGTCGTCGAGCTGGTCGAGGAAGCCTTCCTGGCCGTCGGTGAACATGGAATAGCGGCTGGAGCCAATGCGGATTTCCGGCGGGCTGGTCGGGCGCAGGTCATAGCCGACCAGGATGTTTGGCTGTTCGGTCACTGCGCCGTTCTGCCAGCTGGAGACGATGAAATAGACCGAACCGTGTTCGTGATTGCGCGGCGCGCTGTCGGTCGGACGGCTGAGTGCGTAGCAGACCAGGCCCTGGTCGGTCTGGCGTGTGAAAACGCGCCAGTCGGTATATTCGCCGCGAAATTGCGGATCGGCCTGGGCCAGGGCGGCCGGAGCGAAACTGGTCAGGGAAAGAAGGGCGGCAGCAAGCAGACGGCGCATGGACGGCGACACTCCGGTTAAACGCAACAGACACGAAACAAGCGCATCGACATGGCCGTTTCAAGGCAGGGTTAACCTGAATTTACCGTCAGGAGATTGCCGGGAAGTTAGCGGTGGGAACCGAATTTCTTCCAGCTGTCGGGTGATTTCAGTTCCGGCCCGCCGGGCATCAGCGGGCGTTCCGGATATCCCCCCATCGAGACCGTGCGATCATACAGCGTGACGGCGCAGGCCACCGAGACATTGACACAGAACTTGGTCGGGATTTTCACGATGTGGGCACAGCGTTCCTGCATCTCTGCGGTCAGGGATCCACGCTCGCGTCCGAAGACATAGGCCGCGCATTTGGGATGGCGGAAGCTGGGGAGTTCAACAGCGTCATCGGTCAGCTCGATCCCGACCAGCTGGCAATTGGACGGCAACAGCATGTCATCCAGCCCGTCCCAGCCATAATAGGGCAGGTGGTCCATGGATTTGGACGTGTCCGCGTCATTGATCTCGCGCACCCGGTGGTGAGCATTAACGGAGAAAGCGAAGCTGGCGCCAAAGGCGTGGGCGGTGCGCAGGATGGCACCCAGATTCATCGGTTTGGAAATGCCTTCCGCGCCTATGGCAAAATATCCGCGCATGGAGAAATCCTAGTCGACCGCGACACGAATTTCGCCAGCGGTGTCGACGACCGCGCGTTTCATGCCGGGAGAGTTGAAAATATCGACGACCGTGCCGTCACGTCCCACGGCGATGATACCGCCTTCACCGCCCAGCTTGCCAACAGCATCTACAGTGGCGCGCGTGGCGTCGGTGACGTTGGCGCCGCCGAACTCGATACGGGCCGCCAGATCCTTGGCAGCTGCCAGGCGCATGAAGAACTCGCCCTGGCCGGTGCAGGAAATGGCGACCTGGTCGTCCGCCCAGGTGCCCGAGCCGATAATCGGACAATCGCCGACCCGGCCCTCCAGCTTGTCCAGCGTACCGCCCGTCGAGGTGGCCGCGGCAAGGCGCCCCTGGCTGTCCAGAGCAACAGCACCGACCGTGCCGGTGGGAAACTCACGATCATCCGGCTCGGCAGCGGGGACATAATAGTCATTCACGCTCTCGACGCGTTCGAACGCGCCCAGGCTGGCGAAGTTTACCGCCCCATTGCCGGCGACCATGACATGCGGTGTCTTTTCCATGACCGCCCGCGCCACCCGGATCGGGCTGACAAAGCCGGTCAGCGTGGCGACGGAACCGGCCGCGCGCGTCTCTCCATCCATGATCGCGGCGTCCAGTTCGTAGCGACCCGCCGCGTTCGGAGAGGACCCCTTGCCGGCGACATAAAGGCCGGAGGCCTCCAGATCTTCCACCATCGCCGTGACGACATCGATCGCACGTCCGCCGGACTGCAGCATATTGCGTCCGTGTTCTGCCAATGCCGCAAGATGGGCGCGAACGGCTGCATAGTCGTGATCGCCAAGGACGCCGGCGCCACCATGAATGGCCAGAGCTGTCGGAGAGGTCATGTCGTGGGTTCCTCATGCCGCTGTTGATTAGGCGCCTCTAACATTACGCTCGGGGAAAGCGAACGGAATTTTACCTGCGCCGAGGTGACGCATATACCCGCGCTCAGATTGTGGTTAAATAATCGGGTCGGACGCGAGCGCTGTGTCTCTTCTATCCCGGAGGTCATGTCTTTCGCGCCCGGCAGGTAAAAAGATTGTCACGGCCGACTTGTCACAGGTCGTGCGAACCTTGGGGCCAGGCAGCCTCCCCCAGTCTGTCTGTCCCGTCCCCGATTGCGCGCGGCCTGGACGCAGGTCGCGCGTTTTCTTTTCGCTGGTGACGCGTTATGTCCCATGGATAAACTCAACGTCGAGGGGATGACATCCAATGAAACTTGACTCTTCCATCGCCGCCATTGTGACCGGCGGTGCTTCCGGTTTGGGCGAAGGTACGGCACGCCGTCTGGCGGCTGAAGGCGCGAAAGTCGCCATTTTTGACATGAACGTCGAGCGCGGCGAACAGGTCGCCAGCGAAATTGGCGGCGTGTTCTGTCACGTCAATGTGGCGGACGAGGACAGCGTCAATGCGGGCTTTGAAAAGGCGCGTGCTGCCCACGGACAGGAACGTGTCCTGGTCAATTGCGCCGGTATCGGGGGTGCTGAAAAAACGGCACGCCGTTCTGGCTCAACCGGTGAGATCTCGGCGCATGATATGGGGCGCTTCACGCGCATTATCTCGATCAACCTGATTGGATCATTCATGTGCGCGGCCAAAGCAGCCGAAGGCATGATGGGCCTAGACCCGCTGGGCGATAGCGGACGCGGCGTCATCGTTCACACCGCATCGGTTGCGGCGCAGGACGGCCAGATCGGCCAGGTCGCCTATTCCGCCTCCAAGGGCGGTATCTACGGCATGACCCTGCCGATGGCACGCGATCTCGCCAAGGAAGGCATTCGTGTGAACACGATCCTGCCGGGCTTCTTCGAGACGCCGATCTATCAGCAGATGCCGCCGGAAGTGAAAGTGAACCTGGCGTCCCACCTGCAATTCCCGCAGCGTTTCGGCACGCCGGAAGAATATGCGGACCTGGTGAACTTCATGGTCTCCAGCGACTACATCAATGCCGAGTGTGTCCGTCTGGATGCCGGCGCCCGCATGCCCCCGAAATAGGGCTCAGGCGGTAAGCAAAAAAGCAAATCTGTTATGCAAAAACGGTGACCTCAAGGTCGCCGTTTTTCTTATTAAAAGCAATTAATTAACCCGTTTTTATTTGTTGCAAATATGTCGCATAATCAAACAAAAAAGCTGAAGGAACCCTGTTTGCGAAGATGTCGCAGGTATAGCGCAGTTGATAATCATTCCTAAATATGATGCATTTGAAAATCATTCTTAAAAGATTTTACCGGCGCAGATACCTATTGAGTGGGACCACACAAATGAAACTTCGAGTCACGAACTTACTTAACGCTAGCGCGATTGCTCTCAGTGTCGCCGCTCCGGCTGCATTCGCCCAGGATTCGGGTGAAGTTGCTGATCAGATCGTCGTTACCGGCACATACCTGTATACTGACCAGGTCAATGCGCTGCGCACGCCGACTCCAATTGTCGACGTTCCGCAGAGCTTGACGATTGTTACCGCGGATCAATTCCACCAGCAGGGCTTTGATAGCGTTGGTGACATTATCAATTACATCCCGGGCGTCTCCAATTCCCAAGGTGAAGGTCATCGAGATGCCGTGGTATTCCGCGGTGTTCGGTCCACAGCCGACTTCTTCATCGACGGTGTTCGTGACGACGTCCAGTACTATCGCCCGCTCTACAATATCGAGCAGGTAGAGATCCTGCGTGGTCCAAATGCGCTGTTGTTTGGTCGCGGGGGCACTGGCGGCATTTTGAATCGTGTCACGAAAAAGGGTGTTCTTGGTGAGGATTTCACCGGCTACCGCGCGTCCGTTGATACGTTTGGTGCGTTCGGTGTGGAGTTGGACACGAATTTCTCTACGAGCGACAGTTCTGCAATTCGCCTCAACGCGATGTACGAAAGTCTCAATAATCACCGCGATTTTTATGATGGCGAGCAGATCGGTTTGAACCCGACAGCTCATTTCGAGTTGTCCTCTGCAACGACGTTGGATCTCTCTTATGAGTTCATCGACCACGAACGTTTCATCGACCGTGGTATTCCCACCGGCACCAACGGCGAACCAGTTGAAGCGTTCCAAGACATCGTATTCGGTGATCCGGAACTTAATACGACTGAGCTTCAGGCGCACATTTTCCGCGCGACACTCCAGCACCGTTTCTCTGACACGCTCAAAGGCCGTGTCAGCGCGTTCTACGGTGACTACGACAAGATGTACCAGAATCTCTACGCATCTGGCTACGATCAGGCCGCTTCGCCGAATGTCGTTACCCTGGACGGCTATCTCGATACGACCCAGCGTCAGAACTTTATCCTGTCTGGTGATCTGATTGGTGAGTTCCAGATGGGTGGTCTGCGTCATACCGTCGTTGCGGGCGTTGAATACATCGACACCGTGAACAACAATGATCGCTACAACACGTTCTTTGACCAGACCGCAGACGACAACGAGAGCTTCATTATCCAGCGCCCGCTGGATATTCGAGGTGGCGTTGGTGTTAATGCCAGCGGCGACCCGACCAGCAATGATTTCACGGTCTCCATCAATGATGACACTGAAGCAGATGTCTCTGTCTTCTCTGTTTATCTTCAGGACGAGATCGAGATTTCGGAAAAACTGGACATCATTATCGGTGCGCGTTTCGACAGTTTCGAAATCGACGTTTACAATGTTGTTGCTGACGAAAGCCGGTCGCGCTCAGACGAGGAAATCTCCCCACGCTTTGGCATCGTCTTTAAGCCGCAGGAAAACGTCTCGCTGTACGGCAGCTATTCCGAGAGCTTCCTGCCGCGCAGTGGTGAGCAGTTTGCCAACATCAACGGTAGCAACAACGCCCTCGACCCGAACACCTACACGAACCTAGAAGCAGGCGTAAAATGGGACTTCTCCTCAAACCTTAGCTTTACTGCTGCGGTGTTCGAGATCGAACAGAGTTCGCCACAGGTAGCCGACAACGATCCTTCAACGTTGGACGTGATCGATTCCGAGACCACGGGTTTCGAGGCCCAGCTTCAAGGTCAGCTTACGGATCAGTGGTACGTGTCTGCTGGCTACAGCCATCTCGACGGAGAGATCGTCAACCGCAGCGGCGCGACCGGACTGCGTCCGCGTGAACTACCTGAGAACATGTTCTCGATCTGGTCCGGCTTCCAGATCAATGATCAGCTCGGTTTTGGCGCGGGTCTGACTTATCAGGACGAGAGTTTCATCAATAACTCCAATACCGCGACCCTGCCGGCGTTCACGCGCGTCGATGCTGCCGTCTTCTACGACGTCTCAGAAACGTTCCGTATCCAGTTGAACGTCGAAAACCTGACGGATGACCTTTATTTCCCGACGTCACACAGCACTCACCAGGCCACCGTCGGGGCTCCGTTGAATGCTCGTCTTACGATCAGTGGTCAGTTCTGACCTAGGACGTCGGCTCAATGAGAGCCTTGCCAATCGAAAAGCCGGGGCGATGCCCCGGCTTTTCTTGTCCCCGCCTTGATTTCAAGCTTATTCCGCTTCGGGTCGAACGATGTCGTCACCCAGATTGGCCATCACATCGCGTGCATCAAAGGCGCGCGAATGGTCCGGCTTGTCGCCATTGCCCATCACGATCTCGGCGCTGGCTTCGAAACGGGTGATTTCACGCTCGTGGAAATCATCCCAGAACGGATCGTGGAGGCCTCGCCAGCCCCAGCGCGGATGGAAATAGGCGTAGCGAACAGAGAAGCCGCCATAGCGCGGGTGCCGGCCCAGCGTGCGGGTCTCGGAATCCACAGCACGCTCGACCAGTTCGAAATAGTCATAACCCTGTTCAACCGTCAGCTCGGCGCTGCGATAGAGTAGATAAAGCTCCACGGTTTCGCGGTCGGTGAGCGAGTTGCCACCGAAGGACACGCGAAAGCGGTTTCGTTCAATCTGGTTCTCTTCATAGCCCCAGCGCGACCCCGTCGCTTCCTGATAGGGCGTCGGCATGGCTGCGCATGCGCTCAAACTGGTCACCAGGGCCAGCGACAGGAGAATACGTTTCATCTGAAACTCCACCACAAATCGTCCTCGCCGGTGAATTATGACCGGATAGGCGCCGGATGGAAGGGCCGAGACGAGAAAACTCGCGCGCTATTCGTCGCAGAAATCTAGTTGAGACGCAGCTCGATGTCGGCGCGGGACCATTCAGCGGGCCCGATCAGTCCGCGATGAGCGACCCTGACCGTATGAATGACGGCGTGGATTTCCTGTCGCCAGAAATCCAGGAAACGCAATAGCCGCGGATAGCGCGGGGCGAGGTCATTGGTTTGCCAGAGAAAGCTCTGGAGCAAGCTGGGATGGTCCGGCAGATAGTAGAGAATCTCGGCTGTGGTCAGCCGTTTTCCCTTCAGCTGGGATGCAAAATCCCGATCAATCTCCATCATCTTGGCCTCCTCTCGCTCAGCGTGGAGATCTCCAAGATTATGAGAAATAGTTGAACAGACTCTGACTGCCGCGTTTACCTTAGATCCATTTCCAGAATGGTCGTTGCGGGGCGCTCCTGGTCGGGGTCGCTGCCGTCTTCGGGGAAGAGCGGCCAGGCCGCGTTTGCGACCAGCCAGGCCCGTCCATCTGCAAGATCCACCAGCGTCGGCTCCGTGCCCGGTGTCATGTCGACATGGTCACGCAAAAGGACCTCGACATTGTCGACGGCAGTGCCGTCGGCATTCAGGTCGATCGCCATCATCTGGTGGGGGCGGCTGCCATTGCGGACAGCCACCAGCCGACCGTCTCTCGTGTTGAGCAGACCGTCGATACCGATCAGGGAGACGTCATTGGGGCGGACCAGGCTGACGCTTCCATCGCCCAGGTCCACGCGCCAGATTCCCATCGCGTAATCGGCAACATACAGGGCTCCGCGTGCCAGTGCGACGCCTTGCAGGCTCACAAAACGCGGGTCTTCCGCCAAGACTTCAAGGTCCCCGGAGACACTGTTGAGCAAGTAAACGCGTGGAGCGCGGCTGTCGGAGACGTAGACCATGCCGTCCCGCACCACGAAATCGGCCATCTGCTGTGCGCCATCAATTTCATAGCGGCGGTAAAGCTCGCCCGTCATGAGGTCGAAGGCAAACAGGGCCGTGCCCTCTGCCTCGCCCTCCTCGAGCGGCGTCTGCGGCACGACGCCGGACGCGGCCCACACCATCCGGGTGCGGTCATCCACGGCAATGCCGAACACCGACCACAGACCGTCCTCGCGATCGGCGAACACGATCGGCTCGTCCCGGGCAAAGGGTTCCAGCAGGATGATCTCGCGGCGTGCAACGGATGACAGGAAGATACGGTCCGTCTCGATATCCATGGCCACGCCCTCGATCAGGGCATCGGGCATGTCGATGCGTGCGATGCGTTCCGCGCGCCCGACCGGCGCTGCATTGGCCTCAAGGGTGGCTTGCAGGGCGTCGAAGCGTGCACTGTCCGCCGCCCGCAGGAGCTCTTCGCCGGAGGAGGCGTCAAAGACCAGACCGGCCGCGACCATGCGATCAAGCGCATCAAAGGCGTCCTGGGCGTTTTCTGCGCGCCGCGCCACGATGAACAGGCCGCGTAGGATTGCCGGATGTCCGGGCTTGAGCGCAAGCGCGGCCTCGAGCGTGCGTTTGGCCGCTTCATGATCACCCTGGCCGATATAGCTGTTGGCCAGCCCGAACAATTCGCCCGCCACGCTTTGAGGCGTTGGCGTTTCGGATTCCTGTGCCATGGCTGGCAGGGCCAGGCCCAGACTGACCGCTAGGGCTAGAAGATAGTGTCGCACTGTAAAACTCCCCGGCAAACGCAACCCCGAATGCGTTCTGTCGGCCAGTTTAACAAAACTCCGCCTTGCCACCAAAGCTCCGGATCATGACGGAACTGTCATTGATCGATTGCAGGCAGGGCTAGCGCTTCAAAGACCCGTCGATGACATAGGCGAGAATCTCGGCGACTTGTTCCGGCTCGGTGCAGGTCGCCAGGGCCGCGGCATCCACTTCCTTCATCGGATGGGTCAGGCTGTCATCACGCAAGGTAATCAGCGGCGTACCGATGGCTGCGGCATAGCCCGCATCGAAGGCAGCATTCCACTGGCGGTATTTCTCGCCGAAGCGAACCACGACGACATCGGCGCGATCGAGCAGTGTCCGCGTACGGATCGCGTTGATCTTCGCGCCCTTGTTGTCGCGCCAGAAAGGCTTGTCTTCCTCGCCGAGGATGACTGCACCACAATCGTCACTGTCCTCGTGCACGGTGACCGGGCCGACAAAATCCACTGGCAGGTTCATGGCCTCCACGGTACTGGCGATACGGTCGCGCCAGTCGGTGTGGATCTCGCCGGACAGATAGACGGTCCAGATTGCTTCGCTCATCGTGCTGTTCCCGTGCTCAGGTGGATTTCGCCCTCGTCCTCGACGGGGCCGGTCATGATGATGTGGTTGTCCTGCTCGCGCCACTCAATGTGCAGCTCGCCGCCATCCGCCATGATCGAGGCCTGCCGATCGGCCAGCCCCCTGCGGTGCGCGGCGACCAGGGTCGCACAGGCCGCCGTGCCACAGGCCAGCGTGATGCCGACACCGCGCTCCCAGACGCGCAGGCGAATATGCCGGCGATCATAGATCTGCGCGAAACTCGCATTGACCCGCTCCGGGAAGACGGGGTCCAGCTCGACTTCGGGCCCCAGCCGGTCGACCGGGAATGTCTCGACATCTCGGATAAAGAAGACGGCGTGCGGATTGCCCATATTCACGGCCCCCGGCCGGTCGATGACCAGTCCGGCAGCCTCGAAGCTGACATCCATTTCCCGCGTGTCCATCTCGCGCGACAAGGGGATGTCCTGCCAGTCGAGGCGAGGCGCTCCCATATCGACACTGACCTGCATCTGCCCGGCCTGGCTGGCAAATAAAAGCCCCCCGGCCGTCGCCACTGCAACAGTCTCGGCTCCGCTTTCCTGCAGCAGCACCCAGCCGGCAGCGCGAGTGCCATTGCCACAGGCACCGACCTCGTCGCCATCGGCATTCCAGATGCGCATGAAGGCGTCGCCCGTATCGCTGTCTTCCAGCGCCAGCAATTGATCAAAGGCGTGCTGGCGCGCCCAGTGGCGCACGGTTTCCGCACCGATTTCCAGCAGGCCAGCCTGGCCCCGGACATCAATGAGGATGAAGCGGTTGCCCGCGCCGTTCATTTTTCTCGCAATCATGTGCTTCGCATACCGCCGAGGCCGCTTTACGTCCAGCACCGGTCTGGTCTTAACTGCGTCGGGAACTTTTCTAGGGGAGCTCGAGATGTCGAGACGTATCGCGACTTGGTCAGCGGCGATCAGCGCGCTGGCGATAGCAGCCTGTAGCCCATCACAGCCAGGAGAGCAGGAAACAGTGGCAAGCGACACTGAAGCCGAAAACAATGGACGCCAGATCGTCCAGATCGATCCAAGCAATGATCCGCGGGTCTGGCTGGAAGAGGTCGAGGGCGAAGAGGCGATGGCCTGGGTCGAAGGCCAGAACGAGCGGACCTATGAGCGGCTGCAGGGCGATGCCCTCTATGAGACACTCTTCAACGAGGCGCTTTCGATCTATGAGAGCACGGACCGTATCCCCTATGGCTCCTTCTATGCGGGCTATGTCTGGAATTTCTGGCAGGACAGCGAGAACACGCACGGCCTGTGGCGCCGGACATCGCTGGAAAGCTATCTCAGCGACGATCCCGACTGGGATGTGATCCTGGATCTGGATGCTCTCTCGGAAGCCGAGGGCCGCAACTGGGTGTGGCGCGGGTCCAATTGTCTGACTCCGGATTATGACCGCTGTATCCTGACGCTGTCGGACGGTGGTTCCGATGCCGCGGTTCGCCGCGAATTCCTGATCTCCGAACGCGCCTTTGTCGAGGACGGTTTCATTACGCCGGAATCCAAGGGCGGTATCGACTGGATCGACGAGAACACGGTGATGATCGGTCTCGCCATCGGCGAGGAAGACAGCACGGATTCCGGTTATGCCAGTGTCGCCTATCGCTGGGAACGCGGCACGCCGTATGAAAGTGCCACCGAGATCATTCGCGGCGATCGCACGGACGTCGCCATGTGGGGCTTCCGCATGGAAGACAGCGACGGCACCGCCTACATGATGATGAGCCAGGCCGTCACCTTCTATGACACGGTGTACTGGCATCTGCCCGATGGCGGCGAGCCGATGCAGATGCCTCTGCCGGCCAAGTCGTCCCTGCGGGCCCTTTACCAGGACCAGCTGGTCTTCACGGTCGAGGAAGACTGGACCCCGGTCGAGGGTGGCACGACTTACGCCCAGGGCTCGGTTCTGTCCTTCTCCATGTCGGAATTCGCGGCCAATGGTGAACTGCCCCAGGTCTTCACCGTCTACATGCCGCGAGAGCGCCAGTCCGTCGGCTCGATCCAGTCGACCCGTTCTGCCCTGCTCATGGCGATCGACGAGAATGTTGTTGGCGGTATCGAGGCGTTCAGCTTCGCGGGTGACGAATGGACCTCCGAATCCGTTCCGGTTCCGGAAAACCTGACCTTGTCGATCAGCTCTGCGGACAGCGGCGAGGATATCTTCTTCTTCAATGCCGAGGGCTTCCTGACGCCGGACACGCTCTACATGGGTAATGTCGCCGACATGACCGTTAACCCGATCAAGTCGATCCCGGAGCGTTTCAATGCCGAGGGCCTGATCGTGGAACAGCTGGAGTCCACGTCTGCGGACGGCACGCGCATCCCGTACTTCGTGGTCCGCCACGAAGATACGGTGATGGATGGGTCCACGCCGACACTGCTCTATGCCTATGGCGGTTTCGAGGTTTCCATCCGTCCAAGCTATTCCGGTTCGCGTGGCCGTCTGTGGCTGGAGCGCGGCGGCGCCTATGTGGTGGCCAATATCCGCGGCGGTGGCGAGTTTGGCCCGTCCTGGCACCAGGCCGGTCTGAAAATGGATCGCCAGCGCATTTATGACGACCTTATCTCGGTCGCCGAGGACATGCATACGCGAGGCCTCACCAGCCCGCGCCGCACCGCCGTTTATGGCGGTTCCAATGGCGGCCTGCTGACCGGTGTCATGTATACCCAGCGTCCGGACCTGTGGAATGCCGTCGTCTCGGCGGTTCCGCTGCTGGACATGCTGCGTTTCCACACCCTGCTGGCCGGGGCGTCCTGGATGGGTGAATACGGTAATCCGGAAGACCCGGATGAAGGCGGTTTCCTGCGCTCGATCTCGCCCTACCACAATGTGGATGCGAACGGCGATTATCCGGAAATCTACATCTACACCTCGACCAAGGATGACCGCGTCCACCCGGGCCACGCCCGCAAGATGGCGCACCTGCTCGAGGAACTCGGCCATGAGTATCTCTATTACGAGAACACAGAGGGCGGACATGCCGCCGCAGCGGACCTCTCCGAGTATGCCCGCCGCGACGCCATGCTCTACACCTTCCTGATGCAGAACCTCATGGGTGACGACGAATAAAAGCGTCGACGCTCTGTAGAAACCCCCGGCAGCGATGTCGGGGGTTTTTTATTGCCCCCTCATCGCCCCTTCGGGGCACTTCTCCCCTCGGGGGAGAAGGATGGTGATGTTGGGTTGTCCCTCTCCGCATGGGGAGAGGTCGAGCGAAGCGAGGGTGAGGGGCGTGAGCGAAGCGAACAAGGAAAAACCCCGCGATCTCTCCCGGGGTTTCATCAAAGACAGGTCAGCGTGGCCTTACTGGGCGCCGCTGTAGACGAACGCTTCGTCGACCGGGATGTCCTCGGTCTGCTGGCGCCAGAGGATGGAGGCGACTTTCCATTCGCCCTCGATCTTGAACAGGGTGATGAAATTGACCCCGATCAGGAAGACCTCGCCGGTTCGGCCATTGGTGCCCTCATAGGAAGAGCGCGCCACGGCGATCTCGCCCCAGATGTCGATATCGGTGCGGGTCGCGGTTTCGTCGAAACCGTTCTCGACCAGCCATTCGCCCGAGCGTTCGATGTAACCTTCAACACCGAACACCATGCCGCGTCCCTGGCCGTCAGGTCCGGCACCAACCGCGCCCATGGATGCGTTTTCGACAAACAGCGAGCGCATGCGATCAAAATCGCGCGCCTCACCGACCGGACCGGAAATGACGTCGTAGAGTGCATTGATCGTGGTCTCGATATCGGAACGATCATCGGCAAGGGCCGGGGCAGCCACGAGGCTGACCAGCGTCGCTGCAGCAACAGCGAGAGTCTTGAGTGTTTTCATCGGATCCCCTCCAGAAGATAGCCCGACAGGCTCCACCATCTGACCGGAGATTGGCAAGTTACGGGTTTGACAGACGTGCAATGGGCGCCGTCAGATTGATCCGTCGCAGTTCGCGAATATGCCCGTCTAGCAACTCTCCCTCGATGATCTCCGTGCCTGACAGCGCAAAGATCCGTCCTAAGGTGAATACCGGCCGTGAATTTCCATACCAGTCAATGCAGGACACATCGCAATCATAGTCGGGGTGGACGTTTTCCGGATCGGAACTGAGGTTGCCCGCATAGAAGAAACCGTTGTCCGAGTTCAACTGCATGAAGCTGACGTCCGAATTGTCCTGATACCACCACCAGCGTGGTCGGGTTTCATCGCCTCGGCCGATTGTGGGAAGTCCCAGCAAGAGCGTTTCATCGTCCAGGCGGGTCAGGTTGAAGGCGTGCGAGCGCCCCTCGCTTTCAATGCGGTCCTTGAGAAAGCCCGTGTGTATCACACGCACACCGTCGCGCGGATCAAGCTGGACGAGTCGGAGTCCTCGTGTGTCCGAATACCCGGTAGCAAAAAACGTCTCGCCAAGAGTTTCGAGGCGCGCGACGGAAAATTCCAACCGTGCAAGGCTGAGCTGAGCGGGCGCATCAACCGGAAAGGACATGGCCAAGCTGCCGCGGTTGTCTTCCCGCGCCGCCGGTGGCCGGTTCCGCCAGGTTTCGCGCGAGGCGATGACGGCATGATCAGCAGAAAAGCGAACGTGCGTGCCGTAGCGTCCGGGCAGGTTGGGCAGGTTGGTGAAGGCGTCCAGCGGGCTGTCTATGTTGCGCGCGCTGAAGTACGATAATGGCAACGACATATAGAAGAGGCCGTTATTCCCGGTCGGTGTTGTGCATTGCCAGTCGAAGTGAGAGAGAACCGCATGAAGCCGGTTGTCGGAATGCGATATGGCGTATTGATCGTTCGGGAAGCCGCGTACGCGCACCGCAGATATTTCGCCGGATGAGACTTCAACCCGGTGAACGACGCTTTCCACCGCTTGCTGCCAGCCCCGCTGAACGGCACACCGTTCCGATGAGCTGTCATAGCGCGCCCGGTCCTCCTGCCACATCGGCGCTGACCAGACATACACATGGTTGGGGCTGACATAGAATTCGCGTGCATTCCCACCAACAAACGCTGTTGTTGAGCAGGTTGCCGCATCGTCCGTGCCCGCCGGTTCGATATCGCATCGGGTTACGGCATGGATCGCCGGTATCAACTCAACCTGTAGCGGGCGGTAGATGTCCTGGTAATCGAGCAGTCCTGGCCCATCGTCGACTGTGGTGAACGGGGTTCGGCTGTCCAGCGGGGCGCGTCGCATATTGGGAAGCGGCACGGCGTCCAGATCATCGACGTAATCGAGATAGGTGGGTGTGTACATCACCAGCTGGTTGCCAATGATGCGTGTCGCATAGTTGTTGCTCGACCAGTAATCATCGGAGGTCAGCAGGAAGCGCGCATCGCGCGTGAATTGCCCGTCGGCATTCATGCTGAACACCGTGAATTCCGTCGCATCATCCTGATAGGAATAGGCGGTCACGAGGATGCGCCCATCGACGACCAGGATCTCGTCATACCAGATTTGCCGGTCCGGATCGGTGTAGATATCGATCCGATCGATCAGCGCGAGTCCGGCTTGCCCATCTGGCCGCAAGCTCGCCGAGGTCAGTCGGCCATCGTGCAGGATGATCAGATAGTCGCCGAGTTGTTTGATAACGTCGCCTTCATCGACTTGGCCAACCTGTGAATTGGTGATCTGAACCGCGCTCAATGCCGCGACGGGAGATGCGATACGCGACCCGGTGACGACGATCGTGTCTGCCTCGTCGCACCCCTCTTCGTCTTCGTCGCAAATATCCGGTGACGTCTGTTTGCTTGTATCGACGGCCGTGAATGAACCGTCCCAATCCAGGTCCTCGGTTTCCGCGGCTTCATAGGTCGCGCGCAGCCATGCCTGGAATTCCCGGTTGGACCCGAACTGTTCGAGTTGGGTGCTGGCGAGGTGCCCATAAGCTGTGGGGGCGTTCGCGTGGTCCGCGGCAGGCGCGCTGGCGCAGGCTGCAAGCACAGTAAGGACGGGCAGGCACAGGCTGGGTTTGGGTAACGACATGAATACACCTCTATGGTGTGGATCATGCGGCTTCCCCTTCAGGCTTTGCAAGGGGGCTTCGTGTAACTTTAACTCGCCAGCTTTTGCAGCATGGTCTGGATGTTGACCAGCTTGTCGCGGGCGTCCGGGGCCTGGGCCTCCTTCAGGCCCATCTCCGACTTGATCTGGCGCAGGGCGCGGGCCTGGGCGTCATTGCGGCATTCCCCGACCGGGAGCGCCCCGGCTGTGGCCAGCTTGAGCAGTCCTGCTGCCTTGTCGAGGGCGGGTTGAGGGCCGGCTTCCACCGCGTTGAGGATCTTGGTGTCGTCGATGATCTTCATGCCCAGCTGGTCGATCATCTGCGCCAGATCCATCTTGTCCTCCTCGCAGAACTTGCTGCGCAGGATGCGGGTCTGCAGCGAGGTCATCAGCGACATGCGCTCGAGCGGGCGCCCCTCGCCGCGGACAAAATACTGATCTGTCTTGTTGGAGCCCAGCGCGGTGCGGACATAGCCGGCCAGCTTGCGCTTGTTGGCGTCGCCGACAATGTTCTCCTCCAGCCCCAGAAGGCGCTCGATCTCCTCGTTGGCGTCGTTGGAAAAGCGCAGTAATTCGTCAATTGTCTCGGGCTGCAGCAGCCGCGCGGAGCGCGCGGTAAACGCCTTGCTCATCTGTTCCAGCGGCAGGTCCTGGCCGGCACAGGTGACCAGTTTCTGGGCCAGTTCACGCGCCAGTCGAACCTCTTCGCGCACGCTCTTGGGGCGCAGGCGCTTGGGGCGTTCCAGCTCCTTGAGCAATTGCTGGGCGATGGTTGAGCGGCATTCGTCCAGCTCCCCGGCGGCAATACGCTTGGCCATGCGCCGCGCGCCACTGGGCGCCAGACTCATCGCGTCGGCATGCGGGTCGCCATCATAGAGGCAGATCAGGCGTTCAACGGTTTCGCCCAGATCATTGCACTTGCCCAACAGGGCATCGCGGCCAGCGTCGAACCCGATGACATCGGTCAGATAGCCGTCTACTTCGGCGCGGGCGAATTCGCGGGTCTTTTCTTCTTCCGGCAGGTGTTCGGACATGTCGAGCAGGGCGTCCAGCTTGTCGCCATAGCTGCGCTTGTCCTTGAGCGCGTCAGCCATGGCACCGCGCAGGGTATAGGCCCGGCTGTCGCTGGCGTGGATGTCCGCGGCGACCTCGGCAAACGGCTTGCCCTTGGGGTATTCCGGGATACGGCCGTCACGCTGGTCCTTGTAGATCCGTTTCAGGCCTTTCTGGACCAGGTCATTGAGCTGTTTGACGAAGGTCTGCACATCCGCATCGCTGTCCTGGGCGCTGGCTACGGCGATTTTCTGGACGGCGTGCTGGAGTTCGGTCCCGGAGGCTTCCAGCGTTTCCACCAGGTCGGGCCGGTGCAGCAATTCCATGGGGATGGCCTTGTTGCGCTCGAACCAGCCAGTGAGCGAGCGACGAATAGTGTCGCGGGCATGCGGCTTGGACAGATCATCCGGTGTCAGGCACGGCAGCGAGGCCTTGGCATCATTCTCGGTTTCAATCTTGTAGCGGTCCTGGCCACCCTCGAAAATGGCGACAGAGCGGAACTTGCGCTCGGCCTCGTCAAACTTCTCCTTGGTGACGCGCACGGAGCCGTCCTTGAATTCGCGCAACAGGCCATGTGCCTTGCGAATGGCGTCATCGCGGTCCTTGAGCGCATCATGCAGCGCCCAGCCCGACTTGCGGTTCTTCTTCAGGAAGATCTCGAAATGAAGCTCTTTGCTCATGGTCTTGCCCCTTGCCCAGTAACCATCGCAGATTTGGCTTAAGACAGGGTGAACTTAGGGTTTTGCGGCGTTTGACGCTTGGCGTGTAGCGCCGGACGCGTCTATGCTTTCAAGCGAAGACCACGACAGCTGCGCTACGGCGCGATCTGCGGAGACGGTATGGCTACCATCGCACTCGTCGATGACGACGAGAATATCATCACCTCGGTGTCCATCTTCCTGGAAGACCAGGGTTACAATGTCCGAACCTATAATGATGGCGCGTCTGCCCTGACGGCGCTGGCGGAAGACCCGCCGGACCTGGGCATTTTCGATATCAAGATGCCGCGCATGGACGGTCTGGAATTGCTGCGCCGACTGCGCCAGTCCTCCAACCTGCCGGTGATTTTCCTGACCTCCAAGGATGACGAGTTCGACGAGGCGCTGGGGCTCAATCTCGGTGCGGACGATTACATCGCCAAACCCTTCTCGCAGCGCCTGCTGGGTGAACGGGTCAAGGCGGTGCTGCGCCGGGCGCGCTCGTCCAACGAGCCGATCTCGCCGAACAACGCGCTCGAGCCGGGTGACAGCAAGCCGCTGGAGCGGGGCAAGCTGTTGCTCGACCCGAACCGGCATGCCTGTTCCTGGGAAGGCGAACCGGTCCGTCTCACCGTCACCGAATTCCTGATCCTGCAGGCCCTGGCCACGCGTCCGGGTTATGTCAAAAGCCGCGATAACCTGATGGATGCGGCCTATGATGACCAGGTCTATGTCGATGACCGGACGATCGACAGCCATATCAAGCGCATTCGCAAGAAATTCCGGGAAGTCGACAAGTCCTTCGACTCGATCGAGACCCTTTATGGCGTTGGATACCGATACAAAGAGGACTAGGCCCTCCGAGGCCCGGTTCAAGCGGATAGCTCGGCGCCTGGTCCAGTGGGTCCAGGGCGCGCGACCCTCTGCATCCTCGCGCCTGGCGCAACTCATCCTGGTGGCCAATCTGATGGCGCTGGGCGTGCTGATTTTCGGCATGCTGGCGCTGACGGAAACCCGGCGGGGCCTGGTCAATGCCAAGCTGGACTCGCTGACGGCGCAGGGTGAGCTGATCGCCAATGTCCTGGCCGAAGGCGCTGCGGTCGGCATCCCGACGCCGGCGCTGAACAATGCCGACGCCCGGGCCCTGCTGCGCCAGCTCTATGTACCGGAGGAGAGCCGCGTTCTCCTCTTCGACAAGTCCGGAGAGATGATCGCTGACAGCCACTTGCTGGCGGATGTTTTCGAGACCGAAATGCTGCCACCGCCGGACGGGGGCAGTCCGGACCTGGCTGCGGCTGCCCGCGACCTGCCGACCCGGATACTGGACGGCTTTTCCTCTATCCTGTCCTCTCCGGAAGAGCGCGCCGCGCTGGACCGCAATCTGCAGGAAGAGGTGCGCCAGGTCATAAGCGGCGAGCGCATCGCCGGCGTTCGCCGGGAAGCCAATGGTAGCCGGGTCGTCTCCGTTTCCATCCCGATCCAGCCGGTGCGGGCCGTCATCGGCGTGGTCACGATGGAGTCCTATGACCTGGACAGTCTGATCGAGGCCGAACGCCGCGCACTGCTGCCCTTCATGCTGATTGCCATCCTGGTGACAGCGACGACCTCGCTGGCGTTGACTGTCTTCATCGCCCGACCGATCCGGCGATTGGCACGTGCCGCCGATGAGGCGGGCCGGGCCGGGGGGCGTCGTGTGCGCATGCCTGACCTTCGCTCGCGTAAGGATGAGATCGGGGAGCTAGGCGTGTCGCTCTCGGAAATGACCGAGGCGCTGTATGACCGCATGGATGCGATCGAACGCTTCGCCGCCGATGTCGCGCATGAGCTGAAAAACCCGCTGACCTCGATCCGCTCTGCCGCCGAGACTCTGCCACGGGCCAAGGATGATGAGCGACGCGCGCGCCTGCTGGCCGTGATAGCAAATGATGTGAACCGGCTGGACCGGCTGATTACCGATATCTCGCGAGCGTCGCGCGTCGATGCCGAGCTGGCGCGCGAGGATGTGGAACCATTTGATCTGTGTGGACTGCTGGCCGAGCTGGCCGACACCTATAACGAGGCCAATGACCGACAGGTGACGCTGAGTTTTGCCAATGAGGTCCGCAATGGCCGGGTCATGGGTCGCGAAGTGCCATTGGGGCAGGTTTTCCGCAATCTGATCGACAATGCGTTGACCTTCTCTCCCGAGGGCGGGCAGATCCGGATAGCGGCGCGGCGCGGGCATCGGTATGGCAAGTCCAGCCTGGTCCTGACCGTTGAGGATGACGGTCCGGGCATTCCCGAGGAAAATCTCGAAACCATCTTCGAACGCTTCTACACGGAACGCCCCAAAGGTGCGGCATTTGGTTCGCATTCCGGGCTGGGCCTGGCGATCTCCCGGCAGATCGTAAAAGCCCATGGTGGCCAGATTTACGCAGTAAATAGAACGAGTTCGACCGGCGATGTTGTCGGCGCACGCTTTACTGTGGACCTGCCAGCCGCGCCTGATGTGTGACATTCCGCATGACAAGATTGCAAAAAGGCGCTTCCCCGGCGGGCCAATGCGCGTTTAGATGATTCCCATGATTGGACTTGTCATTGTCAGCCATGGCCGTCTGGCCGATGAACTGGTCGCCGCGACAGAGCATGTCGTTGGCCCCATGGATGCGCTCCTGGCCGTATGTATCGGACCGGATGATGACATGGAGCGTCGCCGTGGCGATATCCGCGACTCCATCGCGGATGCGGATCGGGGCGAGGGTGTGCTGGTGCTCACCGACATGTTCGGTGGTACGCCGTCGAACCTGGCGATCTCCCTGCTCGACCCGGGCAAGGTCGAGGTCATTGCCGGGGTGAACCTGCCAATGCTGATCAAGCTCGCCGAAGCACGTTCGCGCACGGATCTGGACAGCCTCGCGCGCATGGGTGTCGATGCTGGAAAGCGCTATATCGCCATCGCCTCCTCCGTGCTTGAGGGAGCTGGCAAGTGAGTGTCATCGAACGCCGCGTCACCATCTGCAATGCGCGTGGCTTGCACGCCCGTGCAGCTGCCAAGTTTGTCGAGACGGCCCAGGGTTATGATGCCGTGGTGCATGTGACCCGGGAAGGCGAAACCGTGAATGCCGACTCGATCATGGAATTGCTGATGCTTGCGGCCAGCAAGGGGGCGGAGATCTCCATCGCCTCCGAAGGCGCCCAGGCTGAAGATGCGTCAGCCGCTCTGGTCGAGCTGGTCGAAGCCGGCTTCTACGAGTCCGAATAAGCCGCCCCGCGACTGCGGTTTGAGAAACAAAAAAGGGCTGCGGAATTATCCGCAGCCCTTTTTGTTAGAACGGTTGATTCTGATCAATCGATCTGACGATTTTCGATCTCGATATCCGGCGTACCCGGCGCGAAATCTCCATCCACGGCAGACGCGGTCATCGGATCATCGGGATCATCAAATACCGGATCATCAACCGGTGGCGGCAAGTCATCTGCGGCCATGCTTGGGGCGGTCTGGGCTTCCTGCGCGTCGCCGGCCTCGCGGGCATCGGCCATTTCCGCGTCCACTGCGTCCGCGGTGGTCGCATTTGTCTCGGAGGTGGCGTCCTCGGTCACCACAAAGGCGAGGTCAGGCTCAGCTTGCGCTTTGTCGTTCGGCGTATCGGAGTCCGGCGTATCGGCGGTCGTGACGCTCTCTTCGGCAGACGGCATGGGCGGCGGCGGTGGCACAGGCATGGTGCTCTCGTCGTCCAGATCGATTGCCGAATCCGCTTCGACATCTGCCTGTTCGCTTTCGTTCAGGGCAGCTGCTGCAGCAACAGCTTCCAGGCTCGGCAGATCATCATCAATGGCGTCTGCCTCGTCAGGCTCAGTCGCTTCGACCTCGGTCGCAATTGCTTCGGAGGTCTCGACTGCTTCGGTCACGGTCTCTGCAGCGGGAGCCGGATCGGCGACATCCGCACTTGCTTCTGCAGCGTCTTCGTTCAGAACTGCCGTTTCCAGGCTGTCTTCGTCCGAGGCTTCCGGGGCAGTTGTGACCAGGCTGTCATCACCAGACTCGGCTTCCACCCCATCCGTCGCCGTCTCGGTTTCTGCAACCGCTTCAGTTACCGCCGCAATCTCGGTCTCGACCGCGTCGGCTTCTGCTGCAGCAGTCTCTGCTACGTCTTCTTCGGTCAGCGGTTCAGCTTCCGCAGCTTCTGCTTCCACAGTTTCTGTTTCGACGATGGCCGCGAGCTCGCTGTCGACCTCCGCTGCAGTCACGTCTGTTTCACTCGCAACCTCTGCAACCGGTTCCGCAACAGCTTCGGCTTCCGGCTCTACGGCTTCGGGCGCGCGCGCCTCGGCTTCGGCCGTCACGGTACTTGCAACCACGCCAGCACCCGTGACCACTGCAGCGGTCGCCGTGATATCGGCAGAACGCACTTCTTCTTGCGGCGGGTGTCGCAGGACATGTTCGGCCAGCCGCTCGACACGTGAATTCAAACGACCGCTATCGCGAATGCGATTGACCAGGCCGCCGGCCAGATACAGAGCCAGGCCGCCAGCAAGGATAATCAGGCTGGTCTCGGCAGCGCCGAACATCGCACCAGCGATCAGTGAGAAAGCCGCAAAGACCGGCATGTAGAGCAGGCGCCAGGAGCGTGAGGCAAAGGCCAGAATGGCCAGCAGAGCCGAGAGGGCGAACACGCTCAGCTCGGTCAGCTGATCCATGGCAATGAAGCCCAGACCGGCGATCGCATCGGCGATACCGGTTGGCAGTGCGGTTTCCAGGCGCCAGTCGGCCAGGCCCGGCACGCTGGCCAGGATTTCGTCATAGATGTTGAAGGCCGGAATGCCCGCCATCATGCCCGCATTGATTTCGCTCAGGAAAATATGAAGCGTCGGCCAGACCGCGACAGCGGCGGTCAGGACCATGGCGAGGATGGAGAGCCACCAGTTGAATGAGCGGGTGACGCCGGAGCGCGCCAGGATGGAGGTGGCATCCGGCGCCGCGCGCATCCACACGCCGCGGGAATGGTTGACGATCGCGACGGGTCGCGAGCGGCGGTTCGGGCCGGACTGAACACGCAGGATGGTGGCGCTGTCCCCGGGCGCAAACGCGCTGGACTGTTCGATCAGTTTGACGTCGTGCTCCAGCCCGTCAGGATCCGTGACCCGGCCCGTGCTGGCATCTGACGCAGAAACTTGACCTGAGACTGTGAAAAAATCGATCCGGCGCGAGCCGTAGGATTGCCCCGCATGGGCGGTCGGCAGCAAAGACATAAGTACAGACACCTCACCTGTCGGAAGAACGCCACAACAGTGTGACGGCCCGATTGCATCCCCATCCCCCCGTATCATACAAGCTGGGGCATGCATTTTGAAACAGCTTAAGGGCCCTTTAACAAAATTTTCAAGTCAGTTAGGCGATTTCCGGCTAATCTCTCTAACGCTTTGTTTTGGTGGGCGACCAGGTGGTTATGCGTTTTCTTACTTTGTTGATGGTGGTTTGTCTGGCGTCCTGCGCGAGCATCCCGGAGCTTCCGCAGATCCGTTCGGATGAACCGCGCGGCCCGTTCCGCCCGCGGGATATCTATCCAACAGCGCCCAATGTCGAACGCCTGATCGGTCCCGAGGACTGTCGCGGCTCGACCCTGGCGGCGGTCAGGGCGGACCTGCCGAACTATCCCGCATCGGCCTACCGCAATGGTCGCCAGGGCTGGGTTGTGGTCCGGTTTCACGTCTATTCCGATGGCAGTGTGCACCGTGCCCGGGTCGCCCGTTCGGTTCCGGATGGCGTTTTTGACCGCGCCGCCATGTCCGCGGTGTCGGACTGGGAGTTCCGCCCGCTGGATGGTGCGGACATTCTGGAAAACTGCGTGGTGATGTTTGAATTCCGCGCTGGCGACGTTCGCATCCGCTAGCCGCGTTAACCATTCGATAATACTTTCCACAGGTTCGTGCAGCGTTGGTTGCAAGATTCAACGCTTTGAATCAAGGCATTGAGCCGACTCCGTTTTTTCCAACCGATTTCCACCGAAAGTCACGGTTTTTGCCCGGAAACGGTCGCCTGCGTACATAACTTATTTAGATTTTTGCCGACGCCAGCATCGCTCCGTCTACGGCCCGTCGCTATCATGGCGATTCGTTGGGGGCTTTGATCACGGGCAAGCCCTTAAACAAGGGCGATAAAAAATGACCGGACAGACATTCCAGATCGCGACGCTGCTCGTCACGTTTGGATCCATGGCCTTTGCATTGGTGGTTGGCGTATGGGCCTTTCGCAAGACGGCTGGATCACGCGCATCGCAGGCCATCTGGCGCCGCCGCACAGCGGAGCTGGAAGACAGGATCGCGCGCGCCGACAGCGTGTTCGGCGCCCATCCCGGCCTGGTCGTCGTCTGGGACGAGCCGCCGTTTGATGAAGCCGATACCGGTTGGGGGCAGCCCAAGATTTTCGGGTCTTCCGTAGCCCTGGCCTCGCTGCTGCGGTTTGCCGAGGCGACCGACGGTCCTGACCCCGCCGCCATTCTCATGGAAGGGCTCGCAGACTATGAGGCGCGGTCGTCTTCCGGCGAGGAGACGACCCTGCGCCGACGGTTTCAGGATCTGATGCAACAGGGGCGTCCGTTCTCGCTGACCATTATCGGTCCGAGTGGGCGTTTTCTGGAGGTTGATGGCCGAGCAGCGGGGACACAGCTCGTCGTTTGGCTGTCGGATTCCACAATCCGAGGCCTCGAGGAATCCGGCGCCCGTGGCCGTATCGAGGAAGCGCGCCGCGTTGTGTCCAAGGACCCGGTCGCCTTTCTGGACATGCTGGGTCGTGCGCCATTCCCGGCCTGGCGCATCAATGCATCCGGACGCATCGAATGGGCCAATCCGATTTACATCAAGGCTGTCGACGGCGATGTGCTCGATGATGTCCTGCAAAACCAGACCTATCTGGATGCCGGCATGAAAGAGCAAACGACCAAGGCGATCGAGGCCAGCGCTCCGGTCAGCGAGATCCGTATCGTCGTGGTCAACGGCCGTCGTCGTGCGATGGAGTTCCTGATCTTCCCGGTGTCCGGTGGAGCGGCCGGAATTGCCATCGACCAGACAGCGTCTGAAGAGGCCAAGGCGGATCTCAAGCGGTTCCGCCGCGCCCATGACGAGACACTCAACCATATGGCGGAAGCGGTGGTTGTCTTCGATCGCTCCAAGCGCATGAGCTTCCACAACACCGCTTTCACCAAGTTGTTCAAGCTGGATGATGCCTGGCTGACGGAGCGCCCGGGCCATGCACAGATGCTGGACCGCATGCGGGAGAAGCGCTTGCTGCCCGAGCAGGCCGATTATTCCGCGTGGAAGGCGGACGAGCTGGCGCGTTATGACGACAGCCCGAATGATGAAAGCCCGGATGAGCTTTGGCCGCTCCCGGATGGTCGCACACTGCGTGTGGCCCGCCAGCGTCACCCGCTCGGCGGTGTCATGCTGATCTTCGAAGACAAGACCGACGAGCTCGCGCTCAAGGCGCGTTACAACACGCTTATCAATGTCCAGCGCGCGACGCTGGACAAGTTGCACGAGGCCGTTGCGGTTTTCGGTGCTGATGGTCGTCTTCAGCTGAACAACAACGCGTTCGAGGAGCTCTGGGGTTTCCGAGCGGGCGAGCTGGAGGGTCAGCCCTTCTTCGATGACGTCGCCGAGACCTGTGCGGCTCTGTTTGCCGATGACCGCGTCTGGACCGATATCAAGGGGCGGGTCACAGATCCGAGCCCGCAGGCCCGTAAACAGGTGACCGGCGAGATGCGCCGTTCCGACGAACGCGTCCTGACCTATCTGACGCGTCCGCTGCCGGATGGCGCCACGCTCATCTGCTGGGATGATGTGACCGACAGCCGCCGCATCGAGGAAGCCCTGCGCGAGCGCGCAGAGGCACTGGAAGCGTCTGAGCGTATCAAGACCGAATTCGTGGAGCATGTGAGTTATCAGCTGCGCACGCCGCTGACGACGATCGGTGGATATGCCGACATGCTGGCGCATGGGTTCGCAGGCGAGCTGACGGATCGACAGAAAGAGCCGATGTCGGCCATCCAGTCGGCCTCGACCCATCTTGCCAAGTTGATCGATGACATTCTCGACGTTGCTGCCATTGATGCGGGCAAGCTTGAACTCGATCTCGGTGATGTGCCGATCGGTGAAGTCATCAGCGAGGCTGCAGAGCTGGTTGCGGCTCGCGCCGATCACGAATCCATCAAGCTGGACGTCAAGATCGACAAAGAAGCGGGATTGCTGCGCGCTGACCGCAATCGTCTCAAACAGGTATCGATGAACCTGCTCTCCAATGCACTACGCCATGTGGACCCGGGCGGTCATGTCGAGATCGGCGCACGCCGCGCGGACGACCAGATCACCTTGTGGGTCAAGGATGATGGCGAGGGTATCTCGCCGGAACAGCAGGCCAAGGTTTTTGAACGTTTTTCCCGTGGCGAACGGGGCGGCGCCGGGCTGGGCCTCGCCCTCGTAAAGGAAATCGCGCAGTTGCATGGCGGTTGGGTGGAACTTGTTTCCGAGCCGGGCAAGGGGACCGAGGTTTCTTGTCATCTGCCGCTCGAGCCTCGCGGCAAGGGTGTGCCGCCCGAGCTGGCCCTGATGGGATCAACGACGGCCAAACTGTCGGAAACCGTCTAGCGGGCGCAGGTTGTAAGTGTACAATCACTAGCTGCTTTTTAACTTGACGCTCTCCCAACCGCATCGTTTCTTGTGGATCAGTATTGGGGGGACATCATGAATTTCATTTCACGTTGCGCATCTGTTGCCGTTATGGCCGCCAGCCTGTCCGCACCGGCCTGGGCCGTGCAGGACGAGGAGATGCCAAGCTACCTCGTCATGGAGCCGAACGCCGAAGTGGTGTTCATCACCACAGGCGGTGCAGAGGTGCGTGCGGACTGGACGGCCGCTGCAAAATCCAATCTGCGCGGCTGGTTTGACACAGAAATCGCGGACCTGGGTTACGACACCATGCTGTTCGACGAATCTGCCGAACAGGACGCGGAACTCGAACAGCTTCTATTGCTCTATGAAGTGATGTCGGCCTCCATCGATCTCAGCATGCCGCACAAGGGTGGCGGCATGGGCAGCAATTACGATCTGACCCTCGGCGACAGTGTCAGCCTGCTCGCAGATGCACACGACACCGATTACGCGGTCTTTATCGACCACTACTCCCAGATCGAGAGTGGTGGCGTCTTCATGACCCAGGTCCTGGTCGGTGCTGCCACCGGCTATACGCCGCCCTCGCAGAATATTCGTCTGACTGCCGGCACGGTTGTCGATCTGGGTTCGGGCGATGTCGTCGACCGGAATATTGTTTTCATGGGTGATCCGCGCGACCCCGACGAATCCAATGGCATTGTCCGTCGCATCATGAACGACCTGGTGCTGGAAGCCGGCGCCGCGGAATAATCATGTTCGCGCGTTCTGAACTTCTAATGCTGACAGCCTCGCTGGCTGTACTGGCCGGGTGTGCGACCACGGACCAGGGCACACGCACGGTGGGAGAGCGCCCGCAGGAGCTCAACTCGACCGAGGCGAGCCTGTGGTATCGGATGGACGAGGCCGAGGAAAACCTGCGCAGTTCGGGGCGGGTCATCGATGATCCTGCCCTGACCGGTTATGTCGATGCACTGGTTTGCCGGATCGCGGGTGAGTTCTGCCCGGATGTGCGGGTCTATGTCGTCAATAATCCCGGCTTCAACGCCATGATGGCGCCCAACGGCATGATGGTGATCAATTCAGGTCTTCTCTTGCGCGCTGAAAGCGAAGACGAGCTGGGCTTCGTAATTGGCCACGAGCTGGTGCACTACCTGGAAAACCATGCTCTGGAACAGCACGCCGCCGCCCGCAACGCGAATATCACTGCGGCTGTCGTCGGTAGTGTGCTCTCGATCGGCGTCGCGGCAGCGACGGGCGGTGTGCCGGGCCAGGGCTATTCCGGCAGTGGCGCATCCATCGCGACCGCTCTGGCTTATGGCGGTGCCTATGCCTATTCGCGCGAGCGGGAATCCGAAGCCGATCGCATGGGGTTGCAGCTGGCCAGCGCGGCGGGACTCGATCCCAAGGCGGGGCCGAAAATCTGGAATGATCTGCTCAACGAGCTGGAAGCTTCCGACGACAATCGTCGCGCGGCCCGTGCAAATCGTGGCGGCATGTTCCGCACACACCCGGTGATCCAGGCCCGGATCGAGGCATTGGAAGAGGAAGCGGCGAGCATGCAGGGCGAACCGGCGGATTCAATCGCCTTCCGTGCGGCCGTTGCGCCCTTCATCAATGACTGGCTGGATGCCGAGATCGCGTTGCGTGATTATGGTTCCACCCTGCAATTGATCGAACGCCGGATCGCGGCGGGTGGCCATGAGGGTGTCTTTCTGGCAGCCAAGGCCCGTGTTCTGGGCATGCGCGATGACGAAGGGGATTTCGACCACGCGCTGGAAACCTATGAGGCTGCTGCCGCGTATGCGGACATGCCAGCCCAGGCCTATCGCGATCTTGGCGAGTTGAACCGCCGAGCGGGTCGCCCGGCAGAGGCCGCCGAAGCTTTTACGACCTATTTGCAGCGCGTGCCGGATGCGCGCGATGCGCTCCTGGTCGAACGTTATATCCAGACTTTGATGGGGGAAAGTGAATGAAACGTCTTGGTGTATTGATCGGGGCGAGTTTGCTTGCCTCGTGTGCTGTCGTGCCGACCACCGCGCCGGCCGGGCAGTTCGAGACCGAATCCCAGTTCAGCGTAAACCTGCCCAGCGACTGGTCGCGCTGGCCGTCGCAGATCAATCCGGCGACAAATGGCGAGTATCTGACCAAGGACGGCATGCTGCTGAACCGGTTGCACTTCATCACCGTGGCGGATGGCGGCACGATTGTGCGGACTTTCCGTGACAGCGAGGCACCGGTCTTCCAGGCGGATGCAAGCGAGTTCGAGCTCATTGAGCTGGTGACCCGCTCGCTTGAACAGGTGGGTTACAACTCGGTCGAGGCCGATGATATCCGCCCGGCTGTGATCGATGGCGAGGACGGTTTGCGCTTTTCAGTCACTGGCAATTGGGAAAATGGTCTCAATGTGCGCGGTGATGTCGCTGTCGTAACGCTGGATGACGAGTTGAATGTCATCCTCTTTATGGCGCCGGCGATGCACTATTACGGCGAACTCCAGTCCGAAGTGGACACGATCATCTCGTCCATGGACCTGGCTGCCAACTAACCTCGGCCGCACAGCGTATAAAGAAGGCCCGGCACAGGTTTGCCGGGCCTATCTGTTTGATCGGGCCGGATCAGCCCTGGTGTTCGGGAATGCGAACGATCAGGCCGTCGAGCGCGTCCGACACCTTGATCTGGCAGGACAGGCGGGAATTGTCCTCAACGCCTTCGGCAAAATCGAGCATGGAATCTTCCATGGCTTCGCGCGCTCCGGTCTTTTTGGTCCAGGCCGCGTCGACATAGACGTGACAGGTTGCACACGCGCACGCGCCGCCACAATCCGCATCAATGCCGGGGACCATGTTGCGTACAGCGCCTTCCATGACCGTCAGGCCGTTATCCACGTCGAGCGTATGCTCATTGCCGTTGTGTTCGATGTAAGTGATCTTCGCCATATCAAACTCCACTAGTCCCCCGGGAAATGAACAGCGTTCACGCCCGAGTCAAGACGGAGCATCACTGCTTGCCCGAATTCGCAGGCTCGGATAAGCGATTTACATGCCTTCGTCACTCTCGATCCAGCTGGCAAATCTTGATGAGACACGCGCCTTTGGCAAACGCCTCGCAGCGTCCTTGCGTGTGGGTGACTGTGTCTTTCTTCTGGGCGATCTTGGTGCGGGAAAAACTTCCCTCGCGCGCGGTGTGATCGAGGCCCTGACGGGCGAGGCCGATGCGCCCAGCCCGACTTATACGATCGCCCAGACCTATGACACGCAAGCGGGCGAAGAGCTGATCCATGCAGATCTCTACCGGATCGAGGATGCGGCAGAAATCGACGAGCTCGGCCTGGAAGAGGCCTTTGATTTCGCGATCATCTTGATTGAGTGGCCGGACCGGCTCGGCGCGGCGGCGCCGCCGGACCGGCTGGAACTGGACATACGCCACGAAGAGGGCGATGACGCTGGAAAACGACACCTCCGCGTGACGGGGCGGGGCAAATGGGAGAGCAGAGTTGACGACCTCTGATCGCGCCAGTGCGCGCAACGCCTTTGTGGAAGCCGCGGGCTGGGCCGGCGCCCGGATCGAGCCGCTCGCCGGGGATGCCAGCACACGAAGTTATTTCCGGGTCCGTGACAGTGATCGCCGGGCCATGCTGATGGATGCTCCGCCCGGGGCGGAAGCCCCGGCCTGTCCACCGGATGCCGGACCGGAAGAGCGCGCCGAGCTGGGCTATAACGCCGTCGCCCGCCTTGCCGGGCCCAATCTTGTCGCCTTTGCCGGTCTGGCCAGGGCCCTCAAGGCGCGCGGGTTCTCGACCCCGGACATCCATGCCAGCGATATCGACCAGGGCTTTCTGTTGATGGAAGATCTGGGCGATGATCTGTACGCGCGCATCATCCCGTCCGACTGGCATGAGGGCACGCTCTATTCCCATGCAGTTGATCTCCTGGCGGCGCTTTATCGCTGCAGCATGCCTGCAGAGGTGGGCGTGGACGGCCGGACCTGGCCGCTCCAGGACTATGACGCCGTCGCGATGCGCGCAGAGACTGATCTCTTCCTTGACTGGTTCATGGACCAGTATTCCGGGGTCACCCTGGACCAGCAGGCGCGCGATGACTGGAATGCGATCTGGGACAAGGCGTTTGCGCGTCTGGAGGCCTGTCCCAAGGGCATTGTCCTGCGTGACTTCCATGCGGAAAACCTGATCTACCTGCCCGAACGCGAAGGTGAGGCCTGTGTCGGCTTGCTGGACTTCCAGGACGCGGTGATGGGGCATCCGGCCTATGACCTGGTTTCATTGCTTGAAGACGCGCGTCGTAATGTGGATCGCAAGCTCTCTGTGCCACTCAAGGCCCGCTTTGTCGCCAAGGCCGGGATTGAGGACAGTGCCGGATTCGACGCCAGCTATGCCGTGCTGGGCGCCCAGCGCAATGCCAAGATCCTGGGCATTTTTGTTCGTCTGGCCAAGCGTGATGGCAAGGAGAAGTATCTCGAAATGTTGCCGCACGTCGCACGCCTGTTTGTCGGCGACCTCCAGCACCCGGCATTGATGGACCTGCTGATGTGGACCAAGACGCACGCCGATGCCGTGTTCAAGGAAGCCCACAAATGATCAAGATCTGCACCGGCATGGCCCTCGCAGCGGGCCTGGGAACACGGATGCGTCCGCTGACCAATGACCGGCCCAAGGCCCTGGTCGAGGTCGATGGGCGCACCTTGCTGGACTATGCGCTGGACCGGATGGCCCGGTCGGGTGTGCAGCGCGCGGTCGTCAATATCCATCATTTTGCCGAGCGCATGGAAGCGCACCTTGCTGCGCGCACGGGCGATCCCGAGATCATTATTTCCGACGAGCGTGATGAAGTGCTCGAAACCGGTGGCGGGGTGGTCAAGGCCCTGCCGCTCCTGGGCGAGGCGCCGGTCTTCATCACCAATATCGATGCCTTGTGGTTTGATCGGGGTGAGGCCGAGCTGGACCGCCTGCGGGCCGCCTGGGACCCGGACAGGATGGACGTGCTGTTGCTGCTGGCACCGCTGGAACAGACGCTGGGCTTTGACGGACCCGGAGATTTCTTCCTGGGCGAGGATGGCCGGGTGAGCTGGCGCGGCGATGCCGATCGCGCGCCCTTTGCCTATGCCGGCACACAGATCCATAACCCCGCCATCATGGCCGGTCGGCCCGAGGCTCGTTTCTCGATGGTCGAGGTCTGGAAGGAACTGGTACCGGCGGGCCGCGTCCACGGCGTCGTCATGGACAGTTTCTGGATGCATGTCGGCGATCCCGGTGCCCGTGATGAGGCGGAGGCTCGAATTCGAGCTTGACGGTCCAGCTGTTCGATACGCCCTCTCCGCGGGTCTTCAATATCCCGCCCAGCACCGACTTCCTCTCGGCGGTCGTGGATACGCTGCGACAGGAGCTGGACGTCGAGGCAGATCCTGATGCGTTGACCCAGTGCCTGATCCTGGTGCCGACGCGCCGGGCGGCCAAGGCGCTGGGTGACTCGTTTGCACGCAGCGCCGGCAGCGGTGTCGCGCTGCTGCCGATGATCCGGCCGCTGGGGGATATCGATGTCGACGATCCGCCGTTCGAGCCGGGAGAGCTGGCGGGTATCGCACCGCCCGCGGTGTCGCGCACGCGTCGTCTGTTTGAGCTCTCGCGTCTCATCCTGGCCAAGGAGACATCACTCGGTCGACCGATCGGCACGGCGGGCGCGCTGGCGCTGGCCCGCACGCTCGCGGAACTGCTCGATGACCTGGCCGATGAAGCGGTGACCTCGCTGGACCTGCTGCGATCGGCCATCTCCGAACACCTGCCGGAGGACCGGCGCGAAGCGATTGAATTCCTGTCCATCATCGAACAGATCTGGCCGCAACGCCTTGCCGAACTGGGCTTGTCGGACCCGTCTGCGCGCCGCTCGCTGGTGCTCAATGCGCTGGCGGACCGCTGGCTGCAGCATCCACCGCATACGCCGGTCCTGGTCCTGGGCTCAACCGGGTCGATCCCGGCCGTGCGCCGGTTGATGGGCGTGGTTGCACGTCTGCCCAAGGGCGCCGTGGTGCTGCCCGGTCTGGACTGGGACGCCGATGATCATGCGTGGAGCAAGCTGGATGACGGACATCCCCAATGGGCCATGCGCGACTTCCTGCAGGAAAACGAGATTGACCGTGCCGCGGTGCTGGCCTGGCCTGGGGTCAAGGAGGAGGCCGCGGTCCGCGCCCGTCGCCGCCTGGTTGCCGAGGCCTTGCGTCCGGCCGAAGTGACGGATGAATGGCTCGCCCGTGTGAGACATCTGCGCGAGGTCAATGGCGAGGCCTTTTTTGACCAGGCTCTGGATGGCCTGTCGCTGGTCGAGTGTCCCGATCCGCTGACCGAGGCGCGGCTGTGTGCGCTCCTGCTCCGCGAAGTGCTCGAGCAGGAGGGCAAGACCGCCATCCTGGTGACCCCGGATCGCGCGCTGGCCCGGCGGGTCAGTGTGGAAATGCAGCGCTTTGGTGTGCGCGTGGATGATTCCGGTGGCACGGCTCTGCCGCAGACCCTGGCCGGGGCCTTCCTGGATCGCATTCTCGATATAGTGAGCGACCCCGGCAGCGTGGTGGCCCAGACCGCTTTGTGGAGTTCGCCGCTCTATGCCATGGGCGGAGAGCGTGGCGAGGTGCATGTCCTGCTGCAGAAGTTCGAGGCCGATGCCCTGCGCGGGGTGCGGCCCGGTCCACGCCTCGACGACACGATCGCACGGCTCGACCGCGATCGCTCGGACCTGTTCCCGGACGACCGCGAGCGTATCCGTGACATCCTGCAGCGTCAGGCCGCGGCCCAGCTTGAGTTGGAGGGGGCAAGCAGGCTTCCGGTCGCCGACTGGGCGCGCCTGCATGCCGAGCTGGCCGAGGCACTGGCCGCGGACGCGCAACAGGTCGGTGCCTTGCGTCTCTGGCGCAGCGAGGGCGGGGAAATGGCGGCCGGCGTGCTGTCGGACCTGTTGACCCAGGGTGAGGTGCTGCCCGAGCTGAGCTTGCAGGAATATGTTGGTGTGTTCCGCGAACTGGTGTCGGCCCAGCGTATTCCGCCGGCCACGGGGGTGCACCCGCGCCTGCAGATACTGGGGCCGATGGAAGCCCGTCTCGCCCGGGCGGATCGCGTTGTCCTTGCGGGACTGAATGAAGGGGTCTGGCCCACGGGAACAGGAGCTGATCCCTGGATGTCGCGCGGCATGCGCAACCAGGTCGGAATGGGCAGCGCCGAGAAACGCTATGGCCTGGCTGCGCATGACTTTGCCCAGCTGGCCGCTGCCGGCGAGGTCTTCATGACCCGTTCCACGCGTACTGAAGGTGCGCCAACCGTGGCTTCCCGCTGGATCTGGCGCTTGCAGACACTGGTCCGCGGAGCGCTGGGGGAGCCTGGTGAGGCCCGGCTTGGCGGCGCGGATCATTACCGGCGCTGGGCCGGCGCGCTGGATCAGTGTGACCTGGCTCCGGCTCCGGCCAGCCCGCCTGCGCCCACACCGCCGGTGGAGGCCCGCCCGCGCGGCTTGTCGATCACCGAGATCCGGACCTGGGTTCGCGACCCCTATGCCATCTATGCCCGTCACGTGCTCGGGCTTCGCCCGCTGGATCCGCCGGACATGGCGCCGGGCCCCCGCGAGCGCGGGACGGCCCTGCATGCGGTTCTGGAGCAGGCGATGGATGCATGGCGCGAGGCCTTGCCCTCCGATGCAGAGGCACAACTGGTCGCGCTCGCCGAACAGGAATTGCGCGCGGCGGGCATCGAGGAACAGGCGCTGGATGTCGAACTGAGACGGTTTGCCCGGGCCGCCGACTGGATCATCAAATGGGAAAGCCGGCGTCGGGACGAGGGGCACAGTATCGCTGCCATCGAGACGCGTGGCCGTATTGAGCTGGACGGTCCGGCCGGTCCCTGGGTATTGCGCGGACGCGCTGACCGTATTGATCGCCTCGCCGGGGGCGGTCTTGACGTCATCGACTACAAGTCCGGCAATCCGCCGACCGCCAAGATGGTCAATGCAGGGTTCGACCCGCAATTGCAGTTGACTGCAGCGATCATCGAGCAGGCGGGTGGCTTCGACGGGCTGGGCAAGGACAAGGTCGAGGCGCTCAGCTATGTGAAGATCTCCGGCAATAGCGAAGCCGGGAAACATACACGGATCGACGGGCGCCTGCCGGCATCGGAACTGGCCGGGCAGGCGCTGGATGACCTGCGGGACTGGATTGCGCGCTTCGATGACGCGGCCGAGCCCTATCTCTCGCAGCCACGTCGGCAGTACCGCAATGATTATGGCGATTTCGACCATCTGGCCCGGCGCGGCGAATGGGCCATCGCCCCGGGCAATGAGGGGGGCGAGGACTGATGGCGGGGTTTGATCCGGTTATCGCCGCCTCCGCGAGTGAGGCCCAGCGCCAGGCTGCCGATCCGGCGGTCACGGTTTTCGTGGAGGCCAATGCCGGCTCGGGCAAGACCCGTGTGCTGGTCGACCGCGTGGTCAACATCCTGCTCACCGATACCCCGCCCGACCGCATCCTCTGCGTGACCTACACCAAGGCGGCCGCCTCGGAGATGAAGGACCGCCTGTTCGGTCGACTGGGCAAATGGTCCGTGCTGGACGATGACGACCTGAAAAAGGACCTGGCGGCCTTGGGGCAGACCGGGCTGGACAGCCGTCGCCTCGCATCGGCTCGGCGCCTGTTTGCGCGGGCGCTGGAAACGCCGGGCGGGCTGAGGATCCAGACCATCCATGCCTTTTGCGAAAACCTGTTGCGACGCTTCCCGCTGGAAGCCGGTGCCTTGCCCGGGTTCGAGACGCTCGACGATGCGGAAACGCGCGACCTGAGCGCGCGGGCGCAGGCCCGGGCGGCGCGGGCGCTGGATGAACCCGATCTCGACACCATCCTCGCCGCCGGCGGCGGCGATGCCTTTGCCGAGCTGGCGGACTGGGCACGCAGCCATCGCGACATCCTGCGCAACGCCGGGCAGCAGGGTGTGGAGACGGTCATCGAGAAGACCCGGGCCCGGTTGGGCATGGCCGCAGGCGAGACGCTGGCTGACTGCGCACGGGCCGGCTGGGACGCCGCCCCGCACGAGCAGCTCGCTGAGGCGGCCAGCCTGCTGGAGACCAGTTCCACCAATGACCAGAAGCAAGCCGACAAGCTGCGTCTGGCCCTGTCCGCGACCGACCCGCAAGCGGCCATCGAGGCCTATCTCACTGTTTTCCTGACCGGGAAGGGTGATCTGGCGGCCAATATCACTACAGCGACGATTGCGAAGGCGCATCCCTGGCTAGATCAGCTGTTTGGCAGCAACAAGCGTGGCTACGGGCCGGAAGCCGAGCGCATACTGGCAGTACGTGACCGGATGCGGGCTATCCGGCTGGCGATCGCCTCGGCATCGGCTACGCGATTCATGGTTGGCTATCTCGGTGCGCTGGACGATGAGATGCGTCAGCGTCGTGCGCTGGATTTTGATGATCTCATCCGGCTGGCCGGTGATCTGCTCAAGCCACAAAACGCCTTCTCGGGCTGGGTTGGCTACAAGCTGGACGGCGTGCTTACCCATGCTCTGGTGGATGAGGCGCAGGATACTTCTCCCCAGCAATGGGACATGCTGCGCGGCCTGACCGCCGAATTCTTCGCCGGAGAGGGCGCCCGCAGCGAGGAGAGAACCCTGTTCGTCGTCGGTGACGAGAAGCAGTCCATCTATTCCTTCCAGGGCGCCGACCCCGAGATCTTTGTCAGCGAGGGCGACCGCATCGAGGCGCTGACGGCTGAAACCGGACAGAATTTCCGCCGGCCGGGACTGGACGTTTCCTTCCGCTCTGCGAGGGAGATCCTCGAGGCGGTCGACCAGGCGTTCACAGCCCCCGACGCCGCCCCGGAGACCAAGTTCGTGGATGAGGGCGCCAGGCGGGCGTTCTCGAGATATCAAAGCCACCGTGCCGCGCGCACGGGCACGCCGGGTTGCGTCGAGATCTGGCCGGCCATTCCCAAGCCCGACACGGTGGAAGAAACCTCGATCTTCGATCCGGTCGACACGACGGCCAGCGGTTCTTCCCGCGATATCCTGGCTGGGCGGATCGCGGCTGAGATCCATGCCCTGTTGCAATGCGGGGACGGGGTCTGGCAGGAAACGCCCAGTGGATTTGAACGCCGCGCCGCGCGGCCGGCCGATATCGCGGTCCTTGTTGCCAAGCGCACGGGCGGATTTGTCGAGGAGCTGATCCGTCGCCTCAAGCTGCTCGGCGTGCCGGTGGCCGGCGCGGACCGGATGCTCCTGAAGGAACAGACGGCGATCAAGGACCTGCTCGCGCTGGGGCGGTTTGCGATCAATCCCGATGACGATCTGGCACTCGCCGAAAGTCTCAAATCGCCCTTCTTCCAGGCCGCCGGTGACCCGGCCAGCCAGCTCGGGGATGATGACCTCTTCGCCCTGTCCCGGGACCGGCGGAGTGACCGCCGGGGCTGGCTCTGGCGGGCCCTGATGCGCAGCGAAGCCCCGCGGCTTGCCGAAGCCCGGGCGGTGCTGCTGGACTGGCGCAGCCGGGCCGACGGCATGGGTCTTTACGAACTTTATGCCGGCTTCCTCAACGGACGCAGCGCCACGGGCGAAAGCCGCTGGGTGCGCCTGTTTGCCCGGTTGAGCGAGGAAGCGCGCGATGCCGTGGAGGAATTCCTCAACCGGGCCCTGGAATTCGACCAGAACGAGGGCGGCTCCCTGGCCAAGTTCATCGCCCGGATCGCGGCGGACGAGACCGCCATCAAGCGTGAACAGGACAGTGGCAATGACCAGGTCCAGATCATGACGGTGCACGCCTCCAAGGGTCTGGAGCGCCCGATCATCATCCTGCCCGATACCACCCGCTCCCCGCTGACGGCGCGGGGGACGCGCATCTTCGCGGGTGAGGACGGTGAGATTTTCTGGTCCCGCAAGAAGGATCAGGATCCCGAACATGTGCAGGCCCTGCGCGCGCTGCAGGACGATCTTCGGCTGGCAGAGCACAAACGCCTGCTCTATGTGGCGCTGACCCGGGCGCGGGACCGCCTGATTGTATGTGGCTGGAAACAGGGGCGCGGTGCGGACGGCGAGATCGCGCCGGACAGCTGGTACCAGCTGCTGCAGGAGCGCTGGCAGGGTGAGTGCTGGACAGAGTTCGAGCAAAACCCAGACGACACACAGCCGGCGCGGCGCTATGGCCCGGCACCGGTGGCAGCGGCACACGACACGGCGCAGGCTGCGGACGCGGTCACGCTGCCCGACTGGTGCCGCACGGACGCGCCTGCGGAAGGCGCCGCGTTTTCCAGCGCGACACCGTCCTCCCTGTTGGCGGACGGCGAAGACGATCCGGAAATCTATTCCCCGCTGGGCGAAGACCGCTCCTATCGCTTCCGTCGCGGTGAGGTGATCCACAAATTGCTGGAGACCCTGCCCGAACTGCCGCGCCCGGCCTGGCGCGATGCGGCCGAACGATATGCTGGCGCGCAGTCAGACCTGGATGCGAAGACGCGCGACGTGCTGGTCGAGGAGACGCTGGGCATTCTCGACCATCCCGAATACGGCGCGCTGTTCGGCCCGGACAGCCAGGCCGAAGTGTCGCTGACCGGCATTGTCGGCGGGCAGATCGTACGCGGTCAGATCGACCGTCTTCTCGTGACCGATCACGATGTTCTGATCATCGATTACAAAACCAATCGGCCGCCGCCAAAAGCAGTGGAAGATGTGGCTCGCGTGTATCTCGGTCAGATGGCCTCTTACCGCAATCTGCTCAGGGAAATTTACGCTGGTAAAAGAGTGCGTTGTGCCTTGTTGTGGACAGATTCAGCTGACCTGATGGAGCTGCCGGATGGCTTGCTGGACACTGTCCTGCCGGGCAAGACGGCTTGACGAGTGGCGCGCGGGTCCTTACCTCACGCGCCATCGAAAGAGTCCCTAGCGACTCGTCCCGAACAAAGGAGTAAGCCCATGGCGACCAAAGCGGTCAGCGATGATTCCTTCGAAACCGACGTGCTCAATGCCAGCGGTCCGGTTCTCGTGGATTTCTGGGCAGAGTGGTGTGGCCCCTGCAAGCAGATCTCTCCGGCACTGGAAGAGATCGCTTCGGAGATGGCCGGTGAGATCACCATCGCCAAAGTAAACATTGATGATCACCCGATGACGCCGGGCAAATACGGCGTGCGCGGTATCCCGACGCTGATGATCTTCAAGGACGGCCAGGTGGCCTCGACCAAGATCGGCGCCATGGCCAAGGGCAAGATCACCGAATGGGTCAAGGAAACGCTCGCCTAAGCGCGATACGCTTCCAATTGATCAGGGCCGCTCGTTTGAGCGGCCCTTTTTCTTTGGGTGGTCTGCCTAGCCTGGCGTCTTGTGCGGCGGGCATCCACCCAGGGCGAGCGCCTCGCCCGCCAGATAGAGCGATCCACCGATCAGGATACGGGGCGTCGGACTTTCCTTGACTGCGTCCTTCAAGGCGGGGATCAGCCCGCCGGCCGGTTCTGCGTGCAGTCCGACCTCCTTGCACAGATGCACCACATCATTGGCGTGCAGTGAGCCACCACGGCCTGCATTGAACTCCACCGCAATGAGTTTGCGGGCCAGACCGGCAAATTGCGAGGCCCAGGCCCGGACATCCTTGTTCGGCGAGAAGCCGGCAATGATTACCAGCGGGCGGTCTTCACGCTCATCCATGTCGGCAAAGGCATGGGCCAGTGCGATCGCGGCGGCTTCATTATGTCCGCCATCCAGCCACAGCTCGGCCCTGGCTTTCTGTGCAATCTCGCCCAGCGGGCCACCGGTAATCGCCTGCAGGCGGCCGGGCCAACGGGCCTGTTCGCTACCCTTGGCGACGGCTTCTTCCGGCCAGTCGAGCGCAGCGGCGCAGGCCGCAGCTGCGCCGGCGTTGAGCACCTGGTGTGGTCCTAGAAGACCGGGTGCAGGCAGATCCCAGACCCGGTTCTCATCCTCATAGACCAGCCGGCCGTGTTGCGGATAGGCGCGGTAATCCTGGCCCCAGACCAGGGTCGGCGCACCGACCTTGCCCGCTTCTTCCAGCAGGGCGTCCCGCGCTTCCGGCTTCTGGTCGCCGATGATCATCGGAACACCCGGCTTGGCGATGCCGGCCTTTTCCCGGGCAATCATTTCCAGCTCGTCGCCGAGGAAGTCCTGGTGGTCGAGGCTGACCGGTGTGACGACCGTCAGCTCCGGCCGGGTAATCACATTGGTCGCGTCGAACCGGCCGCCCAGGCCCACTTCCAGGATCAGGCGGTCTGCCGGGTGCTCGCTGAACAGCAGGAAGGCGGCCGCGGTGGTGATCTCGAAAAACGTGATCGGTTCGCCGAAATTGGCCGCTTCGGCGCGGGCAAAGGCCTCGATCAGGGCGCGATCATCGACCGGCTTGCTGTTGAGCAGGATGCGTTCATTGAAATTGACCAGGTGCGGCGAGGTGTAGATGTGGACCTTCTCGCCCTTGGCGCGGGCCATCTCGGCCAAAAAGGCACAGGTCGAACCCTTGCCGTTCGTACCGGCCACGTGAATGGTCGGCGGCAGCTTGTCCTGTGGATTGCCGAGCGCCGTAAGCAGGCGCTGCAGGCGCCCGAGCGAGAGATCAATTTTCTTCGGGTGCAGTCGACCCAGGCGCTCAAGCGCGTCGTCAATCGCCTGACGGCGCGTGCTAATGGGAACCCCCGTCGCCGGACGCGGGGTCGGCGGGGACATGATCAGCAGCGGGCGGGGTCAGCGCGGCAGGCGCTGACGAACCGGGTCGTTTCAGCATCACGCGTAACATGCGCGACAGTGTAGCCGGAATGTCCCGGCGATGCACGACCTTGTCGACCATGCCCTTTTCCAGGAGGTATTCGGAGCGCTGGAAGCCTTCCGGCAGTTTCTCGCGAATGGTCTGCTCGATCACGCGCGGGCCGGCAAAACCGATCAGGGCACCCGGCTCGGCCAGGTGAACATCGCCCAGCATGGCGTAGGAGGCGGTCACACCGCCGGTCGTCGGATCGGTCAGGACCACGACATAGGGCAGGCGCTCTTCCTTGAGCATTTCAACGGCGATCGTCGTACGCGGCATCTGCATCAGCGACAGCGCGCCTTCCTGCATGCGAGCACCACCGGCAGCGGTGAACACGACCAGCGGCGCACGGCGCTTGATGGCTTCCTCGGCAGCGCGGATGAAGCTTTCACCGGCAGCCATGCCCAGCGAACCGCCCATGAAGGCGAAGTTCTGGACCAGGACAACCGTTTCCACGCCACCAATCTCGCCGACAGCAATCGCCATCGCGTCATCACGACCGGTCTTCTTGCGCGCACCGGCAATGCGTGAGGTGTAGGGCTTGTCGTCCTTGAATTTCAGCGGGTCCTTGGGGACTTCCGGCGTGTCGAGCTCGGTATAGTCGCCGTCAAAGGTGAACTGGAAACGCCAGGCCGGGCCGATGCGCATGTGGTGACCCGCCGGGGTCACGAACAGGCCGGCTTCCAGATCCTTGTGGAAGACCATCTCGTCCGAGATCGGGCATTTGACCCACAAATTGTCGGGCGTATCCCGCTTGGAGAAGATTTTCGACATCCCCGGAGGGGTAAGCTTGGACAACCAGTTCATTTCCGCGTCCCGATCTTTCATCGGCCTTCACTCACCGTTTTGCGCCATGAGTTGCAGCAGAGAGGGATTTCACCAGCTCCACGGCAGCCTCGACACCACCTTCATTCATGGCGTCGACGATGGCGGATCCAACCACCACAGCATCGGCGCGCTCGGCGATAGCCTTCGCCTGTTCAGGCGTGCGTACACCAAACCCGACTGCAACGGGTAAACCGCTGGCAGCCCTGACGCGTGCAACAGCATCCCCGACCTCGGTAACAACACCGGATCCGGCGCCTGTCACGCCCGTCGTAGAAACGTAATAAACAAAACCGGACGTGTTTTCGACCACTGTTCCCAGTCGTTTGTCGTCGGTGGTGGGGGTGGCCAGGCGAATAAGGGCGATGCCATGCGCATTGAGCGCTTTGCGCAGCTCTTCATCCTCTTCCGGCGGAATGTCGACACAGATCAGCCCGTCCACCCCGGCCTTCTCGGCTCGGCGGGCGAAATTCTCAAAGCCCATATGGTGGATCGGATTGGCATAACCCATCAGGACGATCGGCGTGGTATCATTGGCCTTGCGGAACTCCGCGGCCTGGGCGAACACGCCCTGCAACGTCATGCCCGCTTCCAGCGCCCGCAGTGCCGCACCCTGAATAGAAGCGCCATCGGCCATCGGATCAGTAAAGGGCATGCCCAGCTCGATCACATCCGCACCGGCATTCGGCAGCGCATTGAGCAGGGCCTGGCTGTCACCATCGCCTGCCATCATGTAGGCGACAAAACCCGGACGGCCATAAGCGTCGAGTTCATTGAAACGTGTGGTGAGGCGGTTGGTCATTGGCATGCGTCCCGATAATTCTCGCTGACCATAAAAACGGCAACGAGCGTGTCAGCTTCGCTTCTGTCGACCGGGTCTAGGAGCGCGTCTTTCGATTGCGACGACACCATCAGATAACTGGGGCAGTTAGCTTCCGAAATTGCTTGATAAATTTCCAGAAACCCCATCGCATCCTGGATCTGCCAATCGTCCCGAAGTACAATCTCAAACTGCTCTGCGACGGCATCAGCATTGGCGTTGGGGTACTCAATACAAGCCGTGAAGACCGTCTCGAAGAATTCTTCCATTTCGGCTTTATCTGAATTTGGGACCCAGAAGTCACATTCCGCCTGCAACTCAGATCCTGCCGGAACCGGAAGGTCTAATATGCCGGGCAAAATCGTATCTTGCGCCGTATGCGCCTGGATCAGCATCACAACGGCAATAAGCGCGGCAATCAAAGCTTCACCCCAAGCATCTCCGCCACTTGCGGGACGTCCTTGTCGCCGCGGCCGCACATATTCATCAGGATGACACCGTCCGGGCCGAGCTCTTTGGCCAGGTCGCGGACGCGGGCGAGGGCGTGGGCGGGCTCCAGGGCCGGGATAATGCCTTCCAGCTTGGTGCAGAGCTGGAACATCTCCAGTGCCTCACTATCGGTCGCCGAGACGTATTCCGCGCGCTTGGCGTCGTGCAGGAAGGCGTGTTCCGGGCCGATGCCGGGATAGTCCAGACCTGCCGAGATGGAGTGGGCGTCGATGATCTGGCCGTCATCATCCTGCAGCAGATAGGTCTTGTTGCCGTGCAGGATGCCGGGCTTGCCACCTTTCAGGCTGGCGGCGTGTTCACCGGTCTCGATACCGTGGCCGGCCGCCTCGACACCGATCAGGCGCACACCCTCGTCATCGATGAACGGGTGGAAAAGCCCCATCGCATTGGAGCCCCCGCCGATGCAAGCCACGGCCGCGTCGGGAAGACGTCCCAGCCGGTCCATGATCTGGGCGCGGGCCTCGCGACCGATGATGGACTGGAAATCACGCACCATGGCCGGATAGGGGTGCGGGCCCGCCACTGTGCCGATGACATAAAACGTGTCGTGCACATTGGTGACCCAGTCGCGCAGCGCCTCGTTCATGGCGTCCTTCAGCGTACCCGTGCCCGAAGACACCGGCACCACCTCGGCGCCCAGCAATTTCATGCGGAACACGTTGGGCGCCTGGCGCTCCACATCGGTGGCGCCCATGAAGACCGTACAGGGCAGGCCAAAGCGCGCCGCGACCGTCGCCGTGGCCACACCGTGCTGGCCGGCGCCGGTCTCGGCGATGATACGGGTCTTGCCCATGCGCTTGGCCAGGAGCACCTGGCCCAGGCAGTTATTGATCTTGTGGCTGCCGGTATGGTTCAGCTCGTCGCGCTTGAACCAGATTTTCGCGCCACCGAATTCCTCGGTCAGGCGTTCGGCGAAATAGATCGGGCTGGGCTTGCCGACATAATCGCGCAGAAACTCTCCCATCTCGCGCTGGAAGTTGACGTCACGTTTGGCGTCCTCATAGGCCGCCTCCAGCTCGAGGATGTTCGGCATCAATGTTTCAGCGACGAAACGACCGCCGTAATCACCAAATCGGCCACGCGCATCCGGCCAGGCGGAAAGCGCATTCGGTCGGGGGTCGACAGAGGCGGTATCGCTCATGGCTTTCTCCTTCAGGCGGTTTCGCTCAGGGCCTTCGCAAAGGCGTGAATCAGTTCGGCATCCTTGACGCCGGGGGATGTTTCAATGCCGGACGAGACATCGACGCCCTGTGCGCCCGCAGCCTCGACGGCCTGGCAGACATTGGTGGGATCAAGCCCGCCGGACAAGAGCCAGGGCACCGATAAATACAGGTTTTTCAGCAGTGCATAGTCATAACCATGCCCCCAGCCGCCCGGACGGTCTGCGTCCCTGGGCGGTTTGGCATCAAACAACAGCATGTCGGCGACACCGTCATAGATCTTGGCGGCGTCCAGATCGCTCATCTCGGCGACGGGCAGGGCCTTGATAATGCCCTTGCTGGCATGGGCGCGGGCCTGTTCGACACGCTGCGGCGTTTCCGAGCCGTGCAGCTGGATCCAGTCGGGCCGCATGGCGTCGCGGATCTGCGCGAGCAGCTCATCATCCGGATTGACGACGACAGCGACGGTCTCGGTGCCGTGTGCCAGGTGAGACAGCTCTCCCGCACGCACCGGGTCCACATGACGCGGGCTGGGCGGGAATATGACGTAACCTGTATAGCGCGCGCCTGCCTCACGTGCGGCGGCGACGTCGGGTCCGGTTTTCAGGCCGCAGAATTTGATGTCGATGGCGGGCATGTCCGGCTCGCATTGTAGTGCTGGGAGTGACTAGTAAGCTTCACGTCACATTCGGCAAGCCCCAGTTGGCGAATAGCTGCTTTTCATCCTCCCCACCGGGGAGGTGTCCCGAAGGGACGGAGGGGCCGGAGCGCGTAGCGCGAAGGTTTAGTGCTCACTGGCGTTCGCACCCCCTTCGACCTCGCCTTCGCCTCTGGCTTCGGCGAGCCCGCTTCCCCGCGAGCGGGGAAGATAAGCTGCTGGCCTACCCGCCCGCCTCGGGAAACGCCTTGGGCGCCCGGTTGAGGCAGAACGCCATGGGTTGGAACAGCATCCATTGCACGAAGGCCTTGATCTTGGGCTCGTTGGCGCGCTCCGGATCAAACACCATGTAGTGGGCGTGGGTGTGCGGGCTTTCATGCGCGAAGGGCTGGACCAGAGCACCGGCTGCGATCTGTTCGGCAAAATAGATCGGGGTGACCATGCAGGCGGCATCTCCCGCCGCAATGGCGGCAGAGATCTCCATCGTCTGGGTCTCCAGTTCCAGGTGCGGGCGCGCGGGCAGGAGGGTCGGGTCGATGCCCTGTTCCTCAAACCAGGCCTGCCACCAGGGCAGGGGCCCGAACAGGCGCAGCTTGAGCAGGTCTTCCGGTTTTTCCAGCGGTCCGAACCGCTGCAGGGCTGCTGTTGGAACCAGGGGCGCCGTGGTGTCGTCAAACAGTTTGCGCGCTTCCAGCCCCTCCCAATAGCCATAGCCGGAGCGCAGGGCGATGTCGGCTTCCCCGGCCTTGATATCGGTGATGTCGCGATTGGATTCGATGCGGACGGCCAGGTCGGGATTTTCCATCTGGAAGGTGCCGATGCGCGGGACCAGCCAGTTGTTACAAAAGGTCGGGATGGCCGAGATGTGCAGGATGTGGTCCTGCTCGTCGCGCACATTCTCGAAGGTCCGCTCAAGCAGGCGGAAGGCTTCGCTGGTGCCGCTGGCGAGACGGGCGCCGCGGGCGGTCAGCTCCACATGGCGCGGCTTGCGATCAAACACCGCAAAGCCCAGCCGGTCTTCCAGCTGTTTGATCTGATAGCTCACCGCAGCCTGGGTCATGCCCAGGGCTTCACCCGTGCGCGTGAAATTGCCAAGGCGGGCAGCGGTCTCGAAAACGCGGATGGCCTGGATGGGAGGTAGAGATTGGGGCATAAGAACAGCTTATGACAGACCCTTGATGTTTAGTTGGAATGGGTCTCCATATCAAGCGTAAGACATGTCTCAGTTAATGACGGAGACGAAAATGGCTTACGATTGGAGATATGACACCAATGCCCCTGAGGACGCGCAGATCTATTACGGACGGGCAGGCTGGCTGACCCGGCTGGTGCGGGCCCTCGAGGATTTCTTCGGCTATCTGAGAAAGTCCGGAGACTATAATCGCAAGGTTTAGAGAGGGCTGGCGGGTGTCGCCGGTGTGGTCGACGCGTATACGCCCTGCGCGTAGGCCATCAGATCAAACGGAGCCGCTACCCCCTGGGCCTGGTTCGCGGCGCCTGCTTCCTGCTCTTCCCGAGCCGTCTCTCGCATTTCGGCCAGCTTCTGGTTGAGATCGCCGCTCAACATGCTCTCCGGACTGTTCGGGGCAGCCCCTTCGGTCCGCTGCGTGTTGAGCTCGGCCTGGGCCTTCATCATCTGCGCATCGGCGAGCGCCGCCACCTTGCGGTCCTGGGCCGACGGTTCGGCCGGAGCCAGGGCGGCAGCCTTGACAATGCGCATCTTCTCGATGGTCGCTTCCGGATCGCCGGCAATTTCGCTCGCATCGATCGGAACTTCTCCCCCTACGGCGTAGGAGCGACCATCGGGACCCTTCTGGAATTCATAGCTGATGGCGCCGGCATATTGGCCGCCAACATTCTTGTGCGCCTGTTCGTGCGCACGCACCTCGGCGTCGCGCGCTTTCAGCTTGGCGACCTGGGCCTGTTCTTCCTTGGATAGAGGCTGGTTGAGGCCCCCGTTTTTCTGGGGGGCAGGCGCACTTGCAGAGGCCGATGCCTGGGGCATCGACGGCAAGCCGGATAACGCGCCAACACTGCTCATGCCGAAATTATCGGCCGAGGCGCTTAATCAGATGTGAAAATCGGGGCTAGGGCAGTTCCTTGACCGTATCGCGGGAGCCATCGACGCGCTCGCGCAATTCCTTGCCGGTCTTGAAGAAGGGAACGTGTTTTTCCTTCACGGATACGCTTTCGCCGGTGCGCGGGTTGCGGCCGGTGCGGGCCGGGCGCTGGCGAACGGAAAAGGCACCAAATCCACGAAGCTCGACCCGGTCACCACGGGCGAGGGCATCGGTCACGCCATCGAGGATCGTATTGACCACACGCTCCACATCCCGGTGGTAGAGGTGGGGATTGGCTTCTGCCAGACGATCGATCAGCTCGGATTTGATCATGCCATGCCTCCGTGTTTGCTCGATAAAACTGCCTTGAGACAGAGGGCACGTCAACGCTTGATCAAAAAAAATCGGCCGAAGCAGTGCTCCGGCCGATCAATTTTTATTCGTTTGAACGTATGGGCTTAGCTTTTGTCTTCGCCGTCGTTCTCGCGCAGGGCAGCGCCCAGGATGTCACCCAGGGATGCACCGGCATCGGAAGAACCATACTGCTCAACCGCTTCACGCTCCTCGGAGATCTCCAGTGCCTTGATGGACAGGGAGATACGGCGAGATGCCTTGTCGACATTGGTGACGCGAGCGTCGACCTTGTCGCCTACAGCAAAGCGCTCCGGACGCTGTTCCGCACGATCGCGGGACAGGTCGGACTTGCGGATGAAGGCTTTCACAGCCGTGTCGTCGCCGAAGGTGACTTCGATGCCGCCGGACGTGATTTCCGTAACCGTACAGGTGACGGTGTCGTTGCGGTTGACGCCAGAGCTGTCCATCGGGTCGCCAGCAAGCTGCTTGATGCCCAGGGAGACACGCTCTTTCTCGACGTCAACGTCGAGAACCTTCGCGTCAACCATGTCGCCCTTCTTGAAGGCTTCCATGGCTTCTTCGCCAGACTGGTCCCAGGAGATGTCGGACAGGTGAACCATGCCGTCTATGTCGCCTTCCAGGCCAACGAACAGACCGAACTCGGTGATGTTCTTGATCTCGCCCTGGATGGCGGAACCGGACGGGTGGTTCTCTGCGAACACTTCCCACGGATTGCGCTGGGTCTGCTTGACGCCCAGGGAGATGCGGCGCTTCTCGGCGTCGACATCGAGAACCATGACCTGAACTTCCTGAGAAGTGGACAGGATCTTGCCCGGGTGGACGTTTTTCTTGGTCCAGGACATTTCGGAAACGTGGACCAGGCCTTCAACGCCCTGTTCCAGCTCAACGAATGCACCGTACTCGGCGATGTTGGTGACACGACCTTCGAAGGTTGCGCCAACCGGGTATTTCGCAGCAACGCCATCCCAAGGGTCAGACATCAGCTGTTTCATGCCGAGGGAGATACGCTGGGTGTCCTTGTTGATCTTGATGATCTGGACGGAAACCGTCTGACCAACTTCGACAACTTCGGACGGGTGGCCAACGCGGCTCCAGGACATGTCGGTGACGTGCAGCAGGCCGTCAATGCCGCCCAGGTCAACGAACGCACCATAATCGGTGATGTTCTTGACCACGCCTTCGCGTGCTTCGCCTTCAGCCAGCTGGCCGACGAGTTCAGCACGCTGTTCGGCACGGCTCTCTTCGAGGACGGCGCGGCGGGAAACAACGATGTTTCCGCGCGGACGGTCCATCTTGAGGATGGCGAACGGCTGTTCCTGGTTCATCAGCGGACCAACGTCGCGGACCGGACGAATATCGACCTGGGAACCCGGCAGGAACGCAGATGCGCCGCCGAGATCGACAGTGAAACCGCCTTTGACGCGACCGACGATCGCACCATTGACCGGCTCTTTCTTGTCGAAGGACTTCTCGAGGCGGTCCCAGCTTTCTTCGCGGCGAGCCTTGTCGCGCGACAGAATGGCGTCACCGAGCGCGTTTTCGATGCGCTCAAGGTAGACTTCAACCTCGTCACCCACGGACGGGGCTTCGGATCCCGGACCGGTGAATTCGCGCAGCGGGACGCGGCCTTCGGTCTTCAGACCAACATCGACAACAACAACGTCGTTTTCGATTGCGGTCACGGTGCCTTTGACAACTTGGCCCTCGGCCAGATCGCGGCCGGCCAGGCTTGCCTCGAGCATCGCGGCAAAGTCATCAGTCGTCGGGGTGAGTGTTTCGGTAGACATTTAAAGGGTTGCTCCAGTACAGCGCGGTCAAGCTAAAAATCGGTGATGGCGCTGTCTTAGTGCTGATGAATCAGCGGGTTAGAGTTCAAACAAGAGTGGGCCGAACGCCACCCTTTGCTCCGGAAGAGAGCAATTGAGGTCTTGTCCGGTACTCGGCTGTGATCACGGAGTGCTCGGAAGTGTCACGCCTTTTGGCGCTTTTCCACAATCCTCACGGCTTCCGCGATGGCCGCGTCTATACTCAAGGATGACGTATCAAGCAAGGTTGCATCCTCCGCCTTGCGCATGGGGGCATCGGATCGCTGGGCATCGCGCGCGTCGCGTTCGAGCGTCTGGGCGAGCATTTGCTCGAAGGTGATCGGATCGCCCTTGGCGTTCAGCTCGGTCTGACGGCGCCGGGCCCGGGTCTCAGGATCGGCGGTGACGAAGAGCTTCACTTCGGCATCCGGACAAATCACGGTCCCGATATCGCGACCATCCAGAATGGCGCCACCGGGTTGGGTGGCAAAGGCGCGTTGCACGTCGAACAAGGCGTCGCGGACGGGTTGTTGCTTGGCCACCTGCGAGGCTGCGACACCGACCTCGGCCGTGCGGATCCGGTCTTCGTCGATGGCCGTGACATCAAGCGACGTTGCGGCTCGAACCGCGGCGGCCTCATCGGTCGGGTCCTCACCGGCGTCGAGTACCCGCAAGGCCGTTGCTCGATAAAGACTGCCGGTATCGAGATAGGGCAGGCCGAATGTCTGTGACAATGCGCGGGCGATCGTGCCCTTACCCGAGGCCAGTGGACCATCAACGGCGATGATCATTCCGTGGGCTCCATGGTCGCGCCCAGACCCAGCATGTGATCGAGGAAGTCCGGATAGCTGGTGGCGATCATGCTGGCATCATCGATGGTAACCGCGTCCTCTGCGATCAGGCCCAGAACCAGCGCGCTCATGGCAATCCGGTGGTCGTGATGGGTGATGACATGGCCACCGCCCGGCACCGTTCCACCCGTGCCGACCACGTCCAGCCCGTCATCGCGAATGATCGTCTCTACCCCATTCGAGGTCAGCAAGTCGGATGTGCCCATCAGGCGGTCGCTTTCCTTGGCACGCAGTTCGGCCAGTCCGTTCATGCGGGTTACGCCTTCTGCCGCAGCTGCCGCAACGCCCAGGATCGGGTATTCATCAATCATGGACGGGGCGCGATCTTCCGGGACGCTGACACCCTTGAGGCTGGAATGACGGGCTCGGATATCGATGGTCTTCTCGCCGGCCATATCCGCGGCAGGGGTGATAACGAGGTCTGCGCCCATCTCCGTGAGGGTCGTGTAGAGACCGGTGCGGGCGGGATTATCCATGACACCGCGAAGAGTGATCTCAGATCCCGGCGTAATCAGGGCCGCGACCACCGCGAAGGCGGCCGAACTCGGGTCACCTGGTACGCGCACCGGAGTGGCCGTCAGGGTCTGTTCGCCGGGCAGGGATATGGTCCAGCCGCCGCCTGTCGTCTCGACCGAGATTTGCGCGCCGAACAGCTTGAGCATGGTCTCGGTGTGGTCGCGCGTCGGGGTCGGTTCGTGGATGACGGTGGTGCCCGACGCACCAAGCCCTGCCAGCAACAGGGCGGATTTGACCTGGGCGGAGGCAATAGGCGGGGTGTAGCGAATGGCGTCCAGCGGAGCGCTCTCCACGGTTACGGGCAGTCGCCCCTCCGTCGTGGTGACGTCTGCGCCCATTTCCGACAACGGGTCGGTCACGCGCCGCATCGGCCGGCCCGACAGGCTTTCATCGCCGACAAAGCGCGCGGTCGCACCCGTTCCGGCCACGACGCCCATCATGAGGCGTGCGCCGGTTCCGGAGTTTCCGAAATCGAGATCGGCGTCAGGTGATTCGAATTTTCCGCCCAGACCGGTCACCGACCAGCGATTATCGCCAAGATTTTGCACATCGGCGCCGAGAGCGGCGATGGCCTTGGCCGTATTGATCACATCCTCGCTTTCCAGCAGGCCTTCGATCTGGGTGTTACCGTTAGCAAGTCCTCCAAAAATAAGGGATCTATGCGAGATGGACTTGTCTCCGGGTGCGGCGAAATCGCCGCTCAGCGGGCCCGAGCGGGAGGCAGAAAAAGGGCCTTGCAGAGTGAAAGAATTTTGGGGCATCAAGAAAAACACAAGGATTGGGGTGACATCACGGTGATCAGGTTTTGACAGAGCGCGGTGATCGTGGCAACGGGACCCGCCGAAACGTATTGTGGTTATGAAGGGAAGTCATGGCCAAAGCAGATCTTGGAACCAAGCGCACCTGCCCTAGCTGCGCTGCCAAATTTTACGACCTGGGCCGCCAGCCTGCGCGGTGCCCGAAGTGTGAGCATGAGTTCGATCCGGAAGCCCTGGAGCCGAAACTGCCGGTAGCGGATGATCCGAAACCGGAAGAGGCCGAGGAGCAGAAGGGCAAGGAAGCCGACGAACAGGACGGTTTCGAGGACGAGGCTGACGATACGCCGGAAGTCGACGAAGCGGCCAACGAAGTGCCGGATTCCGATGATGACGACGATGAGGACGGTTCCGGCCTCAGCGACGATATCGGAGACGATTTCGAGTCCGAAGACGACCTCGACGATGATGATGAGGACGACAACACCAAGGTCCTGATCGACGAGGAAGACGACGAGGATTTCGGCGACTTCAACATCGATAAAGAGGAAGATCTCTGATCTTCTGCAGTACGGGGCGCAGCGGGCTCTTGATCCGGACACAATCCGGGACTAGGTTCCGCGCCTCTTGGCCGCTGACCCCAATGCGGCCAACCCGAGTTTCGGGGCTATAGCTCAGTTGGGAGAGCGCTTGAATGGCATTCAAGAGGTCAGCGGTTCGATTCCGCTTAGCTCCACCATTATCGAAAACCCCGCTGTCACCAGCGGGGTTTTTTGTTGTTCCGTTGCCTTACAGCCGGTCCAGATACTGGGTGGAGCGTTGTTCCGCCTCGGTCAGCTGGGCTTCTTCCAGTTGGTCCTCGATGGCTGAGGCGCTTTCAGCCGCGTCGAGATCACCCAGCGTGGCTGCGGTATAGAGCAGGGCGAGGGCCTCGACGAGATCGACATCGCCGCCCTCGCCGTCAAGCATCGCCTGGGCCAGCGCGGCCATGGACAGCGGGTCGCCACCGTCCGAGCCTGCCTGCCAGTAGGTGCGAGCGGCGGCCGGGTCCGCTTCGCCTTCCATGCCGGTCATGGCGCCAATGCCGAGAATATAGTTGGCGCCGGCCAGGCTGGTGTCGGCCGCAAGGGCCGCACGGGCGGCCGCGAGCGCCGCATCCGTATCCTCAATGGCTTCCGGGCCGAACATCAGGGCTTCGGCGAGTCGTAACTGGGCGAAGGCTCCGACATCATTGCGTCCGGACAGCTGGCGATAGATCGCCAGACCGGCCTCGGCCTCGCCCTCATAGTCGTAGACCAGCAAATCGGCCAGATCGATCCCGGCGCTTGTATTGCGCGCCTGCCAGGCGAGCTCGAAAAAGGCGCGGGCCCGATCGAGCTCGGCATCCGTGCCGATGCCATCGCGATAGATCAGTCCCAGCACGTGATTAGCTTCTGCCGAGCCATCATTGGCAGCCTGCACGAGCCAGTAACGCCCGATGGCGAAGTCGGGATCCCCGTTTTCGGGGAATGTCATGGCGTAGCCATAGTTGAACGCGGCAGAGCTGTCGCCGGCTTCGGCGGCGAGCCTCAGATCATCGACATTATCCTGGGCGATCACGGGTGAAGCCAGCAGGGCCGCTGAAACGGCCAGGGTGACAAGGCGCAACATGAAGTCCTCCGGAAACTGTTTCCCCGGAGCATGCTGATCCAAGCTGAATGTGCGATGAGTGCCTAAGCGGCGTCCGTGGCCGGCTCACCAGAGAGGGCGGCGAAAACCGCGTCCGTGTTGGGGGCCGCGCGCAGGCGCTGTCGGATATCTTCACGTCGCAGCAGGCGGGATACGCGCGCCAGCGCCTTGAGGTGCTCTGCACCGGCATCTTCCGGTGCGATCAGCATGAATATCAGGTCCGCCGGACGTCCGTCGATCGACTCAAAGTCGACCGGCGAACGCAGGCGGGCAAAAAAGCCCTGCACCCGTTCATTCCCACGAATGCGTGCATGAGGAATGGCGACGCCCTGTCCCACGCCGGTCGAGCCGAGACGTTCGCGCTGAAGAACGGCGTCGAAAATCGTACGCGCATTCAGCCCGGTCGTCTCTGCGGCCAGCTCGGCGAGAGATTGTAGAACTTGCTTTCGGCTTGAGGCACCCAAGTCAAGGATGACACCGTCGCCGGGAATGAGATCAGCTAACGCCATTGATAACTTCTAGTGTCTACGCGGTTGCTTTCCGCTCGGCTCGTGACGGGTCTACCCACCCGATGTTTCCATCAGGCCGTCGGTAGACGATGTTGACCCCCCCGTTTGCAGCGTTCTTGAAAAGCAGGAACGGCGAATCTGCCGCGTCCAGTTCCAGAGATGCCATGCCCACAGTCATCGTGCGGACTTCACCGGGCTTTTCCGCGATCACTATTGGTTCCGGAGAACCGTTCGCTGCCGGCAGGCTGTCGTCTTCATCGTCGTCGGAGAAGCTGTCACGCATCCCCTTGAGAACGACGAAAGGAAGACTTTCGCCAGGTAGCTCGGACTTATTATCAGCGTGGTGGTTCTTCAGCTTGCGCTTGTAGCGGCGCAACCGCTTCTCCAGCTTGATCATGGTGTCGTCTGCCGCCTTGTAGGCGTCATCCGCTTCACCATGGGCCTGGAGCATTACGCCGGACGGCAGGTGCAAGGAACAGTCGACCCGAAAACCGACCCCCTCGCGTGCGATGGCGACATAGGCCTCGCCCGGACGATTGAAGTATTTTGAGACCCCGTCCTCGACACGTCCGAGAATTTGTTCCCGAAGTGCGTCGCTGACGTCGATGCCTTTGCTGACAACTTGTGTATGCATGCGCTCCTTCCCGCTGGCCATTCACCAGCATGTGAGGCGTTTCCGAACTGCTCCGCCCCTTGGAAAGCGGGCGGAACCTAGTCGCGGGCGGACCCAAGAGTCAATCTTGAAGTTCGTCACGAATCGCACGGACGCATGGGTGCGCTTCGTCCCGCGAGGCGCTCATTTGCGGCAGACCCTAACCGGCGCGCTTGAGAATGCGTCGACGCTGGACCGAAGAGGGTATGTTGAGCGCCTCTCGGTATTTGGCCACAGTCCGGCGTGCAATTTCAATCCCCTCGTCATGAAGAAGATTAACAAGCTTGTCGTCGGATAGCACGTCTTCCAAGGTTTCCTGGCCGATCAGCGTCTTGATCCTGTGACGAACTGCCTCAGCAGAATGGGCTTCTCCGCCCCCGGCGGACGGGATGGCGGAGGTGAAGAAATACTTCAGCTCGAACATGCCGCGGGGTGTGGAAACAAACTTGTTGGACGTCACCCGGCTGACTGTGGACTCGTGCATGCCGATCGCATCAGCCACCGTCTTCAGGTTCAGCGGGCGCAGATAGGCCACGCCGTTAGCCAGGAACATGTCCTGCTGGCGGACAATCTCGCTGGCGACTTTCAGGATGGTGCGCGCGCGCTGATCCAGGCTTTTCACCAGCCAGGAGGCGTTCTGGCTGCACTCGGTAATGAAGCTCTTCTCGTTTTCTGTCCGCGCAGCAGTGTGGATCTCGTTATAATAGCGATTATTGACCAGGACGCGGGGCAGGGTTTCCGAGTTGAGCTCGACCTGCCAGCTGCCGTCGGGCGCCTGGCGGATGAAGACATCCGGCTCGACCGCGCGTGCGCTGTCATGTCCGAAAGCCATGCCTGGCTTGGGCGTCAGCTCGCGGATCTCGGAAATCATCTCGTCGAGGTCTTCATTGTCGACACCGCAAAGCGATTTGAGCGCGTCGTATTCATGCCGCGCCAAGCGCTCCAGATTGTCCAGCAACGTCGCCATGGCTGGATCGAGGCGATCCTTCTCGCGCAGTTGCAGGGCCAGGCATTCGCCCAGATCACGGGCCATGACCCCGGCCGGTTCAAAGCTCTGCGTCATTTCCAGCACGGCTTCAATGCGGGCCCGTTCGAGCCCGAGCCGGGCCGCGATCTCGGTCATGTCAGAGCGAAGATAGCCGTCTTCATCAGCCAGATCGATCAGATGCGCCCCGATCATGCGATCAATCGGGTCATGCGTGGCCGTCGCCAGCTGATCGTGCAGATGTTCGGCCAATGACATCTCGCGGGAGGAATTGGCTATGGCGTCATAGTCTTCGCTAATGGCGCCACCGCCTCCGTTTCCCCACGTCCCACCCTGGCTCACAGCGTCGGCTGGCGTATTGGCGGCGACCCCTGACAGGTCGGCCTTGGAATCATCGATGTGAAGCACGTCCGAATCAGCGTCGATTGATTCGCTCGCATCAGCGGACGGCGCGGACAATTCGAGCTCTCGCGGTTCGCCTTCACCCTCCTGACGGGTTGATTCGGCGCTCTCGGAACTCTCGTCGCGTTCAAGCAGTGGATTGCGTTCCAGTTCGCCTTCGACGAACTCGGCAAGCTCCACATTTGATAGCTGTAGCAGCTTAATGGCTTGCTGGAGCTGTGGCGTCATCACCAGGGACTGGCCCTGGCGCATATCCAGCTTCTGCATTATTCCAGCCATGAAAACCTCTGTTTGGTACGTTTCCTGCAGAGGTTAATCAGGAAAAGCTTTCTCCGAGATAAACGCGCTTCACATCCGGGTTGGATCGGATCTCGTCGGGAGAGCCTTCGAACAGCACTTCACCATCATAAATAATGGTTGCTCGGTCAGTGATTTCCAGCGTTTCACGGACATTGTGGTCGGTGATCAAAATGCCGATTCCACGATCCTTGAGAAAGCGGATCAGGTCGCGAATATCCGCGATCGCCAGTGGGTCAATGCCGGCAAAGGGCTCGTCGAGCAGCATGAAAGACGGGCGCGTAGCTAGGGCCCGGGCGATCTCGACGCGGCGGCGTTCACCACCCGAAAGCGAGGGCGCGCGCGCGTGGCGAAGGTGCGAGATGCGCAATTCCTCGAGCAATTGCTCGACCAGGTCCATGCGCTTTTCCCGGTCCTTCTCGACGATCTCGGCGACAGCAAGGATGTTCTGCTCGACGCTCATACCGTGGAAGATGGATTTTTCCTGCGGCAGATAGCCGATGCCCAGGCGGGCGCGCTGGTACATGGGCAGGCGGGTGATGTCCTCGCCATCGAGCAGGATCTTGCCGTAATCGGCTTCGACCAGGCCCGTAATCATGTAGAAACAGGTGGTCTTGCCCGCGCCATTGGGGCCGAGTAGGCCGGCGACCTCGCCGCGCTGAAGGGTCAGGGAGACCCCTTTCACGACCGGACGTTTGGCGTAGGCCTTGCCAATTTTCTCGACCGTCAGGCCGGAGACGCGAGCGGGCGTCTCGGCGACGCGTTCTGTGGTCGTAGCATCCATGAAAACAGTATCCCGGCCCTAATTGCCGTCGGTTTCGGTGTCATCAGCAGGGACGAGCACGGCGCGGACGCGCTGGCCATCACCCTGTTCGCCGAAGCGGGAATTGCCGCTGACGAGATCCGTCTGGAAAAACGTGGTCGTGACGGTGTTGTCGCCCTGGGTAATGACGACGTCTCCGGTGAGCGTGATGGTTTCATCATCTAGATTGTACAGGCCGCGATCACCGCGCGCTGTTTGTTCCGGGGTTATGTAGAAGACGTTCTCCACGGCCTCGATACGATCGATATCACCCCATCCACTGGAGCCATCCGCTGCGGTCCCGGTGTAATAGACATCGATGCGCGCCGCGCGCAGGGCGCTGTCGCCCTGCACCGCATTGACATTGCCCCGCCAGACGATGCGGTGCTCTGCATCAAGCACCTCGACGTGATCCGCCTCAATGTCCAGCGGCAGACTGGCATTGCCGATCTGGGCGCTGGCAGGCGCACCGGCCAGCGCAAGGGCTGTCGTGGCGAGAGCAATCAAAACCAGGATGCGCATCAGTTTCCGTCTCCGTCCGTCGCGGTATCTGTGCGATCTTGTACGATACGCGCGCGCACGCGTCCCTCGAAAATCACACGATCGCCGCCATCATGTATTTCAAACCGGTCAGCCCGGATCTGCCCCATGGGGCCATTGCCATCGACCGGCTCTTCGCCAACCACACGTTCCTCGCGCAGATAGACCCGCGCATGATCGGTAGCGAAGCTGTAGCCTTCGGCCGTGTTCAGATTCACCTCGGTGTTGAGATCGATGATCCGGTTCGAGGGGTCATAGACGCCGGATTCGGCCAGAACGAGTGATTCCGCACCGCCTCCGGTCAGCAGGTCATACTCCAGCCGCGGTCGATCAAGATCGGTCAGCCCGATCGCGCTGTCGCTGCGCCGGATGGCAGAGTCTGCGGTGACCGTGTAAGGTGTCAGATTCTCGTCCCGGCCGGTAAAGCGCGGATTGAGCATGCGCACATCCGTGCTGACCGCCTCGGTGGATTCCGTCGAGCCGCCCTGTGAGCCAAAAAACATCTGAGCAATCACCAGCAGCGAGATCGCGATGGCGCCGCCTGCGAAGATCATCCGCAACAGGCTGACCAGCGCCGTACGGCGACGGGCCGCGTTCAGCGTCAATGCGCGTCGCGGTTCCCAGTTTCCGTGATGTGTCGGCTGCAGGGCTTCCAGACCCTGCGCGGCACTCGCAGTCATCACTCTAAGTCTTTCGAGTTGGCGCGTTCGTGGTTACCGCCCACTAAGACCAGCCTTTGCTGGCTATTTCAAGGCGGCCTCCGTTACGAATGTGCGAAGATATCGGTTTCCGGCCAGCCCATCAGATCGAGTTCTGCGCGTGTGGGCAGGAAGTCGAAGCAGGATTTCGCCAACGCCATACGGCCCTCGCGCTCCAGCATGGCGCTCAGTCGCTCGCGCAATTTGTGCAGGTGCTGCACATCCGAGGCTGCATATTCCAGCTGTGCAGGGGACAGCGTCTCTGCACCCCAATCAGAGCTTTGCTGCTGCTTGTTCATGTCCGCGCCCACCAGTTCCCGGGTGACGTCCTTCAGGCCATGACGATCCGTATAGGTCCGGATCAGTTTCGAAGCGATCTTGGTGCAGAAAACCGGGGCGAGTGTCACACCCAGATATTTGCGGATCATGGCCACGTCGAAACGCGCGAAGTGCAGGATTTTCTCAACTCCGGGATCCGCAAGCAGGGCCTTCAGATTGGGGCAGTTATAATGGCTGCGATCCATCTGCACGATGTGAGCATCGCCATCGCCGGAGGATATCTGCACAACGCACAGCTGGTCGCGCACCAGGGAGAGGCCCTGGGTTTCCGTATCAATGGCGATGAGCGAGCCCAGGTCGAGCCCGTCGGGCAGGTCGCCCTTGTGGTAGTGGATGGTCATCACATGATCCTTGTCTGAGCTGTCGTCCTAGCGCTCCGGAGATGAATGGGCAATGGTGCGTGCGGGTGCAGCGCGCAGCGCGAGATCGCTCCCGCGCGGCGGCGGGATGAGTGAACGCGTGTTCGAGGTGCTTGTGAACCGGCTCCGCCGCCGGGGCGAGGCCTGGTGATACGTTCACGATCAAAAGGCACGATTGTGTGACGTTTCGGATAAAAACGAAAAAGTAATCGATCAGTAAATTATCAAAATGATCAGATAAAAATATATAAAAACAGGATATTAAATCCAATTCAAAGGCACTCCAAAATACGCAGTATACGGACTTTACTTTTCGAATTCTGGGTTGTAACAATAGTGTCACATTCAACGACACATGATCCCGACAAGGAGGGTGAAGCATGAAAAAGACAAACATGATGTTCGCCGCATCCCTCGCAGCAACCGTCGCTTTCGCACCGTTTGCTGCCGCTCAGAATTATTCCCGTCCGGACGCATTCCTGCTAGAGGCCATGGGCCAGCGGGGCTGGACGGTATCCTGCCAATTGACCCAGGCTGATGGGGACCGTGTCACCACGCGCGACCGCGGCCGCGGCCTGCACGACAATGCGCGTGTCCAGGTCAGTGATGTTCAGACCGGTACGTGTTCCTACGAAGTGCCCGAACGCGGCGCTCTGCGTCTCACCATGCGGATCGATCACACGCAGTTCGAGTGCCCCTTCACGGTGACCGAGGACGGTTTCTGCCGCGCCCAGCTGCGGCCGGGCACGTCCGGCAGCTTCCGGGTCGAGCGTCGCGCAGGTGACGTAGCAGGCACGGGCAGCTAGGCGCTGCACACCACTGCATAGACGGCCGGATCGCACGAGATCCCGAGCCACGCAGGGCTGTCTTTCAGGGCCCTGCGCGGCTTTTTTGTGTGCGCGATACAGCGTCAGATCTTGCGCGCGCTACAGAGGTATTAGAATATTACTAGTGCTGCGCTCATGCGACACGCATAAGTGGCGGGCAGGGTCGCATCCCCCAAAATGTGAGCCTGAATTGCCCAATACCCGTGATCTACGGATCGCAAAAAGCACTGCATCCCGCTTCGGCCCCAAAACGAAGCGGGATGTTTTGTGTCTGGGCTCCGGCTGAGCGCGCGATCGCACCGTCACCGGCAGCGCCACAAACACAGCCAGAAACAAAAACAGCCGCACATCGGCGGCTTGTCGTTTCAATCTTTGCGAGGGGATGGTGCCAGGAGAGGCGTCGAATATTTGTAGCATCTTACTGATTTAATATCAAAAATTATATCCCGAATTTTGAAAGACCAACAATTATACCAACAAATTTAGCGCCCATGAGCTCGTCGCTTCGAGGGGGGCATCGAAGATTTGGTCAGCTGGATAGGATTGGGACAAGCGACAGTGCGCCATCTTCGCTACACGTCTCTAATCGCTCAAACTCAGACTACTAGCAAGTGCGATTGAGAACTGCTTTGTCCTTGGCCGAACTCGGTTTGGGCTAAACCGAATTCGGTTTCAAACGGGTTGTCGCGTTCGTCCGCTCGCAATGATCGCGGAGTTGGAGTCAGGCGAAAGCGGACCGGTCTTCAAAAGCACGAACTTCCGGTCGGAGCCCACTCGACCTATTGCCGTCACAAAGTTTACTTTCTCTAGGATGCGTGTCTGGCTGCGTGCAACTGAGCGCCGCTCGCTGCAGCGCATTGATCCGCTGGGGCGGATCACGGGAGACTAGTTGATGCTTGAGAGTTTATCCGCGCTTGTTTTTGCGGCCGCGATTTCTTCTTTGACAGCGCAAGATTCTGATCAATATCAATTTGACCGCGAAGTTCTGGAATGCGTGAGCGTTGAAGATTGCACTCCGTACCTAATGCGGCGTCGAGGCGTGCGGCACACCGATGATCTGATTGAGCATCTTGTGTCGGTTTATTCACAAGCCGGGGCTGATGGACGCGTTGCGGTCATCGAGGCAATCGGTCGAGCGGAGCGGTTTGAAGCTCGTCCTGGCGTGCAAGTCGCTATGCATCTGCCCGGTTATACTGAAGCGGACCAAGGCCGAATTCTGGCGCTTGTCAGCGAGGATCTGTTCTCAGACGCAACGGTGCTGTTGGGGCATGTGGGTGAGCGGCTGGCGCTCTTGGAGCTGATGGAAGCTCAGGATGGGCAATACAATCGCGCGAGCTTTGTGGACGCGGTCAGCGTCGCTGGCGACCGCGCAATTCCTGTTTTTCTTCCGTACATGTCCTCACTTATCCGGGAGGATCGGGAAGAAGACGCCTGGACACTGGCCAACGGATTGCGAACGTTCCGGTCGTCAGACGCTTACTCGCAGTTTCGTGTCCCCATCACGAGCGCTTCTATTCAGATGTTGTTTGAATTAGCTGCGTCCACGGCTACCGCGGACGAAGAACGGCTTGCGGCAATGATCCTCCTTCAGCGTGGTGGCGACGCAATTCGCACCGTCGAGGAAGGGCTTCTCGAGATGGCTCGAGGGGAGCATGAGCGCCTCGCGCCGCTCGCTCTAAGCGCGCTCATGGAGATTCGGAACCATGAGATCGTGCCTGACCTGATCGCCCAATGTCAGTCACACGGTTTAGGCGATGAGCGATATTTCGATCTCTATGGTCCGTGTCAGTTCGACTACTTTCAATTCCTTGGGCCAAATGCCATTCCGGCCGGCCCGCGTATGCTGGATCTATTGAATTCGGAGCACCTTGAGTTTCGGCTGGAGGTTATCAAGACGCTCGCCGCCATAGGATACCGCCCGGCGGTGCCGCGCCTTCGCGAGCTATTGCGCTCCGAGTATTGGTCGGAGGTCATTGAGGCCGCGAATGCACTTCGGTCGCTGGACGATCGCGGTTATGCATCCATAATCGAAGAGGTCGCGTCCACCCATTGGCTTCCGTTCGCTCGTGAGGAGCTTGAATTGGTGATGAGTGGTTGGCTCACTGAGGCGGTTGAGGATGAAGACGCCGATGATCGCCTCTGGCGTTTTCCGGAAGCCGAAGCTTGCGCGAGCGGTCGGTGGGCTTGGCAAGGCGCCGTGATCGATGAGCCTGGCTCAGACGCGATCATGACGGACCCAGCCGAAAACGATTTCGGTCGTCGCATGGTTCTAGACCTCGGTGCGTTTCAATTGATCGGAACGGACCGGGGCGAATGGAGCGGTGAGTTGTACATTCAGTCAGGCGAAGGTGATCCGGTTCGTCTTGTCGAGGACAATGTTCTCAGCATGCAGCGAGTAGAAGGCGGGGCGATTGTTGCAACTGGCCTCAACCACATGATGCCGGGCCGTGGCAACATCTACCTTGTGACCGAGACCAACGATGGCTGGCATCTCAGTCATCTTACGGAGGCAACGGGGCCGAGCTACGGCGGATTGGTGCGAGTCTCTGATGGGGTGTTTGCGGCGTTCGAGCTGCGGCCGCAGCCTGGGAGCGAGCAATTCGTGTCTGTGTTCCACTTAAGCCGCGGGATGTTGGGCGTGGCGTCTTGTGTTTCCGATTGAGGCCGAATGGCGTTGTCTAGCGCCGGAATCTTGATGGCTTGATCTCATTTGAGCTGTAGATGCATAGACGCGGTGGTGTTCACCTGCCGACTGCAGTCAATCCATATCTGCTGGAGGCGCATATTCCACCGCTTCAGCTAGGTATTTCCGGATCGTGTCATCGCTGACAGCGATCCCCAGCGTCTGTAAGTCTGTCAGAATTGCGCTTGCTGTGGTGGTTCGCCCGGCGTGTGGATTGTGCTCGTAACAAGCCATCGCCATGCCAAGCACAATCTTCAAGAGCGTCGACCGTTCGCGGGCGCCGAGCGGCTTTTCAGAAGATGCCGCAGGCTTTGCGGCGTTCTTCGCTTCAAGTTCCGCCAATTCGGATTTGAGCCTCGCCAGCTCGGACGACTGATTGTCGAATAGCGTTTTCCAGTCTGCGACTTGGCTGCCGTGATTTGTGACGGCTTCTTCTAACGCGATGGGAACATCGATCCTGTTGCGCTTTGCCCACGCGAGAAAGAAGCCAGGCAAATTCTCAGGCGCCAGTTGGTTCATCTTCAACGCCCGGGTTGCCAACAAGCGTATGTCGGCAAATTTCTTCGCGGCTTGAGATGGAGGCGAAACTCGCTTCAGCTTTGTCGAATTAAACTCAGTCGGGTTGCGTTCGAGTATGAGGGCGACGGCTTCGTCCAGTGTCCAATATGCGGCTTTCTAGTAAAAGTCGTACACGGCCTCGTTTGCCAACGCAGCGGGGCGATTATGCCAGTGTTTCGCCTCGTTAAGCTCGGCCTGCTTTCTCTTGCGTGCCGGTTCCTCGTCGACGAATGCCCTCCATCTGCTTTGCAGATCGTCTTCGTCTAATGACGACAATTCCTCGTAGAACGCTTTTGCCTCGACATAATCGGCAGATAGGCGATCTTCTTCGTTGGAAGTGAATATGCCTTCCGGCCTGTAGCGATAGTTCCCGATTACACAAAACTTGGGGTACTTCTCTCCGAAGATATCCCACATCTTGCTGATCCGGATTTGCTCTGGAGTTAGCCGCGTGCCTGCCCGGTTGGTCATTTTTTTTCTCGATCGATTTTGTCTTGGCCGTCTTCACTCGTGCGCATTTTTTCAGCCTCCGCAGCCCACCACTCAGCCATTCTTACGCGCTCATCCCAGTAAGCTGAACGATGATAGGCTCGCCTGACTTCATCTGCGCCCACATGGCCGAGTTCCGCTTCGATTGCGTCCGGGTGCCATTTGCCGCTTTCATTGAGCAGGCTGGAGGCCGTCGCTCGGAACCCGTGCGAGGTCGCTTCGCCCTTACCGAAACCAAGGCGGCGTAGGGCCATGTTCATGGTGTTCTCGCTCATTGAGCGGTGAAAGCTGCTTGTTGACGGGAACACAAGATTGCCTGTACCGTTGAGCTTCTTCAGTTCTCTCAGGATGTCGATGGCGGCACTGGAAAGTGGCTTGCGATGCTCGCGCCGCATTTTCGTTCGTTCTGCCGGGATGACCTAGGTCTTCGCGTCGAGGTCGAATTCGGCCCAATTGGCGCCACGCAATTCGCCGGGGCGTGGGTAGAGGAGCGCCATGAGCTGCAGGGCAGATCGCGTTTCGAATGCCCCTTCGTATCGCCAGATGGCGCTGAATAGCGATGCCGCCTTTGTTCGATCGGTCGCGGCGGCGCGGTGAGTGACGCTGGGGGTGGTCAGCGCGCCCTTGATGCTTTGCGTCGGATCATGCGTCGCTTTCGCCGAGGCGATAGCAAATCGTATCACCTGGCCGATCACTGAACGGAGACGTTGAGCCGTTTCGAGCTTGCCTGCTGTTTCCATTCTTCGCAGTGGGATGAGAACGTCGGTGGCGGAAATCTCTGAAACAGGCATTTTGCCCAGATCCTTGTTCGCCAGATCGATCATCCAGCGGATCTTTTTCATCGTGGGTGCAGCACGGCCTTCGCGTTCGACCTTCTCGATATAGGCGCTCGCCAGTGCGCTGAATGTGTTGTCACGGCTCGCACGTTGGGCCTGCTTTTCAGCTTTTCCATGTGCCGAAGGATCGATTCCCGTTGCCAGAAGCGTTTTGGCCTCGTCGCGTCTTTGTCGGGCCAGCGCCAATGAAACCGCCGGGTAGGCTCCGAAGGCGAGCGTTTTTTGCTTTTTGTCAAAGCGATACGCTAGTCGCCAGAGTTTCCCGCCGCTGGGGGATATGAGCAGGTGAAGCCCGCCGCCATCGCTCCGCTTGTACGGTTTGTCAGCGGGTTTGAGCGACCGGATTTTGATGTCGGTTAGAGGCATCGTGCGTCGGCTTGCTGCAGCGGTTTAGTTGGTAAAAGTACCAACAAAAGTACCAACAAATTTGCTGGATGCAAGGCGACGTCGTCGGATCGTCTCGGACGATGATTTTCCGTAACCATTGATAAATAAATGGTTTTTGCGTCCATATTGGACGCTGTCGGACCTAGTAAAATAGGAGAATGGTGCCCAGGAGAGGACTCGAACCTCCACGTCCATACGGACACTAGCACCTGAAGCTAGCGCGTCTACCAATTCCGCCACCTGGGCAGGTGTCAGGAGCGCGGTAGGTAAAGAAGCGGGCGGCGCGTGTCAACGCCTGTATGTGTCTTCGCCGGGGAGTTTTGCAGCGCGTACTTCATGGTCGATGCCGCAGGGCGGTGCGACAGGGCCTGTCCGGGTGTTCGGTGGTGCAGACAAGGGCCCGGTGCTGACCCCGACCGCGCGCTCGCGCAGGCAGGTCCGCGGCCTGTGGCGCGCGCCGCCAATCCGATGTCCGCGAGGCCGGGCGGGGACGCAAATCGGGTGTGAGCTGAAGAATAGTGTGTCCGGGACCGCGCCGGAGCGCATCAACGCATGGACATCCGGGGTATTTTTTGGTCTACCCGGAGCCATACTACTCTTTAATGAGGATTCCCTCATGCTTCGCGATGAAATGATCACTGTTTTTGGCGGGTCCGGCTTCCTCGGTCGCCATGTTGTCCGGGCGCTTGCCAAGGCGGGTTACCGCGTGCGTGTCGCGACACGCCGGCCTCATCTGGCCCAGGACCTGCGGGTGATGGGTGTTGTTGGCCAGGTTCAGCTGGTCCAGGCCAATATCCGGGTTCCCAGTTCGGTCGAGCGTGCCGTTGACGGTGCCAGCGGTGTCATCAACCTGGTAGGCGTGTTGGCCGAAAGCGGTCGCCAGTCCTTTTCCGGCCTGCATGCCATTGGTGCCAAGACGATCGCGGAAGCGAGCGCCGCTGCGGGCATCGACAAGCTGATCCAGGTGTCAGCGATCGGAGCCAGTGCGGAGAGCGAGTCCAAGTATGCGCGCTCCAAGGCCGAAGGCGAAGCCAGCGTGCTCGCTGCGGTGCCAAGTGCGACGATCCTGCGCCCGTCCATCATTTTCGGGACCGATGACGGCTTCTTCAACATGTTCGGATCCATCGCCCGCTTTGCGCCGGCCCTGCCGCTGTTCGGCGGTGGTCATTCGCGCTTCCAGCCGGTCTTCGCCGGCGATGTGGCATCTGCGGTGCTGGCAGCCTATAAGCGCGATGATGCGCGTGGCGAGACCTATGAGCTCGGCGGCCCGGCGACGTATTCCTACAAGGAGCTGATGGAGTTCACGCTCAAGGAAACCGCGCGTCCGCGTTTCCTGATCCCGCTGCCCTTTGCGATTGGCAAGGTCGTCGCACTTATGTCCGAAATCGCCGCCATCCTGCCCTTCGTTCCCAGCCTGCTCACCCAGGACCAGCTGACCCAGCTGCGCTCTGACAATGTCGTTGCCGAAGGCGCCAAGTCGCTCGCCGATCTCGACATCGAGCCTGAAACGATGGAGGCCATCGTGCCGGGTTATCTGGCGCGGTATCGCCGCTATGGCCAGTTCCACGAGAGTTCCGTCTGATCTCACAGTTCAGACTGATAGCAAAAAGGCGACGGGTGACCGTCGCCTTTTTTGTTTCCGGTGCAAGCGTTCTAGGTCGCGAAGATCAGCAGGGCGCCGCCCAGTGCAAATCGGTAGATGACGAACGGCATAAAGCCGACTCGGTCGACGAGTTTCATCAACACCGCAATAGCGCCAAGGGCTGAAACAAAGGACAGGGCGGCGACCAGAAGTCCGGCGCCCAGGCCGGCAGCGGGGTTCGCCTCACCGGCCAGCTGGATGACCGAGATCAGGGCGAAGGCGGCAATCACTGGAACCGACATCAGCATGGAAAACCGCGCGCTCTCGGTACGGGTCAGGCCCAGGGCACGGGCAGCCGTCATGGTCACGCCGGATCGAGAGGCACCCGGGATCAGGGCGAACATCTGGGCGATGCCGATCAGGGTCGCATCCTTGAAGCTCATCTCCTCGGTGGTCTTCATCTGTGGCGCATAGCGGTCTGCAGCCCACAGGGGCAGGGCAAAGACCAGGGTGGAGATGGCAATCACCATCGGCGAGCGCAGCGCATCGACCAGGTCGAAGACGAAGAGCGCGCCGCCCAGCAGGATTACCGGCGGCAGCGAAGCCGCGACCAGCAGGGCAAGGCGCCCGCCGGGCGTAATCCGGCCTTGCAGCAGCGCCAGCTTGCCCTTGGCGACCGATCCGATATCGCGCCAGAAATAAACAAGCACAGCCAGCAGCGAGCCGGCATGGGCCATGACATCGATCAGCGGTCCCTGGTCTTCGGCTCCGAGCACCTCCGGTACCAGGATCAGGTGCGCAGAGGAGCTGATCGGCAGGAACTCGGTAATGCCCTGGACAAGGGCCAGGATGACAAAATGGATGAGGGTCATGGCTCAACTCACAGGCATGTTGGCTCAGATTCTGTTCTATTTTGTCGAGGAAGACCAGCCCGCATGACCGCTCGTGCATTGACGCAACTTGGCGGGCAGACCTAAATCGGTTGTCAGGAGATCTGAATGCCCCACGATCATTCACATGCGGCTGGCCCCGGCCGTGTCACCCCCGAGGAAGCCAAGCGTATTACCGGTGCGGCCACCTGGGCGTCGCTGGCGGTCGCCGCGGTGCTGGTGGTGTCCAAGGCTGTTGTCTGGTGGATGTCGGGATCGGTGGCGTTGCTGGCCTCGATGGCCGACAGCATGCTCGACCTCACAGCCTCGCTGACGGTGTTTTTCGCCGTGCGCTATGCCGCCGAGCCGGCGGACAAGGAGCACCGCTTTGGTCACGGCAAGGCGGAGGCCTTTGCCAGCATTCTCCAGGCCATGCTGGTGGCCGTGTCTGCCGCCTTGCTGGTGCGGGAGGGCATTGAGCACACCTTGCGGCCAGTTGAGCTCCAGGCCAGCGGCTGGGCGCTAGGTGTCATGGTGCTTTCCATCGTTCTGACCCTGGCGCTGTTGATGGTGCAGTCACGCGCGATCGACGAGACCGGATCGGTCGCGATCGAAGGCGACCGGGCGCACTACCTCTCGGACCTGGCAGCCAATCTGGCTGTGATCATCGGTATTGGCGGATCGATGCTGGGCTTTGCCCGGCTGGACGGGATTGCCGCCCTGGCGGTCGCGGCCTGGCTTGGCTGGACAGCCTGGGAAGTCGCCAAGCGCGCGCTTGACCAGTTGATGGACCGGGAGCTGCCCGACGAGGAGCGGGCGCGCATCCATGATCTCGCCGTGGGCCAGGATCCGCGCATTATCGATGTGCATGACCTTCGGACCCGGGCGTCCGGTCCGCTGGTCCATATCCAGTTTCACCTGGCGCTGCCGCCGGAGATGACGCTGGAAGACGCGCATGAAGTCATGGTGGAGTGCGAGAAGCGGGTGTTGGGTGTGTATCCAGCCGCCGATATCCTTATCCATGCCGATCCGCACGGCGCAGCTGAGCCGCATGGCGGGCCGTTTTTCCAGGGTGATGCAGAGGCCACTGACAATGACGCATAATTTTGCCGTCAAACGAGGTTAGACCCCCATCATGCGTCACCTCTATTTCTGGCCCCTTGATCCCTTTTCCCGTCAGGTCCGCCTGGTCCTCGACGAAAAATCCGTGCGCTACAAGTCCACGCTCGTGGAGCCCTGGAAGCGACCGGAAGACCTGTTGACGCTCAATCCGGCCGGGATAACGCCGGTGCTGACCGATAATGCCGGCGGCCAGGATCGCGTGGTGATCGAGGCGCGGGCGATCGTGGAATATCTCGAGGAAACCACGCCCAGCCCCTGCCTCCTACCTGGTGGCCCGGCAGACCGCGCCGAGGCGCGTCGCCTGGTGGAATGGTTCGACCGCAAGTTCGATGGCGAGGTGAACGCCTATCTCCTGCACGAGAAGCTGGAAAAACCGGTGCAGGGGCTCGGCGCGCCGGACCCGCAATCCATGCGTGACGGTCGCGAGCATCTGAAGGGCCATATGGAACACATGGCCTGGCTGCTGGAGAGTCGGGATGGCCTGGCCGGTCCGCGCTATACGCTTGCCGATATCGCGGCCGCGGCGCACCTGTCCTGCCTGGACTATCTGGGGGAGGTGCCCTGGGACCAGTTCGAGCCGGTCAAGCACTGGTATCAACGCGTCAAATGCCGCCCGGCATTCCGCGGACTGCTGGAAGACAAATTGCCAGGCATCCCCCCGTCTGCGCACTATGCGGATCTGGATTTTTAGGGACGTTCCAGTGCTGGCAAATTTGTTGAAGCTGCTGATCGTATTCGTGCTGCTCAACAGCAGTGACAGGGCGTTTGGGCAAAACGAAACCGCGGAAGATTTGCAGGCTGTTACCGCGTGGAGCCTGCAGCGATACGCATCGTTCGAACAAGTGGCATATGTTCCGGTTCGGCTCCAAAGTACCTTGCAGGCTACGAACTCAATCTCCGATAGGGGCAACATTAGCGCGGCGGATGTTCGCATTATTGATCTCGCAATCGCAGACATTCAAGCTGACCGGCAGCTCCTAATCGACACGTTCGATCGGCTTCCGCCGCCACCTGCGTTGCGTGATGCGGAGATGTACCGGAGACTCTCGGACAGCGTTCCTTTGGTTGAAAGAGCCGTTTTTAACGGGCGTATTCAATATGATGCAGCCATTGGCTGGTTGGTTGCGTTGCGAGAGGGATGTGACCCAGAGCCGGACGAGTTGGCACTCGCTCTTGCTGATGCACAGATTTCTTACCTCGAGGCCATGATCGATCTTTTTGATCTGACGGGTAGTCAAGATCTATCAAATCCTGGAACTCTCGACGCCATGCAGCGTACAGCAATGCAGTTCGCTCAGCGTGCCGTGCTAATCTTGGACCGTGCAGATCTGGTCGGAGAGTGGAACGCCGGCTTACTGGAAAACTTGGATCAGAACTTCGCGGGGATACGGCAAGTCGTTACTTTTACATCGACTGAGATTTCGGTGCGGGCAAGCGAGTCAGTGCGAGAACTTGACGAAGTGATTGAAGCTGACCCCCTCGTATCTGAGGGCTTTCGAGCGTATCGCAACAAGATCGCTGAAATCGCGGAAACTTACAGCCTTGTTCCAGCTGCAGGCCAAAATCTGCTTTTTGCGATGGAGGAATTCAGGGATCGATATGGAGCAGCCACTAGTCGGGAAGAGCGTCAACTGATCTCACAGACATTCATGTCTTCCTTGCGAGAAATAGCTCTGCAGCAGAACATTGTTAAAACCCGAAGAAATCAGCTCTTCCGCGAAGCGACAAGGCTCGCGAATGAGCTTTGATATCCATTCCTTGGCCACCGAGATCGGTTTCACCACTGTGCGGGTGTGCCGTGCCGATGAGGCGTGGGCGGCGGCGGAGCGGTTGTCGCATTTCGTGGCTCAGGATTATCACGGCACGATGGCGTGGATGGAGGAGACGCTGGAGCGTCGCCAACATCCCACCCATATGTGGCCAGACGCCAAATCTGCCGTGGTGTTCGGGCTGAATTACGGGCCGGATCACAACCCGCTGGAGGCGCTGGAGCGGCGCAGCGAAGCGGTGGTGTCGGTGTATGCCCAGAACAAGGACTATCACGACCTGATCAAGAAAAGGCTCAAGCGATTTGCCCGCGAATTCGTGGTGCAGACCGGCGCCGAGGTGAAAGTGTTTGTCGATACGGCGCCGCTGATGGAAAAACCGCTGGCCGCCAAGGCCGGGCTGGGGTGGCAGGGCAAGCACACAAACCTGGTCAGCCGCGAGCACGGCTCCTGGCTGTTCCTGGGCGTGATGCTGACCACGGCCGAGCTGGAGCCGGATGCACCGGAGACGGATCATTGCGGATCGTGTACGGCCTGCCTGGACATCTGTCCCACCGATGCGTTTCCCGCGCCGTTCCAGCTGGATGCCCGGCGCTGCATTTCCTATCTCACTATCGAGCACAAAGAGGCCATTCCGCACGCGTTTCGCGAAGCGATGGGCAATCGCATCTATGGCTGTGATGACTGTCTGGCGGTCTGTCCCTGGAACAAGTTCGCCGCGGTGACGCCAGAGCTGGCCTTCCACCCGCGTGAGGCGTTGAAAGGACCGTTGCTGGCAGACCTGGTGACGCTGGATGACCCGGCGTTTCGCGCCCTGTTTACCGCATCGCCCGTCAAGCGGATCGGGCGCGAGCGTTTTATCCGTAATGTTCTGATTGCAATAGGTAATTCCGGTGATCAAAGCCTTATTCCGGCAGTCTGTGACCGGCTCGATGATGACGGGGTATGGGTGCGCGGCGCTGCCGTCTGGGCCCTGTCGCGCCTCGATCATGCCGAGTTCGCGCGCCAGAAGGCGGTCCGGATGAAAAAAGAAACAGCGAAATCGGTAGTGCTGGAATGGAATCTCGCCAAATCCTGATATTTCGTTGATGGCGCGTTAGACATTTCCAAAGCCCTTTTCGCTAGGGTCCAGTCAGATTGCGAGACCGGGGTGCTCGCTGAACGGGCAAGTGATTTGGGCTTATGAGTGATACCAACGAGGCGTTTGGCGCCGGATCTCCGACAACACCGATCAGCGTGATGATCTGTGAGAACAGTGCGGTTCAGCTGCGCATCCTCTCGCAGGCTGTCCGCGAAGCCGGCTACGAAGTCCAGACTGCCAAATCCGCGACCGATGCCCTGGAGGTCATGAAGCTGATGCCGGTGGATATCTTCCTGACCGGGATCGAGGTTGGCGAAGTCAACGGGCTGGAGGCCTGCTGGTCGCTGAAGGGCAATTCCGACACCGAGTCGACCTACACAATCGTGGTCACTGCATCGGGCGAGGAGCGCCGGCTCGAAGAGAGCCTGGATGCCGGCGCCGATGATTTCATTCGCAAGCCGGTGAACATGACCGAGCTGCGGGCGCGACTTCGTGCAGCGTCACGCCTTGTGCGCATGCAGAAGCAATTCCGCCATCTGGCCGAAACCGACAGCCTGACCGGTTCCGCCAATCGCCGTGCCTTCCTGCAGTATCTGGAGATGGAAGTGACACGCTCCGAGCGCCATGGCGCGGAGACGTCTGTCATCATGGTCGATCTCGACCACTTCAAGAACATCAATGATACCTGCGGTCATGCGGCTGGAGATGCGGTCTTGCGCGAAGTCGTCAAGGCGATGCAGTCCTGCCTGCGTCCGCGAGATATGCTGGGGCGTCTGGGCGGTGAGGAATTCGCTATCCTGCTCAATGGCACGGATATCTCCGAAGCCTCGACGATCGCCGAGGAAGTCCGCTCTTCGATTGAACAGCGCCTGATCGAACTGCCGAGCGGTGAAAAACTCTCGGTCACAGCTAGCTTCGGCGTGTCCAATGTCTGCCCGGCCCTGGGGCAGGACACACCGGAAACCGTGCTCCAGGCCGCGGATGACGCGCTCTATCACGCCAAACAGTGCGGCCGCAACCAGGTCATCGTCTGCGCTGCCGAGCCAGACGAACAGCTGGCCGAAGCCTCCTGATCAATCCGCATCACGACGGCGCATGGCCTCGCTGATGCGACCCCTGAGAACATAGTGTTCCACCCCGTCCGGTTGCTGTTCGATGGCAACCCGTATGTCTTCCATGGCCTGGTCCAGCGTGCCCAGATTCAGCCGGGCTTCTGCGCGGACCGCGCGGGCTGAGGCATTGTCCGGATAGATCTCGATCAGATTGGATGCTGCGGTCTCGGCAGCGGGAAATTGTTCCAGGCCCAGAGAGGCATTTGCGTGACCCAGCATCGCGTGTGGTGACAGTTCAACCAGGGCCAGGGCAACCGCAAAACTGCGTTCGGCGGCCTCGAAATCCTCGATTTCCAGCCAGGTGGCGCCAGCTTCGAGCCACATGTCCAGGCGCTCCTGCATCAACAGGCCCGGGCGCTCCAGCGAGGCGATGCTCTCGAGCAGGCTCGCGCCGGTATGCGGGTCGCCGACCGCGATTAAGGCCCGGGCCTGACAATGTTCTGCCGGCCAGCCGCCTCCATCATATTTCCACGCCAGCGCGTCTTCATAGGCTTCGACGGCTTCGGTCTCGATCCGCTCCATACAGGCGGAATAACGCTGGTATTCGCTGAGCTGGGCAGTGCTCTGGGCGAGGGCCGTTGGCGCTGACAGCAGGACGAGGGCAAGGGGGGCAAGGATACGCATCAAACACTCCGGGGGGCTGGCCTGAAGGCTAGGCGGGCGGGGGCCGCACGTCCAGAACGGATTGGCATGTGTGGCTCCGTCGCGCACAGCCCACTTGTCTGACGGCGCAAATTGCGCTTCGAAAGCCGGGATGAATATTCTCCAGGTCATACCCCAGCTCGATGCAGGTGGCGCGGAACGGACCACGCTTGAAGTCGCCGAGGCGATTGTCGCAGCGGATGGCCGTGCGCTGGTGGCCAGCCAGGGCGGGCGTCTGGAAGACGAACTGAAAGCCGTAGGTGGCGAGCTGTACCGCCTGCCGATGGCGACCAAGAATCCGCTTGTCGCCTGGCAAAACGTCTCGGAGCTGGAAAAGATCATCCGTGCGGAAAAGGTGGAGATCGTGCATGCCCGCTCCCGGGCGCCGGCTCTGAGTGCGAAGGCGGCCTGCAATCGCACCGGCGCGCATTATGTGACGACCTATCACGGCACCTACAACGCCCGCTCCGGTCTCAAGCGCTGGTATAATTCCTTCATGGCGAAGGGTGAGCTGGTGATCGCCAATTCGAACTTTATCCGAGACCACGTGCTGAGTGAGCACCGGATTGATGAAGCGAAGATCCGGGTCATCCCGCGTGGCGTTGATTTGGCGCGGTTTGATGAAGACGCTATCGCGCCCGAGCGCGTTCAGGCCCTTGTCGAGGCCTGGGGAATTGATGGCGCGGACCCTGTCGCGTTGATGCCAGGTCGTCTGACCGGGTGGAAGGGCCAGCGTGAAGTCCTGCGGGCCTACGGGCAATTGCATCGAGCCGGTGCCGCGCTGCCGGTTCTGATCCTGGCGGGCGATGCGCAGGGTCGGGGCGCCTATGTCACCGAGCTGGAAGCCATCATTGCAGAATATGCGCTTGGTGACCGGGTCAAGCTGGTCGGTCATTGCTCCGACATGCCGGCGGCGCTGATGCTCAGCCGCCTTGTCCTGACGCCCTCGATCGAGCCGGAGGCCTTCGGCCGTACCGCGGCGGAGGCCGGTGCGATGGGCAAGCTGGTGATCGCCGCCGATCATGGGGGTGCGCGCGAGGTCATCCTGCAGGGTGATACCGGCTGGCGCGTGACGCCGGGCGATGTCGACGAACTGGCTGACACCATTGAACAGGCGCTCAATCTCGACGAAATATCCTATTCCGGCATGAGTGATCGCGCTAGGATGCATGTGCGCCAGTCGTTTTCGACGGAACAATTGCAAGCTTCGACATTGCGTGTCTACGAAGAGGTCTTAAACTCTGCACGATGAGTGAACCGCAGCGTGATATTGTCTACGTCCTGCACTGGGGCGATCTGGCGAGCACAATTCGCATGTTGGCGATCGCGCCGACCTTGCGCGAGGTACACAAACGCGACCGTATCGTGCTGCTGACCAGGCCGGATTTTGAGAGCTTTCTCAAGCACAGCCCCTATTTCAACGCCATCGAGATCGATGCCCTTCCGGATCAGCGCCCGCTCGTCTCCATGCGGGACAAGCGCATAAAGGCGGCCCATCCGGTGCGCGTGTATGACCTTGTCGGCAGCAATGACAGCCGCAAGCTGAAGAAGCTGTTCCGTTTTTCCAAGTGCGAATGGGTCGAGGTCGTGGCCGACGCCAAGTCCGGGCAGCATCCGGTCGATGATGTCGCCGGCAAGCTGAATGCTGCGCTGGGATATCAGCCGACCCGGTACCAGCTTGGCGAGGCGCCGCCTCCGGATGCGTCCTGGGTTGATTACCTGGCCAAGAAATCACGCATGCTGGAGCCGGAATATTTCGGTCTGTCCGGTGCCTATGCCCTGTTGTGCCCCTCGGGCGAAAATGTGAAAGCGCAATTGCGCTGGCCCAAGGAGAAGTGGGCCGCACTGGCGCACGAGCTCATGCAGGTCGGCGTTACACCGGCGCTGGTCGGTGGACCCGATACGCGAGAGGTCGGCCGCTATGTCGGCCATGTCACTCCGGGCGCGCGCGACATCACCGGCAAGGCCAAGCTGCCGCAGCTGGCGGGGCTGGCGCGTCGCACACGTTTTGTCTTCGCCGAGGATACGCCGCTGATGCATGTGCTGGTGGCGGCGGGCGCGCCGACTCTGGCGCTCTATTGCAATGTCGAGGATCCTGCCTATATCGCCCCTCGCGGTTCCGCTCCGGTGATCCTTATGCACGCGCCGACCCTGGCGCAGGTCTCCCCGGCGGAAGCGATGCAAGCCATGAAATTTGCCGGTGGCTTTGCCGACGCGCCCGAGGCGGCCTGACCGCGTCTCACACTTGCTTAATGTGTTCAATTCACCATAGTGCGCGCTTTCCCGCATGCTGACTGAGGATTTTTGGCCCTTGGGGGCTTGATCCGAAAGGCTTGCGGGAGGATTACTAGGCGACAGTTTGCCGGCCACAAGGGAGAAAAGGCCATAGCCCGTAGACCACACGTTGCGACACCGCCCAAGAAAGAAGGGCCACGCATCAACCGAGACATTCGCGTACCGCGAGTGCTTCTCATCGACGAGAACGGAGAAAAGCAGGGGATCATGCCGACCGATGCTGCGCTGGAAGCGGCCGAAGAGGTTGGTCTGGATCTGGTTGAAGTCTCACCCAATGCTGATCCGCCCGTCTGCAAGATCGTCGATTACGGCAAGCTGAAGTATCAGGAACAGAAGAAGAAGGCTGAAGCCAAGAAGAAGCAGAAGACCGTCGAGATCAAGGAGATCAAGATGCGTCCGAACATTGATGTGCATGACTATGGTGTAAAGACCAAGGCCATGACGCGTTTCTTCGAGGCCGGCGACAAGGTCAAGGTGACCCTGCGTTTCCGGGGGCGCGAAATGGCGCACCAGAACCGCGGCATGGAAATCATGAACCGGGTCAAGGAAGACTTCGCAGAGACCGCCAAGGTCGAGTTCGAGCCGAAGATGGAAGGCCGTCTCATGGTCATGGTGATGGCACCGCGCTAGCCGCGTCATGCTGTTTCTCAACGAACAGGGCTGCTTCGGCAGCCCTTTTTGTTTGCGCTTTTGCCGGCCCTTTCCGCCCGGCGGGGAGGTCGCGCCCCTGCGCTCCCGTCATCACTCCCTGGTTTCGGCGCGTGGAGGTTTTGGCGCATGCAAAATCGCAAATCTGGTTTGCGCTAACATTTTTGCGTGAAGGGGCGCTTCGCTCTGTTGCGGTGCAATGAAATGGCGCTAGTCTGCATGTCTCCTCAAAAAAGGTGCGCCCGATGAGCCAGACCGCTGTCCTCTTTGAAAATATCCACCCGGTCGCCGACAAGCCGCTGCTCGCGGGATCGCTGACCATTGAGCGTCATGGCGCCGCCCTGCCGGTTGATGATCTGCATTCTGCCCTTGGCAAGGCGACCATTGCCGGTATCCGTTCGCGCACCAAGATGAATGCCGACGCCTTTGCCGCGGCGCCACATCTGCTGGCACTGGGATGTTTCTGTATCGGCACCAACCAGGTGGATCTGGACGTCGCAGCCGGTCGCGGCATTCCGGTCTTCAACGGCCCGTTTGGCAATACCCGTTCCGTCGCCGAGCTCACCCTGGCCTCTGTGATCATGCTGATGCGCGGTGTGCCGCACCGCTCGGAGGCGGCCAAGCGCGGCGAGTGGCGCAAGAATGCCGAGCATTCCCATGAGGTGCGCGGCAAGAAGCTGGGCATTGTCGGCTATGGCAATATCGGGTCCCAGCTCTCGGTGCTCGCCTCTGGCCTTGGCATGCATGTCTATTTCTATGACGTCGAGCCCAAGCTGGCGCACGGCAATGCGCGCTCTGTCGGATCGCTGGATGAATTGCTCGAACTGGCCGATGTGGTCACCGTACACGTTCCCTCCACGCCGCAAACAAAGGGCATGATGGGGCCCGAGCAGTTCGCCCGCATGAAGGCCGGATCGCATTTCATCAACCAGGCGCGCGGTGATCTGGTGGACGTGGATGCGCTCGCAGCCGCGCTTGAGAGTGGCCATATCCGTGGGACGGCCGTGGACGTCTTTCCCAAGGAGCCGGCCTCCAAGGACGAGGCGTTTGTTTCGCCGCTGCAGCAGTTTGAAAACGTCATCCTGACCCCCCATGTCGGTGGCTCAACGCTGGAGGCCCAGGCCGCGATCGGTGATGATGTAGCGTTGAAGCTGGCGCGTTTCCTGAGCCAGGGGACGACCAAGGGCGCCGTCAACGTGCCCGAGCTGGACCCCGGTCCTCTCAAGTCGGGTACCCGCCGTATCCTCAGCTTCCACCGCAACGCGCCGGGCTTCCTGTCCAGGTTCAATGACGCGGTCAGCGCATCCGGTGCCAATATCGCCGCGCAGCGCCTGCAGACGATGGGAGAGCTGGGTTATGCCACGGCGGATCTGGAGGGCGATCTGCCAGCCGGTTTTGTCGACCACATAGCAGCGCTGGATGGCTCAATCGCCACGCGCCTGATTGAAGGCTGAGGCTTTCAGGGCCCGCGACAGCGCGTCCACCGTGCGCACATAATCCGCCCCGGAATGCTCGGCTGCTGCCAGCACGACCTCGCGCTGGGCGATGACGCCAAAGCCGATGAAGCGGTCTGCCGCGCCACCTTCATAAGCCTCGAAGTCGGTCATCCCGTCACCGATCATGACCACCTGGTCGAACTGTCCGGCAATCAGGTTCAATACCTCGGTCTTGCCGCCATTGCGGGAGAGCGGGATATCCTCATCCAGCCCGGTCACCTGTTCACCCTGATATCGAAATCGATTGGCGTGAATGAAGGCCGGACCGAAACCGAGATCATCCAGAACCGGTTCCAGCAGGTCCGTGAAGCCGCCGGAGATGGCGTGCAGCACATCGCCCTGGTCGCGCAATTGTTTCAGCAGAGGCTTGATGCCCGGGGTGACCTGCCGGCGCAGCGTCTCCGCGATCTCCTCGACCAGCGGTCGCGTCAGCTCGGCGATCCCGATCCGGGTCAACAGGCTGTCCCGCAAAGCCAGCTGACCGGTCATGCCGGCCTGGGTCAGCCCGTGTAGCCGGGCCTCGGCGCCTTCCCGATCAGGATGTGATGACAACGCATGCTGCACCGCCATGTCGAGAGACTCGACACGCAGCAGCGTGGAATCGACATCAAACGCGATAAGGCGGCTCAAGCAGGGCTCCTGTCGGTTGCAAGCCCACACAAGCCTGCTTCAGCGGTGCCTGCAAGCGAAACCTACTGCGGCGAATTTTCTATTCCATAGCGGGTGCGTGTGATGCGCTGGTACGGGCGCCAGCTGTCGCCATGACCCTGGCTCATATCGACCTGGTAGACATGGCTGTCCGGGCCCTCAATGCGCGTGGTCAGCCGGAAGTGGAGCGAGGATCCGTCCGCGTTTTCAAAACTGGTGTCCGAACGCAGATTGTTCAGTGACAGCACATTCGCTTCGGTCCAACCACCTTCATAGATGTCCATATTGCCCCAGGTATCGTCAATCGCGACCAGCCGGTAGATGTCGCGGTTCTGGTCATACTGGATGGTGGATTCCAGGCGGAAGACATTGATCGGGTACTCGGCCGGATCCTCGCGAAGGGCGCGCCCGCCCAGCAGGTAGCGGATGGAGACGAGTTCCTCGCCGGCCAGCTCCCAATTGCCATCGCCCTGCATCGTCTCGATCGCAGCGGTCCAGTTGCCGGCGACGTCATGTGTGGACGGCCCCTGTTCTGCAAGGTCTGATTTGAGTGATTTCTGATCATTGCGGGTTGCGGTCATGTGTCCGGCCTGTTGGCGCGGTGCTTGTGACCGCTGGCCCTGATGAAGTCCGCTTGGCCGGGTCCCTTTCAGACGATCGAGCTTTTATGCCCTGACAGCACCTCGAGTTTTCCCGGCTGCGGCCCCGTTTGATCATCATCACTTACATCTGCCCTCACAGCTCCTGAGCGACAGCATTCCGGCTGACGCAGATTATTTTGCCTATGCCATCGCAGGCGCCCGATAGGTCTCGCCCCGGGCCAGCACAGCCCAGGCGATGCGCGCGGTTTTGTTGGCCATGGCGACAGTGGCGACACGGGCCGGTTTGCGCTCCAGCAGACGCCTGACCCACTCCCCCGTCGCCGAGGTGTTCGTGCCAACACGTCGGATGACAGAGGTCGCGCCGACGACAAGAAGCCGGCGCAGATAACCATCGCCCATCTTCGATATGCGCCCCAGACGCTCTTTGCCGCCCGACGAGTTCTGGCGCGGCACCAGTCCGAGGAAGGCGGCGAACTGACGGCCCGTCTTGAACACCGACGGATCCGGTATGCTGGCAGACAGCGCGGTTGCCGTGATGAGGCCCACGCCCGGTATCGTCTCCAGCCGTTGGCTGGTCTCATCGGTGCGGTGCCAGGCCATGAGCTGGCGCTCAAGCGTGCGGATCTCCTCCGCCAGGCTGTCGAGCTGGGCCGTCAAGCTGGTCAAGGCAGAGCGAGCGATAGCCGGCAAGCGATCCTCGTCCAGGGTGTCGAGCAACGCCGCCAGCTTGTGAGGACCTTGCGCTGTGATGATGCCGAACTCGGCCAGATGTGCGCGGATTGCATTGAGCATCATGGTGCGCTGGCGCATCAGAAGATCGCGCGTCCTATGCAGCATCATCACGCCCTGGCGCGCCTCGCTCTTGATCGGAACAAAGCGCATGGAGGGGCGCGTCACCGCCTCGCAGATCGCTTCGGCGTCTGCGGCATCATTCTTCTGACGCTTCACGTAAGGCTTTACGTAAGCCGGCGGGATCAGCCGCACCTCATGGCCCAGAGTGCCGATCTCGCGCGCCCAGAAGTGCGCCGTGGCACACGCTTCCAGCCCGATGAGACACGGCGGTAAATCCCGCAGAAAATCCAGAACACCCCCGCGGCGGAGCTTCTTGCGGAAAACCACTTCTCCCGCTTCATCAACGCCGTGAAGCTGAAAGACAGACTTGGCCAGATCAATGCCGATTGTTGTAACATTCATGGTGGACGGTTCCTTCCCTTGTGCTGGTTCCTAACAGCTCCAGCATGGCACATCGCGATGCCGTTGGTCGGGGCCGTCCACCCCATCAGACAACGTAATCCGGCGCACCCGGCGGTCTGCGTCTGTTGGGCTGGAGACAACCCAACCGCTCTTTTCCATCTGGTCAATCATCCGAGAGACGCCCGGCTGGGCGATGACCAGCATCTGCGCCAGCTCTCCGGTTGATTGCGCGCCATGGAGATGGAGCGCTGCCAGTACCGGCATCTGCGCCGAGGGCAATTCACAGCCCTGCGCTTGCAGCCATTTCTGGGCCACGGCCTGCATGGCCATGCCGGACCGTTTCAGGCGTGTACCCAGCGCCGTATGGCCAAAACTGGCGACAAAATCCTCGACCACATCCACCTCCATAACTTGATATATATCTTGTTATGTTTATGCAATGAGCCAAGCCTAACCCAGCTCGATACAGCGGTCCGGCGCCAGTGCAGAAATGAAAGTCCTGTCGTGACTGGCGATCAGCAAGGCACCATCGAACCCCTGCAAAGCGGCCTCCAGCAATTCCACCGCCTCGATATCGAGGTGATTGGTGGGCTCGTCGAGAATCAACAGGGATGGCATCGCAGAACCGGCGAACAAACAGGCCAGTCCGGCGCGCATACGCTCTCCGCCGCTCAAAACCCCGGCCGGTTTCAGCGCGGCGTCATTGCGAAAGGCATAACGCGCCAGGGCCGCGCGGACTTCATTGTCGGACAGCTCCGGGTTCAGACGCTGGCAATTCTCGCGCACGCTCTGGCGAGGGTCTAGAAACCCGACATGCTGATCGAGAATGGCGATGGGGACATGCCGCTGGACCCCGCCCGACGACGGCGCCAATCCTCCACTCGCTAGGTTCAGCAGGCTGCTCTTGCCCGCTCCGTTCGCGCCTTGGACGTGCACACGCTCGGGCCCGGTGATGTCCAGGCTCACCCCCTCGAACAGGACGCGCCCGCCCCGCTCCAGCGCGACATTATCGATTGTCAGCACATTCTGGCCCGCCGCCAGACCGCTGGGCGGGATGGCGATCTGAAGCGGGGTGATGACGTCCAGCTGCTCGCGCGCCTGTTTCAGCGTGTCCTCGGCCTGGCTGATCTGGCGCGCACTGGCGGCCACTGTCCGGCTGTCCGTGCCCTGCGCCCGCTCACGCTGGGCGTTCAGGATCAGCTTGCTCTGGGACCCGGACCGGCGTGCGGCACGCCCCTGCCCGTCCGATCGCGCCTTGCGTTCGGCCCTTTGCTGACCCGCGGATTTCGCCTGGCGCAACCCCGACTGCGCGGTCTCCACGGCCTCGGCCAGTCTTTCCCGACGCGCCTCGCGCTCGGCGACATAACTCGACCAGCCTCCGCCCGTGACCGTACAGCAAGCAGGGTTTAGCTCGACAATACAATCAACATGTTCGAGCAGGTCGCGGTCATGACTGGCCAGCACCAGACCGCCACGGCATTCACGGACCAGCCGGAGGATCAGCGCTCGCCCCTCGGCGTCGAGATTATTGGTGGGCTCGTCCAGCAACAGCACGTCCGGCCGCGCCAGCATCAACCGGGCCAGCGCCAGGCGTGTGCGCTGCCCCCCGCTGCTGGCCTCCAGGGGACTGTCCAGGTCCCGCACGGGCAAGGCCAGCGCGTGCAGACAGGTTTCAACGCGGCTTTCCAGATCCCAGACGGCCAGCTCGATATCGTCTGCTTCGGGACGACCGCGCTCGATGCGTTTGAGGCGCTGCCAGTCTTCGCCGACGCCCAGACCGTCCGCCCAGCTCAGCCCCAGGACCTCCTGGTGCTGGTCAAGCAGACCCGTCTTGCCGATACGGCGCACAAATCCGCTCGCCGGACGCTGTCGGCCGGCGATTACCTGCAACAAGGAGGATTTGCCACAACCATTGCGCCCCACCAGGCCTATGCGCTCATGGCCCAGGGTCAGGCTGAGACCGGAAAAAAGAGCCTTGGCGTCAGGCGTGGTCAGGGAAAGGGAATCGAGAGTAAGCAAGGCGGACATGAAGGTTCTCGGCAACGGCTGCAATCGGACGGGTTTCGAACTGCAGGTGCTGCTTCATGTGCGCGTCTCCTTTACTCGCTGCGATGGCGCTTATCTAATCAAGGCACGCTAAAGTCAATCTTGACCCGCCTCTAAAAACAAGGACAGCCCTGTGAGCCAGATCTACGATTTCAATGCCCAGACCCTTTCCGGCGAAGACCGCGCCCTGGCCGATTTCAAGGGCCAGGTCATGCTGATCGTCAACACCGCCTCCAAGTGCGGCTTCACCCCGCAATATGAAGGCCTGGAAAAACTGCATGACGAGCTGGGCGAAAAAGGCCTCAGCGTGCTCGGCTTCCCCTGCAACCAGTTCGGCAAGCAGGAACCGGGCGATGCCGAGGAAATCGCCAATTTCTGCAAGCTGACCTACGACGTCAGCTTCCCCATGTTCGCCAAGATCGAGGTCAACGGCCCCAATACCGCACCGCTCTACGAGTATCTCAAGTCGGAGGCGAAAGGCCTGATGGGGTCAAAGTCGATCAAGTGGAACTTCACCAAATTCCTCGTCGATCGCGAGGGCAATGTCGTCAAGCGCTTTGGCCCGCAGGATACGCCGGAACAATTGCGCTCGGAGATCGAGGCTTTGCTTTAGAGCGCCTTCGGCGCGCACCCACTCCGTCTTGCGGCTGCGCCGCAATCCACCTCGCCTATCAAGGGCGAGGTGGGGAACCAGTCGCCTCTCCTTTCCCTTGATGGGAAAGAGCCTGCCCCGGATTTGATCCGGGGTGGGCCGGTGCGCAGCAGCGGATCGGAAAGGGTGCGCGGCGAACCCGCAATAGAAATTTTCGGCACTGGTAGTGACACTCGAATAAGCGGCGGAATCTGCGCCGCAAGCTGCATCATCAATGAGCTGAATGATCACGACGAAACTTGCTCCGTTCCGCCAACACTGTTTTGCGATAAACAGCATCCGTTTTCCAACGCCTCGAGTACCGCACGATTTGCCATCTCACGCCATCGGCGATCCAGCTGTCTTCGGGATCGTAATGTGGAAACCGATCGACCGGATAACGGCGCCCCAATGCCTCAAGGCGGGCCCAAACATAGGTTGAGGTCAGGGGGTCGCTTTTTTCTGCGAGTATGAAGGAAGGCTTTCCGATCGCCGTTAATCCCGATGATTGGCTAAAAGCCTTGGTGTGTCTTGAGCGATCATTGGGCGGCAATGATGAGATAGCCTCTTCGAGGCCACTCCACCATCTGACCGCGATAACCGAAATCAGTTTAGAGCGAACAAGATCAACATCGCTGCTCGCCCACAGAATCAGACGAGCGAGACGCGAGACTGAAACGTCGCGCGAAGCCTCCAGGGCAGCATCGAGAAGGTCGGACGCCTGCCAATGCGTCAATTCCAACCTGTAAGTTGCCCAGTCAGGCCGGTCCAGAACAGCAAGTCTATCCTGCTGATTTTTCGTCATATTAACTAGCGAGCATCACTCCCACTCAATCGTACCCGGCGGCTTGGACGTGACGTCATAGACGACCCGGTTGACGCCGCGGACCTCGTTGATGATGCGGGTTGCGGTGCGGGACAGGAAGTCGTGTTCGAACGGATAGTAATCCGCCGTCATGCCGTCGACAGAGGTCACCGCGCGCAGGGCGAGAACGTGGTCATAGGTGCGTTCATCACCCATCACACCCACGGTACGCACCGGCAACAGGACCGCGAAGGCCTGCCAGATCTCGTCGTAAAGACCGGCCTTCTTGATCTCGTCGATATAGATGGCGTCGGCCTTGCGCAGAATATCGGCCTTTTCCTTGGTGATCTCACCGGGAATACGAATGGCCAGCCCCGGTCCCGGGAAGGGATGACGGCCCACAAAGGCTTCCGGCAGACCCAGCTCGCGACCCAGGGCACGAACCTCGTCCTTGAACAGCTCGCGCAGCGGCTCGACCAGATCCATTTTCATGCGCGCCGGCAGACCGCCGACATTGTGGTGGGACTTGATGGTGACAGACGGGCCGCCATCAAAGCTGACACTCTCGATGACGTCCGGATACAGCGTGCCCTGGGCGAGGAAATCCGCCCCACCGGCTTCTTTCGCCTTGGCGTCAAAAACATCGATGAACAGCTTGCCAATCGTCTTGCGCTTGACTTCCGGGTCGTCCACGCCGGCCAGGGCGTCGAGGAAGAGCGCCTCCTCGTCGGCATGGATCAGCGGGATGTTGTAGTGCTCCTTGAACAGGGAGACGACCTGGTCGGCTTCGCCCTGGCGCATCAGGCCCGTGTCCACGAATACACAGGTCAGCTGATCACCGATGGCTTCGTGCAGCAGCACGGCCACGACCGAGCTGTCGACACCGCCGGACAGGCCACAGATCACACGCTTGTCACCGACCTGGGCGCGGACCTTGGCGATGGCTTCATCCTTGAAGCTGGCCATGGACCAGTCGCCGGCAAAGCCGGAGATCTTGTGGGTGAAGTTCTTGAGCAGTTCGGCACCGCGCGGCGTGTGCACGACTTCCGGGTGGAATTGCACGCCATAGAATCTGCGCGCCTCGTCAGCGATCGCCGCATAGGGCGCATTGCCGGAGGTGGCGATGACTTCAAATCCGTCGGGAATGGCCGAGACACGGTCACCATGGCTCATCCAGACCCGTTCCTCGTGACCGACGCCGCCGAGCCCCTCAAACAGCGGGCTCTCCGCCTTGATGGTGATATCGGCCCGGCCGAACTCGCGTTCGTCGGAGGCTTCAACTGCGCCGCCCAGCTGGGCGCACATGGTCTGCTCGCCGTAACAAATGCCCAGCACCGGCAGACCGCGTGTGAACACGCTCTCGTCTGCGCGCGGGGAATTGTCCCAGTGTGTGGAATGCGGAGACCCGGACAGGATGATCGCCTTGGGATCATAACTGTCGATGAAAGCCGCATCAGCGCGATTATAGGGATGGACTTCGCAGTAGACGCCGCTCTCGCGGACACGTCGGGCGATCAGCTGGGTGACCTGGCTGCCGAAGTCGATGATGAGAAGTTTTTCGTGGGTTTCAGTCGTCATGGCGAGCCGATAGCGCGAGTCAGATCGAATTTCCAGTAGGGAATCGCCGCATATCGACATGGCAGATTTGCCGAGATGCTCTAAATTGCGGATCGCAAAGTGAACTTGCCGTTGGAGACTTACATGCGCGCTCTCATTCCTGCCCTTGCCGGCCTGTCTGTCCTTGCGGCCTGTTCGCAGTCACAGACGCCGGATATCCCGGGCGACTGGACCGTGGTCGAAGCGGAGTCGATGCTGACTTTTGACAGCGTCAAGAACGGCGATATCGACGAAACGCACGAAATCTCCGGCATTACCGGCTTCTCAGACGCCTACGGCACGATCCGCATCGAACTCGCCATGGACAGCGTGGAAAGCTATATCGACATCCGCAATGAGCGCATGCGCGAGCACCTCTTCCAGACGACCGAACACCCGATCGCTGTTGTCAGCGCAGCCTATGACCTGGCAGCTCTGGAGGATCTGGAGATCGGCGCATCGCGCGGTATCGAGCTGCCCTTCAGCCTGAGCCTGCGCGGTGTTCCGCTCGACCTCGTCGCCCAGGTCTGGGTCACGCGCCTGGAGGCCGACCGCGTTCGGGTCGAGAGCGCAGAGCCTGTCCAGGTGCACGCCCTGGCGCTGGAGCTGATGGACGGCATCGACACACTGCAGGAACTGGCCGGGCTGGACAGTATTGCGCGGCAGGTCCCCGTCAGCTTCGTGATTGAATTCGCCCGCAACTGACCAGCCTTGCCCTGCGCGTCGAAGCGCGCGAGACATATCGGGCAGGAAAATAGGTAAGCGTGTGAAATCCATAATCGAACTTCAGGTCTTGCGAGGCCTTGCCGTGCTGATGGTCGTGTTCGGACACGTGCATCAGGCCCAGGAACGCTTCATGGGCCCGGCCCTGTTGGGCGACATGGCCTATATCGGCTTTGCCGGTGTGGATGTGTTTTTCGTCATCTCCGGCTTCATCATCCACCACCTCTATCGGCAGGCGGATGGCCCGGATGCAGGTTATTTCCTCAAGCGGATCAATCGGATCTATCCGCTCTACTGGGTCTATACGCTGGCCGCGCTGGGCGGATACATGGTGCTGGGCGATGCGCTCAACCGGGATGGCGACACCGTCAACTGGCTCAATTCAGTCACGCTCTTCCCCACCGGCAACCTGCCCATGCTTTCGGTTGGCTGGACCCTGACTCACGAGCTCTATTTCTACGCCGTCTACGGACTGGTGTTATTCCTGCCAGGGCGATTGCGCCTGCCTGCACTCGCGGCCTGGGGCGCGCTGACTCTGGTCTTCCTTTTTCTGGGACGGTCCGGCTGGCCGGCCTGGGCGGCGCTGATGCTCAGCCCGTTCAACCTTCTCTTCCTCGCCGGGATCGCGCTGGCTGAAGGTTTCAAATGGGCCGAAAGGCTGAAATGGATCGCACTGGGCATGACCCTGGCAGGCTTGGCGCTGGGCGCCTGGTTCACAGGCACGTTCGGACTGCAGGGTTTTGCCCAGGTGGGCGTGCGCGTCACCGTCTTCGCACCCCTTTCTGTGGGCATCGTCTGGGCGCTGCTGGCTTTCAAACCCCGCTTGCCCGCGATTGCAGCCCGGCTGGGTGACTGGTCCTATTCAACCTATCTCAGCCACATCCTCGTACTTGGGGTGCTGGCAAGGCTGGCGGCCCCGGTGCTGACCAGCCTGCCCCTCACGGGTGTGCTGGCTTATGTGCTGCTGATCGCCGCTGCTCTGGTCTATGGCGCCGTCAGCTTCTACCTGATCGAGAAACCGCTCTTGAAGCTCGGCCGAGGCGTGATTGGCAAGCTGACCGGACGTTAGGTCTCGCGCTCAAGCACACAGATGTAGAACCCGTCGGTATCCGTCCGACCGGGCGACAGCTGAAGCGCGCCGAGATCGGTCTCGCACGCTTTCAGCGTGTCTGCTGCGTAAGCGGCAAGCCCGCCCGAGGACTGGATCACCTCCAGCGCGGAGACCGGTTTGAACGGAGCACCGGTGTCCAGAAAGGCCTGGACCCGGTCACCGTTTTCCTCCGGCAACACGGAACAGGTCACATAGACCAGACGACCGCCGGGCTTCACGTAACGCTGGGCCTTGTTGAGGACGGTGTCCTGTTCGCTCATGCGGCGTTCCAGGGCGGTGGATTTGAGGCGCCATTTGGCATCCGGGCGACGACGCCAGGTGCCGGTTCCAGTGCAAGGCGCATCGCAGAACACCACATCCATTGCATCAACAAACGGCTCCAACACCTCGTTTTCCTTGCCATCATGGACCTGGACATTTCGTGTTCCAGCGCGCTTGAGGCGCGGCCAGATGGCACGCAGTCGGCGCCAGTCCAGATCCCAGGCATGCACTTGACCGGTATTGTTGAGCAGCGCGGACAGCGCCAGCGTCTTGCCGCCGGCGCCTGCACAGTAATCGAGGATGTTCATGCCTTCTTTGGGCGCCGCCGCAAGTGCGGCGACCTGCGAACCCAGGTCCTGAACCTCGACCCAGCCCTTGCCATAGGCGGGGATGCTTTCAGCCGCCGCGGACTTGGCGCGCGGGTCGCGCAGCGGGATCCGCATGCCAAGACGGGTCAGCGGCGATTCGGAAACTGCTTTAATTTTGCTCGACACCTCTTTGAAAGCACGCTCAAAATTGGTCTTGACTTCATTCACCCTCAAATCGACCGGAGCGCGCGCAGACAGGAGGCGTCCCTCCTCTGCGGCCGCCTCGCCGAAAGCGCGGACCAGGCTCTCTTCCAGCCACTCGGGAAAGTCTCCGCGCACGAACATGGGCGCATCGGAAATGTCGCGCACCAGCCCTTCCCGTTCGGCTTCGCTCAGCTTTTCCGGCGCGTGCTCATCGCCGTCGAAAATCTCGTCCAGCTCATCCGCGCTCATGCCCCAGACACGCCCCGCCGTTCCCAGCGCCAACGCGCGCGCGCTGTCGTCCTGCATGGCATGGGAGACTGAAAGCTTGTGGCGCAGTGCATCGAGCACCAGCCCGCCAATCCAGGCGCGGTCGCCGGAGCCGGCAAAACGGTGCGCCTTGCCCCAGTCCCGTACGGCGTCCTTGACCGGCTGGTGCCGGGTCTGAAGCGTGTCCAGGATCTCAATCGCTGCAGCGATGCGTCCACCGTCTCTCATGGCTTCAATCTCTTTCGTATCTGAAGGAAATTCATTTGAATTTCCTTGTTCGCCTCGGACGCTATGTTGGCTTCGACAGCTCGTAAAAACCGCACTGCCAATTCGCCATTGTCAGCCCAGAATGAACCAATTTCTTCCCGCCCCATCACAGCAACCAGGTCACCGTCATACATGCTCGCGCAAACACGTGGATGGCGGTCCAACACATCGAGAGCAATCGGCACAAGATGCGCGAGCCCAATGGTCTGACCGATCAATAATCGGACCTGTTCCAAGCCCAGTTCCGACAACGGAAGCTTCCGATAATCGTAAACTCGCTGCACAAGCGGTGACGGAAAATCGGTAGCAAGCCAGACATCCCCCTCCATCTCCTCGATGGACTGGGAAGGCAATTCATAACTCTCAGGCAGCAACTCGGCGAGTTTCACATTATCGCTCACGCTGGTCTTGAACCGCCATGGCTGGCGGCCAGTTGCCGGCAAATGGTTTTCGGGTCCGTCATGATGCGCCGACCATTCACCTCCGCCTCGACCTCCTGGTGGGCCTTCGTATCAGCGGCCAGGATCAGGGTCGGTGCATTCTGGTTCTCTTCGTCCAGCAGATCGATGACAGGCTGGCGCGGGCGCGGATAATCCACACGAATGATCGTCACCGCGTCCGCCCAATGCGGGTTGAGCAACATCGCCCCTTCAACCAGGCAGGCGTCGGGACACAGGCGCTCTTCACCCGTCTCCTCATTGACCCAGCTGCCGGTCAGCAGGATCAGGATGTCCTTGCCGGTATCGATCGGCGGTTGCTCTTGCATCATTGGCTGAAGACCTCCAGGGCAATTACGATCCACATGGCCGCCATCGCGACAAGCCCCAGAGCGAAACTGGTGAAACGCGAGAGGATGTGGTTGACGCTGATATAGATGGTGGCGTGCACCAGGCGCGTCACGACGAAGAACCAGGCCAGCGGCACCAGTAGCGGCGCGTCGAGCTCGAGGATGAGCGCCGTCGCGATTGCGCCCCAGAACAGGATGGGCGTTTCCCACTGGTTCTGGGCGACGTTGGAGACCCGCTGGATCTTTTCCGGCCAGTTGCGTTCGCCCAGCTTGAGCTGGCGGCCGCGAACCGCACCCGATGACATGGCCTTGAAGCGCATCGCGCCCATCATGCCGATGATCACGAAACAAAAGGCCACATAGACAAAGACTGGTGTCAGAAGCGCAGTAGACATCGCATTACCCTTGAAACTGTTGGTGAGTACGCGAACGCTAGTTCAGAGCCGACACGGCCCCCAGATACATTTCCGTCTGGAGGCCATGCAGGAAGGAGCAGTGCTAGCTCGTAGTGGGATAGTTCGGCGCTTCGCGGGTGATTTTCACGTCATGGACGTGGCTCTCGCGAAGACCGGCATTGGTGATGCGCACGAAGTTCGCACGCTCATGCAGGTCCGGAATGGTGGCCGAGCCCGTATAGCCCATGGCCGCACGCAGACCGCCGACCATCTGGTGCAGGATCGGTCCGACCGGGCCCTTGAATGGCACCTGGCCCTCAATGCCCTCGGGAACCAGCTTCATGCGCTCGGTATCCTTCTGGAAGTAACGGTCGGCAGAACCAGCCGCCATCGCGCCCAGCGAACCCATGCCGCGATAGGATTTGTAGGACCGGCCCTGATAGAGGAAGACCTCGCCCGGCGCTTCTTCCGTACCGGCCAGGAGCGAACCGACCATGACCGCATGCGCGCCGGCGGCCATGGCCTTGGCCATGTCACCGGAAAACTTGATCCCGCCATCGGCGATGATGAAGGCGTCAGAGCCTTCCGCTGCGCGGCGGGCGTCCATGATCGCCGTCAGCTGCGGCACGCCGACACCGGCCACGATACGGGTCGTACAGATCGAGCCCGGGCCGATACCGACCTTCACACAATCCGCACCGGCATCGATCAGCGCCTTTGCACCGTCATAGGTGGCGACATTGCCGGCAACGACACGCGCTGCGCTGGAAGATTTCTTGACGCGGGTGACCTGTTCCAGGACCGAAGCACTCTGACCGTGGGCGGTATCAATGACGACCACGTCCACGCCGGCGTCCATCAGCGCCTCGGCACGCTCGAAACCGCTGTCACCCACAGTCGTCGCTGCCGCACAGCGCAAACGCCCCTGGCTGTCCTTGGCGGCATTGGGATGCTGTTCGGCCTTGGACATGTCCTTGACGGTGATGAGACCGATACAACGATCGTCCTTGTCGACCACGAGCACCCGCTCGATACGGTGTTCATGCAGCTTCGCGCGGGCCTCGTCCTGGGTCGCGCCCTCGCGAACCGTGACGACGTCGCGGGTCATCAGATTGCCGACCTTCTCGTTCGGATCATCCGCGAAACGCACATCGCGATTGGTGATGATACCAACCAGCTTGCCGGGCTTGGAATTGGTCGCGCCCTCGACCACCGGGATGCCGGAGATACGGTGCTCGGCCATCAGCGCCTTGAGCTCGGCCAGCGTCGCGTCGGGAGAAATGGTCACCGGATTGACCACCATGCCGCTCTCGAAGCGCTTCACGCGGCGCACTTCCTCGGCTTGTTCGGCGATGGTCAGATTGCGGTGGATCACCGCCATACCACCCGCCTGGGCCATGGCAATCGCCATGCCGGCCTCGGACACGGTGTCCATGGCGGCAGCGAGCATGGGAATGTTCAGACCAACATCATGGGCGATGCGGGACGCGACATTGGCGGTTGCGGGAAGAACTTCGGACGGGCCGGGCTGCAAGAGCACGTCGTCGAAGGTCAGACCTTCACGAATCTCCATCGGAGACCTCCTTCTCTCTTGCGGGGCCGCTATATCAGACACGCGCGGAAGGTCAATCGGAGATGTGTGGTGAAGAGTGCCAAAGCACATTCAATCAAGCCTGGTGCCTCAAACAAAAATTGCGACAAAGGTTCATCGCACGTATTCTGTAACCACCCTATCCAACCGGGAGTTTGAATGTGTTGATCAGCTCGACCTATCTTTTGGCTTTGGCCGTGCTTCAATCTGAGGCGCAGGAATTCCAGACCCGGCACTGGTTGTGTCCTGGCGAGGAATATGCTCGCGATGCGATCGAGACCGGAGATGCAGCCTCCTGGCCGAACTACTCTGAAGGACCCGGGATGCGCGTCCAACGCCAACACCCACAAACCGGCTTGTGGGCCCAGGCCAAATACATCGCCTGGTCGGATCAACAGATCGGCATCTGCCAATACTACAACTCCGTCGGTCACGTCGCGACCATGCTGGTGCCCGTGGAGGGGCGCGGCCTTCCCGGGGAGGACTTCCAGTGGCGCATGGAATGGTCGGAAACCGATCCTGACAGTGATCGGGAGGGCCGGGAAATGCTGGAAACATGCGTGGAGAACCGAGACGGAAGTCAGTGGCCCGGCGTCGGATGCGCATTTGTCATCAGGGTCAATCCGAATGAGGACTAACCGCCGCCACAATTAATCCCAATCCCGGCACATTGCCCCCGGAGTTTTGCCGCAAGCGCCAGCTGTCATGCCCCCGTTAGCAATCGTGGGGAATTGCCATGCGCAAACGCAGCAAGCGGCGGGAGGACGCCGCTGAAGTGAACATGACGCCCATGCTGGATATCGTGTTCATTCTTCTGATCTTTTTCATCGTCACAGCGACCTTCCTGAACGAGGAAGGCATCGACATGCAACCACCGCCGGACGAGGCACCGCCCTGTCCGGACTGCCCGGCACCGATTGTCGTACAGGTCACCGAGGACAACCGCATCTACGTCAATGGCGTGATCACGGATGTCGACCGGGTCATCTCGGCGGTGAACCGCTTCCGGGCCGAAAACGCCGGCGCGGCTGTCCTGATCGAAGCCAATAACGAGGCCAGCCACGGCATTATTGTCAGGATCTGGGACGACATGCAGGCCAATGCCGTACCTGTTTCGCTCAGGCGAGCGGAGGAAACTGTCGAATAGGCATTTCGTTTCTTTCGAACGGAACTCGTGGGGACTGCTTCAGGGCACATAGACGTCATGAAGCGAGACAAGAAACCCATCCTGCTCGGCAACAGTGACGTGCATCACAAGATCACTTCGCCCTTCCGCATCCGTAAAGAGGTCGACCAGCACCTCCCAATGCCCGCCAAGCCATCGGCAGACCGATGTCTCCCAGCTTGCTTCGGGTAAGGGCACGAGAGAACAGCCATAGTCTTGGATGTTTGTGCTGATGCGCCTCATGTCATCGGGCAAAACCGGCTTGAGCCTCATTGTCACCGCCTTAATTTCTGGAGCGCTCAAGGCGAGAGAATTTGCCAAATCTGCCAAGGCTGCTCGCCAAATAGTGGGGACCGGCAGCTCCCGGTCGAAATCCCTGACGACCGGGACGTCGGACATAATCCTACCCCTTGAACCCGGTCGCGATCAGGAAGGTCTCGGGACTGCCGGAACGGGATGATGGCGGTTTGAAGTGGCGGACCTTGGCGAAACGGCCCTTCATCTGGTCCAGCAGCTCGCCGGAGGTGCCACCCTGGAAGACCTTGGCGACAAAACTGCCGCCGGGCTTGAGCGTTTCAAAGGCGAACTGGGCTGCCATCTCCACCAGGCCGACTATGCGCAGGTGATCCGTGGTCTTGTGACCGGTGGTCCACGGCGCAAGGTCCGAGATGACCAGGTCGGCCGGGCCGCCCATCTCGGCCTTCACCAGGTCCGGCGCGTCATCCTCGGTGAAGTCCTTCTGCAACAGGACCGCGCCCTCGATCGGGTCCATCTCCAGGAGGTCGATGCCGATCACCTCGGTCGCGCCACGTTTGAGTGCAACCTGCACCCAGCCGCCCGGTGCCGAACCGAGATCGACGATGCGCTGTCCCGGGCGCAGGAATTTGAATTTCTCGTCCAGCTCGATGAGCTTGTAGGCCGCACGGGAGCGATAGCCCTCCATCTGGGCCTTTTTCACATAGGGATCATTGAGCTGACGGTCGAGCCAGCGCGTCGAGGAGAGCTTGCGGCCCCGCGCGGTTTTCACACGGGTGCGGAATTGTTTCGCAGCACGGGCATCCCCGCCCTTGGTGACAGGACCGGAGCGGCGACGGCGGCGACCGCCCTCCTCCTCGGACGGCTCTTGCGGAGTGTCATTCTCGTTATTGTCGTCGCTCACGTCTCGTCTCCGCCGGTCTGGGCAGCCTGGGATTTACGCCCCCCTCTGCGGCGACGTTTAGGACGCCGCATCAGATTGAGCAACATGCCCTCGCGCAGACCGCGATCGCCGACCCGCAGCTTGTCGGCCGGCCATTTCTCCGCAACCGCTTCATAGATCGCACACCCCGCCAGCACCAGCTCGGCCCGGTCCGCACCGATTGTCGGCTCCTGGGCCCGCCCCTTGATGTCGAGATCCCGCAAGCGGGTACAGGCCGCCAGGGCCTCTTCGCCGGACATCCACAAACCGTCCACACGCGAACGATCATAACGCTGCAAACGCAAATGCACGCCGGCCATTGATGTTACCGTGCCCGAAGTGCCCACGAGATGCCCGCGCCCCTCGGCAAACACGGCCCGCATGGAGCGTGCGCCGCGCGGCGTCTTGAGCTGCTGGCGGGCAAAGGATTTCATCTCCTCATACCAGGCCAGACGGTCATCATGGCGTTCGGGAAAACGTTCCGACAGCGTGACAACGCCAATCGGGGCAGACGACCAGGATTTCATCGGCGGACGACCGCCGCTCTCGGGCCCACCGCGTCGACGCCATTCGGCCAGGTCGACCCAGGACAGCTCGGTCGAACCGCCACCGATATCGATGACAAGGGCTGCATCCCGCTCGACATCCATCAGATCGACACAGCCATGCACGGCCAGTCGAGCCTCTTCTTCCGGCGAGATAAGGTCGAAATTCAACCCGGTCTCCAAGCGCACGCGCTCGAGGAAGGCCTCACCATTATCGGCCAGCCGACAGGCCTGAGTGGCAATCGCACGGTGCTTGGCCACGTTCTGGCGGGCCAGCTTTTCTGCACAGACTTTCAGGGCGTCGACGGCCCGCGACATCGCCGCCTCGGACAATTGTCCGGACGCTGTCAGGCCTTCGCCCAACCTCACAACTCTGGAAAATGCATCAACAACCTGGAAATTGCCGCCACTCCTACGAGCCAACAGCATTCGGCAGTTATTGGTGCCGAGGTCGATCGCGCCGTACACCGCAGCCGGCGCCCGGCGCCGGTTTCGCTTGCGTCCGGCGGATCCTTTGCCCCCCTCTTTGTGGGGCGATGGCTCCGCCATGATGGTCCTTTCGCCGACGGGTGCGCAGGCGCCCTGCCTGTTCAGGCAAAGGCGGCGCATCGCAGTGCGGCCTAAATTTGGTCTTGAAAAACAGCATACTCATCTCACATGTGAGAGGAAAGATGCGTGACAAAACTTTGCACAGCCGGGCGCAGAACTGCGTTCGAACTGTCAGCCATCACGCAAATTTAAGCTGAGTATGGCAGTATAGCGTAATGGATATCCGACAAGCCAAATATGGTCTCGGCGACGTGGTGCGTCACCGCCTCTTCCCTTTCCGGGGCGTGGTGGTCGATGTCGATCCGGAATTCGCCAATACCGAGGAATGGTATGAAGCCATTCCCGAGGATATCCGCCCGTCCAAGGACCAGCCCTTCTATCATCTGCTCGCCGAGAATGATGAGAGCTATTACGGCGCCTATGTGTCCGAAGGCAATCTCCTGCCCGATGCGGAAAACGGCCCCGTCGGTCATCCGGAGATCCAGGAGTCCTTCGACGAGTTCGACGGCCAGCGCTATCCACTGCGCACAGAGGACGTTCGCCCGAACTAACGGCCAGCCGAGCTGCCATTGCGCTCGCCCTCATTCCGCGCTTAGCCAAGGATAGTGCGCAAGCCTCGCCTTCCCCCCGGGGGGCAATGGTCGAGCGCGCGAACCGGACGAACATCCTGAAGGCCCGAAACTTGCGAGCATGCCCGTCATAGCAAGCTTGCGGAGGCCTTGCTCCATGAACAGCACCAATCTGGCACAAACACGCCATGGCGGCATTGATACGCTGCGCGGGCTGGCCTGTATCCTGTTGCTGGTCCTGCATGTGGTGGGCGAACAGGTCACCAGCGGCCTACGGGTTCCCGACGAGCATCCGCTGGCCATGTTCACGGCGATTTTCCTTCATCTGCGCATGCCGCTGTTCGCCATGTTGTCCGGCTTTGTCTATGCCTACCGACCGCCAACGCGCGAGGTGAGCGGCCGGTTCCTGACCGGCAAGCTGCGCCGTATCGGTCTGCCCTTCGTTTTCGTGACCACCATTTATGGTGTGGCCAACACGGTGCTGGGCGCCGGATATGGCGTCCCCTGGGGTGAGTTCTGGCAGATCTATGTCAGTGCCTATGCCTATCTCTGGTTCCTGCAGGCCGTGTTCATTCTCTTCCTGGTCATCGGGGCACTGGACCTTTTGTTTCCCAAGGCCCGGCTGCAGGTCGCCACGGGCTTCCTGGCTGTCACCTCGGCCCTGTTCCTGTCGGATATCGGCCGGGGCATTGAATGGCTGTCCTTTGACCGCACGCTCTACCTTGCGCCCTTCTTTGCGCTCGGCGTGTTCCTCAACCGGTTTGAAGGCAATGCGACGCGCGGCTTGAAGACAGCTTTCCTGTCGAGCCTGGCGCTGTTGGGCACGATCCACCTGGTCGGTGTGCTTACGGACCCGACCGCCGTGATCGAACGCCGCAACGCCATGTCGCTCGGCCTGGGCCTGGTGGCATCCGGCTCGCTGATCCTGTTCCGCAATGTGTTAAACTTCGCGCCGCTGGCGTGGATCGGGCGGTTCTCGTTCGGGATCTATCTCTATCACATGTTCCCGGTCATGGCCCTGCTCGCCGTCTACAAGTTCATCGGTTTCCCCGATCCCTGGCTTGGCCTCGCAATCGGTGCAACGGCAGGTCTCAGCCTCTCCATCGCTGCGGAAATCATCGCCCGGCGTCTGGGGCCGGTTCTGCCATGGCTTCCCACCTTGACGCTCGGCCTCACGGTCGCGGGCAAAGAAAAACGCCGGCACGAAACCGTGCCGGCGTCTGTCTAGTCCTGTGGCGGGGGCCTAGCCCTCGTACTTGACCACGGTCTGTTCGATCGCACCGAAGATGGACTTGCCGTCCTTGTCCTTCATCTGGATCTTGACGGTATCGCCGTACTTCATGAACGAGGTCGACGGCTTGCCGTCATTGATCGTCTCGATCATGCGGATCTCGGCGATGCAGGAATAACCCACGCCGCCCTCGGAGATCGGCTTGCCCGGACCATCATCCAGCTTGTTGGAGATTGTGCCCGAGCCGATGATCGTGCCGGCCGTGACCGGGCGCGTCTTGGCCAGGTGAGCGACCAGCTGCGGGAAGTCGAACGTCATGTCGACACCACAGTCGGCGACGCCGAAAGGCTCGTTGTTGTAGTGAACGACCAGCGGCAGGAAGACTTTCTTGCCATCCCAGGCCTCGCCCAGCTCATCCGGGGTCACAGCAACCGGCGAGAAGGCCGTTGGCGGCTTGGACTGGAAGAAGCCGAAGCCCTTGGCCAGCTCGGCCGGGATCAAGCCGCGCAGCGACACATCATTGACCAGCATGATCAGGCGGATCGACTTGGCGGCCTCCTCCAGGGAACATCCCATCGGCGCATCGCCACAGATGACAGCAACCTCGCCCTCCATGTCACAGCCCCAGGCCTCGTCGCCCAGCGGGATGTCTGCGCGCGGCGCGAGGAAAGCGTCTGAGCCGCCCTGATACATCAGCGGATCTGTCCAGAAGGTCGCCGGCATTTCTGCATTGCGCGCCTTGCGAACGAGTTCGACGTGATTGACGTAAGCAGAGCCGTCCGCCCACTGGAAGGCCCGAGGCAACGGCGAGAGGGCGTCATGTTCATGGAAGCGCTCGCGCGGAATGGTCTCGCGATTGAGCTGTTCGTAAAGGCTCTGCAGCTCGCTCTCGCATCGCTCCCAGTCATCCAGGGCCGCTTGCATGGTTGGGGCGATGGAAGACGCGTCCGCATACCAGGCGATGTCCTTGGAAACGACGACCAGCTTGCCGTCGCGATGACCGTTTTTCAAAGATGCGAGTTTCATAGTGAACCAGTTGCTTGTTGGGTGGAAGCTGATGGCTATCGCTACTCACCCGACAAGACAAGCTCAGTGTGAAGCTTGATCGCCTCACCTGCCGGCAGGTGCAGGCAGCAAAAAGCCGGAGCGGGGGAGCGCTCCGGCTGCATCATCAGCCTTGGGCAGGCTGATGGGGGACTTTAGCTGCACTGAGCCAGGGCGAGGTTGGCCTCGACTTCGTCTTCATCGCCAGCAACGGCAGCAGCAGCCTGGAAATCAGCGGCGGCGGCAGAACGGTTACCCGCCAGCCAGTTCGCAGCGCCACGATTGTTCAGGGCACGCCAGGCGCTCGAGCGGTATTCCAGCGCTGCATCACATGCCGCGATGGCTTCGGCCGCATCGCCGGAAGCGGCATAGGCGTAACAAAGGTTGGACAGGGCGGCGACTTTGTCGCGCGGGGACGCGCCGGACTCGGCCACTTCCACGCCAAAGTGGATGGCCTGGGGCCACTGGGCACGTGCCAGGGAGTTGAGCTGGGCCCGCACGATACCATTGGAGGTCCGGTGGGTTGCAAACTGCGGATCAGCCTCGCAGGACTGAGCGTTCGCAGCGGCGGTCGGGGCGGCGACAAGCGCCGTGGCAATCAAAAACGTTCTGAACATCTCGCTCTCCATGAGTGAACGGTGTTTATATTTAGAACGAAGTTATGTGAATACCATTGACCAATATCACATCATTCGAATACATAAATGTATGGACGATTGGTCAGACTATCTCGTGTGTCTCACGGTCGCGGAATGTGGCAGCCTCACGGCCGCCGCCGCGGAGCTCAATGTTTCCCAACCCACAGTCACCCGTCGACTGCAGGCGCTTGAATCGCGTCTGGGCGAGCCGCTGTTCGAACGCGAAAACGGACAATCCAAACTGACCGCGCTGGGTGAACGTATTGTGGGCCATGCGCGCCGCATGCGTGAGGAAGCTTCCGCCATACACCGCGCGGCCATCGCCCAGGACCAATCACTGGCGGGTCTGGTTGTCATCTCTGCCACCGAAGGACTGGGCGCAGACTGGCTGCCGGGCGCCCTCGCCTCCTTCCAACGGGAAAACCCGGGCATCGGCATCGAGATTTCAATCAAGAACCACCCGGCCAATTTGGCGGATCGCGAAGCCGACATCGCCCTGAGATGGAATGGCCCGGGGACGCAGCAAAGCCTGATCGGGCGCCGCGGCGCGACCGTGGGCGCCGGGCTGTACGCCTCGAAAGCCTATATCGAACGCCACGGGACACCCAAAGCCGTCGAGGACTTGTCAGATCATGCCTGCGTGGCCTGGTCGATCGGCGATTATCTGGGCTGGCCCCAGACCGCCAATGGTTCCGCCGTTGTTCCCAGCCATGTGGCGTTCAAAGCCAACAGTCCGGCCAGCCACATCAAAGGGCTGGAAGCTGGATATGGAGTGGGTGTGACCTCGCATCGCCTCGCCCGCCGCTGCGACAGTCTCGTGCGCCTTCTGCCTGAATTCTCGACCTCGCTGGATCTGTGGATCGTCGCGCACGAAACCGTTCGCAAGAGCGCCCGAATTCGTGCGACCTTCGATCACATCGTGGCCCAGATGAAACGCGACAATGCCTATTTCGAGCTCGGCGAGGACTCGACCCTGACCTAATCCTCGTCGCCATAGATGCCGACCACGGGATCGCCACCCGCGGTCTGGCGCGCGCGGTACATGCCCGGCGTGTTGTAGCTCCAGGCAATCTCTCCCGAGGGCGTCAGCGCGACGATGCCGCCATCGCCTCCCATGGCCGTCAGCTCGTCCTGGATCACCTGGTCAGAGGCGTCCTGCAAGTTCAGCCCCTGGAACTCGACCAGGGCACAGATCCGGCTGGCGACGGTCAGACGGATGAAATACTCGCCAGTCCCGGTCGCAGACACCCCACAAGACGCATTGCTGGCATAGGTTCCAGCCCCCAGGATCGGGCTGTCGCCCACACGCCCCCAGCGCTTGGCGGTTGTCCCACCGGTCGAGGTCCCGGCAGCAATATTTCCGTCGCTGTCCAGCGCGACCACGCCAACTGTACCGAAGCGATGCTCGCGCTCATCCCGCTCAAGCGTGCCATGATCCACACCCTGCAGCTCTGGCGCCCCCTCTGGCCGCTCTGGCAGATCCAGGCCCAGGCGCTCGAGCGAGCGGGTCATGGAGGCCCAGCGGCGTTCGGTGAAGAACCAGGCCGGTGGCACCATCTCTATGCCCTGCTCGATGGCAAAGGTCTCGGCGCCCTCGCCCTGCAGCATGACGTGACGAGAGCGCTCCATGACCGCACGGGCCAGGGAGATCGGGTGACGCACCTGGGTCACCCCGGCGACGGCGCCGGCATTCAGCGTTGCGCCGTCCATGATCGATGCATCCAGCTCATTGCGCCCCGCCGCGGTAAACACCGCCCCGCGCCCGGCATTGAACAAGGGATCGTCCTCCATGCCATGGATAACGGCCTCAATGGCGTCCAGCGCGCTGCCCCCCGCCTCCAGAACAGCTTCGCCCCGATCGAGGGCCGCGTGCATGGCAGCCCGGTATTCTGCCTCGCGTTCAGCCGTCATCTGGCCACGTTCGATCACGCCGGCACCGCCGTGAATGACCAGCGCCCAGTCGGACTGGTCCTCGGCCATGGCAAACGGTGTCAAGACAGTTGCTGCGAATGCAGCCGCAATAGCTTTGATTTTCATGACGCCCCCCTTGGTTGGCGACAGGATGACCTGATCGCCAGGTGGGAGCAAGACAGACCGCTATTGCATCGCCATCAGTGTGCAGAGCGGGCGAATGCCGGAGAGGTTACGGTGAGAGCGGGTCTGGGCTTGTCCGTCAAAATAAAGCTGTAGTCCCTGTACGGCCCAGCCCTCCTCGCAATCCACGCGCTGGAAGCGTGTCGAGCACTCGCCCACGCGCGCTTCGGCAACCTCGTGATTGCCGGAATGCAGGCGGATAACGGCGAGATGACCGCGGTGGTCCTTGCAGCCACTCAACCCGGTAACCTCTTCAGTTACGCCCATCAGGGCGGCGGCGGCATTGCGAACATGACGCCCGACCACCCGACCGGAGCAGAACTGGGCGGTTCGAGGCGGATTGCCCCGGAAAAAGGCACGGACCTGGCAGGCCCGACTGCGTCGTTCAGTGAATTGCAGCCCGTAGAGCGCTCCGCTCCCCTCACCCAGCAAGGTCGTGTCATAGTCAGTGACGGAACCAATGACCTGGGCATCGCCTTCGCCGATCAATACCGCTGTCAGAACCAGGGTGAGTAACATGGAGTTCGCCTTCAATCGAAATCTCGCCGCGCACTCGATCTAGATAGCGCGCAGTCCCTGACGGGTCTTCTCGCGCTGCATCACAATGGCGTGCTTATTCGACGGGAATCCCGCAGAAGGCCGCGATGGCTTTCCACGGCAGCGCCGCGGACAGGATCCCAAGACTGACGATACTCAATCCGGTCAGCACTCGCATCTGTGGGCGAGCAGCGAAACTCATCAGCTTGGCGGCACCAAAGGCCGAGGCCAGAACAGCGGGCAGCGTGCCGGCAGCAAAGAGCGCCCACAGCGCCCCCAAGATTGTAATGAGACCAACGCCTGCAAGGTTTACATCAAACCCGCTGCGCTGGAGAGATTGCGACGAAGTCATCGACGCCCCCGGTTAGTAGTTCCTGTCAGGACTCCGGGGCATGCGCCCATTCCCATAAAATCTGTATGGCAATTTGTCGCGCGACAGGATGGATCCATGCGAGGCGGGAAAACTCTGACAATTTTGCCACGCATGATGCGAAAGGCGCGACGGATTAGCGCTTTTGGTTGCGTTTCACTTCCCGCATCGCCAAAATCGCGCTCAAGAGTCGATCACAGACTCAACAGGGGAGCGAGCAACGACCAGCTCGAGGGGGAAAGAGCATGCCTGCCCAGACACACAGCTTCCAATCGGAAGAAGAAGTGCTGCGTTTTCAGAAACATGTCCTGCGCTTTATCGCGCGACTTGATCAGGACAGTCCCGATAACAATGAATGCCTGTTTCTAAGCAACAACAGAACCGTACGGCGCCAATTGGTAACCGTCGAAGCTACGAGCTCAGGTACACTTGAAGCCTTCAACCGATATCTGCGCAACGCATCTGCAGCGTATGATTCAAACGTCGCTGATGCGATCTGACACCTAGAGCGACTGTCCGGTTTTCTTCCAGTCTTCCATGAAGGCGGCCAGTCCCTTGTCGGTCAGCTGGTGTTTGACCAGGCTCTTGAGCACGTTCGGCGGAACGGTCGAAACATCCGCACCCGCTATGGCGCACTCCTGCACGTGGGCCGCTGAACGGATGGATGCAGCCAGGATTTCGGTCTCGAAGCCGTAATTGTCGTAGATCGTGCGCAGATCATGGATCAGCTCCATGCCATCAACACCCAGATCGTCCAGACGGCCGATGAAAGGCGACACATAGGTTGCGCCGGCCTTGGCCGCCATCAATCCCTGATTGGCCGAAAAACACAGGGTGACATTGGTTTGAATACCTTCGCTGACCAGCGCCTTGCAGGCTTTGAGTCCATCCCACGTCAGCGGCAGCTTGACGACGACATTGGAGGCCACAGCCGCCAGCGTCTTGCCTTCGGCGATCATGGCGTCCGCCTCCAGTGCGGTCACCTCGGCGCTGACCGGACCGTCGACGATGCTGCAGATCTCGGTGATAACCTCGATGAAATCACGCCCGGATTTCATGATCAGCGAAGGATTGGTGGTCACGCCATCCAGCAGGCCGACATCGGCAATCTCGCGAATCTCGGAAACGTCTGCGGTGTCGACGAAAAACTTCATGGCTGCACCCTCGCTGGCTGATCTTTCGCCAAGCGACATGACATGTTTGCGTTCCCATGCCAAGCCAATATCAAGACGCGAATACCCGCTTGGCCATGTCGTCGATAAATCCCTCGCAAGCGTCCGGCTGGGTGACCAGCGGCATGTGCCCGACACCGCTCATGCGCACAAGGTGCAGGTCGGGTAGCACCGACTGGATCGCCTCGATGTGCTTGTCAGCGACCAGGACAGCGTCGTCATCGCCATAGAGCATGCCCAGCGGCAATTTGATTTGCGCGTAATGATCCTGTTGCTCTGCAATATCCAGCGGGACAGCGTGCATGTCCGTCGACGCCGCATAGAACGCCACCGGTCGAAGCGAAAGCAGTCCGCCTCCCCGGGTGCGGAAATCCTCTGGAACCGGTTCGGGGGCGAAAATCGTTCCCACCACGGCGGCGCCATTGCGGATGGACGCGGGCACGGCAAATGTATTCGCGATCAGGCCGCGCACCGCCGGATTTGGCGCATGCAAGCCGTTGAACACTGCCGGGGCACTCTCCTGAATAGCCGTCAGCGGCGCGAGCATGGCGAGGCCCCCAAGCAGTTCGGGATGGTCGATTGCCATGCGCAGTGAGATCGCCCCGCCCAGCGAGTGTCCGACGATCAGTGGTTTCTGCACCCCCTTGCGTCGAATAAAGTCGGCAATCATCGCCGCCTGGTTGGGCAATCGCGCCATGTCATCACTGTCGCGCTCCGAATGACCGCAGCCCGGACGATCGATCGCGATAACGTGATAGCGTTTCGCCAACCGGTCGATCATCGTGTAGCCGAAATTGTGAAGGTTTCCGCCCAGCCCGTGGATCAAGAGCAGGGTCGGCCCCTCGCCTTTCTCGACATAGTGAAGACGTCCGCCGGTCACGTCCTGAAAGGCGCCCATCGGTTTCATCGCCTTGCTGACCTTGCCGGCGACCATGGCTGTAAAACCGGCAAAGCCGAGCAACACCACCATCACCAGCAGGGCCATAGCCGCAAGTACAGTCAAAACGGTATCCATCTCACCCCTCCGTCTTGGCACGGCCGAGGCGTCGAGCCATCAGCCCCCAGTAACTCGAAGGCATCAGGCGCTCGAGCCAGTGAAGAATATGCGCATCCTTGCCGACCAGGACACGGGGCCTGCGACGTTCCACACCACGAAGGATGATATCGGCTGCCTTGCTGGGCGGCATAACGAGGTTCTGCTCGGCCTGTTTCAGGCCGGCTTCGATCTCTTCCGGGGTCGCGCGCTCGGACATCCGCGCAGATCTGGCGATATTGGTATTCACCCCGCCCGGGTGCACGGTGGTCACCGAGATTTCCGATCCGGCGAGTTCATGACGCAGGGCGTCGGAGAAACCGCGAACACCAAACTTGCTGGCGCTGTACGCCGTCTGGCCAGCTGGTGCGATCACACCGAAAATGCTGGAAATATTGGTGATATGCCCGCCACCACTCTCCCGCATCAGGGGCAGGAAGGCGCGGGTCATCCGGATCGGCCCCCAGAAATTGATGCCGACCAGCCATTCAAAATTCTCTTCAGAGAGCTCTTCGAAAGTTCCGCCGGCCGCGACACCCGCATTATTGAACAGCAAATGGGCAGCACCGTGTTCGGCGCGGACAGCCTCTGCAAAATCTGCAATGTCACCGCGGCGACCCACATCGACCCTATGGGTCGTGATCTTGCGCTCATTGCTGGCCAGCGTGCGTGCGAGCTCTTCAAGGGCAGTTTCGTTGATGTCGGCAAGGGCGAGATTGCACCCGCGTTCCGCAAGGGCGAGCGCAAGCGCACGGCCTATACCGCTCGCTGCCCCCGTGATCACGGCCGTCTTGCCGGCGAAATCCAGCGCCTCGGTCATTCTGCTGCCGCCGCCACGCGATCGGCATCATGCTCGGCTTGCGCGTCACGACGACCGAATTTCAAAGCGCCGTCTTCCAGCTTGCCATAGCGGATCGCCATCATGTCCTTGATATAGTTCTGATAGGTGCGCCATGGCGGCTTCGTGCCCTGACGTGGCAAATAGGGTTCCGCCCGCTTGATATAACCCGATTGAAGATTGAGCAGCGGCATCGTCTCGATGTCTGCAGGCGGCTCGGGCACGCAATAATCATAGCCATGTTTCTGCATGTGCTTGATCAGGCGACAGACCCGTTCGCACGTCAGATCGATCTTCAGTGTCCAGGACGCGTTGGTATAGCCAAATGCGATCGCCATGTTCGGGATCGGGCTCAGCATCATGCCGCGATAGCTGATGGATTGGCGGGGGTCGACGGCCTGCCCATCGATATTGAACTCCATCCCGCCCGCCAGCAGCATTTCCAGCCCCGTGGCGGGTATGATGACATCCGCGTCGAGATGCTCGCCGGATTTCAGTTGGATGCCGGTCTCGGTAAAGCGCTCGATGTGGTCCGTGACCACCGATGCCGAACCATCCTTCAACACGTCAAAGAAATCGCCATCCGGTGCCGCACAAAACCGTTCATCCCAGGGGTTATATTTCGGGGTGAAATGCTTATCGACATCCATCTGCTCGCCCAGCTCGGCCCGGATGTGTTTCATCACCATATTCCGGATCATCTGGGGATTTCGTTTGGCCAGCTCGAAAAAGATAATTGAAATCAGGACGTTTTTGATGCGGGTGGCCGAATAGGCCATGCGGCGCGGCATGATCTTGCGGAAGACATTCGCGACGGGGTCAGTGGCCGGGCGCGGTGCGATATAGGTCGGAGAACGCTGCAGCATCGTGACGTGACCAGCGGTACCGGCCATGGCGGGTACCAGCGTCACAGCCGTCGCGCCGGAGCCGATAATGACCACCTTCTTGCCGGTATAGTCAAACCCTTCCGGCCAGAGTTGCGGGTGCACGATATCACCCTTGAAATCCTTCTCACCCTCAAACTTGACGATATGTCCGTGGCCATACCGGTAGTAACCGGAGCACATCATCAGGAAACGACACGCAAAATGAATGCGTTCTCCGGTGTCGGTGCGCTTGGCTGTGACTTCCCATCGCGCCAGGTCCGAATTCCAGTTTGATTCGATCACCCGGTGCTTGAAGTGAATATGTGGGGTGATGCCTGCCTCGTCGGCGGTTTCGGTGACGTAGCGCTTGATATTCGGTCCATCCGCAAACACCTGCCCGTCTTCCCAGGGTTTGAAGGCATAACCGAAGGTGTGCATGTCGCTGTCGGAGCGGATGCCGGGATATTTGAACAGGTCCCAGGTGCCGCCGATGGCCTCGCGCGCCTCCAGGATCGCGTAGGATTGATCCGGACAGCGTGTCGTCAGATGGTGCGCTGCGCCGATCCCGGACACGCCAGCGCCCACGATCAGAACGTCCACCGATTGTGACGGTGTAAAACCTTCAGACATGCTTCCTCCCTGCCCCTTCTTCGGGCTTTCCTGAGATTAGTGAACACTGTTCGCTAATTCATGGCAAGGCAGGACGTCCGCGCGGACATGGATCCAGCCGCGCCACATCGATAACCCCTCAGGCTTCTTAGGTAATTTGAAAGCTGGATTTGCTAGCAAACAAGCCTAATGTCCGCTTCACGACGGAAATACAGGACCTAGGTGGTCAACGACCATACGATCTCACGGGCCATCAAAGGCCGGATCCTCGCGCGGACCTGTGGCGCGTTCGGGGTCGTTTTGCTCGTCTATCTGGGCCTGGTGTCCATGGCGATGCCGGGCTGGTCCCCCGCCAAGATCGCAGGTCTCGTGGCCGCTTCCAGCTTCCTTGTCATCGCGGCAATCGCCTGGCGCGGCATCGCTTAATCCATCTGTGGCCATATCTTCATCGGACTGGCCGAACTCATGGCTTTCGCGGCCGCCCTGACCAATGGCGGGATTGTGGGCTATGTCACCCCGTTCCTGATCATCGCGCCCATGGCCGCGGGTTACTTCCTTTCATTGCGCTCCTCGATCTTCTTCGCGGCGATGGCGGTTGGTCTTCTGGGTTTGCATTTATATCTGGACGGCAGCGGGATCTTTTCACCCACGCCCTACTCTGAAGAGGCAGAGCGGATCGCCAGTTTCATCCTGTTGTCGACCACGACGCTGCTCGGCTTGACCTGTGTCATGGCATTCGCCGGCGCGACCCGGCGTATGCTGGAAGAAGCGCGCCAGGCCGAACAGGCCAAGGCGGCCTTCCTGGCCAATATGAGCCATGAAATCCGCACCCCCATGAATGGCATTCTCGGGCTGCTGGAACTGGCCAGGAATACAAGGAGCGGCGTGCCTGACGCCGAGCATGTCCAGATCATGCACTCCTCGGCCCGAACCCTTGTCGCGGTTCTCGATGACATTCTCGATATTTCCAAGCTCGAACAGGGCGCGATCGAGATTGAACCCATTGATACGGTCATCGACACGCTGTGCAGTGACGTGCTGAGTTTGTTTGAGGCCAAGCTGGCCAACACAAGTGTTCTCCTGTCGGTGGATATCGCGCCCGATGTGCCCTGCACCCTGTCGCTCGACCCGACCCGAACTCGCCAGGTCTTGTGGAACCTGGTCGGCAATGCGGTGAAATTCACTGAGCGCGGTCAGATCACCCTGACACTGGGCCGCTCAGCGCCGGACGAAAACATGCTCCGCTTTGCTGTAACGGACACCGGAATCGGCATGTCATCCGAGGCCCGCGAAAGGGTTTTCCATCGCTTCTCGCAGGCTGACGCATCCACCACCCGCAAATTCGGCGGTGCCGGGCTGGGGCTCTCGATCTGCCGCGAACTGGTCGAGCTGATGGGCGGTGAAATCGGTGTGGAAAGCGTCCAGGGCGAAGGCTCGACCTTCTGGTTTACGCTCCCCCTGTCAGAAGGCAGCCCGATCAGCCAACCGGAAGTCGACGCCGAGGATACGGTCGTGGCAAGCGCCTACTGCATTCTCGTGATCGACGACCAGGCGATCAATCGCACGGTCGCACAGACCCTGCTGACCCATATGGGACATGAGGTAACAACCGCTGACGGCGGCGAGAGAGGCCTGGACGGCGCTCGCCGCGAACGTTTCGATCTGATTTTCATGGACATTCACATGCCTGATCTCGACGGGTTAGAAACCACCAAGGCCCTGCTGGCCGAGGGAGGCGCGTCGACCGGAACGCCCATTATCGCACTCACGGCCAGTACGATGGATGAAGATCGCCAGAAATATGCCCAGGCCGGTATGAGCGATTGCATAGGCAAACCGCTGGAACTGGACGCGCTTCAGACCGTCATTGCCGCGCACGCAATGATCGCGCCGCACTACCGGGCTGCCCAGCAATCCACGACAAGACTGACAATGATTGATGAAATGGTGGAGGGGGTTGGATTCGAACCAACGTACGCTCTCGCGGCCAGATTTACAGTCTGGTGCCTTTAACCACTCGACCACCCCTCCACAGGGTTTGTGAAACACGACTTAGCCGGGTCTCACCGGACCTGCAACAAAGGGTCTCAGTAATTGCTGCGACATGTTATGGAGCCGCCCAATCAAGACACCGCCCTGAAACAGGAGCGCGGACTATAATGACGAAGCCAACAGACCGCAACACTCGCAAACGCACGGATTACACACGACGCTCCAAGCCTTCTGGCGCAAGCCAATCGGGCTGGATCTGGGGGCGTCATGCCGTGCTTGCGGCCATCGAAAATCCGCGTCGGGAAATTCTCGACCTGCGGGTGACACTCAATGCTGCACGTGAGTTGCCGGAAGGCACGCCGCATACGCTGGCCAAGCCGGACGAGATTGATCGCCAGCTGCCCGACAGTGCCGTGCACCAGGGATTCGCGGCCGAGGCCAGAGCGCTCGATCCCGAGCCGATCAATGCCGTGCTCGACCCGACTCACGGAACGGTCCTGGTGCTCGACCAGGTTACCGACCCGCACAATGTCGGCGCCATCATGCGTTCCGCGGCCGCTTTTGGCATCCGCGCCATGGTCATGCAGGACCGCAAGTCCCCGCCCCTGTTCGGTACTGTGTGTAAGAGCGCGGTGGGTGCAGCGGAGCGTGTACCGCATATCCGCGTGACCAATATCGCCGACACCCTTCTGGAGATGCGCAAGAAGGGACGTTTTGTCGTCGGTCTGGCGGGTGAAGGCGAACAATCCCTCGCCGATGCGCTGGCCGGTCCCGACGGACAGGGTCACGGCGCTGGCCTGGTGATTGTCATGGGCTCGGAAGACAAAGGCCTCCGCCCACGTGTGGCAGAGGCCTGTGATGTTCTCGCGCGCATCCCGATGAGCGAAACAATCGAGAGCCTGAATGTCTCCAATGCGGCAGCGATCACACTCTACGAGGCCGCGAAATGGCGGCCGGTCAGAAACCGGCCGACCGAGGAGACCTAGCGGGAATTTCCGGTGCGCAGCACGGTCCGGCCGTGGCGGCGCCAGTTAATCGATCCCTCGATCTCGTTGATCTCGACATCACCGGAACCGTTTTCATTGACGGTGACATTGGTGGCCGTGCCGCCAAAATCGATATCGCCGGAACCATTGATGCGGGCCTCGAACGGCTGCGCCTGGCCACCGCGCACGCGGATGTCGCCAGAGCCGGAGATACCGGCATTGAAAGCACCATTCATGTTGTCAGCGACAATGTCTCCGGAGCCGGAAATACGGATGCTCAGGGACTGAACATCGCCCAGTTCAACGTCGCCGGAACCGGAAATACCGATCTCGACATCGCCATCAACACTGCCGGCTTCGACATCACCGGAACCTGAAATACCGATATCCATCATGCCGCCGACAGTGCCCATGAAGACATCGCCGGAACCTGAAATGCCGATATCCGCCGTACCGCCGACATTTTGCAGGCGCACATCACCGGAACCGGAAATACCGATATCCGCGTCGCCAGCAACATTGCCCGCTTCGAAACGGCCACACTTGGACATGCCGATATCCATGGACGCCATATCTTCCGCCGTACCGACAAACAGGCTGCGCTCGATTTCCAGTGCCAGATCGGCCGGCGCGGTAATCGTCAGCATCGGGTATTCATCGAGCGACTCGCGACTCTCGCCCTGCTCCCAGACCTGGTAGCGGTTATTGCGGCTGTTACAGCGCATGCGGCGCATGTTGAGGCCGCCATCGATGACGACTGCGTCGCCAACGGCATTGACGCTCGGCGTGGATACATGGCCGCCGGGATTGCTCACAGCGACGGTCACCTCTCCAGATCCGCCGGTCTGGATCTGGACACGACCAGCAAAATTCTCGATGCGAACGGCGTCTGCGCCGGCAAAGCGCTCGCCGCCCTGAAGGACTACGGCTGACGCATTCGTCGATGCATTCGCGAGACCTGCGACGCCTGCAATCACCAGTGCGGACGTCGCAATAAGTGTGGTTTTGGTCGGCATGATTATTCCCTCAAAAATGTCCCTGTTGTCCCCTAGATGCGCGAAACGCCTCTTCCGGATGCAAAATAATCACGTCGAGACGCACAAAATGCTGACCGCAACATGACGGTCACTTAATGCGATGGACATAGCGGGTTTGAAAGGGAGATTGGTCTGGCGGGCGTCCCGCCAGACCAAAGGGGCTAGCTGTGAGTTCTCATAAGGTTGTTCACCCGGGCTGAAGCCTTGAGACTGGTTGATGCGAAGCAAACAGCGATCA
>JAEPND010000009.1 GCA_017643585.1 Maricaulis sp.
CTGGATGCGCGGGATGCTGGTGAAGGAGCTCAAGCCCGGCGACGTCGTGGTCATGGACAACCTGCCCGCCCACAAGGGGCCGCGCGCCCGAACGCTGATAGAGGCGGCCGGGGCCAACCTCGTCTTCTTGCCGCCCTACAGCCCGGATTTTAATCCTATCGAGAAGGCCTTCTTCAAGCTCAAAGCCCTGCTCAGGAAGGCCGCCGGCCGCACCGTCGACGATCTTTACCAAGCCGTCGCCAGCGCCATCGACGCCATCACCCCAGCTGAATGCGTCAACTACTTCCAAGCCTGCGGATACGACCTCGATTAAAATGAAAATGCTCTAGAACACAATCGGCCGGATCTCCGAAACCTTCACACCAACCGAGTGCGCCAACGACTTCGCCGCATGCGGATACGATCCAGACTGATAGGACCCCGCGCTGGTTATCACGCCTATAACGAAATAAAACTGTATTTTCCGCCAAGTGCGGACGCGAATTCGCGGTATACGTCGTAAGCGTCGTCCACCTCGAGCCGGTTGGGTTTTGCGCGCGGCAAACGGAATTCCCAAAAGTCGCAGATGTGATTGACAGCGGCCAAGTCTTGGCCGATTTCGTTAAAAAGAGCCGGCGCGCGTAAAAGGAAATTGCGAAATGTGCCAGGGTCTTTTTTGTTTACCAAGGCATCAAATGCTTCGTCGTAAGAAACCATCGTTTTCTGCACCGCTTTGAATTTCATCGCGACGTTTCTGAGGATTGCTTTACGTGTGGCGTTCAACTGAGCTTCGTCCTCGGGATGAGCGCGAATGAACCGCGTTGTCGACATGCGTCCGAGAATCTCTTTGATCTTTGGCTTCAGCTCGTTGATGTTCCATTTGTAGTACAGCAGACCCTTCCAGCCGAAAATTCCTTCCTTGTAATCGCTTGGGTTAAGTCGGAGGGTTCTTCGTAGTGGTTCAAGTGCAGATGATTGTTCGTTGCGCATAATGAGTTGCGCCAACTTTACCGAAATGGCTTTTGCTTCGTTCCCGGCGATATCATAAGCCAGTGCCACAAGAGAGCAGATTTCATCTTGGACGTAACTTTCTACCCGGATCAGGTCAGCGTCGGAAATATCAAAATATAGAGCGGCTACGTCCGTGCCGGTCTGTTGGACCCGTTCTCTTAATAAATAAGGGTCAAGAGATGGAAGACGCGCAAATTCGCGCAAAATGTTTAAGTCTGATTCATAGTTCCCATCGCTCACCTTGACACCAAGAGCGACCTGTAGCGCGTCTTGCAGATCATTTTGTTCTACAAAAAAGCTGAAGCCCCCGAGGCGCAGATCATTATGGTCGAGCGCGAAGATGATTTTGGTAGCGGTCAGCTGTTCCGAATTTACGAGATGGCGTTCGTGTGTGCGGAGCGTATGTTTAATTATGATCGCTTGATTGAGGCGAGAATGTTGAAATAGAGGCTTTTGGGAATACTCTGCATCATCGCTATGACGTTCTCGAACGCGTATCAGGTTCAGAATACGGGATGTGGAAGCTGTTTCGCGCAATAGCGCCAAGCTTCGTATTTTCATTCCATTTGGCATGTGCGTGCTTCCGTGTCCGGACGTCAACGTAGTGGCAAAACGTAATGGCTGTGTGCGATAGACAAGCACAGAGTTAGGGAATTTATTGGTTAAGCTGACGCTAATACATCATTCCGCTCGATTCGGGTTTCAGGAATAAAATCTTTGTGGCTCGGTAGTCTTTGATAACGTGAGTGTCCCACCCTGGCGTTTCGGGCGCCTCATCAAAACCGATTTCCAGTACTGCGACGCTGTTTTCGTTCACCCAGCCGCCACTGACAAGCCGGTCCAGACATTGCTCCCCAAGCCCCTTGCCATAGGGCGGGTCCAGGAACACCAGATCGAACGGGGCGCCCAGATTGGCCGGTTTGTCACCCAGGGCTGTCGCGTCGCGCCGGTGCAGGCGTGTATGACCGAATAATTGCAGCGCATCGATATTATCGCGGATCGCCCCGCGTGCGGCGGCCTCTGTTTCCACGAACAGGCAGAAGCCGGCCCCGCGTGACATGGCCTCGAGCCCGAGGGCGCCGGAACCTGCAAACAGGTCGATGACGCGGGCATCTTCCAGCTCAGGCGCCCAGTCCGCATGCGCCAGCACATTGAACATGGCTTCGCGGGCCCGGTCCGAGGTGGGCCGGGTATTGCGTCCCCTGGGGGCCGCGAGGGCGCGTCCCTTGAAGCGACCGCCCACTATTCTCATGAACGCGGCCCTTTGCCCTTGGTGGGACGGGACTGGTGTGCGCGGGAGGGCGGGCGCGGAGCGGACGGGCGTTTAGTGCGTGTCGGCTTGCGCAATGGAGGGCGTTTCTTGGCGACCGCCTCGCCGGAAATATCGCCAAGCTCCACCATGTGGCCACACTGATCTTTCAGGACGCGATGCGGAATGACCTTGATTTCGTTCTTGTCCAGCTGACCCAGCTGGAAGGGGCCATAGGCGGTCCGGATCAGGCGGTTCACGCGCAGGCCCACCGAGTCGAGGGCCTTGCGGACCTCGCGGTTCTTGCCTTCGCGAATACCAATATTGAGCCAGATATTGTGACCGGTCTCGCGTTCGATATCGACTTCCATCGGGCCGTATTTGATGCCCTCGACAGTGACGCCCTTGCGCAGTTTCTCGACCGCTGCATCATCCACCCGGCCATAGGCGCGGGCCTTGTAGCGCCGCATCCATGCCGTTGATGGCAATTCCAGCGCTCGGGCCAGCTCGCCGTCATTGGTCAACAGCAGCAGGCCTTCGGACGTTAGATCGAGACGCCCGACAGATATGACCCGGCCAAGATCCTTCGGCAGTTTATCGAATACGGTCTCGCGGCCTTCCGGATCACGATGAGTCGTCACTAGGCCCGTGGGCTTGTGATAACGCCACAGACGTGTGGGCGCTTTCTCCTCGACGGGATTGCCATCGACCTCGATCTTTTCCTTGCCGGTGACCTTGAAGGCCGGGGTGTCCAGGACCTTGCCGTTCACGCGCACGCGACCCGCCTCGATCATGCGCTCGACTTCGCGGCGGGAGGCGATCCCGGCGCGAGCGAGAAATTTGGCGATGCGTTCGGAATTGTCGGCAGGTGCGGTCAAGCTTGACCCTTTCGCAGATGAGTTCTAGGCCGCCAGTATGACGGACGCGCGGGATACACGGTTTATGCAGCGAGCGCTAGAACTAGCGCAGCAGGCTGCGGATATGGGCGAAGCGCCGATCGGCGCGGTGATCGTTGATCCCGCGACTGATCAGATCATTGCCGAGGCCCACAATCAACCGATCCGGGATCACGATCCGACGGCGCATGCCGAAATTCTTGCCCTGCGCCGGGCTGCCAAGGCGTTGGGTAATTACCGGCTGACGGGATTGGAAATGTTTGTGACGCTGGAACCCTGTGCCATGTGCGCCGGCGCCATAAGTCATGCCCGCATCGGGCGCCTGGTCTATGCTGCGTCCGATGAAAAGGGTGGGGCCATAACCCACGGCCCGAAATTCTTTGACCAGCCGACCTGTCACTGGCGCACCGAATTTCATTCCGGAGTGCTGTCGGAGGAAAGTGCTGACATGTTGCGCAGCTTTTTCCGGGCTCGACGAAAGGCCAGAACCGATGCCACATGATGCCGATCTCGCAGACCGTATGAAAGCGGCCCTCCGAGCCCGCGGAGCCGATCCCGTCCTCCGCAAGATGTTTGGCGGCGTGGCGTTCATGGTCAATGGAAACATGAGTTTCGGGACCTCGAACGAGGAAATGCATGTTCGTGTGGGCCCGGATCAGTACGACGCCTGCCTCAAGCGCCCTGGCGCGCGACTGATGGAGTTTACCGGTCGGGCCATGAAAGGGTGGGTGACCGTCGACGGGCCAGCTGATCTGAGTGAGGAAGAACTGGGCGAGTGGGCGGAACTGACACTCAATTTCGTGCGGACCTTGCCGGCGAAATAATGCGTCGAAACGCGTTTTTTCGAAGCTGTCATAAAACTATGATTTGAAATTAATCCACGTACCGAAGAGTTAGTGCCGGTCTTCAACAGGCTGAACCTGATTCTGATGATTGCGACCCTTGCTCTTGCATCGACATTGCTGGCCAATTCCTCATCTGCGCTGGACTTTGACCAGTGTCTGGATGCCCGTCTTGTTCTGCGCGACGTGACCATTGCCGACGGCTCCGGCCGCTGGAGCCATCAGGATGTCCTGATTGAGAATGGCCGGTTCACCGCCATGGGGCGCGAACTGATGATCGAGAGCGAGACGGTTGTGGCCGAAGTCTCCGCAGCAGGCGTTGTCATCTCTCCGCTGGTCGAGCGTGATGTCATTCTCATCCGCGCCAGTTATGACGATGACGCTCCCGTCCTTATGGTCGGTGAGGATGCTGATTTCTCGATGATGACCCCGGACGGTGCGCACCTCGCTGATTTCCGTCAGGGCCAGCCGGTTGGTCAGTGCGGCTTCTAGGCCGAGACTTCCCTTGAACCGTAATGCATGCCAGTAAAAATCCGGATGTTCCGGAGGGGCAGTGCGTTGAAAATCCTGATGGTTCATAGCCGCTACCAGGAATTGGGCGGCGAGGATATCTCGACCCGCAATGAAGCCCGGTTATTGCGGGATACAGGCCATGCGGTCGAGCTGGTCGAATACGACAATCACGAGGTCGAGCAGATGGGCGCCGCGCGGGCGGGCCTGCGCGCGATCTGGTCGCGCACCGCTCGGCGCGATCTGTCGGCCCGGCTGGCCGGTGGCGGATTTGATATCCTGCATGTCCAGAATTATCTGCCCATGGTTTCGCCGGCCGTCCTGCGCCTCGGCAAGCGCTATGGCGTGGCGACCGTCCAGGCCCTGCGCAATTACCGGCTGATCTGTACCAAGGCGCAGTTCTTCCGGGACGGGAAGGACTGCCATGATTGCCTGGGCAAGACGCTGCCCTGGGCGGGGATCAAACATCGCTGCTATCGCGACAGCCTGCCGGCGACCCTGGCACTGACGGGCATGATCGCGACCCATCGGGCTTTGGGCACGTGGTCACGGGAAACAGATGCTTTCATCGCGGTGTCCGAATATGTGCGCTGCAAATATCTTGAAGGCGGATTTGATCCGGCCAGGGTCCATGCCAAGCCCAACGTTGTGGCTGCCGCCGGGCCGGCCAGCACAGCACTGTCGCACAAGCTGGTCTATGTCGGGCGCCTGTCAGCGGAAAAGGGGATAGACGTGCTGATCGAGGCCTGGCGCAGGGCCGGGGTCGAGGGCGAGCTGGTCATTGCCGGTGATGGTCCGGCCCGCGAGGCCCTCGGGCAGCAGGCAGCGGATCTCCCGGGTGTGCGTTTTCTGGGCCGCGTTCCCAGCCAGGAAGCCAGGGCCCTGATGCGCGAGGCGCGCGCCATGGTGATCCCGTCGATCTGGGCCGAACCTTTCCCGCGCACCGGTGTCGAAGCCATGTCAGAAGGCACGCCGGTGATCGGGGCTGCCTCCGGCGGAATTCCCGAACTGTTTCCGGATGGACGCGGCGGCGCGCTGTATCCGGCGACGGATGCAGATGCGCTGGCGACGCAAATCCGCACGCTGTTCGAGAGCGATGAGATGGCGGCTCGCTGGCGTGCTGACGCCCGCGCCGTATTCGATGAACACTTCTCGCCCGCTGCTGTTACCCGGCGCACCGAAGAGATCTATGCCGCCGCCATTGCGCGTCGAAAAACCCGTTCCGCCTAAAGGCGGGCTTCCAGTCCTGCGCTGACAGCGGGCCATTCATCCTTGAGGACAGAGAACCAGACGGTGTCGCGGAAGTCGCCCCGCCAGGTCCTGGTATGGCTGCGAAGCGTGCCCTCATAGGTCGCGCCCATCTTTTTCATCGCATTCTGGGAGTGTTTGTTGAGGCCGTGGGTCTTCAGCTCGACCCGCTGGGCACCACACGCGAAGGCGCGGCCGAGCAGAAGGTGTTTGCAGGCGGGATTGATCCGGGTCCCGCGCATCGCCGCCTCATACCAGGTCCAGCCAATCTCCAGGCGCTCATGTTTCGGGCTGATCACCAGGAAGGATGAATGTCCCACATAGCGTTCATCCGCATTGGACCAGACTGCATGGGAAATCTGATCGCCCTTGTCCTGGCCGGCCAGCATGAGGTCGAACCAGGCGTCAAAGAAGGCGCCATCTCCGCGAATGGTTGTCAGCTGCCAGGTCTGCGGATCATTCGCCGGGCCGCGCAGTTGTTCGCGGTGGCGCTCCTCGAGGGGTTCGAGGCGGACAATGTTGTTTTCCAGAACGATCGGATCGAGGTGCACGCGCTAACTCCCTGACAAGGTGAGCACTCCGCGTATCACATAGATTGCGCCGACACCTGTCACGATCCATTTCGTCCAGTTTCTGAACTGCACATCGCTCATCAGGTCCAGCACCCGTGCGCCCAGCGTGGTGCCCAGCATGGACAGCGGGATGGCGATCAGCAGCCAGTGTGTCTGGGGCAGGGCGCCGGCCGCGATGGCGGGCAGGATGTAGTAGCCGATCTTGACGGTATGGGAGATGACCTGGGTGGCGGCCTTGGTGGCAACGATCGCACGCCGGTCGGCTTTCGTTTCGGTGAAGAAGACATCCAGCAAGGGCCCGGAAACACCGGAAATGACGTTGAGCCCGGTCACCACGAACCCGCACAGGACGGCATGGGCAGGGCGTTCGGCATCGAGGTGGACGAATTTGCGCGGCACCCAGATCAGTCCCGGCGTCAGGCCGAGAATGATGAACAGCCAGGCCTTATCGAGTTCGACTGTGAGGAAAAGCAGCACCGCACCGGCGGACAACGAGCCGGCGAGATAGATCGCCAGCGGCTGCCACATCACCCATTTGACCAACAAGACCGCGCGCCAGCCATTGGACACGAACTGGATGATCCCGTGCACGACCATGGCGGCGGAGACCGGCAGGATCAGCGCCAAAACGCCCATCAGGATCAACCCGCCCGCCATCCCGAACACGCCGGAAATAAAGGCCGTGGCGAAGACCGAGAGAAGGAGGATCAGAATGGGCATGCTGGAGGCTTAGATCGCGTTGCCCGTTCGAGGCAAGGCTTGCGGAACAAAGAAAAAACAATTATAGGTTGTGCGTGCGGCGTTTACGGAAAACCATTATCCGCGCGAAGCGGCGCCTGAAAGCGCTGTTGAGCTACAGGTTTCGACCTAACCTCGCAGTCTGGCGAAGTTGGGAGCAATCATCTCGCGCGGCTGGCCTGGCTCTGGTCGGGCTGTCGATGTATGCAACGGGCGGTAGCGTGAACCCGGCCAGCCTTGCGGTTGGTCTCGCCTTCCTTGTGCTCAATGTTTATATTGCAAGGCGTCTGGGGCAGGCAGAAGAGGAAAGGTCATGACATTATGGAAGTGACACTCTGGCCCGCAGTCGTGCTCCTGGTTGTCGCTTGCGTTGCTGTCGGCATCGCGAGCTGGGCGGAGGACAACCGTCCTGACTGATGAGGTTCCGGAAAAAGCCACGGTGCAGCTGACTCGACGCCTAGCAGTCGCGTGGTTGCGGGGGACGCTAGTGCTCATGGCTATCTACTTGCTCATGGTGCTGGTCGACGAATTCCTCTTTGAGGTGAACATCGCGATTGCCTGGTTCCATGTGCCGGTTCTGACGACTCTTGGCTTCGTCCTACAGCTCTCATTCGTTCTGCTTCTTAATAGGCGCCGTTCCTGGCCCTAGGCCCCTGCATTCTTCGCAAAGCCCAGTGCGCCCTGTGCCAGCGGCGTCACGGCCTTGCCCATTTCCATCGCCTTGGCGTTGGAGGCATTGCCCTGAAGCGCGCGGGCATACACGCCCTGGACGATCGAGGCGAGGCGGAAGATGTTGTAGGCGAAGTAGAAATCCAGCTCGGGAATGCCGTCGCGCTGGGTCCGTTTGCAGTAGGCTTCGACATAGGTCTGCATGGACGGGATGCCGTGTGCATCCAGGTCAATGCCCAGGAAACCGCCACGCACTTCCGGCGGCATGACCCAGCCCATCAGCTGATAGGTGAAATCGGCCAGCGGATCGCCCAGCGTCGAGAGTTCCCAGTCCAGCACCGCAATCACGCGTGGCTCGGTGGGATGGAAGATCATGTTGTCGAGGCGATAGTCGCCGTGAACGACCGAGGTGCGTTCCTGTTCCGGTGCCGCCTGCGGCAGCCAGTCCATCAACTGGTCCATCTCGGCCACAGTATCGGTTTCAGCGGCCCGGTATTGCTTGGACCAGCGGCCAATCTGACGTTCGAAATAATTGCCCGGCTTGCCATATTCACCCAGGCCAGCGGCAGCGAAATCGATCGAGTGCAGCTGTGCGAGCGTGGCGTTGGACGCGTCATAGATCGCGGCGCGTTCGTCCTTGGAAACGTCCGGCAACAGCCCATCCCAGAAGATCCGGCCCTCGACGAAATCCATCACATAGAATTCCGTACCGATGACATCGCGATCCATACACAGCCCGAACATGTGGGGCGCGGGAAAGCCCTGTTCGCCCAGCGCTTTCATCACCTGGTGTTCGCGATCAACGGCGTGGGCGGATGGCAACAGCTTGCCCGGCGGCTTGCGCCGCAGGACGTAGGACTTGCCTGGCGTGTCCAGCTTGTAGGTAGGGTTGGACTGCCCGCCCTTGAACTGGCTGACGCTGAGTGGCCCGGAGAACCCGTCCACATGGGCCTGCATCCATTCGGTCAGCCGGCCCTCGTCAAAGGCCAGAGCATCGGCGACCGCCTTGGTGCCGGAGAAGCTGTTGTCGAGTTCACTCATTGGTTCTTGTGTACCCTTCCGCCTTGCATCACGAAATCAACGTCCATCAGTTCGCTGATGTCCTCAAGCGGGTTTCCGTCCACGGCGATGATGTCCGCAAACTTGCCCGCTTCGATGGTGCCGATGTCATCGGCCATTTCAATATGATCGGCTGCATTCACCGTTGCCGTCACGATGGCTTCCATCTCGGTCATGCCGGCTTCGACGAGCAGCTGGAATTCGCGGGCGTTGAGACCGTGGCGCGAAACACCGCTGTCCGTGCCAAAGGCGATCATGACGCCGCCTTCGTGGGCGCGACGCGCCATGGCCAGCATTTGCGGCCCGACCATGCGGGATTTCGCGCGGATCGGCGGGGTCATCCAGTCAGCTGTCTCGGCGATTTCACTCACCGTGACACCAGCCAGAACCGTCGGCACAAGGTAGGCACCATTGCGGCGGAACAGGCGAATGCTGTCGCGGTCCAGATAGGTGCCGTGCTCGATCGAGGCACCGCCGGCTTCCAGGAAGCTGTCAATGCCGCTCTCGCCATGGGCATGGGCGGTGACACGGCGGCCCATCATGCGCGCCGCCTCGACAATGGCTTCCAGCTCGTCATCGAAGAATTGCTGTTCAACACCGGCCGCCGTGTTGGACAGCACGCCCCCGGTCGCGGTGATCTTGATGACATCCACTCCGGCACGCACCAGTTCACGCACGGCGCGGCGACAATCAGCCGGGCCATTGCAGGCGGCGCGGCTGGACAACAGGTCCATCACCTCGGTGGAGTAGCCATTGATATCGCCATGACCACCAGTCGGTGTGACAGCGGGGCCGGAGACGCGCAGGCGCGGTCCGATGACATCGCCGTCGCGGATCGCATTGCGCAGGGCAATCGAGGCCTCGAGCTGGCCACCGACTTCCTGGGCGGAAGTGAAACCGGCCATCAGGGTGGTGCGGGCATGGCGTGCAGCATCAAGCGCATTGTCGGCGCTGGACAGCGTCACCGTATCGAGCCGTCCGCTGGGGCTCAGCTCGCCCTGCAGGTGGACATGGCTGTCGATCAGGCCGGGCAGCACGAACTGGTCGGACAGGTCAATGATCTCGGCCCCGTCAGGCGTGATATAGCCGGCCTGGACACTTTCGATACGGCCATTGCGAACCAGGATAGATTGCTGGCTCGCCGGTTCCTCACCCGGCACTGCGAGCAGCTGACCGGCATGGATGACCGTAAGCGGTGCCTCATTTTGCGCGTATGCAGCGGACAGGCCGATAGCGGCGATGCCCGCCGCCAGAATGGTTTTGATCATGACTTGCTCCCCTTCTTGGCAGACAAGATGGAGAAGAAAATCGCTGTGTCAAATGACGTCGGGGTCAGTGCCGCTTGAGTGCACGCCAGGCGATGTCGCGGCGGCAGAAGCCCTCCGGCCAGTCGATCGTGTCGACACCGGCATAGGCCCGGTCGACCGCATAATGCAGGTTTTCGCCAGTGGCGGTGACGTTCAAAACGCGCCCACCCGCGGCCGTGCGACTGCCAGCGCTGTCGCGAGCAGTGCCCGCCTCGAACACGGTGACACCTTGCATGGCATTGGCCTCGTCAACGCCGTTGATGATCGTGCCCTTTTTATAGGAGCCCGGATATCCGTTGGCGGCCATCACGACGGTGATCGCCGGGCGGTCCGACCAGGCAAGCGGCGGCATATCCGCCAGCGTACCGTTCGCGCAGGCGAGCAGATAAGGCAGGAGGTCGCTGTCGATCCGGCTCATCAGCACCTGGCATTCCGGATCGCCGAAGCGGATATTGAACTCGACTGTCTTGGGGCCCTCATCGGTCACCATCAGGCCGGCAAAGAGGACGCCCTGAAAAGGTGCGTCTTCGCTGGCCAGGCCCCGGGCGACCGGTTCGATTATCGTGCGCATGGCGGTCTCGACCAGTTCATCAGTGGCGATCGGAGCGGGACTGTAGGCGCCCATGCCACCAGTATTCAGGCCGGTATCGCCTTCGCCGACACGCTTGTGGTCCTGGGCCGCGCCGCAGAACATCACCGTCTTGCCGTCGCTGAGCGCGAAGATGGAGACTTCCTCGCCCTGCATGAATTCCTCGATCACCAGCGTCTTGGAGGCGTCGCCGAACTTGCCGGAGAGGAATTCATCGATCTCGGCCTCGGCCTCCTCGCGGGTTGTCGGGATGACCACGCCCTTGCCGGCCGCCAGACCGTCAGCCTTGAGCACATAGGGCGGAGTGAACTGGCCCAGAAAGGCCTTGGCCTCCGCCGCGTCGGAGAAAATGCCGTAGCGCGCGGTCGGTACGTTGTGGCGGGCATAGAAATCCTTGGCGAAGGCCTTGGAGGTTTCCAGCATGGAGGCCGCCTTGGACGGTCCGAAAACGGCGATACCAGCGTCGCGCAGCTTGTCCGCCAAGCCATCGCACAGCGGGTTTTCCGGCCCGACCACGACCAGATCGACGGCCTCGGTTTTCGCCAGCTCTGTGAGAGCCTCAAGATCAGAGACCGGGATGTTGTGACAGGTCGCGAGCTCGGCAATGGCTGCGCTGCCCGGGGCTGCGAGGATCTGGGTGGCCTTGTCGCTCTTGGCGATTTTCCAGACGAGGGCGTGCTCTCGTCCACCGGAACCGACAACAAGAATCTTCATGGCATGCCTCGCTCGCTGTTAGGCCAGTCACTTGTTCGACCGTCACTAGCTCAAAGCCGGGCCCTTGTTGAGTCTCACTTGCCGTTGCAGATCCGGACGATCCGGAATACCTAGATTCCAATGTCTGAAACGAGCGGCAATATCCACGAATTCTCCGTATCCGAACTGGCGGGCTCGCTGAAGCGCACCGTTGAGGATGCCTTTGGCCATGTCCGCGTCCGCGGCGAGCTGGGGCGCGTGGTTGTGGCCAAGTCCGGCCATGTCTATTTCGACATCAAGGATGAGCGCGCGGTCATCAATTCCATCGCCTGGAAGGGGACGGCGGCGCGGTTCCGCTTCCGTCCGGAAGAAGGCCTGGAAGTCATCATCGAAGGTCGCATGTCGACCTATCCGGGGCGATCGCAATACCAGCTGATCGTCGAGACCATGGAGCCTGCCGGCGCCGGTGCGCTGATGGCGCTGCTGGAAGAGCGCAAGAAGCAACTGGCCGCCGAGGGATTATTCTCCCCGGACCGCAAGAAGGCCATTCCCTTCCTGCCGCGCACGATCGGTGTTGTGACATCGCCGACCGGGGCGGTGATCCGCGACATCCTGCATCGCCTGGAAGATCGTTTCCCGCGTCATGTCCTGCTCTGGCCGGTGCTGGTGCAGGGCGAGGGCGCTGCCAAACAGGTGTCCGAGGCCATTCGCGGTTTCAACGCGATCGAGCCGGGTGGGCCTGTGCCGCGCCCGGATGTGCTCATTGTTGCCCGGGGCGGTGGCTCCATAGAGGACCTGTGGGGGTTCAACGAGGAAGCTGTCGTTCGTGCGGCAGCCGACAGCGATATCCCGCTGATCTCGGCTGTGGGCCATGAGACCGATACGACCCTAATTGATTATGCCTCCGACAAACGCGCGCCGACCCCGACGGGTGCTGCCGAGATGGCGGTGCCGGTGCGGGCCGAGCTCAAGGCGCGCCTGGATACGCTGAGTGGCCGCCTCGTTGGTGCGCTCTCACGTCTGATCGAGCGTCGTCGCACCGATCTGCGTTCTGCTGCGCGGGCGCTGCCGAGGCCGAATGCGCTGCTGGAGCTCAAGCGTCAGCGGTTCGACATGGTCGCCGACCAGCTTGACGGTGCGCTGCTCAATGCCACGGCGGAAAAGCGCTCGCGCCTTCTGGTCATCAGCGCGGGGCTGAAGCCCGGCGCCTTGTCCCGCGATATCGGCCAGCGCCGCGAACGCACCAATGACCGGGCCCGTCGTCTCGAACCCGCCATGCAGCGGCAATTGCGCGATCAGCGCCAGCGGCTGGACAGCTGGGGCGCGCGGCTCAATTCACTCAGCCACCAATCCGTGCTCTCGCGCGGGTTTGCGCTGGTCTACAATGCCGATGGCAAGCTGGTGCGCCAGGGGGCGGACCTGCAATCCGGCGAAATGATCGATCTGGAGTTTGCCGATGTGCGCCGTCATGCCTTGGTTGATGGAACTGCGAGCGAAACGCCGCCATCTCCTCAATCCGCGCCCGTCATCAAAAAGCCGAAACCCAAGCCCAAGAAGGCCAAGCCAACACCGGAAGGCCAGGGTACATTATTCTGATAAGCTCACTCCCGGTTCACCGGGTGCCGTGTTAGAAAGTCGATATGACCGATAATTCCTTTGATGCCGAATTCCAGGGCGAAGCCATTCTTGAGTATGGCGACAGCGATTTCATCACTCTCAAGCCGGGTGCCTATGTGAAATGCGCCGTGAGCGGTGACACCATCCCGCTGGGTGAGTTGCGCTACTGGAATGTGGACGAGCAGGAGGCCTACAAGGACTCCCTCATCGCCACCGCCCGCTGGCGCGAGCTCAACGCGGTGCCGGGCAAATGATCAGCTTGCTGCTTTCCCTGGCAGTGCTGGCCCAGGACGCGGACCCGATCGGCGATCTGATCGCGGAAAGCGAAGTGCCGACGGTTACAAGGGTCGGACCTTTCATCCCAATGGGCTGTTCGGGCGAATACATCGAAGGCGGAATCCTGGCTTGCCGGTTTGTGCCCGGGACGGAAGCTCAGCTCGGCGATGTGACGGGAACAGCTGATCAGTATGGCTGGGTTCTGCTGGCCATTCCGCGACAAGCGCCGGACTCGCTTCCCTTTCGTGTCACTTTGCCTCAAGGCGACCGGCTGGCTGACGAGACCCGAACCATCACCCAGCGCGAATACAATCTTCAGCGTGTCGATGGCGTGCCGCAGTCGACCGTGACGCCGGACCCCTCGACCCTGCCACGCCGTCAGCGCGAATACGCGCAGAAACAGGATGCCTTCAATTCAACCTGGGACGGGCAAGGGTTTCTTGATGGCTTCATCGCGCCGGCCGACGGTGTCACAACCGGCGTTTACGGCTCGGCGCGCATCTACAATGACGGGTCCGAACGCGGCGTGCACTGGGGGCTCGACTGGGCCAACGCAGAAGGCACACCGGTCGTTGCACCTGCCAGTGGTCTCGTCACCCTGGCTGAACCGGACATGTATTACGAAGGCGGGCTGATCTTTATTGATCATGGGCAGGGACTGGTTTCAGCCTTCCTGCACCTGTCGGGCGTTGAGGTTGAAGCCGGCCAGGTCGTCGAGCAGGGCCAGGTCATCGGCGCGATCGGTTCAACCGGTCGCTCGACCGGGCCGCATCTGGACTGGCGTGTGAAGCTGCGCAACCAGTTCTACATCGATCCGGCCCTGCTGCTCGAGCTCGACGTTCACAGCCTGCGCTAGTCATCTGGACTTAAGTCCAAAACTGCCGGATCCTTCCGGCATGGATGAGCTCGCACCCCCGCGTCCCTTGTCGCAACGGGCAAAGGCCAATCGCGACCGTATCTATACGGCAGCGATCGAGCTGATCCGTGAGCGCGGCTATGGCGCCGTCACCATGACCGACATCGCCAAGGCAGCAGGGGTCGCCCGGGCGAGCGTGTTCAATCATTTTCCGGCCAAGCTCGCTTTCCTGGGGGAATGGTTCGAGCGGTTTACCCGCGCGGTCCTGCACGAGGCCAGCCAGCAGACCGGCAACAGCGCCTGGACGCGTTTGTGTTTTGTGCTGGAGGCTCTGGCTCGGGGTGCCGAGGCCAACAAGGACATCATCGTGCATGTTGCATCGCTGGCGATGGGGCATGGCCCGTTGGCAGCGACGGAAGCGGAGCTGGATGATGAGCTGCAGCTCTATTTTGCCCGCATCATTCGCGACGGACAGGCGTCCGGGGAGATCGATCGGGATATCGACGTCGATTTTCTGGCGGATATGTGGGTCGGCCTGTTGACGGTCACCGCCCATGACTGGGTCAACCGGGGCCAGACGTCGGATTTGGGTGCAGAATTAAAGGCCCGTTTCAAAACGCTTTTTCGTGGCATCGAAAAATAATCACTGAATTCTGCATCCAAACTTGGACCTGAGTACATCTTAGGGTCAGACAACAAATTGGACTTGGGTCCATTTTGTGATGATCCGGTTTCAGGAAGGAGTTTCGATGTCCCGATTTCTAAAGGCCTCTGCGGCGGTGCTCGCCCTGTGCTCAGCCGGTACCGCACATGCGCAGTCCGATGATGCGCCCTGGCAGGAGGATCTGACCGCTTTCCTGGACGTGTTGCATGCCGAGCATGACAATCCGTACTTCCACACCCCGCGCGATGAGTTCGAGGCCGCGGTTGCGGCATATCGTGCCGCGCTCCCGGGGATGGACCGCGCCGAGCGTATCACCGGCTTTGCCCGGATTATCGCCCTCGTTGGCGATGGCCATACCTGGATGCCGATGCACCGGCTGCCATTTGAGGGCCTGCCGGCCGGGCCGGGCTTTTCCTCCCTGCCTGTACGGTTCGAACTGTTCGATGACGGTCTTTACGTGGTCGGTGCGGGAGATGCCCACTCAGATCTTCTCGGCGCACAGGTATCCGCGTTCGGATCGGTTCCGGTCGATCAGGCGATCGCCGATGCCCTGCAGCTGCTGCCGACAGACGCCACCAATTTCGCGCGTGAGTTTGTCGCCGAATGGCTGATGCAGTTCGAGCTGCTCCAGGCGCTCGGGCTGGCCGGCGAGCGTGCCGAGCTGCGCTTTGCTGATGGTCGTTCTGTCGAGCTGCAGCCCCTGGCGCCCGATGCGCAGTACAACTGGGTCTTCTCCATGGATGGCGGGCCGGCAGGGCAGGCGGACTGGCAGACAGCCACCGATACAGCCCCGTTCTGGCTGGGCACGTTCGACCCGGCCTATCGCATCGTTGAGCTGGACGGGGCGACCGATCTCCAGTTCACCGAGATCCGCGACTGGGACGGGCGCGGCTTTGCCGAGCTGGCACAGGCGGCCGTTGCACAGGCCGAGGCGCGCGACAATCCGGCGCTGATTATCGACCTGCGTCGATGCCTGGGGGGAGACGGCTCTCGCAATGAGGGTTTCATCGCGGCTCTGGCCGAGAGTGAGGCAATCAATCGCGAGGGGCGGCTGATGATCCTGACCGGCCGGTCCACCCACTCCGCTGCCGTGATGCTGGTGTCTGCGCTGGAGCAGCGCACCCAGGCAGTATTCTTGGGCCAGGGAACAGCAGACCGTCCCAATCACTATGGCGAAACGAATATCTTCGTGACGCCAAACTCCCTGCTGCCGGTTATTCACGCCAGCGAGTACTACCAGACCTCATTCGAGGGCGATGAGCGTCGCTTCCGCGCGCCTGATATCGCCATCCCCTACACCTTTGCGGACTATGCAGCCGGCACTGACGCCGTGCTGGCCGCCGCCATCAATGCCATCAACGGAGACTGACATGTCATTCAAGACCTTCCTGCTGGGCGCGGTCGCGGTCGCGAGCTGCCTTGCCGCCGGAGCCGCCGCTGAAACACCCTGGACCCATGATGCCAGCGATAATGCGATCGGTCGGATCTATTACTATGAGCGCTCGAACACGGACGGCAGCCTCGATGAGCGCATCACCATCTCCCGCCGCGATGCCACGCATATCGAGGTCTACAAGGAAAACGGCCTGTGCCGGAACGCGTCGGTGGTGCGGGCTGAGCTGGATCTCGACACGCTGTCGGCGCCTGTGATCACGGGCGGGCAGTTGCAGCCGGGCGCAGAGATCATGGATTTCGCCTTCCTGGAGCTGAACGAGGCGGGTGATCAGATGGACCTGCTGGTGCAATTGCCAAACATGGAGATCCGCAACGAGTCGGAGATCGGTCACGCCCACTGGGTGTTGTTCGATTTCGATTTCGCCAGTTTCACGGTCGCGACGCCGCACCTTGACGCGCCGCGTGACGGTTTCGATTTTGGAATGGCGCTGGTCTGGGCAGATCCGTCCTCGCCTGACCCCTTCTTCTGGATGGGTGGTCTGCAGGCGCAGTATGTGGGTGCCACCGAGCATCTGGGCGTGCAGTCCGACCAGTATCGACTGACCGGCAGCGCGCTGGACCACGATTTGGCGACGGGTGATGAAGGCCAGCTCTGGCTCGGCGCCGAGGAGGGCCATATCGTCGACATCGTCATGCCGGCTCCCAGTCATCCCGGATACACGGACTATCGCCTGCGCCTGCTCGACATCAGCGATGGCGGAGAAGCCGAGTGGACGGCGCTGCTGACGGCTCATTTTGAAGGGTGCGAATAGCCCCCGACGTGGCCAGTTGTCCCGGTTCCATCAGACTTGCCAGGCACAGCCTCCGGGGCCCGCACCCCCGGTGGCTTTTTCGTATGGCCACAATCTCTGCATCAACCTGCCGATTTGCTGCCTGATCCTGCGCATAGGCTCTTGCCATCAGGGAGAAGGAGGCGTTCTATGGAAAATAATTCTGTGTGTAGAGATTTATCGATGGAATTTCACCGAACAAAGCGTCTTCCGCCCTATGTTTTCGAAGAAGTAAATCGTCTCAAGGCGGATTTACGGTCAAAAGGTGCGGATATCATCGATTTCGGGATGGGAAATCCCGATCTGCCCACGCCCCAGCATATTCTCGACAAGCTGAAAGAGACAGCCGAGGCGCCGCGGACCAATGGTTACTCCGCCTCGCGCGGCATTCCCGGCCTGCGCAAGGCGCATGCGCGCTATTACGAGCGCCGTTTCGGGGTCAAGCTGAACCCGGAGACCGAGACGATTGTCACTCTGGGCAGCAAGGAGGGTTTTGCCAACCTCGCCCAGGCCATCACCGCGCCCGGCGACGTTATCCTGGCGCCAAGTCCGTCCTACCCAATTCATACGTTCGGGTTCCTGATCGCCGGCGGAACCATCCGCCATGTCGAGGCGCCGAGCCCGGAAGATTATCTGCGTGGGCTGGAACACGCTGTGAAACACACCGTGCCCAGTCCGATTGCTGTCGTGATTTGTTATCCCTCCAATCCGACAGCCCAGGTGGCCAATCTCGATTTCTACAAGGATGTCGTGAAATTTGCCGCCAAACACGATCTCCTGATCCTGTCCGACCTGGCCTATTCAGAGATCTATTTCGGGGACGAGCCAAGCCCGTCCGTTCTCCAGGTTGAAGGCGCACGTGAGCGGACGATCGAGTTCACGTCCATGTCCAAGACCTATTCCATGGCTGGTTTCCGGGTCGGTTTTGCTGCCGGCTCGGAACGGCTTGTGGGGGCCCTGGCCCGTGTCAAATCTTACCTCGACTATGGCGCCTATACGCCGGTCCAGGTCGCGGCCTGTGCCGCCCTTGATGGTCCGCAGGACTGCGTTGAGGAGACCCGGGCGATCTACAAGCACCGCCGTGATGTCCTGGTGGAGAGTTTCAGTCGTGCAGGCTGGGATATTCCACCACCCGAGGCTTCCATGTTTGCCTGGGCGCCTTTGCCACGACGGTTCGAGGACATGAGCTCACTCGCATTTTCCAAGGCCTTGATGGAGCACGCCGGCGTCGCCGTCGCGCCGGGCATTGGTTTTGGTGAGCACGGGGAAGGGTATGTGCGCCTGGCGCTGGTCGAGAATGAACAGCGTATTCGACAGGCTGCGCGCGGGGTTGGCGAGTATCTGAAGACCCGCCAACCCCAGCTCAGAGTGGTCTAGAGCCTAGAAGTAGCGGATCGCGAAACCCGGTCCGCCGCCAAAGCCACCGGTCAGCGAGCGTGAACGCTTGCGCCGACGGTGCATGCGCGACTGCATGACCTTGCGCGCTTCCTCAAGCGTCGGCTTGTCCTCGCCACCCTCTTCCGCGAGGTCTTCACGGTGAGCGACGAAGTCGGCATAGGCATCCAGCTCCGGTGCGAGACCGGCGCTGACCAGGTCGATCATGATGGCATCATCGATATAGCCGATGCCGGGAATGCGATCAGGAATCAGATCATCCGGGTCGGCAAAATAGGCGAGGGCATCGAGGACGCGTTTACGGTCTTCGCCGGACAGTTTCCAGTCTTCGTCCCGGACCATGTTGACCAGCGGGTCGAGCTTCTCCAGGCGGTCGGTGACAAATTTCGGCGGATTGGCCGCAATGGCTTCCTTTTTCATCGCGGCAATGCCTTCGATGATCATCTGTTCGTCATCGGCGCGATTATCACGAGCCTTGTCCAGGCGTTCCTTGAAAAAAGCGAGGTCGTTCTCGCTCAGTTCGAATTCGACTTTCAATGTATCGCCCGACATGGATTCCTCACGATTTGGGGGTGGATGCTCTGGGAGCAGGATGAGACTCGAATCGACCGCAAAGGTCAAACGAACTTGCTAAGTATTGCTTAACCTTCTCCACAGTTCCGGCTCGCATTACAGTCGCTGGCGTGTCTAAGCTTCCTGCATGATTATCGCCTTCAATACCGCCGTCTCAGGCATGCTAGCTGCTGAAGCTCAGTTCAACGCCGCCGCGAAGAACGTGGTCGAGAAATCAGCGCAGGGCGATAATGTAATCCAGGCGAGCGTCGCCGTGAAAAAGGCCGAGGCCACGCACAGCGCAGCTGCGGCCATGGTTCAAGTCACCAGCGAGATGACGGACACACTTCTCGACATAACCGTCTGATCGCATCCGGTCCTGGGTGGCCGGTGGGCATCATCCCCGCTTCGTAGTCTCCATTGGCGTGTAGTCCACAGGAGGGGATGATCGCCCCACCCGGGGACCGTATCCGGGCCTCGCATTTTTCCGCAAAACATCCTAACTGACGGTCATGAGCAAAACCGTCTCCGTCGACATTGTCGCTGATTTCGTCTGCCCGTGGTGCTGGCTGGGCAAGCGGAATTGGGATGCCGCCCTGAAACAGGTGCCGGATATCAAGGTTGAAACGACCTGGCGACCCTATCAGCTTGACCCCACCATCGCGCGCGAGGGGCGGCCCTATCGCGATTACATGAAAGCGAAATTCTCCGGCGAGCATGCCGAACGCTGGGCCCAGATGCGTGACTATCTGGAAGCCGCTGCACCCGAGGCCGGGATCGAGTTCAATTTCGATGCGATCAAGACGCGACCCAATACGCTCAACGCACACCGCCTGATGCGGTGGGCCACCGGCCAGGGCAAGGCAGAAGCTATGGTCGAAGAGCTCTTCGACGCATTTTTCAGGCGCACCCTGGACATTGGTGATCCGGCGGTCCTGACAAGTTGTGCTGAAGCGGCGGGTCTGGAGCGTGCAATCATCGAGGACCTGCTGGCCTCTGATCGTGACGAGAAAGCCGTTTGGGACGAAGAGATGTTCTACCGCAAGCTCGGTGTCTCCGGCGTGCCCACCTATATTTTCAATGGCCAGTTCGCCGTCTCGGGTGCGCAGGACCCTGCCGCTCTCGCGGACGCCATCCAAGAAGCCCTGAAGCATCCAGTTGAGCAAGAGGACATTTCCCAATGACCGAGATCCAGGCCGTCGGCCTTTATGCTGGCGTGAACATCCTGCTAATGTTGTTCCTGGCTGCAAATGTTGTCCAGCATCGTCGCCGTACATCCATCAGCCTGGGGATCGGAACGGATGCCGGTCTTGAACAGGCCGTCCGGGCGCAGGCGAATTGTCTGGAAAACGCTGTGCCGGGCCTGCTCGCCCTCACCCTGCTGGCCCTGACTGGCGCTTCATCACTGATCCTGCACGGGTTTGGTGTGGCCCTGACGTTTGGTCGATTGGCCCATGCCCATGGACTGCTCAGCCAGCCCGGGCGCTCCTTCGGGCGGTTTTATGGCACGTTGATCACCTGGGTCAGCCTGTTGGGTATGGCCGTTCTGCTGGTGCTGACGCCCTTCATTCCGGCATTGCAGTAAACAGGGGCAGAGGGCTATAGCCGGACCATGACAGACACGATGACTTCCCCCGACAAACAACGCCTGCAGGATATCGCCGCCGACCTCATCGAGCGGGCGATCAAGGCTGGTGCCGATGCGGCCGAGGCTTCGGTCAGCGAGTCCAGAAATACCGAGCTCTCAGTCCGTGACGGGAAGCTTGAGGACATCGAAGGCTCGGAGAGTCTGGATGCCGGTGTGCGGGTCTTCATTGGCAAGCAACAGGCCGGTGTTGCCTTCTCTGACTTGTCCGCGGACGGCCGAGCGCAATCCATCGAACGGGCCGTCGCCATGGCGCGCGTGGCCCCGGAGGATCCGTACTCGGCGCTTGCCGAGGCAGAGCGGCTTTGTGACAACCCGCCGGAGATACAACTGTTTGACGCGACTGTCTGGTCGCCCCAGGAGCTGGAAGCCCGGGCGATCGAAGTCGAGGAAGCGGCGCGCGCCATTGATGGCGTGTCGATGACAGACAGCGCCTTCGCCAGCTTTGGCCAGGGCGCGGCGGCCTATGCCACGTCGACCGGTTTCAACCAGGGTTGGCGCAAGAGCGTGTTTTCCTATGGCGCAAGCGTTATCGCAGAGAAAGATGGCGCCATGGAGCGCGATTATTCCGCGACCAGTGCGCGGCGTCCGGCCGACTTGCGCCCTACAGGCGAGATCGGAACAGAGGCCGGTGAGCGCACGGCGCGCCGGGTCGGTCCGCGCAAGATCGATAGCGGGACCTTGCCCGTCGTCTTTGATCGCCGGGTCGCCTCGACCTTTCTCAGCGCGCTTTGCGGCGCCATTTCCGGGCCGGCCGTCGCGCGCGGCGTGTCCTTCCTGCGCGAGAAGATGGGCGAGGCGGTGTTTGCTGATGGAATCACAATTCACGACGAGCCGCACCGGGACTGGGGCCATGGCTCAGCGCCCTTTGATGGCGAGGGCACTGTCAACCGCGCCAGCCGCATCATTGACGATGGTCGCCTGACGACCTGGTTCCTAAACTCCGCAGCGGCCCGCCAGCTGAAACTCGCACCGACCGGGCATGCCCGGCGCAGCATGGGCGGTCCACCGGGGGCGGGGCCGACCAATCTGCACCTTGAAGCCGGCGCCATGAGTCGGGACGATCTGATCGGCGGTATGTCCGACGGTATCGTGGTGATGGAGATGTTCGGCCCGTCGCTGAATTCCAATACGGGTGACTGGTCTGTGGGCGTCTCGGGGTATCGCATCGAGAACGGTGTCATGACGTATCCGGTGAGCGAAATCACGGTCGCCGGTAATCTGATTGAAATCTTTGCGCGGCTTGTTCCGGCGAGTGACCTGGAATTCCGCGGTTCCATCAATTCACCCAGTGTCCTGGTCGACGCCATGTCGGTCGGCGGGCTCTGAGTTTCAATCCCAAGAGGGCTGAGATGAAAAAAGACAACGAACTGAACCAGCAGCTGCTGCACATCGTCATTGGCGGTGAGCTGGCCTGTGTGACCCCGGACAATTGCGAGTTCAAGGATCTGGAAGAAGTCGATTTTGTCGGCGCTTTCGGGACCTATGAAGAAGCCCGCGCTGCCTGGAAGGGTGCGGCACAGCGCACCGTCGACAATGCGCACATGCGGTATTTCATCATTCACGCGCACAAGCTGCTCGAACCGCAGACCAGCAAATAGTCTGACGTCTTGAGCGAGCAGGGTCGCACATCAACCGGCGCGCTGGGCAAGCGCCTGTGGCGGGACTGGGTCTGGAAACGACCCGGCCTGTTTCTGCTCGGAACCCTGTTTGCGGCCATCACCGCCGGAGCTGCCGCCAGTTATGCCGGCGTCATCGCCTGGACGTTCGACATGCTCGATCAGCGCGATCCGGGTATTTTCCCCGCAGCGCCGCTGGCCATTATCGCACTGGCGACCCTGCGCTCGCTGAGCCTTTACGCCCAGACCGTCCAGACCAACAAGCTGGCCCTGCACGTCATGCAGGACATGCAAAATGCCATGTTTGCCAAGCTGATCCAAGCCGACTTCGCCCGTTTGCAGAGCGAGTCGGTGGGATCTGTGGTCTCGCGTTTTACCAATGAAATCACGCTGCTGCGCGAAACGCTCGTGCGCCTGGCCAATAATCTGGTGCGCGATATCCTCACCGTGTTCGGGACCATCGGCTGGATGCTATATCTGGACTGGACGCTGACGGCGATGATCCTGGTGGTCTATCCGATCGCCTTCTACCCGGTGGTGCGCATCGGCCAGAAGCTGCGCAAGACCTCTGCCGATGCGCAGTCACAAATGGGCGCGGTGACGGGCCAGCTGGAAGAAAGCTTTTCCGGCGCGCGCATGATCAAGACCTATGGGCTGGAGTCCTATGAAACCCAGCGCGCTGACCGGTCTTTCGGTGACCGCCTGCGCTTTCTGCTTCGCATTACCGAGAACAAGGCCCGGGTGGATCCGATCCTGGAGATTGTGGGCGGGCTTGCCATGGCCGGTCTTGTCGCCTTCGCAGGCTGGCGTCTGATCAATGGCGAGACGTCGCTGGGCAATCTGATGGGTATTCTCACCGGATTGGGCATCATGTCTCCGCCAATCCGGGCAATCGGCACGCTGAACGCTGTTGTTCAGGAAGGCTTCGCGGTCCTGGACCGCGTGTTTGCCGTGCTGGACGAAAAGCCCGCGGTTGCGGGGGCGTTGGACGCTCCATCGCTGAATGTGGAGCAAGGGGCTGTCGCGCTTAACGCTGTCAGCTTCAACTATCCCGACGGTACGCCGGCTCTCAAGGATGTGAGTCTCAAGGCGGATAGCGGCAAGACGATCGCGCTGGTGGGCGCGTCAGGCTCCGGCAAGTCGACCATCATCAATCTGATCCCGCGTCTCTATGATGTATCGGCCGGGGTGTTGGCGATTGATGGCCAGGATATTCGTTCCGTTTCGCTCGCCAGCCTGCGCCAGTCCATGGCTCTGGTCAGCCAGGATGTGACCCTGTTCGATGACAGTGTTCGCGCCAATATCGCCTTCGGTCGTCTCGATGCGAGCGATGCAGAGATCGAAGCGGCGGCTCGCGCGGCTGACGCCCACGATTTCATCATGGAATTGCCGGAGGGCTATGCCAGCCCGGTCGGGCCGCGCGGCGGTAATCTGTCCGGCGGGCAACGCCAGCGGATATCGATCGCACGGGCTATCTTGAAGGATGCGCCGATCCTGCTGCTCGACGAGGCGACCAGCGCGCTGGACACGCAGTCGGAGAAACGGGTGCAGGGCGCGCTCGACCGGCTGTCGGAAGGGCGGACCACGATTGTCATCGCCCACAGGCTCTCGACGGTGCGCAATGCGGACTGGATCTATGTGATGCAGGATGGCGAGATCTGTGAACAGGGGCAGCATGAGGCCCTTGTCGCCCAAGGCGGCGTGTATGCGCGTCTGAGCGAGATGCAATTCGGCGACGAGCCGGGCTAGTTATTCTGCCGCGGTGCCGAGGGCTTCCGACCGGGCCGCTTCCGGCAGTTCCACCGAGAAAACCGAACCTGCGCCCGGCGCGCTTTCAACGGAAATATCGCCGCCCATCAATTCCGCGAGTTTCTTGGCGATGGCCAGACCGAGGCCTGTCCCCCCATTCTTGCGCGCCAGTTCGGATTCAGCCTGGCTGAATGGCATGAAGATGCGATTGACCAGGTCCCCGTCCATGCCGATGCCGGTGTCGGCGACTTGCAGCAGGACCTTGTGTTCGCCGGTCGCCATTTGTGAGGTCAGGCATTTGACGCGGATTTCGCCGCGCTCCGTGAATTTGACCGCGTTGGAGAGCAGGTTGGACAGGATCTGGCGGATGCGTGCCGGATCGCCGACGGCCTCACGATCCGCACAAGGGGCGATCTCGACATGCATGTTGAGACCCTTCTCGCTGGCCTTCATGCGATAGGGGCCGGTAACACCTTGCACCAGTTCAGACGGGTTGTAGGTCGCCTGTTCGACTTCAAACCGGCCATTCTCGATATTCGCCAGATCCAGAATGTCGTTCAGAATGTCCAGCAAAGCTTCGCCGGAGTGGTGGATCAGATCGACCATTTCGCTCTGGGACGCGGTAAGTTCGGTACTCGCCAGTAGGCTGGACATGCCCAGCACACCATTCATCGGCGTGCGGATCTCATGACTCATCGTCGCCAGAAATTTGGATTTGGCGCGACTGGCCTCTGTGGCTTGCTGGCGGGCTTCGACCAGGTCGTGAATATCGGTCATGGCGCCCACAAACCGGCTCGGATCGCCGTCCGGGGTGCGGACCGCTTCACCGCGCAGCCGGAACCAGCGATAGGTGCCACCCACCACCTTCATGCGCGCGGTCATGTCGAATGTGCCACCCGTATCGAAATGGCGTTGCTGGGTGGCCTGGAAACGGTTGCGATCGTCACGATGGAGAAGCGTCTTGAAGGCGTCGGACCCGGCGGTGAATTCGCGGGACTGATAACCCAGGAGCTCGCGGGCGCGGGCCGAGAGATAGACCTGGTCGGTTTCCAGACACCAGTCGATGATCCCGTCCGATGTACCCTTGACCGCCAGGGCGGCACGCTGCCCGGATTCAATGGTCAGGATGTCGCCCGTCAGGCGGCGTTTGTAGTGATTGAAGACAGCCAGCAATTCGTCGGCATGCTCGATGGCCCGCTTGAACTGGGCGACGACAATGCCGATGGATTGTGCGCCCTGGAACAGCGGCATCGCTACATAGGCGCGAATGCCCATCTGCTCGAGAACGATGTCATCGGGAAACAGGCTGGTGACCTGGTCGTCATAGATGGCGGCGCCCACCCGCAGCACTTCCTCGCACGGGGTCGCGGCGATGGGGTAGCAGAAATTCCCGGCCGGTTTCCGGTCGGTCATCACATGCAGGGTGCGTATGTAGCGATGGGCGACATCGGTCCGACCGATATAGAGGCAGTCCGCGTCAAACAGCTCCGCCGTGCGCTTGACGAAGGCTTGCAGGAGGCCCTGGCAACTCTCGCGTGAAAGAACAAAGTTCAGCCGTTCCAGGCGTCCACTTGTTGTCTCACCCTTGATTGCCAGATCCCGCATTGCCCGTCTCCCAGTCCCGCACGCCGGGTCGAGGAAGACGCCAACGTGGTTAACAGGGATTAATGTGGCGGAAGGCTGTGTAAAGTTGGCGTCATATCTGATGATTCAGTGGGTTATAAAGAATCAACGCCCGGCTATTCGCGGCGAAGAATACGCTCTGTCAGTAGGTTACCCCACCAGCTCGCCATGAATTCCGACTGCACTGCATCTCGGTCATAGACATTCTCGACCCAGTCCCAGAATCCGATCGGATTCGATTCGTTATAGAGCCGATAGGTCTCGAAAAAGTGGTCGAGTACACCCGTTTTTCCGGCCTTAACGTGCAGATATTTAAGGGAGAGGTGGGTGATCGCCTCGTCATAGGGCATTTTCAGGTGGATCAGTCTGAACAGCACCGACATCAGGCCCGCACGGTCTGCCCCTGACTTGCAGTGCAGGAAGGCCGGGTATTCGATCGATTCGAAGATCTTCTTGGCGCGCTGCATGCGATCGAGATAGGGCGCTTCGCGGGACCCGAACGGCATGTCGATCATCTCGAGGCCGAGTTCTTCACACGCTTCTTTCTCGAGATCGTAATAGCAAACCCCCGGCTGGGTGCCGCGGATATTGAGGATTGTCTTGAAACCCTGTTCCTTGAGAAAGGCGAGGCGTTCCGGAGACGGCTGATTGCCGCGCCACATGCCACCACCGACTTCGTGGAAATTGTGGAAGCGCTGGCGCAGGATGCCGTGGTCCTTCCAGAGATAGTCACTCCAGGCGCGCTTGCGATCCTCCGGATCGTTCAGATCATAACTCATAGTGGTTTCATTCTCCCTCAGCGGCATTTAGGCTGCCGGGCGCGTGCTGGCAACAGCTTGGCGCTCTTGACCTTTGCAGTATTGGGGGCGAGCAAGGGATATCATGTTGAAACGATTGCTTGCTCAGGGATGGCTACAGGAAATCATCGCGTTTCTTGTCGTCGTCTATATCGAAACCGTCCGGCGTTCCATTCGATGGGAAATTCGCAATAGCGAGTTCATCGACAAGGCCAAGGCCGAGAATATCCCGATCATCGGTGTGATCTGGCATGGACGCATTCTGATGGCGCTTGAGGGCTGGAACCGCGATCGGGATCGCATGATGGCCGTTGCCTCGCGTTCGCGCGACGCTGAGTTCGGGGCCAAGCTGGTCAAGTGGTATAATGTGAAACTCGCACGGGGATCATCCTACAATCCCGCCAAGCCGGGCGAGAACAAGGGCGGCGGCCAGGCCTATCGCGAAGTCCTGCGTCATATTGAAACCGGTGGAAGTGGCGCGCTGACCCCGGACGGCCCGCGCGGTCCGCGCATGCGCTCGAGCTATGGCGCCGTGCGACTGGCGCGCGATACCGGTGCGCCCATCATCCCGTTCACCTGGTCGACCCGCCGCAAGACCGTCGTGCACAAGTCCTGGGACAAGCATTGCCTGCCCAGCTATTTCACCAAGGGCGTGATCGTCTGGGGTGACCCCATCTATGTCGCTGCCGAGGCCAGCCAGGACGAGCTGGAGGCCGCGCGCCTGGAGGTCGAGCAGGTCATGAACCGGATCACGCGTGAGGCGGACGAGGCGGTTGGTGGCGAAATCATCGATCCGGATCCGGCACCGCGCCCCCAGAAGGGTGCGGATGGCGTGCCCGTATGAGCGGCGCTCCCTCGCTTGGCTGGTACCGGCTCCTGATGCGGGCCCTGACACCCTTCTCCGGATGGGTGCTCGATCGTCGCGCCCGGGCGGGAAAGGAAGACGCGTCTCGCCGTCATGAACGGCTGGGTCAGCCGGATAGGCGGCGCCCGGAAGGGTGTCTGGTCTGGATGCACGGGGCGAGCGTTGGCGAAAGTCTTGTGCTGGCGACCCTGGTAGAAGAAATGGCGGGGCAGCGCCCCGATCTGAATTTCCTTGTGACCACAGGCACGGTGACGTCCGCGAACATGATGGCGGATCGACTTCCCTCGCGCGCCCTGCACCAATATGTCCCTCTGGACACGCCCAAGGCGGTGAAGGGCTTCCTGGATCACTGGTCGCCTGACCTGGCCGTGTTCGCAGAGTCCGAGCTGTGGCCCAATCTGATATCGGCGACACACGAGCGCGGCACGCCCATGGCACTGGTCAACGCGCGGATGAACGAAAAGTCGATCCGCAGCTGGCGTCGTCGGCGTGAGGCGGCCCGCTATCTGCTGGGATGTTTCAACTGGATTGGTCCGGCCGATGAGCGGACCCGGTCCGGTATCTCCGAACTGCTGGGCAACAAACCGCTGGATCTGGTCGGCAATATAAAGCTGGAAGCCAAGCCCATGCCGCCGGACTCGCATGAATTGTCACGCGTTCGTGTGGCCTTGGGCGGCCGACCGGTCTGGTTGGCGGCCTCGACCCATTCCGGCGAGGAGGGCGTGGCGCTTGCAGCCAATGCCATGCTCAAGACGCGGCATCCCAATACCTTGCTGATCCTGGCTCCGCGCCACCCGGACCGTGCGGGTGAGATCGAAAAGCTCATGAAGCGCCATGGGCATAGCTGGGCGTGCAGATCGCTGGACGAGACGCCGGATACGAGTTGTGACGTGTGGCTGGCCGATACGCTGGGTGAAATGGGATTGTGGTATTCCAGCGCATCGGCGTCCTTCATCGGCGGTAGCCTGGTGCGCGACATTGGCGGGCATAACCCGATCGAAGCCAGCCAGCTGGGCTCTGCCGTCATTTCCGGGGAGCATGTCGCCAGTTTCCAGGATGTCTATGACGCCTATCGTGAACACAAGGCGGTGAGCTGGGTGGATGACGCGCTGACGCTGTCCGAGGCGGTCGAGGCCATCTGGGAGATTGCCGGCCCGACATCCGAGGGCGGAATGGCCGCCGTGCGGCAGTTGTCAGGCGGTGCACTGGCCCTGACCACGCAGAACTTGCTGGACCTGCTGTCTGAAGCGGAGGGCGAGGCGTGAAGGAACCGGCATTCTGGCGGACCGATGGCGGGCGTGGATCCGGTGCGTTGGCGCGGGCACTCTTGTCTCCGTTGGGGCGTGTCTATGCCTGGGCCGTGGCCCGGCGCATTCGCAAGACAGAACCGGTAGATCCGGGTGCGCCGGTCATCTGCGTTGGCAATATTACCCTGGGTGGGACGGGCAAGACCCCGGTGACCCAGGCCATATTGCGCCGCCTGGAAGAGTTCGACTGTTCACCGGCAGCCCTCAGCCGAGGTTATGGCGGATCGGAATCCGGGCCGCTCGAGGTTTCGGACCAACACAGCGCCGATCAGGTCGGCGACGAGCCCAGCCTGCTGGCCCGCAATGCCCGTGTATGGATTTCGCGCGACCGGGTCGAGGGTGCGCACGCCGCCGTGGAGGCCGGCGCCGATGTCATCGTGATGGATGACGGACATCAAAATCCGAGCTTGCTCAAAACGCTTTCCATCGTGGTGATCGACAGTGTTGCCGGATGGGGTGCCGATCTCGTTTTTCCGGCGGGGCCGCTGCGCGAGCCGGTCGCGGTCGGGCTGGCCCGTGCAGATGCGGTCATCGTGATGACCCCCGACGCGGACGCCGTGCCCAATTATGCGCGCCTGAAACTGGCCGAGCTGGAAATCCCCGTCCTGCAAGCCTGGCTGGAGCCAAAGGAAGCACCGCCGAACGGTCCCTTGCTGGCCTTCGCCGGTATTGGGCGGCCGCAGAAATTCTTTGATGCCCTGGAAGCGGCGGGCGGTGAGCTGACGGACGGGATCGAGTTCGCGGACCATCATCCCTATACCCAGCGTGATCTGGATCATCTGTATGAACACGCCCGGAGCTATGACGCACAACTGATCACGACCGAAAAGGACTGGGTGCGATTGCCGGCCGAGGCGCGCGCCCTCATCAAGGCCTGGCCGGTTGAGGCGCGCTTTGCCAATCCCGCCGCTCTCGATGCCCTGTTGCTGGATGTTGTGGACGCCAGGGGTTCGGCCCGCTAAATCCTGTTCATGAGTGAAACTATCCCTCAGCCTTCCGTGATGACGCGTATCGGCTGGCGCCTCGAGGCGCTGGCCTGGGACACCTATCTGGCCTGGTACAAGGCCAAGGGCATTGACCGGGCATCGGATGCCGCTGGTGAACTGCTGCAGCGTATCGGCCCGATGACGCCGGTACACAATGTGGCTCGCATCAACATGCAGCGCTGTTTTCCCGAAGCCGAGCCGATGGAAATCGAACGGCTGTTGCGGGGCATGTGGGATAATTTCGGCCGTCTGGGCGGTGAGATGCCACATCTGGGCGTGTTCGCCGGCGATGAGTTCAACGAACGAGTTGATTTTGTCGGGCGGGAGAAGCTGGAAAAGGCCCGCGATGAAGGCCGGCCGCTGGTCATCATCTCGATGCATCACTCCAACTGGGAAATCGCCGGCGCAGCGATCAGCCAGACCGGCCTGCCGTGTCACATCACCTATCGCGCGGCGAACAATCCGCTGATCGACAAGCGCATTTCCGCGACCCGCAAGGACTATGGTGTGAAAACACTGACGGCCAAGGGCGGGGACGGGGCCAAGGCGTTGATGAATGCGCTCAAGCGCGGTGAGTCCGTGGCGCTGATGAACGATCAGAAGATGAATGATGGCGTCGAGGCGCCCTTCTTCGGGCACCCGTCCATGACGGCGCCGGGGCCCACGCGGCTGGCGATGCGATACAACGCTCCGCTGACACCGATATCGGTGCGTCGTACCGGCGGTGCGCGTTTCCGGGTCGAGGTCCATGATCCGATCGAATTGTCCGACAATCCCGACAAGGCAGAGGCGATTGTCGAGACGGTCGGGCGCATCAATCAATGGGTCGAGGCCGAGGTTCGCAAGGCCCCGGAGCAATGGTTCTGGGTGCACCGCCGCTGGGCCAAGCCGGTCTACAAACAGGCACGCGAGGCCTGATCTCTCGGGCCCTGTCGGGGCCCAATCACCCCTTGTCAGCGTGCCGGCGTGATCGAGATCACGCGCCGAAACCGTGTGGAATGATAGACCTCTTGGGCCGGGCGTGTCCGGCACGCTCCGTCCAGCAAGGGAGGTCTTCGATGTTGGTCATGTATTCCATCCGCCCGGGAGACAGTCTCAGCCGGATCGCCGGGTTTCACGGGATTTCGCTCAAACTCCTGCTGGCGCTCAATCCGCAGATCGACAACCCCAATCTCATTCATCCGGGGCAGGTCATCCTGGTGCCCGAACACTCGACTTCACCCGCCGCCGAACTGGCGGAGGAAAGCAATCCGGCCGACGAGCCGGTCTGGCTGAAGATCGCCCGTCGTGAGGAGGGGGTCGCCGAGATCAAGGGCGACCAGCACAATCACCGCGTCCTGGAATATCTCGCCACCTGTACCAAGACCGACCCGGACCTGCGCACCCGGGACGAAACCGCCTGGTGTTCGGCCTTTGCCTGCTGGGTGATGGAAGAGGCTGGCTTTGAAAGCCCACGCACGGCCTGGGCGCGGACCTGGTTCGACGCCAGATGGGGCCGGGAGGAACCGATCGACAATCCGCGCCTCGGCGCCATCGCCGTCTTCCGACGCGGTACCGGCGGCCATGTGGGCTTCTTCCTGGAGGACCTGGGCAACAAGGTCGCCATTCTCGGCGGCAACCAGGCCAACAAGGTCAAGGTCAGCCACTATCCCAAATCCAGCGAACACTACGACCTGCTCGGCTATCGCTGGCCGGAATGATGGGGTGTTGGGGGGCGCGCGATGAGGGCGATCTGGTATTCCTCCTTTCCCTTGATGGGCTGAGGCGCCCGAGAACATGCCGGGGGCATGTTCGAAGTGCCGAAGGTCCCTCCGAAGCCTTGGCGAAGGAGAGGGATAGGGTGCGGCCCGAAGGGCCCACTTTCAGCCGCGCCTCACGGCGCGCACCCACTCCGCCATTGCTCCGCACCCCCAGCCCAACAAGGGCAAGGATGAGCTTGCCAGCCCGACAAACCTCCGTCATCACCCGGCTTGTCCGGGTGACCTCAGCTCGCCTGTCGACAGGATAGTCGAGGTCCCCCGGATGTCCGCTCCGCGGCCACCGTGGGATGACGAGGAAAGTGATTGCTCTTTGACAATGTTGCCGGCTTAAAGAGGCAGTGATTTACGAAAATCAGGAGTGGGACATGGGAATTTTCGGCGCTTCGGCAGGGCATTTTCGAGCGCAGATCGAGATATCTCCCTGCGGTCCGGAGACACGAGAGCGCCCGGCCTACAACGGAATCCGATGGAGCTTCGTATTCGCCGAAGAGTGGGATGAGGATCCGGAGCGAACCACGCATTCGGAGATCTGGCCAGAATTTCTGGCTGACGATCAATCGCCCGTGCCCGTGGATGTCCCTCTCGAGGGAGTAAACGATGCGCGCATGCACATCGTTTTTACCGATCGCGTAGACTACTACATGAAACGCATCCAGATCGGGCAGCGATTCTATTGCATGGAAGGTGCGCGCAAAGTGGCAGCCGGAATTGTCACTGCTATGGAAGCGTAATCCCCAACGCCCCCCAGATCTCATCGACTCGCGCTTTGGTCGCGTCGTCCATGTCCAGCTTTTCACCCCATTCGCGCTGGGTTTCATTGCCGATCTTGTTGGTGGCGTCCAGGCCGATCTTGGAGCCGAGGCCCGAGACGGGTGAGGCGAAGTCGAGATAGTCGATGGGCGTGTTTTCGACGGTGACGATATCACGCGCCGGGTCCATGCGGGTCGAGACGGCCCACATCACGTCCTTCCAGTCGCGCGCATCGATGTCTTCATCCACTACGATGATCCACTTGGTGTACATGAACTGGCGCAGGAAGGACCAGGCGCCCATCATCACGCGCTTGGCGTGGCCGGCATAGGCCTTCTTCATCGAGATGACGGCGATGCGGTAGGAACAGCCTTCCGGCGGCAGCCAGAAATCAAGGATCTCCGGGAATTGCTGCTGCAACAGCGGGATGAAGACCTCGTTCAGGGCCTCGCCGAGAATGGCCGGCTCGTCCGGCGGCCGGCCGGTATAGGTGGTCAGATAGATCGGGTCCTTGCGCATGGTGATGGCGCTGACCTTGAAGACCGGGAAATGCTCCACCGAATTGTAGTAGCCCGTGTGATCGCCATAGGGGCCTTCCGGGCCGTACTCGTCGAGCATGACATGGCCTTCCAGCACGATCTCCGCTTCGGCGGGGACTTTCAGCGGCACCGTCTTGCAATCGACCAGCTCGGCCTTCTTGCCGCGAAGAATGCCGGCGAACTGGTATTCCGACAGCGTATCCGGGACCGGCGTGACAGCCGCCAGGATCGTACCCGGGTCGGCGCCCAGCACGACGGCCGCCGGGAGCGGCTCAGGTTTCTTGTCCTTCCAGCGCTGATAGTGCTGGGCACCACCGCGATGTTTCAGCCAGCGCATCAGCGTCTTGTCCTTGCCCAGCTTCTGCATGCGATAGATGCCGAGATTATAGTCGTCCTGGCGGTCGCCCTTCACATTGGGGCCCTGGGTGACCACCAGCGGCCAGGTGATCAACGGGGCGGGCTCGCCCGGCCAGCAGGTCTGGATGGGCAGGCGGTCAAGATCAATCTCATCGCCGGTCAGCACCACGTCCTGGCAGGGCGCCCTGGAGACGTTCTTCGGGCGCATGGACATGACCGTCTTGGCCAGCGGCAGCATCTCCATCGCGTCCTTTACACCGCGCGGAGGCTCGGGCTGACGCAGGAAGGCCAGCAGCTCGCCGACCTCACGCAATTCCTCGCCCGTGGTCCGGCTTTCACCGCCCAGCGTGACGGCCTGGGCGACACGCTTCACCGTACCGAACAGGTTGACGAGACAGGGCATCTCGCTCTTTTCGCCCTTCTCGTTGACGACATTCTCGAACAACAGGGCCGGGCCCCCGGCGTGCAGGGTCCGCTTGTGGATCTCGGTCATCTCCTTGTCGGTGGAGACAGGGTGAGTGATGCGCACGAGATCGCCTTCGGCTTCCAGCATGTCGATGAATTCGCGCAGGGATTTGTACGCCATGGGGGCTCCACTCTGGTTTCCAGCGGAACCTAGGCTGATCGGCCTGTCCCGCCAAGTCCGGTGCGGCAAGGTGAGGCAGTCCAAGATGACGCCGATTTAAGCCCGCCCGTCCTGTTGATCGGCTAGGCTGCTCTGGGTCTGGACCCGGCCTCACGCCGGATCTCGCTGGGGGCGGGATAAGGAGTGTGGTGCAGTGAACATGTTCGGGTGTGTCAATTGGCGGCGGGTGGATGCGTGGCTGTGCCACCTCTTCCGCGAGCTCCGTTTCTGAGCCGTTTGGGATCATATCATATGAGCCTGCACGGCCGGGCGGGCGCAGGTGATCCAGATCGTGAAGCCAGGCAGAGAAATCCGGCTTTTGAGCTCAATTTGAGTCAAATGTTCCAGTTATTTAAGCCAAATTCTCCGCGAATTGTTGAGGCGTTGTTCAAACCTGGCGCCTAGGTATGCGCTCATCGATGAGAACACTCGATCAGGAAGCGGGACGGCAGCATGATTTACCGCGCAGTGATGATGTCACGCGCCAAGGTCGCCTTGGGGTTCAGGGGTCTGAATGGCGAGCTCGGACGCATCATTTCTTGCAGCATGATGTCATGCGTGGATCGGCAGCTCACGGGCGCGCTGATCTGGGACTCCGGTTATTTCATGCAGGTTCTTGAAGGTGACCCGGATCATCTTCGGGACTTCATGAAAAAGGTGGCGCGAGACGGTCGCCACCAGGATTACCGTCAGCTGGAATTCGTGCAGGCCATGCGGCGCGAATACCAGACGTGGAGCGTGGGAGCTTCACGAACCGGGTGCAAGCCCGCTGCCTTTATCAGGAAAGCCCAGACCATGGTCCCGACTGCAGATGAGGTGCGGACCCATGTCCGTCACCTCATCTCTCTCGGGGTGGTCGCCGAGACACCGCCACTGGTCACAGCGGCGGCGTGATTACTGGGCATCCTCGACGGCGGCTTGCGGCTCTTCCGGCGCCGGCTCACGTAGCGCGGCAACGATCTCGCGCGCCAGGTTGTAGGAACCCGAGCTGACATTATTCGTCGCGCCGAACCGCACCACGACCAGCTCCTGTTCCGGCATTATGAAAGCCAGCTGAGACTGGAAACCGTGCATCGTGTAGGTGCCGGCGGGCAGGTTGTTGCTCGCAGGGGGATTCCAGAAGCCCAAACCATAGGGATCTGCAGATCCTGGCGTGGCATCGGTCGCCAAGTCCGGCCAGTTGGCGGGGATGATGCGCTGGCCATCCACCAGGCCGCTATCGAGATAGAGCTGGGCCAGCCGTGCCCAGTCATGTGCTGTCGCATACATGTAGGACGAGCCCACCAGCGTACCGGACGCGTCCGGCTCCATGACGGCTGTGTGGATGCCCAGCGGTTCGAACAGGCGTTCGCGCAGGCCGGTCACCTGGTCTTCCAGCGTGTCACCCAGACGATCCTGCAGGGCGCGCGTCGCCAACACGGTACTGCCACTCATATATTCCCAGTGCTCTCCCGGGGCATGCAGACGTTCACGAGTGGCGGCAAACTGCGCCATGTCGCGCTGTGTAAACAGCATCTGGGAGGTCGGGTCGGTCCCGTCATTGCCTTCGCGCAGGGCAAGGCCGGCATTCATGCGCAACAGGTGATCCAGCGTGATGTCCTGGCGATCTTCAAGACCCGCAAAGCTTTCCGGTACGTGGTCCAGGGTGATGTCTCCATCCTGTACCAGCACGCCGGCCAGGGTCGCCGCGACGCTCTTGGTCATCGACCAGCCCAGGAAGCGCGTGTTGCGATCGGCTTGCGGAGCATAGCGCTCGGCGACCAGGCGGCCCCGGTGCAGGACCGCGACGCCCAGCGTGTGGCGGCGGGCGGGCTTGGTGTCTGCAAACGCATTGTCCAGCGCCGCATTGATTGCGTCCGTGTCGAAATGCGCGTCACGATGGGCAGTGTTGAGCGGAAGCGGGTCAAATTCCCGTGCCAGCGGCAGCGTCAGGTCAGGGTCAAACTGACGTCCGCCCCGGTCCAGCGTACAGCCGAGGCCTTCGCGATAAATGGCATGCTGACGCCAGAACAGACCGAACACACTGGCGCGCACGCTTTGTTGCTCATGGTCGACAGAGACGCTGAGCAAGTCAGCGGCATCGCCCAGCAGCGGGTCGATATAGGCGTCGCGGGCGAAGGCCTCGTCCAGGCGAGACACGAACACCATCGAGCACAATTGCTTGGCGGTGATACCGGTCCCGGAGGGCAGATAGATGCGTCCGATCGGGGACAGGTTCAGATAGGCGATCGCGCCCAGAAACACGGCGGCCACAACACCGCCCGCAATACGCAGGATCATGAGATTTTTCCCAACTTGTCTCAGCCGAAACGTGAAAAGTCCGGCAGACGCCGTTCCATGAAGGCGGCAGCGGCCTCTGCAAACTCTTCGGATCTCAACAATTCCGCGAACATACCGCCCTCGCGGGAGATGCGATCAGACAGGTCTTCCGGCGGCGTGCGCATCAGGGCCTTGGCGGCCCGCATGGAGCCGGGCGCCTTGGCCGCCATGACGCTGGCTGCGAAATGCGCGGCACCTGCGAGATCATCTGCGCTGTGCACGCCGGTGACCAGGCCGGTCTGGAGCGCACGATTGGCATCCCAGGTTGCGCCCAGCATCAAGAGGTCGGCAGCCACCGCGTGACCGAACATCTGCGGCATGACCTGGCTCGATCCGAATTCCGGCGCCAGCGCAAGGTCCACGAACGGGGTCTTGAAGGTCGCCCGATCAGAGCAATAGACGATGTCACAATGCATCAAGAGGGTAACGCCGATACCGATGGCGAGGCCGTCGACGGCTGCGACGACCGGTTTCTTGACCTCGAGCAGGGCACGCATGAAGCGTTCAACCGGCGGCATGTCGCCCCCGCCCACATGCGGCGGGCGTTCCATGAAATCACCGATATCATTGCCAGCGGTGAAAATGCCGTCGGTACCGGTGATGATGAATACCTTGATGGATTGTTCGGTGTCGCCGCTTTCCAGCGCTTCGGCGGCGGCGGCGTACATCTCGCGCGTCAGCGCGTTTTTCTTGTCCGGGCGATTGAACCGGATTGTGCGGATCCCCTCCGCATCTTCGACCAAAACCAGTGAGCTCACTTGGGCCCTCCTTTATTTTATGGAGGGCAAACTAGAGCGTTCAGGCGCTGACCGCCAGACTTGTCAGAACCCGGTGCAGCATATCGCTGTCATCATCGCCCAGCTGGGTTTCCAGTTCCTGGTTCATTTCCTTGAACACATGGTCAGCCGCATCGCCCATGGCGCGGCCTTTTTCAGTCAGGGAGACAATGGCGGAGCGCTTGTCACTGGTCGAAGCGGTCTTGGTCACCAGGTTCAGGGCACTCATGCGATTGACCAGGCCGGTGACCGCGGGCGGGTTGAGCGACAGCATCTCGCCGATCTCACCCATTTTCCGCTCACCACGACGGGCCAGCAAGAACAGCACGGCCGCCTGCGCGGAGGTCACGCCAGCTTCTGCTTTCAGTCGCGCATCAGCTTCGCGATTGAGTTTGCGTGCGGCGATTTCCAGCAAGAGAAACAGCCGACGATCCACCGCACGTACGCGGGCCATGATTAGTCTCCACCAGAAACGGCAACGAGGATTCGCGCCGGAAGCGAAATATTCGGCCGGACATTGCCCTAAACTGCTGCGACTGTAAACGAATTTGCGAATTCTCCAGCCTGTTTTCAGGTCGCTTTAAACGACCAGACCTTCGCCTGTCGGATTTCCCGGTCTTCCAGGTCCCGCGTGACGGGAACCGTGTATTCCGCCAGCTTGTTCAAGCGTCCGCTCGGCAGGAAAGACCGGCCCGGATCGCCGATCAGAACGGTTGTTCCGCGACGCGCGTGTTCTTCCAGCCAGCCGCCAATATGGCGTGCGGGTTCGTCCTCGTAGAACACGTCGCCGGCGATGATCACGTCCCAGTCGTCGAACCGGCCGACTACATCGCCCAGTTCCATTGCGAGCTCCACGCCATTCAGCGCGGCATTGGCCCGGCAGGCTTCGATGGCGAACGGGTCCAGCTCGCTGGCGATGACGGTTTCAGCACCGGCCAGTTTGGCGGCTATGCCAGAGACGGCGCCGCCGGCCGCAAAGTCCAGCACCCGCTTGCCCTTCACAATGTCCGGATTGTCCAGGCAGTAGCGCGCCAGGGCCTGGCCGCCGGCCCAGGCAAAGGCCCAGAAAGGCGGCGGGAGACCCATCTCGCCGAGTGCCTCCTCGGTCTGTTCCCAGATGTCCACGGTCTCGGTGGCCAGGTGCAGCTTGATTTCCGGCACAAGCGGAGGCGCGAGCACTTCGGTGTGATCGCGAATGAAGTCCTGGGGGTTGTCGAGTGAAAGCGGTTGCACGAGCACTCCTGCGGTTAGTCTGACCGGAATAGCGCAAGCGTGACGCCGCGCAAGGCGGGCTCGCATCAAACAAAAACGGCCGGGCACCAGGCCCGGCCGTTTCGTTTCGGATCTGCATCCCGGACTAGTGTTCAGCGTCCGTCGGTGCCGGCAGGATGAACCGTGCATTGGCCAGTTCCGGCAGGGCGCGGACCTGTTCCTCGATCACGGCAAGATCGCCGACCACGACCAGGACGACATTGTCCAGGTCCAGATAGGTCGAAGCCACGCGGGAGATGTCGTCATTGGTGACGGCATTGAGGCTCGGCACGTAGTTCTCCAGGTAATCATCCGGCAGATCATAGAGATCGCGGAAGTTCAGCTGGCCGATAATGCCACCGGTCGACGCATTCTGCAGGATGAAGATGCCGGACATCCAGGTGCGAATGCCATCGGCTTCGACAGCGTCAGGCGCGTTTTCGGACAGACGCGTGATCTCGCCGAAGGTTTCCATCAGGGCTGCGCCTGTCACCTCGGTGTTCACATCGGCATTGAAGGTCCAGTAACCGCCGCCCATGCCCCAGGTGACACCACTGCCCGGGGAGTAGGTGTAACCCTTGTCCTCGCGCAGATTGCGGGTCAGGCGGGAGGTGAAGCTGCCGCCCAGGAGCGCGTTCATGACGGCCAGGTCCGGGGCATCGGGATGATCGACACCGACGGCCGGGAAGCCGACACGCAGCGTTGACTGGGGGGCGCCCGGGCGGTCGATGAACTGGACGACCGGACCACCGCGAGGAGCAGCCGGGGTCAAGGCATCGGCTGAACCGCTGGCCCAGTCGGAGAACGCCTCACGGATGGCGGCTTCCATCGCGGCCTCGTCAAAGCGACCGGCCACATAGAGGCGTGTTCGACCGGCGCCGAAATTGCCGTCATAGAACGCCTGGACATCGGCCAGCTCATAGCCGCGGACTTGTTCCTCGGTCGGCAGGGAGTTCCCGTAGGGATGTCCACCGCCAAACAGCAGCCGACGATAGGCTTCCGTGGCAATCGGGCCAGGCTGGGCTCGTGATACCGAGACGTCTCGGACCATGTTCTGGCGAACCCGGTCAAACTCGGCTTCGTCGAAATTCGGACGCATCACAACATCCGCCACAATGCCCATGGCGTCGGGGGCATATTGTGAGAGCACATTCACCCCGAAATTGGTCGAGTGCCAGCCAACGCCGACACCCAGCTCGCCCCCCATTGAAGCGATCTCGGTCGCGATGTCCTCGGCCGTGCGCCCGTTGGAGCCTTCCTCCATCATGCTGGCGGTCAGGTCCGAGATATAGGTCTGGCTGCCATCATCGATATTGCCGGCGCGAACACGCAGTGAAATCTGCGTTGTCGGGGCCAGGCCGTACTGGATGAAGGTGACTTCCAGGCCGTTGTCGAGCGTGAAGCTGCGATTGTCTGGCACGGTGAAGGAGACCGGTTCTCCAAGGGCGGGTTGTTCATTGATCTGCGCGACGGACGGCGCGGCGATAAGGCTGGTGGCCGCGAGGGCGGCGCTGAACAGTTTGACTGTCATGGCTTTGTCTCCTCGGGACTTACTGGCTGTCATCGCCGGCAAGGCGAACTTCCAGCACGGTGCGGTTGGTTGGACGCAGATATTCCTGCGCTGTGCTCATCACCAGTTCCGGCGTGACCTGTTCAAAGCCCTCCGTAATGCGGTTGATGCGGCTCGGATCGTCATCGAACATCGCAAAGGAGGCCAACAGGTCCACCAGTCCAAAGCGCGTGGATGTGTCCACCGTTCCGTAGAAGTCCGAGAGCAGCTTGGTACGCGCACGCTCCAGCTCTGCCTCGGTCACCGGCGTGGTGCGGATGCCCTCGATCGTGGTGTCCATCGTGCCCATGACTTCAGACACGGTGAACTCGCTGTCGTGGATCAGGCCGACCGTCCACAGCATGGGGCCGGAATAGTTGAAGGCGTTGCCCAGAAGGTTGATGCCGCCAAACACGCCGGACGCATAGCCTTCCTCACTGACCAGGGACTGGGTCAGGCGGCTGTCATCGCCCTGGACCAGCAGCTGATCGATCAGGATCATGGCGTAATATTCCGGGGTGCCGCGTTCCGGCATGTGATAGCCAACGGCGAGGGCTGGCTGGTTGGCCAGATTGTCCTCGATATAGTCGAACTTCTCTTCTTCCTGGCGCGGTTCGGAAGTGTCGATCTCCGGCAGCGGATCACCCGCCTCGATGTAGGAGAAATACTGCTCGATCCAGCCGAGTGTCTCGTCCTTGTCGATATCGCCGGCCACGACGATGACAGCATTGTTCGGTGCATAGAACTGGTCGAAGAACGCCTGGGCATCTTCCAGCGATGCCGCGTCGAGATCGGTCAGATCGCCGTAGAAATTGTGCGCATTGTGCCAGTTTTCATTGGCGACCATCGGCAGGTCGATCCAGATCCAGCCGCCATAGGGCTGGTTGATGACATTGACGAAGACCTCGTTGCGAACGACTTCGCGCTGATTGTCCAGCTGGCTCTCGTCCAGGTTCGGCTGACCCATGCGGTCGGCCTCGGCCCAGATGATCGCTTCCAGCGCGTTGGACGGAACGACCTCGAAATAGTTGGTGAAGTCATACCGGGTGGAGCCATTGTTCACGCCGCCCGATCCATAGATCAGCGTATCGAAGGCGCCGTGCGGGAGATTGCGCGAGCCCTGGAACATAAGGTGTTCGAACAGGTGCGCAAAACCGGTGCGTCCGCGCGGCTCGTTGCGAAAGCCGACGCCGTAATAGACGGCAACGGTCGCGGTCGGCACGGTGTGGTCCTCGGACAGGACAACGCGCAGGCCGTTGTCCAGCGTGTGATAGCTGACATCGACGGTGAAACTGGTTGAGGCGGCGGAAGTGTCCGCGCCGTTCGTATTGGCTGCTTGCTCGCTGCTGTCTGTCGCAGATTGGCAGGCTGCCAGTGCCAGGCTTCCCAGTGCCAGCACAAGAGATTTTCTGATCGTCATGCTCTCCCCATATCGCTCAGAATAGACATGGAGACAGTTTGGGCCCAGCCGTGCGGCAGGGTCAAACAAGGAAGCGCTACTGACGCATTACATGATCGTAACAAGCGCCAGGGTCGCGCAGAGCAGAAGCCCGGTTTCCCGATTGGATTTGAAGACCTTCAGGCACCCAGCGCCATCGTCCGTATCCATCAGCCGGATCTGGTTAAACAGGTGCGCGGCGTAGACCGCGAAGGCGATGGCGGCCAGCGGTGCGGCGTTGACCAGGTAAAGCGCTACGCCGACCAGCAGCGTCGTCAGGGCGTAGAAGCCCCCCACCCAGATCGGCGAGTGCCGGCCGAACAGCCGGGCGGTGGACCGAACCCCCACCAGTGCATCGTCCTCGCTGTCCTGATGGGCGTAGATGGTGTCATAGCCCAGCGTCCAGAATACGCACGACGCATACAGGGCCAGCACGGCGAGGTCGAACTGGCCGCTGGCGGCGACATAGGCCACGGGCACACCCCAGTTGAAGGTCAGGCCCAGCCAGGCCTGCGGCCACCATGTGATGCGCTTCATGAAAGGATAGGCCGCGACCAGCACGAGCGAGCCGAGACCGGTCAGGATGGCGATCAGCGGCAATTGTACCAATACGATCAGCCCGACCAGGGCCTGTCCGCCGAGGAAGGCCCAGGCCTGTTTCAGCGACACGGTTCCTGCCGCCAGCGGCCGGTCTGCCGTCCGGGCCACCTGGGCGTCGAGATCCCGATCGATGATGTCGTTATAGGTGCAGCCGGCCCCGCGCATGGCGATGGCGCCAATGGCGAACAGGATTGCATAATACAGATCGACCCAGCCGAGTCCGGTCTCGGCGCGCGCCAGCAGCAGCCCCATCCAGCAGGGCAGGGCGAGCAGCCAGAAGCCGATCGGACGGTCATAGCGCGCCAGGCGCAGAAAGGGTCTCAGGGCGGTCGGTGCACGATCCACCCAGGTCTGGGGGATGCTGTCTGCGACTCGCCGGTCGAAATTCAAGTGCATGATCGTGGTTTGGCACTGCTAATCGACCAATTCAAGGCAGGTTGACGGACAAGGGCAGCACGAGGCAAAGCGAAGACATGAGCAATGATCCACGCCTTTTTATCGATGCGCCCCTCGGCGAAGGGCAGGCCGTGCCACTCTCGCGGGAGGACAGCCACTACCTGATCAATGTCATGCGCCGGGAAGAGGGTGACCCCGTTCGCCTGTTCAACGGCCGCGATGGCGAATGGCAGGCCACGGTGGCCAAGGCCCACAAGAAAAACGCGGTGCTGGCCTGTGAAACGCAGAACCGGCTGCAGGCCGCTGTGCCGGATCTCTGGCTGATGTTTGCCCCGGTGAAGCGCCAGAAAAACGAGCTGATCGTGGAAAAGGCGACCGAGCTCGGCGTGGCGCAGATCCGCCCGGTCATTACCACGCGCACCCAGTCGGAGCGCTTGCGTCTTGATCGTTTCGAGATCATCGCGAAGGAAGCAGCCGAACAGACCGAACGGCTCGACCTGCCGGTGGTCCACGAGGCCGTGAAACTCGACCAGATGCTCGAGGACTGGGATGAAAGCCGGGTGATCATCTATTGCGATGAAGCCGGCGATGACGGTGCCCGCCCCTGGGGCGGCGATACCGGCCGGGCCAGCCAGGCGCTGGGGCCGCTGACAGCACTGCGCGGCAAGCCCGCAGCCCTGTTGATCGGTCCGGAAGGCGGTTTCACCCCGGAAGAACGCGACCGCCTGCGCAGTCTGGATTTTGTCCACGCCGTCGGCCTGGGCCCGCGCATCCTGCGCGCCGAGACGGCGGTGATCTCGGCGCTGACACTGTGGCAGAGCGTTTGCGGGGATTGGGAGTAGGGATGGCTCAGAAGTGTTTCACGACGTGTGTGCTGATCGCGTCGACTTTGCTCTCTTCGTGCGATGAATCGTTGGTTGTGGCGTGCGATTATTCTGCTCAAACCGTAATTGGCGTCGGACCCTTCTCTGCTGATAGAGGGCATGAGCTGCAGCGCAGTTTTAATGAGGCGATTGCGCATCAATCTCGCCTGGTTGGAGCGGAAGCTTCGGACATCAGCGTCTGCACGGCTGATCTACCGGCAAACGCGCTTTGGCAGCCTGGCCGTGATCGGGACTACAACGATGTTAATTGGGCTGTCTTCCATGGCCGAGTTGCGATCACCGAGACTGAACATGATTTCGTCGTTTGGGGTGCTGCCCCAGACAATCGCAGCGAAGAAATCATGTGGTTCGCGACCGAGGATCAAGATGAGCATCCTCCGACCGATGGCTCTTTTCTGATCGCATCGGCTTCGGAAGGTGATGGAATTGATCGTGCTGCGCTCTGGACCTTGGTGGCCGCACTGGAAAGCAAGATAGAGACCCTCCCACCTGAGCCTCGCAGAACAATGGCGCGAGAGCTGATACAGCTCGCCGCGGAGCGCGGTGCCATGGGGCGCGAGCTTAGAGGGTATGCCGAAATGGCATCCGCCTTGTTGTATCCTCGCTACATGTTGTCTGGGGACACCGGTGAGGCGACCGACAATTTGTCGATGGAGACGTCGTATGTGTTGACCCGCGAGACGGCATTCCTCAGCGGCAGCAACGCCTATCGAGTGGCGACGGAGTTCTGGCCAGATGGGCAACATCCAGCTGGCTTAGAGAGGATTTTGGACGCGCGTTCGTATTATCTCCACGCTGAGGCGAGAGACACGGAGGATTTCGAGGAGCTCCTCGGTATAATAGATCGTCGGCAAGCACTTTTGTCCGAAACCCAGGAACTCACCATTCGGGAGGTTTCTGGTCTCGACCTGGAGCGGGCGCGAGTACTATACGACCATGCTCACGCGATGGCGGATTTGGACTTGCTAGAAGCGGCTCTTTGGTTAGTTGCTGATTTGCGAACCCGTGCGATCCCCGAGGGACCCGGCTTAATAATTCGAGACAATTTGGCTGCTCAGTCCTTGGCGGGCCTCCAAGCGGAAATCGCTGCCACAGGATTCGAAATATCGCGGGATCAGGGCGGAAGTAGTGAGAAACAAGTTCAATATCTTGAGCAGGCGGTCCTAGCGTCGAGTAGCGCACTCGAAGCTGGGGAAGGGACAATCTTTCGCCATCAGCGCCTGGAACTTCAATGGTTGCGCGCTAGAGCTTATTTGCGTCTGGCCGATCTACTTCGCGATCGCGAATTGCTAGATCGCGCGGATCAGGAGTTCGAAGAACTGGCGAGATGGGCTGGAGATCCAGCGCCGCAAGAATGGCTCGATGATATGACGATGCTGGAACGCGTACGGTCTGAGCTCGGTTGAGCCGTGAAAGATCGAACCATGTCTTTGATGTTTTCATCAAGTCGTTGTGAAACTCAGTGCTTACCCCTTGTTTCACTCCGAACACCCACATATCTGTTGCGGACATTGCTTTAGGCGGGGGCGCTTTGATGAGCGGCACTTATAATCCCGGTGGCGAAGGCGCTCCGATCGAATCCACGGATCAGCTCGGCGAGTACCTGGCGACCGGTTGCAAGCCGGCGGAAAACTTCCGCATCGGCACCGAGCACGAAAAATTCGGCTTTGCGCTCGAGACGCATGACCCGCTTCCCTATGACACGGACGGCCCCTCGGTCCTGAAGATGCTGGAAGGCCTCAAGCGGTTTGACTGGCAGCCGGTGGAAGAAGGCGGCTATCTGATCGCGTTGAAGCGCGAGGGGGCCTCGATCACCCTCGAGCCGGGTGGCCAGTTCGAGCTGTCGGGAGCCCCCCTGGAAAACGTCCACCAGACCTGCGCCGAGGTGAACCGCCACCTCAAGGAAGTGCGCGAAGTGGCCGACGAGATCGGTGCCGGTTTCCTGGGGCTGGGCTTTTCGCCGAAATGGTCGCTGGAAGACACGCCGATGATGCCCAAGGCGCGTTATGGTCTGATGAAGGCCTACATGCCCAAGGTCGGCACGCTGGGGCATCAGATGATGTTCCGCTCCTGTACGGTCCAGACCAATCTGGATTTCTCCAGTGAAGCCGACATGGTCAAGAAATTCCGTGTCTCCCTGGCCCTGCAGCCCGTTGCGACGGCGCTGTTTGCCAATTCACCTTTCGGGGATGGTGGTCTCAACGGTTTCCAGTCCTATCGGTCCCATGTCTGGACCGACACGGATAACAACCGCACCGGCATGCTGCCCTTCGTCTTTGAAGACGGGATGAGTTTCCAGCGTTATGCGGATTATGCCCTTGATGTGCCGATGTATTTCGTCAAACGAAACGGCGAGTATCTCGACGCGACGGGCCAGAGTTTCCGCGACTTCCTGGAGGGGCGCCTGCCCGCGCTGCCGGGTGAGAAGCCGGTGATGAACGACTGGGAGGATCACCTGTCGACCCTCTTCCCGGAAGTGCGTCTGAAAACCTTCCTGGAAATGCGCGGCGCCGACAGTGGCGCGTGGGACAGCCTGTGTGCCCTGCCGGCCTTCTGGGTCGGTCTTCTGTATGACGATACGGCGCTGGATGCAGCCTGGGATCTGGTCAAGGATTGGACCGCGGACGAACGCGAGGGCCTGCGCCTGGCTGCCGGCAAACACGGTCTGCGAGCCGGTTGGCGCGACCACTCCATGGCCGAGCTGGCCAGGGAGGTCCTGGCGATCTCCCGTGAAGGGCTGAACAAGCGGCGCATGCTGAACGGTTATGGCGAGAATGAAGGCCATTTCCTCGACGAGCTGGATGAGATCGTCACCAGCGGGCGGACCCGGGCCGACATGCTGATCGAGCGGTTCAATGGTGAATGGGATGGTTCCATCGAACCGGTCTTCACCGAAGCCGCCTATTAGGTGTCAGCGCTAACACCCGAAATTGTGAGGCGGGGCGTCAGTCCCAGCCGTTACAAAAGCTTGTGACTTCGCCGTCCCCATGATCAATTGACGCCCGAGTAATGACCCGCGGGGAGCGGGTACGGGGAGATTATGGTTATCAATCTTGTTGTCGCCATTGGTGTTCTGGTGACGGTGGCTACGGCCATTCCGGTCTTCACGGAGATGCGTAAGCACCCGAAAGGCCTGCACATTCTGTTCTTCGCCGAAATGTGGGAGCGTTTCTCCTACTACGGCATGCGGGGTCTTCTGATTTTCTATCTGACCCAGCACTTCCTCTTTGACGATGCGTTCTCGAGCGCCCAGTACGGTGCCTACACCGCCCTGGTCTACCTGCTGCCGCTGGTGGGGGGCTTTCTGGCCGACAAGTATCTGGGTAACCGCAAGGCCATTGCCTTCGGTGCGCTCCTGCTCGTCGCCGGTCACTTCACCATGGGTATTGAGGGCGAAGAAGCGCGTGAGGCGCTCGTCTATGACGGCGCGCAATACGAGTTGGTGACCGAGGGACGCGGTGCCTCGCGTACCGTTCAGGTCGAGATTGATGGTTCCGCCTACGATTTCACCGCGCAGCAGGATGGTTCGCTGGTGATCGAAGGCCTGCCGGCGTCTGCGTCTGTTCCACCGACCCTGGCCGCAGGTTCATTCGACACGGAAGTGGTCGAGCGTGACCGTACCTATGTGAATATCTTCTATCTCGCCCTGGCCCTGATCATCATGGGGGTTGGCTTCCTGAAGGCGAATATCTCCTCGATCGTGGGTCAGCTCTATGAGGAAAATGACCCGCGCCGAGATGGCGGTTTCACCCTGTATTATTACGGCATCAATCTCGGTTCCTTCTGGGCGGCCATCCTGTGTGGCCTGCTGGGCGAGACCGTGGGCTGGTGGGCTGGTTTCGGCCTCGCCGGTGTCGGCATGCTGCTGGGCTGGCTGGTCTTTGTGCGTGGTCGCGCACTCTTCTTCCTGCCGGGCAAGAACCTCATCGATCATGTCGGTAATCCGCCCGAGCCGGAAAAGCTCAAGCAGAAGGCCCTTGGTCCGCTCAATGTCGAGAACCTGATCTACGTCCTCGCCATTCTGGGCGTCGGTGTCGTCTGGTTCATGGTCCAGGCGCACACGGTCACGATCGGCAGCTTCGATCTGCTGGGACTGTTGCTGATTGTCGGTGGTCTCGGTTTCACCGGCTACATGATCTATTACATGGTCACCAAGTGCACGATAGTTGAGGCCCAGCGGCTGATCCTCGCGATATTCCTGATTGTGACGTCGGTTGTCTTCTGGGCGTTGTTCGAACAGGCCGGTTCGTCCATGAACCTGTTTGCGGCCCGAAACACCAATCTTGATGTCTCGGCAGCGGATATCGTTCAGCTTGGACCGATCGCGATCGAGATGACGCTGACCGCGTCGCAGATCCAGTCCTTCAACGCCGGTTTCATCCTGATCTTCGCACCGATATTTGCCGCGCTGTGGGCCTTCCTGGCCAAGCTGCAACGCAATCCGAACACGGTGTTGAAGTTCGGCCTGGCCCTGGTCCAGGTCGGTCTCGGCTTCATGCTGCTGGTCTGGGGTGTGAATTTCGCAGACGACAGCTATCGGGTGCCGCTGATCTTCCTGGCGGGTGCCTATCTGCTGCACACCACGGGTGAACTTTGCCTGTCGCCGGTTGGCCTGTCAGCGATCACCAAACTATCTCCGGGAGCGGTTGTCTCCTTCATGATGGCAGGCTGGTTCCTGTCCAGTGCCTTCGCGCAATATGTGGCTGGTATCATTTCCGCCTTCACCGCGACGGACACGGTGGCGGGACAGGTGCTGGATCCGCAGGCCGCGCTGAACGGTTATGCCCAGGTCTTCCAGGCGATTGGTGTGTTTGCCATCGGTCTGGGTGTTGTCGTCGGCTTGCTCAGCTTCTTCCTCAAGAAGCTGGGGCATGGTCGCGCAGAAGACCAGGCCGTGATCGCGGGTGCAGCGGAAGCTGCGGGACCCGATCAGGACGCTCATCCGAAGGCTTAGCGCTTTTGGACATTCACAAAGAAAGCCGCGGCGTTCGCTCCGCGGCTTTTTTCTTGGCTGGTGCGGGCTTCAGTCGGCGCCCAGTGCGTCCAGATTGACCCGTTCGGACGAGCTGCATCGAAAGGCGCTGCCGGCGGGATCAATGTCCCACTGGCCGGTCTGGCGATCAATGGTCACGCGCGCTTCTGCGAGGATATCCATGCCGATCACAATGGCCGGTCCATCCTGCCAGCCAACCGCATGGAAAATATCCAGATCAGCCTGCAGGATCGGGTGGCGGCGAATGCACAGATTGCCGATGCGGAACTGGCGAACGGTGAAATAGTCCGCATCATCGCCGGTGCGGCCATCAACGCCGGAAATGCGATAGCGAATGCCGTCACGCGACATGAAGCGAAAGTGCAGGGTCGGATTGGCGATCGTATAGGGCGATCCGCTGTCGATGATCACCCGGGCCACACGCGCTGTGCTGCCCAGGCGTGCCGCCCCGAACAGCAAGCCATATTCCGGATCGACGCGGCCATCGCCCTGAAACTCATGGTCCGGATTGAGGTCGATGCGCGCATTCTGGAAGTCGATCCGGTAGCGCAATCCCTGGAAGGCATCCAGGCCCAGCAGGCCGGCAACGTCCGAGCTGTGAGTGGGGGGGACCGGGACAACAACCATGTTCAGGTTTTGTGGTTCCAGCTGCGGCACGTCGATATCGGCCATGTGGAACCGCTCGGCTTCAAACAGGCGGGTCAGGGATTGCACGTCATCCGGCGCGGACCAGGTCGAAACGAAGCCCAGGCGCTCGGCAACATCCTGGGCGATCGCGGTGCGATTGGCACCGGTGTCGAGGGCAAAGGTGAAGTCGCCATGATCGCCGATACCCACATCCAGCGCGAGATGTCCGGAGACGGTGCGTTCCAGCTCGATGGTCTGGCCGAAGACGGGGGCGCCGGCGATGGCGAGCAGGGCGCTGCCGCTGACCAGGGCGGTACGAAACAGGTCTGACGATGATCGGGTCATTGGCCTAAGTCCTCGAGATCGCTGAACTGGATGTGATGCTCCGCTAGGGCATGCCGACCGGCACTGCTCCCCTGAGCTGGACACGGCCATAGCGGCACCGGGTGTGGCGTGTGCTGGGGCTGAGTTCGACTATTCCGGACGGCAGGTCCACGGTCATTCGTGTCCGGCTGAGCAGGTCCATGCCCAGTATGATTGCGGGTTCGTCCGCCCAGCCCAGGGAATCGAAAATCTCCAGATCGGCCAGCAGCGTATCCGCATTGTCAAAACACACCCCACCAATGCGCAGGCTACGAATGGTCATGGTGCGTGTTCGCGAGGGATCGCCCTGACCGACGCCCCGGGCATGAAACTCGATGGTGCTGGCACGACCGGGTACGAGGTTGAACAGCGCAGCGTTGATAAAGGACCGCGGCGAACCGGTGTCGATCATGACCCGCACCGGTGTCAGCCGGTCACTGACCCGCCCTTCGGCGAAAATCAGGCCTCGGGTGCTGGAGTAATAGGCGTCACGATAACGCGGCGCGCGAGGATTGAGCATCAGTTCGCCATCGGCAAAATTCAGACGGTAACGGTCTGAGCCCAGCGCATTGGTTGCGAAAAACCCGACGACTTCCAGGGATGCATCATCCTCTGAGGGCAGGACCACGCTTTCAATATCGCCGATATCCAGTCCGTTGACGCTGACATCGCGGAGGGGGAAGACGTCGGCGGTAAACACTGCGTCCAGTGCCTGGACGGTGTTCTCCTCGCCCAACTCGGGCAGGTAGCCGGCGGCTTGTGCGATCGGCAGCGCGATAGCGCTGTGGCTGGCGCCCGTGTCCACGATGAAGTGATAGGGACCAAGTTCGCCGATCTCGACCAGCAAGGTGCGATGCCCCGCATTCGTCTCGCCCATGCGAAGCAGAAGTCTATCTTCTGTTGGGTCCGGATCCTGTGCAGTGGATGGAAAGGAAAGGCAAAGTGCGCCAGCCAGTGCAGACGCCAGTATTTTCACAGATACTCGTCCCATGGCCAATCTTCCTACCTCGTTTTCACATGCGCGCTCTGGTGCGCTGGATCAGTACTTCTTCATTCTTCGAAATCACTACAAACGGCTCAAGTCAGACTATAGCACAAGGCCGTGAAAAGGGACGGGTTGCCCCGTCCCTGTGACGAATTCACGGATCAGAATGTGCCGCGGGCGCGGATGTAGAAGGTCTTGCCCATCGATTCGTTCTGATACTCGATGCGGTCGATAATCCCGTCCGCGCGTGACCCGTTATAGAACACCCGTTCGCGGTCATCGCCATTATTGATGACGGCGTCGACACCGGCGCGAAGGGTCAGACCCAACCAGCGCGTGGTCTCGACATAGAGATCGAGATCACCGTCGGTAAAGCCCTGAACGCGGTATTCCTGGGCGCGGAAGACTTCACCGTCCGAGAGCCAGAAATAGTCCCAGCCCCAGGCAAACTGGCTTTCCGGGAAGGTCTGGCGATAGTCCAGCCGCAGCTCCCACATGCGGTAGCCGGACCAGTGCCGGTCCATCATGGTCAGCTGATCTTCCACATTGGTGTCATAGTATTCTAGGAAGACGTCGATCACGGCATTGGAGAGCCCGAAATCGTCGAGCGGGGTGGTCATGTTTGTGGTGACCCGGAAGTTCGACCCGTCGCCGATATTGCCCGGCGCGTCGAACACGGAGCCATTGGCTTCGATTGGCACCCAACCATCCAGGTCCTCGATCTTGTCATAGCCGATGACCAGCGAGAAAGATCCGTCACCAAAGCGACGTTCCCATTCGCCCTCCAGGGTCCAGGTGCGCTGGGGCACATAGTCCGGATTGCCCAGGGTGGAATTGTTGTCGGTCAGATCAACCTGGCTGGCGAAACGCCCGAAATTCAGCTGGGCGACATCACGGCGCAGAGTAATCCGATACCGGTTCTGCTCATCCTGGCGATAATTGAAGGTGAAAGAGGGCTTGGCATAGGTGAAGGAGCGCGACTGCTCGGCATCACCGGTCTGCTCGATCTCCGAGAATTCATACCGCAGTCCGCTTTCAAGGCTGATCCGGTCCGAGACTGTCCAGGTGTGATTGGCGAACAGTTCCGAACGGGTCTCTTCGACCATGGTGTCGGAAACGGGCAGATCGAGCATGGTGATCGACGTGCCGTCATCGATGGCCAGGCTGAAACTGGTATCGCGGGAGTTGATCGCTGTCTCACCGCCAAATTCGACGGAATGGCGTTCATTGGGGTTCCACGAGAAAGTCTGGCGTATCGCCGTTTCCTTGTACTCGCCCTCGCCCTCATAGATGGACGCCTGGACAAACCCGCTCAGGGGAGAAAACGTTTCGAAACGCTCCGGACCATCAAACCAGTCCTCGCGACTGACCAGGCCGATGGTTTCCGAGGAGAGGTTGTCACCGAGTTCGAGTGTATAGGTCGATGACATCGACCAGGACGAGCCATGATTATCCGTGTTGCTCTGCTCGAACCGCAGGTCAGCACCGGTTTCATCAACGACATCGGAACGCATTCCACGGCGCCACTCCCAGGTCTGATAGCGCAGGTCGGTGCGCAGGCTGGAGGCCTCGTTGATGCGCCAGTTCAGCGAGAAGGTCGGAATGAATTCCTGATAGTGGCGCTGGTCGTTATCCCAGCGCAGTTCGGCCAGGTCTCGCCCGCCATTGTCGTAGAGAGACTCGCGGCGGCGGAACAGATTGCCCTGCCAGCCGCCCTCGAAGCCAAACGTCATCTCGGCCGATCCGGCCTGGGTTGTGTAGGAGATCTCGCCGCCCGGTCCGACCCGGTTCGATGGAGACAGACGCGCCACCGCAGACCAGGAGCCCGAATTGCCGGCACCTTCGCGCAGGATCACATTCACAAGCCGCGGATGTCCACGCATGTCGAATTGCGGAAGCGCTTCTCGGACGAGTTCGATGCGTTCAACATCATTGGCGTCAATCCGCTGCAGAACGGTCTGCAGGGACAGTGACTTGTTCGATGGGCGTGCACCATTGATCAGCAGGTTGCCAAAACTGTCAGCGAGCCCGCGGCGTCCCGAATCCCCCCCGGAAAGCGAAAAGCCTGGTACGCGCTGAACCATGTCCAGTGCCGTGGTCGGTGAAAAAGCGGTGAAAAAGGCCGGCGCGTAGCCGAGCACGCCGGATTGAAGTTCGACCACCGACGCGGCGCTGTCTGCCACCATGATTTCCTGTTGCGCCAAAGCGCTCGGCTGTAAAGCCGAAAGCAGCGCGATCGCTGCCGTCGCGCGCATGAAAGTCCCTCGCATGTATTCCCCGAGTTTGTGCCTGCCCAACTTCCCCGCGCTTTGGAATAGTCGAGCTCGTTACGAGGAACCATGTAATATTCGGTAACCTGCATCACTGCGGCGTGAGCGGGGCAATTGTAGAACCTTGTTCGCTTATCATAGCGTCATGAATACAGGGACTTGCCCTGTCACTCATCCGTGAGTGGCGAGTGCAATTCGCTTAGCCAGCCCCGCCGACTGTCAGGCCTGCGATCTTGAGCGAGGGCTGGCCGACGCCAACCGGGACACCCTGTCCGGCCTTCCCACAGACCCCGACGCCGGGGTCCATCTCGAAATCATCGCCAATCATCGTGATCTGGGTGAGGGCGGTCGGACCATCACCGATCAGGGTGGCGCCCTTTACGGGCGTGTCGATCTTGCCGTCGATCACGCGATAGGCCTCGGTGCACTGGAACACGAACTTGCCGGAGGTGATGTCGACCTGGCCGCCGCCGAAATTCACGGCATAGATACCGTCCTTCAGGCTTTCGACCATTTCATCACGCTTGTGCTGGCCGGCCAGCATGTAGGTATTGGTCATGCGCGGCAGGGGCGGGTGTGCATAGGACTGGCGGCGCCCATTACCGGTTGGCTTGTGCCCCATCAGACGCGCATTCATGCGGTCCTGCATGTAGCCGGTCAGGATGCCGTCCTCGATCAGCACGGTGCGTTCGGTCGGCGTGCCCTCATCATCAATGGTCAGTGACCCGCGACGCTCGGCCATGGTGCCGTCATCAATGACGGTGACACCCGCCGCGGCCACGCGCTCGCCCATGCGACCGGCAAAGGCGGAAGAACCCTTGCGATTGAAATCGCCTTCCAGGCCGTGACCAACCGCCTCGTGTAGCAGGACAGCAGGCCAGCCTGCACCCAGGACCACGTCCATCACACCAGCTGGGGCATCGACCGCGTCCAGATTGACCCGCGCGATGCGCATCGCTTCGTCGGCGAGGGCCTTCCAGCTGTCCGGCTTGATCCAGTCGTCGAACATGGCACGGCCACCGGCGCCGGCCGAACCGCTTTCGCGGCGACCATCACGTTCCACTGTCACTGAGACATTGAGCCGGACCAGCGGGCGGATGTCGGACTTGATGTCACCATCCGCGCGAATGACAGAGATCGCCTGGCGCGAGCCGGCGATCGAGGCGCTGACCTGGACCACGCTGCCATCCTTGGCCCGGCAATAGGCGTCGATTTCCTGCAGCAGGGCCGATTTGACCTCGAAGGTCGGCGAGGAGACCGGGTCGACGGCGTCATAGAGTTTGGTATTCGTGCCCACTGGCGGTGCAGCGAGGGTGCCGGCGGCGCCACGTTTTACGGCGGCGGCCGTTTCGGCGGCGCGCTTGACGGCGTCAAGGGTCGAGTCAGAAGAGTGTGCAAAGCCGAAGGCCTCACCCTGCACACAGCGCAGGCCGAAGCCGCGACTGGAATCAAAGCTCGAGGATTTCAGGCGGCCATCATCAAAGACCAGCGCTTCTGCCGTTGCCGTTTCGAGGAAGAGTTCGCCGTCATCGGCGCCGGCCATCGTGTTCTCAAGGACGGGCAGGACATCGTCCGCTGTAAAGTCGAATTGTTCGATCGGATCGTTGGACATGACAGGGCTCGCTTCGCAAATCGGATGTACCAGACATAATCGAGTGCGCCGGGAGTGCAAACAGATCAGCCACAGCGCGATCGGTGACCGTCTCGAATCGGAATCTGCAAATCCATCGCATAACCTTGAAAGTGAGACGATTTGGCGCAGCACATAGCTCTGGCTGAGGGTATAAAGAGTATCAGTTCTTTCTTCCGACGGAGTGATGTGCAGTCGTGCTTTCGATGCTGCATGGTCAAGGGTTTGTTTTTGTTTGATTTTCCAGCGTCAGCGGGCTGCGGGTGCTAATGATCATCAAAAAATGCCGTTCATGGCCTGACAGCGCTGGCGACCGGCACTATATTCCGCCGCCATCGGCAGGGGCGACCCTGCCTTCACGCCTGACTTGTATGGGGAAGCCATGCGTTTTCTGACCGCATTAGCGCTCACCGCGATCACCTCGGCCAGCGCCTTCGCAACACCGCTCGTCGGACAACCGACGGATCGAGCCCTCGGTTTCCAGCCCGGTGTTACTCCGATCATGGAGCAAGTGAACGATTTCCATAATATCCTGTTGTGGATCATCATTCCGATATCCGTCTTTGTGATGGGCCTGCTCGGCTGGATCATCATTCGCTACAACAAGAAAGCGAACCCGGTACCGGCCAAGTTCAGCCACAACACGCTGCTCGAGGTTGTCTGGACCGGTATTCCGGTTCTGATCCTTGTCGTGATCTCTTTCTTCTCGTTCCCGCTGCTGTATCTGCAGGACACGATCCCGAGTGATCCGGATGGCGAGATCCCGCCGGCCGAGTTCACGATCAAGGCTGTCGGCTATCAGTGGTATTGGGGTTACGAATACCCCGATCACGGTATCGAGGAATTTGCCTCGACGATGATCGCTGACGAGGACCTGCGTCCGGACCAGCCGCGCAATCTGGCTGTTGACCAGCCGATCGTGATCCCGGTCGACACGACGATCCGCCTGCAGGTGGTCGCTGCCGACGTCATTCACAACTGGGCCATGCCGGCCTTTGGCACCAAGATGGATGCCATTCCGGGCCGCATCAACGAAGCCTGGTTCCACGTCACCCAGGAAGGCACCTACTACGGTCAGTGCTCTGAACTGTGTGGCCTGCGTCATGCCTTCATGCCCATCGAAGTGCATGCCGTCAGCCGTGACGTGTTCGACCGCTGGGTCGAAATGGTTGCCGAGGACCCGTACTCCACGGAAGCCTATCAACTGATTGCCGACAATTCCGCAGAGCGCATGACGCGCCTGGCGCAACTGGACTAAGGGGCTGAACGATGTCTGCAGACGCTGCAACACACGACGATCACACGCCCAGCATGTGGAGCTGGAAGCGCTGGGTTTATTCCACCAACCACAAGGACATTGGTACGATGTACCTGTTGTTCGCGATCTTCGCGGGCGTGCTGGGTGGTGCGATGTCCGGCCTCATCCGCTGGGAGCTGGCCGAGCCGGGCCTTCAGGTCTTCAATAACGAGACCCAGCTCTTTGGCATGCTGACGCTCGGCAACGAGCACAATTATAACGTTGTTACGACCATGCACGGTCTGATCATGATCTTCTTCATGGTCATGCCGGCGATGATCGGCGGCTTTGGTAACTGGTTTGTGCCGCTGATGATCGGCGCGCCGGACATGGCCTTCCCGCGTATGAACAACATCTCCTTCTGGCTGCTTCCCGCCGCCTTCCTGCTGGCCTTTATCTCGCTCTTTGTGCCGGGATCCGGTGGCGGAGACGGGTTTGGCGGGGGCTGGGTGCTATACCCACCGCTTTCGACCACGGGGCACTCCGGACCGGCGATGGATCTACTGATCCTGTCGTTGCACGTCGCCGGTGTGTCTTCGATCCTGGGTGCCATCAACTTCATCACGACGATCTTCAACATGCGTGCGCCGGGCATGACCCTGCACAAGATGCCGCTGTTTGTCTGGTCCATGCTGGTGACGGTCTTCCTGCTGCTGCTCTCCCTGCCGGTTCTTGCTGGCGCGCTGACCATGCTGCTGACCGACCGTAACTTCGGCACGGCCTTCTTCGATCCGGCCGGTGGCGGTGACCCGGTGATGTTCCAGCACCTGTTCTGGTTCTTCGGTCACCCGGAAGTCTACATCCTGATCCTGCCTGGTTTCGGCATCGTCTCGCACATTGTCTCGACCTTCTCCAAGAAGCCGGTCTTCGGTTACCTGGGCATGGCGTACGCAATGGTTGCGATCGGCTTCATCGGCTTCATCGTGTGGGCGCACCACATGTACACCGTTGGCATGCCGGTTGATCTGAAGGCCTATTTCGTGGCGGCCACCATGGTCATCGCGGTCCCTACAGGTATCAAGATCTTCTCCTGGATCGCCACGATGTGGGGTGGTTCCATCGAGTTCCGCACACCGATGCTGTGGGCTGTTGGTTTCATCTTCCTGTTCACCGTGGGTGGTGTGACCGGTGTCGTCCTGGCCAATGCCGGCGTCGACCAGTCGCTGCACGACACCTATTACGTGGTCGCGCACTTCCACTACGTGCTGTCCCTGGGTGCCGTCTTCGCGATCTTCGCAGGCTGGTATTACTGGTACGAGAAGATCTTTGGCGTGAAGTACAACTCGGTGCTCGCTCGCGCGCAGTTCTGGCTCTTCTTCATCGGCGCCAACGTGATCTTCTTCCCGCAGCACTTCCTGGGTCTGCAGGGCATGCCGCGTCGCTATGTCGATTATGCTGACGGCCACGCCTTCTGGAACATGGTCTCGTCCTGGGGCTATGTGATCATGGCCATCGGCATGCTGCTCTTCTTCGCGGTTCTGATCGAGTCGATCATTTCCCGCCGCAAGGCAGACGCCAATCCGTGGGGCGAAGGTGCGACGACGCTCGAGTGGACGCTGTCCTCTCCGCCGCCCTTCCACCAGTTCAACGAGCTGCCGAAAATCAAGTAGGTAGACCTTGAACCAAACGACGAACTCCAGCGTTCATCGCGCAGAGGGCGAGGCTGTTTCAACAGCCTCGCCCCGCGACTATTTTGACTTGATGAAACCGCGGGTGATGACGCTGGTCGTTTTCACCGCCTTTGCCGGTCTCATCGCGGCGCCGACGGATGTCGATCCCTTCCTGGCGCTGATCTCGATCATTTCCCTGGCCATCGGGGCGGGCGCGGCTGGAGCGCTCAACATGGCCTATGACGCCGATATCGACGCCACCATGAAGCGCACGCAAAAGCGCCCGGTGCCGCGCGGTGCGGTGTCCATCTCCAATGCCTATGGCATGGGCCTGGTGGCTTCCATCCTGTCTGTGCTGATGATGGCCCTGGCGGCCAATTATCTGGCGGCCGGCCTGCTGGCCTTCTCGATCTTCTTCTATGCCGTCATCTACACGATGATCCTCAAGCGCTCGACGCCGCAGAATATCGTCATTGGTGGTGCGGCCGGTGCCTTTCCGCCGATGATCGGCTGGGTGATCGCGACCGGCGAGATCTCGCTGGATGCGGTGATCCTGTTCATGATCATCTTCCTGTGGACGCCGCCGCATTCCTGGGCCCTGGCGCTGTACAAGTCCGGTGACTATGCCGCAGCTAATGTGCCGATGATGCCGGTCGCCAAGGGCGCCAAGTCCACGCGCCTGCAGATCCTTTTGTATTCCATCGTGCTGGTGATCTTTGCCGGCGCGCCCGTCCTGACCGGCCTTGGCGGACTGGTCTATGCCGCAACATCGCTGGGCGGTGGCGCGCTCTTCCTGCTGCTGGCCGTGCGCATCTACAAGTCCCGCGCGGGTGAAGCCGGCTCCGCTGAAGAGGGCGCCCTCTATGCCGTGCGTGCCGGTGACAAGGCCGCGCGTGATCTCTTTGCCTTCTCGATCGGCTATCTGACGGTCCTTTTTGCCGCATTGATTGTTGAGCACGCATTTGGTGCTTATTGGGCAGTTCCCGGAGTAAATGGCTAATGGTCCCCGATAACGGTTCCGACACCCAGAATGATACCGCCACAGAGGTGGACACCGAGACAACCGATCCGGCGCTCGACAGTTCGGGTGCGCCAACGTCGGAGAATTTCGGCTTCTACCACCGCGAAGGTCAGCCGTCCGGTGAGAGTGTGGAACTGAACGAGGACCAGATCGCCGCACGCAAGAAGCGCAATGTCGCAATCGCCTGGAGCCTGGTGGCCTTCATGGTTGTGATATTCCTTGTCACGGTCGCGCGGTTGAGCCAGAACGTGTCCAGCTGACGCCGGTCGTTTTCGCGATCCCCGTTGGCCCGGGGGACAGATGCGCATTCAAGATACCTACAACCAGATCGCTGACCGATTTGTCGGGCTGGATCGCAAGTATTGGGTGATCGCCCTGAGCGTTCTGGTCGGGCTGACGATCATCCAGCAAATACTGTTTTCGATCATGGCCTCAACGGGCGGGCTAGGGGGCTTTGCGGCGCAGGTTTACAGCTTCGCCGCCGGCTTTACGCGTCAGCCGGTCAGCGTGCCTGTACTCGTGCTCTTGTTGCACAGCGTGTCCACCTTCTGGCTTGGCGAAATCGGTACCCGCTTCCGGCGTTGTCTTGTGCCCGTAGCGCTGCTGCTGGTGGCGGCCATCCTGGTTGGCTGGATCGCCCGATATTGGCTTTATCAGGGACATACGGGTGCGCTCGCCTTGGGTGTTCTGACAGATCTTTTGATGCTCATTGCCGTTGCGTTACCGACGATTATCAAAGTGCAACTCCTGTCCCGGGAGAGTTCGGGGCGCCCAAGCACGGCACTCTGGTGGGAGATGTCGGCACTCGCCTTGCTGGTCATACCTGAGCTGGCTCAGATCCTGTCAATGATCACGCAGCTGGTCATGGGGGCGGGTTCCGCCGCTCGGTCTGGAGGCGGAGGGGCAAGTTCTGTTCTCGGCGTCGCAGTCATGGCCAGCTGGTATTTCTGGTTCGACCGGATGTGGCGCGTGCGCTTCAATCGAGTATTGGCGACGCTGCATCTGGCGACAGCGATGGTGGGGCCGCTGACGCTGGCTATTTACGCGATCGGTCTGGACGCCCTCTCGGTCTGGCGCCGGCTAGAGACTGGAGATCGTTGGTCAATGCCCGCCAGTGGGGATGGCGTGGACTACGCCGCAGTCGTTGCGATGGGCGATCATGTGACGCTCTTTAACCTGATCGCGAATGCCCTATTTCTGATCGTGTTCCTCGAAGCCATGGTCAGGAAAATGATGGGCGGAACCGATCCGTCGTATGATGCGGCAACAGCACGCAGCCTGCGCCGCTATGCCGCTCTTGTATTGTTGGCCGGACTCCTGTTTATGGGCGGGAATTTTATCGTGTATTCATCGCTGACTCTATGATCCGCTTGCCACAAGACAAAAACACCCGTGTTGCCGTGATGGCTGCCTTTGGCGCCGTGACCATGGTGGGCGCTGCCTTTGCCGCCGTGCCGCTGTATGACCTGTTCTGCCGGGTGACCGGTTACGGGGGTACCACGCAGGTTGCCGTGGGTGAGGCGGGCGAGATCCTTGACCGTCAGGTGACGGTCTATTTCGACGCCAATACTGAACGCGACATGCCGTGGAGTTTCGAGCCGCTGCAGCGCTCGCTGACCGTCCAGGTCGGGGAGAGCGGGCTGGCCTATTACCGGGCCACCAACACGTCGGACCAGCCGGTCACCGGTGTCGCCTCTTATAATGTCGCGCCCTACAAGGCTGCGCCCTATTTTTCCAAGATCCAGTGTTTCTGCTTTACCGAGCAGACCCTGGCACCGGGCGAAAGCATGGACATGCCGGTCCTGTTCTTCGTCGACCCTCTCATGGATGGGGAGCGCCGCATGGATGATGTGACGTCCTTCACCCTCTCTTACACCTTCTTTGAAACCGACGGTGCTGCGTCCTCTTCCAGCGACGCCGCGCCTTAGCATTGAACCTTTCGCCGCGTCCGGGTATCACCGGGCCAAGTGGCTGATTTGATATCGCAGGAGATTCGCGATGGCTGGGCAGGCTGTTAAGCACGACTACCACCTTGTGGACCCGTCACCATGGCCGTTTGTCGGCTCGTTGGGTGCCTTTTTGATGGCCGTTGGCGCGGTCGCCTGGATGAAGGGACTGGTGGACGCTGACCACTGGCTGGCCTTTTTCTATGGCCCGAACGCCGCTGCCGGCTTCTTCATCGGCCTTCTCATCGTGCTGATCACGATGTTTGGCTGGTGGGCAGATATTATCAAGGAATCGCGTGCGGGTGACCACACGCCGGTCGTTGATATTCACCTTCGCTACGGCATGATCATGTTCATCGCTTCTGAAGTGATGTTCTTCGTGGCGTGGTTCTGGGCCTTCTTCGAATACGCGATCTTCCACGAGGTCCGCCTTGATCCGGGCCTGGCCAGCTGGCCGCCGGCAGGTGTCGAGACCTTCAACCCGTGGCACATCCCGCTGATGAACACGCTGATCCTGCTGCTGTCCGGCACCACCGTGACCTGGGGTCACCACGCGCTGCAGCACGGCGATCGCAAGGGCGCCAAGCTGGGCCTGCTGTTCACCGTGATCCTCGGCCTCTGCTTCACCGCACTGCAGGTCTACGAGTATCAGGAAGCACACTTTGCCTTCTCCATGGCCGATGGCGGCAATCTCTATGGTTCCACCTTCTACATGGCGACCGGCTTCCACGGTGCGCACGTGGTCATCGGTACCATCTTCCTCGCTGTCTGCCTGTTGCGCCTGATGGCTGGCCACTTCACACCGGAGAAGCATTTCGGTCTGGAAGCGGCGGCCTGGTACTGGCACTTCGTTGACGTTGTCTGGCTGTTCCTGTTCGCCTTCGTCTACGTCGTCTACCAATAAGGCGAGACCACATGGATAATCCCTCTCCGTTTTCGACGGGCTTTCACGGCCGGTGTCCGAAATGCGGAGAGGGCGCCATGTTCAAGGGACTGCTCGAAATAGCGCCGCGGTGTGATGCCTGCGGCGTTAGTTTTGAGGGGGCTGATGTTGGTGACGGCGCCTCGGTGTTTGCGCTCTTCATCGTCGGCTTCATCGCCATGGTGGCCTACCTGCTGGTCGCCGTGACGTTCAACCATCCCCCGCTCTGGGTTCACGCCCTGATCCAGCTGCCCCTGATCCCGATCGCGACGATCGCCTGTATCCGCCCGCTCAAGGGCGTGTTGTTTGCCCTCCAGTTCAAGCACGACGCCCAAGAGGCCCGTCTGGACGATTAGCCGGAGACCCGATTTGCGCCGCTTCCCTGTCATCCTGACCGGCTTCACGCTCGCCTCGCTGGCCCTGCTGGTGTCACTGGGTACCTGGCAGATGCAGCGCATGGCCTGGAAGCGCGATCTGATTGCCCAGTATGAGGCACGCGGCGAGGCGGTGAGTTTCCAGGCGGCCCTGTGCGAGATGGGCGAGGGGTTTTTCAGCCCGCGCGTGTCCGGACCTGCGCCGCTGAGCGGCGAGGAATTGCGGTTCTACGTTTTGCGCGGTGAGCCTGGCTGGGTGCGCCTCGGGGTGCTGCAGGTCGAGGATTGCGACAGTGGTGAAGACCGGTTTGTCCTGATCGAGAGCGGGTTTGAAAACCTGGCCGGCGAGCGTGTCTCGCGCCCGGCCGTGTGGAGAGCGGAAGCTGCACCGGCTGCAGGAATGTTCACACCCGGCAACGAAGCAGATACCAATCAGTGGTATAGCTTTGATCAGATCGAAATGGCGCGTGCCCTGAATATCGCTCCCGACCAGCTTTTGCCGGTCTGGCTGCGAGAGGATAGCGGCATGCCGGCCAGTCTGAGCCTGACCCCGCCGTCCAAGCATTTTGGATATGCGCTGACCTGGTATGGCCTGGCCCTGGCGCTGATGGCGGTCTATGCCGCGATGCTGTTCAAGCGTCGCCAATAACACCGCTCCGGCGGAACATGGTATAAGAGCGGGTGGCTAGCCCACCGTATTGGGAGAGATGCGTGGCACTTTGGCGCGATGATCCGGAAGAAGACATCCTGTTCGGACAGGGGATCAAGCTGCGAGCCCCGGTGCTCGAGGACTATGATGCCTGGGCGAAGCTGCGCGGCGCCTCGCGCGCGCACACCGAGCCGTGGGAGCCGGCCTGGGCGGTCAATGAATTGTCCAAGGGAGCATTCCGCCGCCGTATTGCGCGCTACCAGGCCGACCGTCAGTCCGGTCTGGGCTATCCGTTTTTCATCGTGCGGCGGGAGGATGATGTCCTGCTTGGCGCGTGCAATCTGAACAATGTCCGGCGCGGCGTGCTGCAGGCGGCGGATATCGGCTACTGGGTCGGCAGCCCCTATGTGCGCAAGGGCTACACGCGCGCTGCGGTGAAGCGGGTTTTGTGTTTCGCTTTCGACTCGCTGGGTCTGCACCGCATCGAGGCGGCCTGCCGCCCGGAAAACCATGCCTCCCGCAAATTGCTGGAGGGCGTCGGCTTCCAGTTCGAGGGGCGCTCGCGTTCCTTCCTCAATATTGCTGGCGAGTGGCGTGACCATGATCGTTTTGCCCTGCTCAGCACTGACGAGCGCAAATGAGTTCCGATCCGTTTGAAGTCGGTGCCGCAGCCGCGGGCGCGGTGGCGTTCAGCATCCATCCTGGGACCGGCGCCGTGACCCTGTCCGGCGAGCGAGCTCGCTTTGGCCTAAATGGCGATACCCTGACGCTGGAGGACTTCCTCGCGCGCATGGGCCCGACGGACCAGGATGCGGTGCGCCGGGACCTGGCGGCGGGCCGGATCGATGTGCGTGTGCGCCTGACCGGTCTGGACCAGCAGCTGAGTTATGTGCGCCTGATCGGTGCCCGGCGTGAGGGTGAGCGGGTCGACGGTCTGATGATCCCGGCCGGTGACACAGCCCACAAGGCCAACCGGATTGTCGACGAGCACGCCCTGGCGCGGGCTGTGGAGGCGGGCGAGGTGCTGGCCTTTTACCAACCGATCATCTGTCTGAAGAGCCAGCGCCTGGCCGGTTTCGAAGCGCTGGCACGCTGGCGACGTCCAGGTGTTGGCGTGCTGGCCCCGCCAGACTTCCTGGCCATGGCCGATGATATCGATCAGCTGGGCAAGCTCAGTTCCAATATCCGCTCGAATGCGATCGATGACCTGGCCGCCTGGCGCCGTGCCTCACCGCCGGCGCAGCAGCTCTTCGTCGCCGCGAATGTCTCGGTCAGTGAGCTCGTCGATACCGGCTTCCAGGATCGTATCATCGCTTACGTACAGCGTGCCGGCTTGCCAGCCGGTGTGTTCAAGCTGGAGATCGCCGAAACGGAGATCATGCGCGATCCGGAAGCGGCAGCAGATGCCATGACACGTCTGTCCGAGGCCGGCATTGCCCTGGCGCTGGATGATTTCGGGACGGGTTACTCTTCGCTCGCGCGGCTGGAGATGCTGCCTTTTGATGTGGTCAAGATCGACCAGTATTTCGTCCGCGCCATGGTCGGCAATGAAAGTGCAACCACGGTCGTGCAATCGGTGATCCAGCTGGCCCAGCATTTCGAGATGAAAGTTGTCGCCGAAGGCGTGGAAACCGAGGAGACGGCGCAAACCCTGGCGGAGATCGGCTGCGATTTCGCGCAGGGCTATCGATATTCCGGAGCGCTGGCGCCGCAGGATGCCTATGAGCTGATCGGGGCCGGGCTGGAAGGTCGGTTCAGGGCTGCCAGCTAGGCATTGCCACTGAGACTGGACAGGCGTTCGGGGTCGATACCCAGCAGGTCCAGCGCGCGTTCCCACTTGTCATCAGCGCTCTCGGCGAAGATCAGGTCTTCGTCCGGATCCGCGACGAACCAGGCATTGCTGGCCAGTTCCTCTTCCAGCTGCCCGGCACCCCAGCCGGAATAGCCCAGGGCGAGCAGGCTGCGGCGCGGTGGTCTGGGCGAGGCGATGGCCTCCAGCGCGTCCTTGGTCGCTGTCAGCCCGATCGTGTCGCTGACGGGCAGGGTCGAATCACTCGATTCGAAATCGGCGCTGTGCAGGACAAAACCGCGATCTCGCTCGACCGGTCCGCCCACCAGTACGGCGCGGTCCGGTGCATGGGGCTCGCCCTCGATGCCCAATTGTTCCAGCAGGGAGGGGAGTCGGAGGCCTTCAACAGGCTTGTTCAGTACGATTCCCATTGCATGATCCTCGGAATGATCGCACATGAGGATGACGGTGCGATCGAAACGCGGATCGCCGATCGATGGAGAGGCGATCAACAGCTTGCCTCCGAGATATCTGTCGGCTGTCAGCGTATCATCTTTCCGATTCATACCGGCATGATCGCCTCAAATAGGGGATGCGTCTAGCCGGGTTCCCGCTATCTTAAAGTGCGCGTCCGCGCTCTAATAAACCTTCAGGAGAATAGACCATGACGATTAAGGTCGGTGACCGCCTCCCCGAGGCCACTTTCATGACGATGACGGCCGATGGCCCAGCCCCCGTCTCCACGTCCGATGTTTTTGCTGGCAAGACTGTTGCCCTGTTCTCCGTGCCAGGCGCGTTTACGCCGACCTGTTCGGCCAAACACCTGCCGGGCTTTGTCGAGAACGCCGCTGCCATCAAGGGCAAGGGCGTCGACACCATCGCCTGCATGTCCGTCAACGACGTCTTCGTCATGGGCGCCTGGGGCGCTGACCAAAAGGCGGGTGAAGATGTGATGATGCTGGCCGACGGCAATGCCGAGTTCGCCAAAGCCGTTGGCCTGGAGTTCGACGGCAGCGGTTTTGGCATGGGTGTGCGCGCGCAGCGTTTCTCCATGCTGGTCAAGGACGGCGTAGTGTCCGAGCTGAATGTTGAGGCTCCGGGCGAATTCAAGGTCTCGTCCGCCGACCACATTCTCGGACAGCTCGACAGCGTGTCCGCATAAACAACTCGTGACTTAATGGGAGGGTCCGCATGGATTTCGGTTTGATTGGCATAGCCGTACTGTTTTTCCTCGCACTGGCGATCATCATGTCGGTGATCAAGACAGTGCCGCAGGGACAGGAATTTACGGTGGAGCGTTTCGGACGTTTCACGCGGACCCTTACGCCCGGTCTTCACTTCATCGTCCCGTTCGTGGACGGCATTGGTTACAAGATGAACATGCGTGAGCGTGTTCTCGATGTTCCCAACCAGGATGTGATCACCAAGGACAACGCGACCGTCTCGGTCGACGCCGTGGTGTTCATCCAGGTGATGGATGCGCCGCGCGCGGCCTATGAAGTCGACAATCTCGACTTCGCCATCATCAACCTGGCGCTGACGAATGTACGGACTGTGGTCGGTTCCATGGATCTCGACGAAACCCTGTCCAAACGGGACGAGATCAATGCGCGCCTGCTGTCCGTGATCGATGCGGCGACCAACCCCTGGGGTGTAAAGGTGACCCGGATCGAGATCCGCGACCTGTCGCCGCCCATGGATATCACCGAGGCCATGGCCCGCCAGATGAAGGCCGAACGTCTCAAGCGTGCTGAGATCCTGGAAGCCGAGGGCGCCAAACAGTCCCAGATCCTGCGGGCTGAAGGTGAGAAGGAAGCGGCGATCCGCGAGGCCGAGGGCCGCAAGGCGTCTGCCTTCCTCGATGCCGAGGCGCGCGAGCGTGAAGCCGAAGCCGAAGCCAAGGCGACCGAGATGGTCTCTGATGCGATCGGCAAGGGTGATGTCTCCGCGATCAACTACTTCCTGGGTCAGAAATATGTCGATGCGTTCGCCAATCTCGCGATCAGCGATCAGCAGAAGACAGTAATCATCCCGGCAGAATTCTCCAACATCATCGGGACCATCACCGGTGTTGGTGAGCTGGGCAAGGCGGCCCACAAGGCCGTGAGCGAAGCTACGCACAAAGACTAATCGTAACGGGTAGAGGAGGTCAGATATGGATTCGATTGTTTCACTGCTTGAGAAGCTGAACCTGTGGGCCTGGTGGGCAATTGCCGGCGTGCTCCTGATCGCAGAGCTGCTGACGGGCACGACTTACCTCCTCTGGCCGGCTGCGGCAGCTTTCCTGACCGGTTTCATCGCGCTGGAATTTGTCGGTGCTGACTGGACCATCCAGCTGACCTTCTTTGCCTTCTCCTCGATCGCATTGATCTGGGCGGGCGATCGCTGGGTGCGTCCGCGCCTCAAGGCAGGTGCCAGCACCGGTCTCAATGACCGTTCCCAGCGCATGATTGGCCAGCGCGTTATTGCCGTGAGTGATTTTGCAGCGGCGCGCGGCCGGGTGAAATTCGGCGACACCGAATGGGCCGCAGAGATGATCGATGTCAGCGATCCGGCGTCCGGTACCACGCTCTATGTGCACGAGGTCAATGGCGTGATCCTGCGCGTTTCTGACCAGCCTGTGCAGTGAGTCATACCATATACGCGGAACCGATAAAATTTTAGCTTTCCCGGGCAGGGTCTGGAAGGATTCTGTCCTTATACCCGCGCTCAGTTGAGTTTAATTCCTCGGGTGAGTGACAATGAAAGCAAAAATCTTCTCCGTAATCGCTGCCGCTGGCATGTCTGTTTCTCTGATCGGTGCTCCGGCCATCGCGCTGACCACAACCGATCGTGCTGCGGTTGAGCGCAGTGCTCCTGAATACCCGCGTGGTGCCGAGCGCCGCGGTATCGAGGGTTCCGTCACGGTTTCCTATGCGATTGACGCTGATGGCAGCGTTGTTGATGCCCAGATCGTGGAATCCACGCCGGCCGGCGTCTTCGACCGTGCCGCGCTGGCTGCAATCGAGACCTGGCGCTACGAAGCCAGTGAGGCCCGCACCGAGGGTCACACCTATTCCCTAGACTTCCGTCTCGGCCAGTAAGCCTGGACAATTCCTCTCGGAAAAGCCGGTCCCTCGCGGGGCCGGCTTTTTTATGCCTTGGGGGCGGGTGTGGCTGCATTAAGTTTTGGTAAACCGACGCGACTGAGATTGCGTCTTTTTTCTATCCGGACTCGGGGACTTTCTTGTCTGATAAGCAAACCGACCTTGAAGAAGCACGTCTAGCTGCCCTGTATGCGTTGGGCCTGCTGGATACCGAAGCTGAGGACGGTTTCGACACACTCACCGACCTTGCGGTTGGGCTGACCGGCACGCGTATGTGTGCCGTCTCGCTGGTTGATCGGGACAGGCAGTGGTTCAAGTCGAACATCAATATTCCGGCCGACGAGACGCCGCGCGATGTCGCTTTCTGTCATCATGCGATTCAGGGTGATGAAATTTTCTACGTCCCCAACGCGCTGGAGGATGACAGGTTCCGTGACAATCCGCTGGTGACCGGCGAGCCGCATATTCGCGGCTATGCGGGTGTTCCGATCCGCGAGTTCGGTGGACACAAGATCGGAACCCTGTGCGTTATTCATGACGAGCCAATCGATCTTTCGGTAAATGATTTTGAACGCCTGACGGCCCTGGCACGCCTCGTTGAGGAGCGTATTGCCGAGCGCGCGCGGACTCGAGCTGCCGTCGCGTCGACCCGGCAATTGGCAGCTATCGCCCAGGTGCAGACCCAGTACATCGCCAATCTGGCAGATTCCAACATCGCTTTCGGTCAATTGCTCAGCGCCGCTCTGGAGCTTACCGGTGGCGAGTATGGTTTCATCGGTGAAATCCTCACCGACGAGAGCGGTCGTTTCCTCAAGACGCATGCGATTACCGACATTTCCTGGGACGAGGAAACGCGTCAGTTCTATGAGACCCACTCCAAGGCGGGTTTTGAGTTCCGAAATCTCGACACTCTGTTTGGCTATACGATCAGGACCGGCGATGCGCTGATCACCAATAACCCATCAGAGCACGGAGAATCGGGAGGGCTACCGGAAGGACACCCGCCCCTAAAGGCCTATATGGGCATCCCGCTTTTCAGTCGGGGCGAGTTTGTGGCCATGATCGGGATTGCCAATCGCCCCGGTGGGTTTGACCCGGCGATCAGACAGGCGATCGAACCCCTGCTGGTGACAATTTCCAATCTCGTCAGTGCCCACCGCATGGAGCGCGCACGCGAGCAGGCGATTGCTGATCTCAACGACAGCCAGCGTCGCTACGATCTCGCTGTACAGGGCAGTGCATCGGGTGTCTGGGAGCTCGATGTGCGTCAGAATGCGGCATTCCTGTCGGAACGCTTGCTGGACATTGTCGGTCGGCCCGAAACAATGTCGCAGATGGGAAGCGGTCCGATCGACAACAGCGCCGAAGTGCTCCTCGGATTTGTTCACCCGGAAGATCGAGAGCGCGTCGAGACTGCCCTGAACGCACACTTGTTCAAGAAACAACCCTATCAACAGGAATACCGGCTGCGTAAGCCTGATGGCAGCTTCATAATTGTTCGTTCGCGCGGGCAGGCCGAATGGGATTTCGAGGGCAAGCCGGTCCGCATGGCCGGCTCCATCGAGGACATTACAGCCAGTGTCGAGCTTGAGAAGGAGAAACGACGGGCCACAGAACGTCTCTTGGTGGTGACTGAACTTGGCGGAATTGGAAGCTGGGAGGTCGATATGGCCACCGGCCAACCGATCTGGGACGAGATTACCTGCAGGATCCATGAAGTGCCGGCCGATTTCGAGCCTGCAATGGACGAGGCCATCAATTTTTACGCCCCGGAAGCGCGGCCGGTTATGACAGACGCGGTTCAGCGCGGAATCCAGGAGGGTGAACCCTGGGATCTGGAGCTGCCGTTTATTACGGCCAAGGGAAACAGAATTTGGGTGCGTGCCGTTGGGCGGGCCCTGTTTGAGAATGGCGAGGTCAGCAAGCTGATCGGCTCCTTCCAGGACGTAACTGAACGTCGAGCCCGCGAAGAAGAGGTGCGTACGCTTTCCGGGCGCCTGGGCTTGGCTTTGCAAGTGGGCAAGATCGGCGTGTTCGAGATGAATCTCGATGATGGGTCTACCTGGTGGGACAAGGGATCCCACACCATGTTCGGCGTCGATCCCGAAGCAGCAGAAGATCCGTTCAAGATTTGGGAAAAGCGCATCCACCCGGACGATGAACCGGAGTTGCGCGAAAAGCTGGAAGCGGCTCTGCGCGAGGGTGCGGAGTATGATGCGGAGTACCGCATTGTGTTGGATGATGGCCGCGTGCGCCATATCCGCTCACAGGCACTGCTGCGCGAAGGCCTCTACGGTGAAAAAGTGTTCAGCGGGATCAATTTCGACCTGACGTCTGAGGTGCGTGCCCGCGAGGAAATCGAGCGTCGCCGCAAGGAGGCTGAAGAAGCCAACCTGGCAAAGTCCCAATTCCTTGCGAATATGAGTCACGAGATCAGAACGCCGCTGAATGGCGTGCTCGGCATGACGCAGCTATTGCGCCTGACTGATCTCACCGACAAACAGGCGGGTTTCGTCAATACGCTTGAGAATTCAGGTCGGGCCCTGCGCGACCTGATCGAGGATATCCTCGATATCTCCAAGATCGAGGCGGGCGCGGTCGATCTGTCGAATGAGCCGTTCGACGTTGCGCAAACATCGCGTTCGGTCATTGACATGGTGGCGGGCATGGCCGCCGAAAAATCTCTCGACTTGTCGATCGAAATCGACCCGAAGATCCCGCGGAAGGTCCTCGGCGACCAGAAGCGTATCCGACAGGTTCTCATCAATCTTCTGGGCAATGCGGTGAAATTCACACCGAGCGGCTCTGTCAGTCTTGAAGTCAGCCAGCTGAAGCCGGATTGGGTTCGCTTCGTCGTTCGGGATACGGGCCCGGGAATACCCGCCGACCAGTGCAGCCATATCTTCGGTCGCTTCGCGCAGGTCGACGGCAGCGCAACTCGCGAGCATGGCGGAACGGGTCTCGGTCTGGCCATTTGCAGCGAAATCGTCGAGATGGCAGGAGGCGCTATCGGTGTGCAGAGCGAGCTCGGCCAAGGTGCGTGTTTCTGGTTCGAAATGCCCCTGGAAAGCGCTGATAGCTGGAATTCCGGCGCTGAAACGAGGGATCTGGCTGCCGCCAGCCAGACGGCCCGGATATCGGCATCGGGTCGAATCCTTGTGGCGGATGACGTGGCCACGAACCTAATTGTTGCGACAGCGCTTCTGAAAGGTGCGGGTTACGAGGTGGAAACCGCCAGTAACGGCCAGGAGGCAATCGACGTTCTGGCCAACGGACGCTTTGACGCTGTTCTGATGGATATTCAGATGCCTGTTCTTTCCGGCGACGAAGCCATTCGCCAGATCCGTGAGTCCGGGGCCGAGTATGCGAACATTCCAATTTTCGCTGTGACGGCGGATGCGACCCGCGGTGCGCGCGAGAAATATCTCGCTTCCGGGGCCAATGGTTATCTCGCCAAGCCGCTCGATCTGGCCGAAGTCCTGGCTGTGCTGCAGCCCAGCGGCGAAGAGGCTAACGGCTAGCCTAGTCCCGCAATACCTTCACGCGCCAGCTCGTCAGCGCGTTCATTGCCCGGATCTCCGGCGTGACCTTTTACCCAGCGCCACTCGATCGTGTGCTCACGGGTCAGCGCGTCCAGCTCCTGCCAGAGATCGACATTCTTGACCGGCTTCTTGTCGGCGGTTTTCCAGCCGCGCTTCTTCCAGCCATGGATCCATTTGGTGATGCCATCGCGCAGATAGACACTGTCCGTGATCAGAACGACGGTGCGACCCGGCTTCTTCAGCGCCTTCAACGCCTCGATTGCGGCCTGCATTTCCATGCGGTTATTCGTCGTGTCGCGCTCGCCACCATGCAATTCCTTGCGATGGCCATTCCATTCCAGGATCGCGCCCCAGCCGCCCGGCCCGGGATTTCCCGAACAGGCGCCGTCAGTGTGAATTGTGATGGTGCTCACAGCGGATATTTCTTTTCCATATCGTCCAGCCCGGCGCGGATGAGTTCTTCAAGAACATCCATGTCCACATCCGCCAGCTCGTTGAGATAAAGGCAGGATTTCCCGAGCTTGTGTTTGCCCAGCCGTTCCAGGATGGGATCGAAATTGGTGTAGCCGGGCATGATGTAACAGACCAGGTTCGCTTTGCGCGGAGAAAATCCCGTGCGCATGAATTCATGCCATTTCTTGTCGGCGGTCTGATATTTGTAGGTGCCGAAACCGATGATGGACGCACCCCACATCATGGCTTCCCAACCAGTGATTTTTTCCATCAGTGCCAACAGGGTCAGCGCGTCATCACGGCGTGTCGGATGCTCCACGCTGGCGATGAAGTCGCGCGGCGCTATCTGGGTCGGCTGGGTCTTGTTCTCAGGCATTATCGGCCTCCTGTGCCAATACGCGTGGCAGTTTGAACTCGACGTTCTCGCGGGTCACAACCAACTCCTCGAGGGAGACATCAAACCGTTCCCTGAAAGCCGTGATCAGGCCCTGGACCAGCTCCTCCGGTGCAGAAGCGCCAGCGGTGATGCCCACGGTGCGGATTTCGCCCAGCGTGTCCCAGTCGACATCATTGGCGGATGCGACCAGTTCCGCGCTCTTGACGCCGGCACGTTCGGCGACTTCCACCAGGCGGACCGAGTTGGAAGAATTCGGGGCCCCGATCACAAAGACCTTGTCACAACGGTCGGCCATCTCCTTGACCGCGCTCTGGCGGTTCGTGGTGGCGTAACAGATGTCTTCCTTGTGCGGGGCGGCAATCGCCGGAAAACGCGCCTGCAGCCGGTCAACAATCGCGGAGGTGTCATCGACGGAGAGTGTGGTCTGAGTCACGAAGGCCAGCTTGGCCGGGTCGCGTGGTTCGAGGCGATCAACGTCCTCGACCGTCTCGACCAGTGTGATCGCCCCGTCGGGCAATTGCCCCATTGTACCGATGACTTCCGGATGGCCGACATGGCCGATCAGCAGGATGTCGTGACCATTGTTGAAGTGGCGCTGGGCCTCGACATGGACCTTGGAGACCAGCGGACATGTGGCATCGACATAGATCATGTCACGGCGGGCGGCTTCCGCCGGTACGCTTTTGGGAACGCCGTGGGCGGAGAAGACGACCGGACGGTCATCAGGACACTGGTCCAGCTCCTCCACGAAAATGGCGCCCATGCCTTCCAGGCGCTCCACGACATGGCGGTTGTGCACGATTTCATGGCGCACATAGACAGGGGCCCCGAATTTATCCAGGGCACCTTCAACAATCTGGATGGCGCGGTCTACGCCGGCGCAAAACCCGCGTGGAGCGGCCAGTAGAACGGTGAGAGGCTGTCGCGTCGCACTCATGAAATCGCATTCTCCTTCAGTGATGCCGTTGCGGACTTGCGCTGCGCATCGTATGACCGTCCTAACAATTCGGCTGCGTGCTATCCAGTGCCAGTCACTCTAGTGAAGTCAGGTGTCGCACAATGCGTTCTTTTGCCCTTGTTGCCGCGGTTGGATCTCTTCTTGCCGGTTGTTCCACAGTCGAGAACATCCTGGAAACCGGTGAGCCCAATATTGGTCCGTGCCCCACGGCATTCGCCCTGCATGACGCTCACCGTTATGTGGAGCTCGAAGGCGACATCGTCTACGAAAATGTTGGCTTTACCGGTGAAATTCTCGCCGTGCGGTCCCTGTGCAGCTATTATGGCGACCGTCCGATCCTGGCCAATCTGGAGATTGATCTGGGCTTCGGCCGCGGCCCGGCAGCGTCCGGCTCTGAAAATACCTATGATTATTTTGTCGCCGTCACCCGGCGCGATATGGGCATGATCGAGAAAGAGGTTTTCCCGATCCGTGTCCGCTTTGGTTCCGGTGAAGACCGCGTATTCCGTACCGAGCGCGTCGAAGCGATTTCCATTCCGCGCGCGACACCGACCACGTCCGGCGGCAATTTCGAAATCCTCGTGGGCTTCGAACTGACCGACGAGCAGATCGCTTTCAATCGCAGTGGACGGCGTTTCCGCGTCGCTGCTGGCCAGGACTAGAATTCATGCCTTCAATTGCTGATCAGCTCGGCGCGGCGCTGGGCGACGCGTTCGCTTCTCTTGAGCTTCCGCGGGAGCTGGGCCGTGTGAGCCCGTCCAAGCAGAACCCGGAAGTCTTCCCCTATCAGTGCAATGGCGCCATGCCGGCCGCCAAACAGGCCAAGAAGAACCCCCGCGAGATCGCCCAGGGCGTTGTTGACGCGCTGGCCGGCAATGCGTTGATCGAGAAGGTCGAGATTGCCGGGCCGGGTTTCCTGAACCTGCGCCCGTCCTCGGATGCCATCACGGCACGTGCGGCTGAAATCGCCGCTGACGAGCGTGCCGGCGCGGTGAAAACCGAAACGCCACGCAAGGTGATGATCGATTTCGGCGGCCCCAACGTCGCCAAGCCGATGCATGTCGGCCATCTGCGGTCTTCCGTGCTGGGTGACAGCCTGCAACGCCTGCTGCGTTTCCGCGGTGATGACGTCGTTTCCGACATCCATCTGGGCGATTGGGGCCTGCAGATGGGTCATCTGATTACCGAGTTGGCCGAGGAACAGCCGGACCTGGTCTATTTCGATGCGGATGTGACGGAGGGTTATCCGTCCGAGCCACCGGTGAATATCGAGGATCTCGCGCGGCTCTATCCGCAGGCCTCCAACAAGGCCAAGTCGGATGCGGACCGCCTCGAGGTTTCGCGCGCTGCGACCGCTGAACTGCAGGCCGGACGCCCGGGCTATCGCGCATTGCTGCGCCATTTCATCGATGTCTCTGTCGCCGCCCTGAAAAAGGATTTCGGCGATCTCGGTGTGCATTTCGATCTTTGGAAGGGTGAAAGCGATGTTGATCCGCTGATCCCGGGCCTTGTGCAGGATTTCAAGGATCGCGGCGTGGCCGAGGAGAGCGAGGGCGCCTGGGTGGTGCGTGTGGCCCGCGAGGGCGACAAGAAGGAGCTGGCGCCGCTCATTCTGGTGACCTCGGGCGGTGCGTCGCTTTACGGCACGACCGACCTGGCCACGATCCTGGACCGCAAGAACACGGTGGCGCCGGACCTGACGCTCTACGTCGTTGACCTGGCGCAGTCGGATCATTTCGAGCAGGTTTTCCGGGCCGCCGCCAAGGCCGGGCTGGCCGCCGAGGGCGCGCTGGAGCACGTGAAATTCGGAACGGTCAACGGCAAGGATGGCAAACGCCTGCGGACCCGTGACGGCGGAACATTCCGTCTTGCCGACCTGATTTCATCCTCTATTGAACGCGCTGGTGAGCGTCTCAAGGAAGCTGGCCTCGCAGCCGATGCGACCGAAGAGGAACGCGCCAATGTGGCCCGGATGGTGGGCCTGGCCGCGATCAAGTTCGCGGACCTGCAAAACTACCGCACGACCAATTATGTCTTTGACCTGGACCGTTTCACCAGTTTTGAAGGCAAGACCGGTCCCTACCTGCTCTATGCTGCGGTGCGCGTGAAATCGTTGATGCGCAAGGCTGAACGCGAGGGTGTTGCACCCGGTGCGATCCTCGTCGGCACCCAGGAAGAGACCGATCTGGTCCTGGCACTCGATGCCTTCGGTGCGGCGCTGGACCAGGCGTGCGAGAACCGGGCGCCGAACGCGATCTGTGATCACGCCTTCACCCTGGCCCAGGCCTTCTCGAAATTCTATGCCGCCTGTCCGATCCTCGGCGCGGATGAGGATGCCACCAAGGCCTCGCGTCTGGCCCTGGCCCGGGCAACTCTCAAACAGCTTGAGCTTTGCCTGCACCTGTTGGGCATGGAAGCGCCAGAGCGGATGTAGAAACCGGCGCTATTGCGCGCCGGTTTCCAGCTCAGCGATACGGTTGCGAGCGTTCTCGCACCAGCCACAGCCGCCGTCTTCCGGCGCAAGCTCCAGTGATGTGCGGAAGGCTGAGAGGGCGGCCTCGGTATTGCCGAACGCGGCATGTCCTTCCCCGAGGCTGTCAAACAGATTGCCATCGCCCGGGAAGAGCTTGGTGTTCAACTCGAAGAGGGCAACGGCCCAGTCACCGCGCTCTTCGCCCAGAAGATGAAGACCGACGCGGTTTAGAATGCGGCGATCTGTAAGCTCTCGCCCGGTAATCCCTTCCAGGTGCGCGGGCGGGTCGGCGACCCGCTCAACCGGCTGGCTCTGGCTGTACTGATTGATCAGTGTGTAGGGCGATGCGTGTACAGGGCTGACCGCGTAGGTCGGGTCGACCAGCATGCGGCGGACGACCGGACCCATGCGGTCCGCCGAGGGGCGGCTTTCATTGGTCCAGTGCATGATCAGGATGTCGTCAGCCGGATAGCGTCGGATGGTAGCGTTGAAGAGGCCGTTCGAGCCGGCGTGGTTGACGGGTGTGCCTTCGGACCCCGTTTCCACAACCCAGCCATAACCGTAATGATCCGGATCGCCTTCCTCCCACGGGACGTGCGGCGCCTGCATCTGGGTTGTGGATTGTGCTGACAGAACAGTACCGTCCTGCAGTACGCGGTGCCATTTGCCCATATCGAGGAGCGTCGTGTAGAGGCCGCCATTGCCCAGCATGTGCCAGGAGACTTCCTCTTCACGCCAGCGCTCGATGAAGGTGCCGATATCCGCGCGTTCCGGGTCCAGGAAGCCGTGGAAATACATGTGCGCGAGGTTTTCATCCTCCCAGTCACGCAGGCGATAACCCGTCTGGTCCATGCCCGCCGGGTCCAGCACGGCCTCGATCAGAAAACTCTCATAGTCCGTCCCGCTGACGTCCTCGATGATTGCGGCGAGAACCGTATAGCCGGCATTGGAGTATTCCAGCGACGTGCCGGGTTCCCGGCTGAGCGGGCTGGCGAATAGCGCGGAAAAGAAGTCCTCGCGTGACTTATAGGGGCTGTGATCGCTGCCCTCATACCCGCCAGTATGGTCCGACAGGCCCGAGCTGTGCGTCAGTAGCTGGTGGATGGTGATGCCGGTCTTGTCCGCCGGCAGGTCGGTGAAATACCGATCCAGCGTGTCGGTGACGCTCAACGCGCCGCGCTCTTGCAGCACCAGAATGGCCGCCGCGGTGAACTGTTTTGTCAGCGAGCCCATGTCGAACACGCTTTCAGGCGTTGCCGGATACTGGGCGCCACGATTGGCGAGGCCGTATCCGGTGGAAATCAGTGTCTCCCCACCTATCGTGACCAGCAGGCCACCAGCTGACCCAACCGCCTCTGCCGTGGCGATATAGTCCGCGATGCGTTGCTGCGTATCCGCGTTGACCGTAACGATCTGGGCGAAGGCCGAGGACGACATAAGCGAGGTGGCTGCCAGAAGACCGGCGGCAAGAGTTTTGAATGACATGAAGTTATCACGAGCTAGTATGCCGGTGAGATGCGGCCAGGTCGGCATTTGGATGCAACCGGGTGTCAGCAGGCTGCAATCCTGGTCCCCCGTTTGGGGGAGAGGTGTTTGCAAAAACGGGTGTATGCTCGGGCCAGACTTCCGGGAGACAGCCATGATCGTAACACTCCTCGCCAGCCTGACCGTCCAGTCCGCGGACCTGCCGACAGACCCGGCACGCCTGTCGGTTCTCATGCAGCAATCCTGTCGTATCCAGCAGGTGGATCGCCAGGGCGGGGCCGAGCCGGATCATTTTGCCTTTTGCCGTTGCCTTGACGGTGAGCTGGCCCAGAGCCTGACCCCCGAGGCCTATCGCGCAGCGGCGCTGGGCGGACAGGGTGCGATCCAGGGGCGCGGCGAGATCGCGGACTGGGAAGCGGCGCGCCTTGAATCCCAGCAGGTCTTCGCCTCTCTTCCGGAGGCAGAACAGGCGGGGCTGGGCGGTCATATCCAGAGTGCGCTCGGCATCTGTCTGGGTGGCTAGAATACCTTCGGATACAACCGTCAATCTGCATTGACTAAACAGCGTTCGGGCCTAGAATCCTGCAAATCTGTTTGACCGACCGCGAGGTCCGTTTTACAGGCCAATTCTCCCCGCGGGAGAGACCGGCGAATAAGCCGGCGCCGAAGGCGCAACCGCCCCGGAAACGCTCAGGCCAAGGGACCGCGGAAGAGACAAACGCTGGAAAGTGGATGCGCGCGTTTGGCAAGCATCCCACCGACGGAGCAAGCGTCGTCCCGGGCAAGCGGGGCTGGCGCGGAATCTCTCAGGTTATCGGGACAGCGGGGGCAACGGCTGCAAGTGGCAACACTTGCGGATCTCTGTTGCGCAAGGACCCGATTGATGACCGATACCCTTCTCAAGACACCATTGCATGGCCTGCACGTCGAGCTCGGCGGCAAGATGGTGCCGTTCGCCGGCTACGACATGCCGGTCCAGTACCCGCTCGGCATCATGGGCGAGCACAAGCATTGCCGCACAAAGGCGGGCCTGTTTGACGTCTCCCATATGGGCCAGGCGCGTTATGTCGGTGACGAGGCCGCGCTGGAAGCGCTGATCACGGCGGACCTGTCGGCCCTGGGTGCCGGCGAACAGAAATACACCCTGCTGCTGAACGACAAGGGCGGTATCCGCGATGACCTCATGGTTTCGCGTCCGGCCGGTGAAGGTCTGTTCCTGGTCGTCAATGCCGCGACCAAGAACGAGGATTTCGCGCTGATCGAGGCGGCGACGGCGGGCAAGGGCACGCTGACCCGCATCGAGGACCGCGCCCTTCTGGCCCTGCAGGGGCCGGAAGCCAAGGACGTTATGGCACGTCTTTGCCCGGCAGCCTGCGAAATGGTCTTCATGCAGTGCGGTGCGTTCGAGCTGGACGGTGTCGAGGTGCTGATCTCCCGCTCCGGCTATACGGGGGAGGACGGTTTCGAGATTTCCATCCCCGAGGCGGATGCCACCCGTATCGCCAAGCTGCTGCTGGCCCAGGACGAGGTCGAGGCCATCGGCCTTGGCGCCCGTGACAGCCTGCGCCTGGAAGCCGGTCTTTGCCTTTACGGCCACGACATGGACGAAAATTGTACGCCGGTCGAAGCCTCGCTGATCTGGGCTATGGCCAAGACCCGCCGCGAGCGCGGTGATTTCCCGGGCGCTGCCATCATCGCCCAGCAGATCCAGGACAAGACCTGTCAGAAACGCATCGGCCTGCGCCTCGAGGGCGCACCGGCCCGCGAGGGTGCGGAAATCGCTGACAAGGACGGAAACATCATCGGCATCGTGACCTCTGGCGGCTTCGCCCCGACCATCGAGGGTCCGGTCGCCATGGGCTATATCGACCGCGCCTTCATGGCTGAAGGCACCGAGGTCGATCTGATTGTGCGCGGTCGGGCGCGCGCAGCGACGGTGACCAAGATGCCGTTCGTTCCGAACAATTTCTATCGCGGATAACTCTTTACAGGGGAAGGGAAAATCATGAGCACGAAATTTACTGAAGACCACGAGTGGATCACCATAGACGGCGATGTCGCCACGGTCGGCATTACGGCCTACGCCGCCGAACAGCTGGGCGATGTGGTGTTTGTCGAGCTGCCGGATGTCGGCAAGACCGTCTCCAAGGGCGATGAGTTCGCGGTTGTTGAGTCCGTCAAGGCGGCCTCCGAGGTCTACGCGCCGGTCGATGGCGAGATCGTCGAGGTCAATGGTGAGCTGGAAGGCGAGCCGGCCAAGGTCAATGAAGAGCCGACCGCAGGCGGCTGGTTCGTGAAGTTCAAACTGTCCGACGCCTCCCAGCTGGAAGGCCTGATGGACGAAGCCGCTTACAAGGCGCACATCGCGTAACGATGAGGCTTCCAAGTTTCAGCGCGATTGTTACCACTGCCTTGGTGGCTGTGGGGTTGTTCACGATGGCGACACGAAATGAAGCGCCGGTCTGGATGGCTCTGTTGTTTGGTGCCGCCGGTATCATACCCGGTATAGCCCTTGAATTCAGTCGTCGTAACTCTCAGCGCGACAGATAGACGGAATAGAAAATGCGTTATCTCCCTCACACAGATACTGACCGGAAGGACATGCTCGATGCGATCGGTGTGGCTTCCATTGATGATCTGTTCGTCGACGTGCCCGATGCGGGTCGGCTCGACGGGCTGATCGATCTGCCGCTGAAACAGGGCGAGCTCCAGGTCGAGCGCGCCATGTCGGCGATGTCGTCGAAAAATGTCTCGGCGTCTTCGGTGCCGTTCTTTGTGGGGGCGGGCGCTTACAAGCATCACATCCCGTCAACCGTGGATCACCTGATCCAGCGTTCGGAATTCCTGACGGCCTATACGCCGTACCAGCCGGAAATCTCGCAGGGCACCCTGCAGACCCTGTTTGAATTCCAGACCCAGGTCGCCCAGCTGACCGGCATGGATGTGGCCAATGCCTCCATGTATGACGGCTCCACGGCCTGTGCCGAGGCGGTCATGATGGCAGCCCGTGTCACGCGCCGCATGAAGGCCGTCATGGCCGGCAATGTACACCCGCACTATGTCGAGGCCTCCAAGACACTGGCGAAATATTCCGACGTCGAGATCGAGGTTACCGAGCCGGGCCTGGGTGGTCTGGAAACGCTGATCAACGCTATCGACGACGAGACCGCCTGTGTTGTCGTGCAGACGCCGGACGTGTTCGGTCAGCTGCATGATCTGCGGGCGATCTCCGAAGCAGCGCACGCCAAGGGCGCTCTGGTGATCGCGGCTTTCACCGAAGTCGTGTCCCTTGGCCTGATCGAGGCACCGGGTGCCATGGGCGCGGACATCGCGGTTGGCGAAGGCCAGTCGATCGGTGTCGGCCTTAATTTCGGCGGACCCTATGTGGGGCTGTTTGCCTGCAAGGATGATCGTCGCTTCATTCGACAGATGCCGGGCCGCCTGGCCGGCGAGACGGTGGATGCCGATGGCCGTCGCGGCTTCGTGCTGACGCTGTCGACGCGCGAACAGCATATCCGCCGGGACAAGGCGACCTCGAACATCTGCACCAATGCCGGTCTGTGTTCGCTGGCCTTCACCATCCACATGACCCTGCTGGGCGAGAAGGGCCTCAAGCAGATGGCCGTGATCAATCACGAGACCGCCTGCAGCCTCGCCGATGCGCTCGATGGAATTGACGGCGTTGAGGTGCTCAACGACGCCTTCTTCAACGAGTTCGCGGTTCGCCTGCCGAAAAATGCCAATGAAGTCGTCGACGCGCTGGCCAAGGTGGGAGTGCTCGCCGGGGTTCCGGCCAGCCGCCTCTTCCCGGGGCAGTTCGAGGACGTGCTCCTCGTGGCTGCGACCGAGATCAATACCGACGAAGATATCGCCATCTTCGACAAAGCCCTGCGGAGTGTTCTCTGATGCCCATGAATACCCAAGGACGTCCGACCCGCATGGCGGACAATATCGCAACCGGCGGATACGCCGAGACCACCTCCGGCTCCAAGGGCCTGGAACAGGCGGAACCGCTGATCTATGAGCGCGGCTCTGCCGAACAGACCGGTGTCGACCTGCCCGAGCCGAAATGCACGCCGAACCGCCTGGGCGGTCTTGCGCGCCAGTCCGAACTGGGCCTGCCGGGCCTCTCCGAGCCGGAGACCATGCGCCACTATGTGCGCCTGTCGCGCAAGAATTACGCGATCGATCTGGGCCTCTACCCGCTCGGTTCGTGCACCATGAAACACAATCCGCGTCTCAACGAGAAAATGGCGCGCTTGCCGGGCTTTGCCGATGTGCACCCGATGCAGCCGGCCTCGACCGTGCAGGGCGCTTACCAGGTCATCGGTGAGCTGGCGCACTGGCTGATGACGCTGACCGGCATGCCGGGCGTGGCCATGTCGCCGAAAGCCGGTGCTCATGGCGAGTTCTGCGGCATGATGGCGATCCGCGCCAAGCTGGACGCCGATGGCCAGACTCATCGTCGCCGTGTCCTGGTTCCGGAAAGTGCCCACGGCACCAATCCGGCCACCGCGGTCCAGTGTGGCTTCACCGTCGACGAGATCCCGGCCGATGATACCGGCCGTGTCGACATGGAGGCCTTCAAGGCCAAGCTGGGCGATGATGTCGCCGGCATCATGCTGACCAACCCGAACACGTGTGGCCTGTTCGAGCGTGACATTCGCGAGATCGCTGACCTGATCCACGAGGCGGGCGGCTATTTCTACTGTGATGGTGCGAACTTCAACGCCATCGTTGGTCGTGTGCGTCCGGGTGATCTCGGCGTCGACGCCATGCACATCAACCTGCACAAGACCTTCTCCACCCCGCACGGCGGTGGTGGCCCCGGTTCCGGACCGACGGTTCTGTCCGAGGCGCTCGCGCCGCACGCGCCGGTGCCCTACGTGGTCCAGAACGGCAATGACTGGGAGCTGGTCGAGCACGAGGCCGATGCGGCAGGCGAGCCCTTTGGTCGCATGGCCGCCTTCCATGGCCAGATGGGCATGTTCACCCGCGCCCTGACCTACATGATGAGCCATGGTTCGGATGGTCTGAAACAGGTGGCCGAGGATGCGGTCCTCAACGCCAACTACATCCAGGCGCGTCTGAAACATGTCATGACCCCGGCCTTTGACGGTGTCTGCATGCACGAAGCCCTGTTCGATGATCGTTTCCTGGAAGGCACGGGTGTCACCACGCTCGACTTTGCCAAGGCGATGATCGACGAGGGCTATCACCCGATGACCATGTATTTCCCGCTGGTCGTTCACGGTGCCATGCTGATCGAACCGACCGAGACGGAGTCGAAGTCCGGGCTTGATCGTTTCATCGATGTGCTCGAAGCGCTCTCGCTGGCCGCCAAGGCCGGTGAAAAGGAACGCTTCCAGGCGGCGCCGGTCCACGCGCCGACCAAGCGTCTCGACGAGACCCGCGCCGCCCGCCAGCCGGTCCTGCGCTGGACACCGTCGACGGACGACGAGTTGCAGGCCGCCGAATAGGTCGCACCGCAGACACAAGAACAAGGCCCGCTCGATCGAGCGGGCCTTTTTTTAGCCGAACCAGCGACGCCCGAGCTGTTTGCTCCAGGCGAGGACCGGTTTTTCGAAGAAGCGATAGGCCAGATGGGCGACGATCACCGGCGCCAGGCTCATCACGAGAATGAATGCCAGATTGTCCAGCGGGCCATCCATGACCACACGCGACCAGATCCGCGCCAGCGTGGAAATGACGATCAGGTGTGACAGGTAGAGCGTGTAGGAAATATCGCCCAGCCAGACCATCCAGCCCGGCATGGTCCAGCGGTTGTCCTGTTCCAGACTGACCAGGCCCAGCACCAGCAAGACAGCGCCGGGACCAAAAGCCATCACGCGGCCCCACCAGGTGTAGAATTCTGCGTCGCGTTCCAGTCCCAGCCAGATCGCTCCGCACAGGAGGGCAATGCCCCCCGCAGCGGCAATCCACAGGCCATGCGGGATGCGCCAGCGTTGCGCCGCCAAGGCCAGGAATGCGCCGCCCAGGAATTCGAAGGTGAGCGGGTGGAAAACCAGAGACGTCCAGGGGCCGTTGCGGGCAATACCGGCGAGTTGTGCGAGCACGATGATCAATCCCCATCCAGCCAGTCCCAGGGGCAGCAAGCGGCGGGGCAGGAGCAGCAAGCCCGCGAAGACGAGGTAGAAATAAAGTTCGTGGATCAGCGTCCAGCTGACTCCGAGCAGCGGCGGGTTCTCCTGCGGCAAAAGCAGGTAAGAGAAGACCAGCCCACTTTGCTCCAGCCACATCCCAAGGGTGCCGGCGGCGGCAAAGCCCAGAATCGCGACTGTGGTCCATAACCATGCTGCGGGGTAGATGCGGGCCGCGCGGTTGAACAGGAAACGCGCGATGTTGATCGAGCGATCCGGGCTGCTGGTAATCCAAACCATGACAAAGCCGGAGATGACGAAGAACAGATCAACGCCCGCGACACCATGGAGCAGCCAGGGCGTCAGCAGGGCCTCCGCATCGGTCCGTGCTTCATTGTACTGGATATGGACAGCCAGGACGAGGAGAACGGCAATCGCTCTTAGTCCCTGAATGTTGGAAAGTTTTGATGTCACGCATTATGTCCTGGACGACTCTGCGCCGACGCTATCACCCCGCGCGCGCCGCTGCCAGCAGGAGCAGGCATGTGTCAAATCTGATGCAAATCCCGACCATGTGACTCATGGCGTGTTCAGCGCGACAGGAGCGAAAATTTTGTGGTTTGTCCGAGGCGCGCTATTCGTCTCTTATTGGCCCCGTCCTTGCCGCAAGACTGCCAAGAAGGGAGGTTAGGGGGAGGCATGCCTGCCCGTAACACATCCACCCGCCTGAGTTTCCGCCGCACTGGCTGGACCACGCGCCTGCGAGACATCCTCCTGTTCTCGATCGGGATCTATATCCTTCTTGGCGGTCTCTTGTGGCTCAGCGAACCCGGTTTCATCTATCATCCGTCCAGCGAACGCGTGGCGCCGCGTGAGGACTGGATCCACTCTGTGCGTCTGAACACGGCAGACGGGGAGCAATTGACGGCCTGGTATTCCGAGGCAGAGCGCGGTTGCCCGACCTTCCTCTTCTTTGACGGCAATGCGGGCCGACCTGAAATCCAGTCGGGCCGCTGGCAGCGCCTGCACGATCAGGGTGCGGGTTTCCTGGCGGTCTATTACCGCGGCTATTCCGGCTCAACCGGTGAACCCAGCGAAGAGGGGCTGCATATCGACGCCCAGGCTGGCCTGTCCTGGCTCTTGCGGCGCGATATTGATCCCAATGATATTATCGTTCACGGATTCTCGCTGGGCAGTGGTCCAGCTGTTCGCCTGGCCGCGACCAATGCTGTCGGTGCTCTGGTCCTGGAAGCCCCCTATTTGTCGATGAGCCAGCTGGCGAGGGAGAAGCTGCCGCTCTACCCGTTCGACCTGTTCATGCGCGACAGTTTCCGTTCTGACCTCTGGATTGGAGCTCTGGATGAGCCGCTGCTGGTCGTGCATGGCTCGGAGGATCGTTTGATCCCGGCCGATCATGGCGCTGCTCTCGTGGCGCTGGCGCCGGAACCGAGCGAATTTGTCGAGATCAATGGTGCCGATCATGCCACGCTGGTCAGGGACGGCTTTTATGATGAGGTTTGGCCCTTCCTGGCCCGAAACTGGACGGCCTCGGCCTCTCCTGGCCGCTCTTGCGGCGTGCAACCCGTGTCGATTGCGCGCGAAAACAGCGCTCTCGATTAATTTATGACGTCTGCACAGCGGGAACTGGCGACAGGCCTTTCCTCGGCGCCTGTCAGCCCCCATATTCGTCTTGCTAGCCGGGCTTTTCGACGATTCCCTGTCGATTTGATGCTGATATGCAACAGGCGTGAAACGAAGCGCAGATCGTGCCCGAATTTGGGCGCTTTTGTCTCGCATTGGGGTCACGTTTACGAATTAAGTGTTGTCTGTCTGGCCGCGCGGACAAAGAAGTCGCGCACCGGCAGACGGGGTTGGAGATGGTTACAGCCATGAACGAGCAACTGAACGGATGGGCACGCTCAAATGCCTTCGGCGCCGTCGTGGTGCTGGTGATCCGTGCTGTTGCGGTCGCCCTGGGGCTGGCCCTTATGGCCATCGCTGTTCCGGTGGGCCTGCTAACCCCCATTCTCCCGATCGGCGCAATGATCGGTTTCCTTGGTCTGGTTCTTGTGGCGGCAGCGTCCAAGACGCTGCATGGCTGGATCACCCAGATGCTCAAGCGTTTTCCCTGGCTTTGGAAGCGCGTGAAGTGGGCGTTTGGTGAGAAGGACAAGGCTGCCGACCCGGCGGAATAGTCAGTCTTGAGCTTTCCGGCGAGCTGCGCCGAAGCCTATCCCGAAATGACGTCAGGACGCCCGAGCGCGGAAGGCCTTTGTCCGATAGCCGCTATCACTGAGACTGGCCCTGTGGCCGGGGCTGTCCGTGTGGCGCAAGGCTGAGGAAGTACAGGGCGCAAAAGAAAAGGCCCGGAGATGCTCCGGGCCTTGTTCGTTCCGACAGTGCTGCGAGCCTTAGTTCAGGCGGTCCGCAACGGCCTTGATGTCTGCATCGACAATCTTATTCAGATCCGTCTTCTTCAGCTTGGACTGAAGGATTTCCTCGGCGGCGGCAGCAGCCAGCTCGGCGGCAGCGGCCTTGACCTCTGCAGCAGCCTGGGCTTCGGCCTGGGCGATACGCTGCTCGGCCATGGCCGTGCGACGCTCGAGACGCTCGGTGAGTTCCTTGCGGGACTCATCCTTGAGCATTTTTGCCTCGGATTTGGCCTGGGCGATGATGGCTTCGGCTTCCGCCTCGGCTTCACGCTGTTTGCGCTGGTAGGAGGCGAGCATTTCTGCCGCTTCCTCGCGCAGACGCTTGGCGTCTTCGAGTTCGTTCTTGATGCCTTCGGCACGGTCGTCGAGCGTCTTGGCGATCGTCTTGAACACGCCCATATACATAAGCAGGCCAAAGAACACGACCAGGGCCAGGGAGGCGTAGAAAGACGGGTCTGCGAGCAGATACTCGACCAGGCTTTGTTCGCCGTAAGCTTCTTCAGCAGCAATCCGCATGATCAAGCTCCATTCATGGCGCCATCGACAGCCTTCTCGGCGTCTTTGTCGCTGACTTCTACGCCGGCCAGGGCTTCAACGGCAGCAGCCGTTGCGCTGGCGGCGATACCGCGAACCTCGGCGAAGGCCTTGTCCTTGGCAGCGCGGATGGACGCTTCAGCAGCTTCCTGCTTCTCGGCCAGTTCCGCTTCTACCTTGGCAGCTTCCTGCGCCAGTTCCTTGTCCAGGGCGTCGCGCGTGTCAGCAGCAATACCGTGAGCCTTGGAACGAGCTTCCGCGAGGGATTTCTCGTAAGCCTCACCGGCTGCTTCTGCATCAGCTTTCGCCTGGGCAGCGGCATCCAGATCGTCCGCGATACGGTCGCGGCGGTCTTCGATCGTCGTCTTGATCTTCGGCAGGATAAAGCGATCCAGCGCGACGTAGAGCACGACGAAGCTGATCGCCAGCCAGAAGAGCTGGGACGGGAAATATGTCGGGTCGAAGGGCGGGAAGACGTCCGATGCCGCGTGAGCTGCATCTGCGCCGTGAGCCGCTTCTTGTTCCGGTGCGAGCGTCATGGAACGCCTGCTCCTATGTCAAAGGTGCTCCCGAAAGGGAGCAAGAGCGCGCGGCAATCCGGTGATTACCGCGCGAACCTGATATTAGCCGAACAGGGCCAGCAGGGCGATGAGCAGGGAGAAGATGCCCAGTGCCTCGGTAACGGCGAAGCCGAAGATCAGGTTACCGAACTGCTGCTGAGCAGCAGACGGGTTGCGCATAGCGCCCTGAAGGAAGGAACCGAAGATGTTGCCAACGCCGATGGCTGCACCGAGCATACCAAGGCAAGCCAGACCGGCGCCGATGTAACGAGCTGCTTCCGCTTCCATTTTGAAACTCCTTTAGAAGATCGTGTAGCTGTGAGTGAAACGACGTCCTGCTTAGTGTCCTGGGTGCAGGGCGTCGGAAAGATAGATGCAGGTCAAAATCGCAAAGACATACGCCTGCAGGAAAGCGACCAGGAATTCGAGAGCCGTCAGCGCCAGCGTCATGGCGAAGGGCAATACGCCGACAGCGTAACCCAGCGCGCCCAGAGCTTCAGGCGCAGCCAGCATGACGATGAAACCGGCGAAAACCTTGAGCAGGATGTGACCTGCCAGCATGTTCGCGAACAGACGTACAGAGTGCGAGATCGGACGGCTGATGAAGGAGATAATCTCGATCAGCGTCACGAAGGGCAGGATGTACATGGGTACGCCGGACGGTACGAAGAGCTTGAAGAATTTCGGGCCGTTCTTGAACAGGCCGTAAACCAGAACCGTCAGCCAGACCATCATGGCCAGCGCGGCCGTAACGATGATGTGCGAGGTGATGGTGAAGGAGTGCCAGCCCGGCGCCGGGAAATACGGGAACATGCCGAGCATGTTGGCGACCAGGATGAAGATGAAGAGCGTAAAGACAAACGGGAAGAAGCGCAGCGCGTCGGAGCCCGCGGTCGAGCGCAACATGTCTGCCACAAAACCGTAGATGATCTCGGCCACCGACTGCGAACGGCTCGGGATCGTCGCACGACGCCCCATAGCGGTGGAAAACAGCACGATGGTCAAAACCGAGGTCAGGACCATGAAGAAGCTGGAGTTGGTAAAGGACAGATCGTAGCCGAAGAGCTCAAAATGAAGCTCGCGACCGAAGAACTCCACCGTGTGGACTTCGAACTGCTTGATCGGGTTGGTGTCTGCCACGCCCGGCCTCTTTCATGTCTTGCGGCAGCTGCCGCTGTCTACCCAAGGAAACGTCAGCTTTCGCCGCTCGTCTCCGAATTAATCTCTTTGGCCGCCCTGACCACATTCAATGTGCCCGAGGCAAAGCCGAACATTGTGCCGATGACCAGTCCCCAGGGGCTCGAACCGGCAACCAGGTCGATAATGAAACCCAGCGCGGATCCGACGAACACGCCTGCGAAGAACTCGGATCCGTATCGCATCCCGAGGGACCATGCGGATCGCGGCTCATCCTGTGTCTTGGCTCTGCGGGCTTCGCGCTGCGCGTCAATACGCTGCTGCAAGGCTTCGAGGTCGGATTTGGATGGGTCGCTCAGAGTGTTGTCTTCACAAGACTGATTAATCGGCACACCTATGAAAGAGGACCCCCCATAGGCGCGCGCAAACTATCCTTGGGGCTTGGACAAGTCAAGCAATGGTGCGGGAGCGGTAAGCGTATATAATTAAAGCGAAAATCGGCTACTCGGCCGCAATCAGCTGTTCCGCGCTTACCAGGTCTACCGAGACAAGTTGCGAAACGCCGCGTTCGGCCATGGTCACGCCGAACAGGCGATCCACCCGCGACATGGTCAGCGGATTGTGGGTGATCACCAGGAAACGGGTCTCCGTCAGGCGGCGCATTTCCGCCAGCATACGGCAATAGCGGTCGACATTGGCGTCATCGAGCGGGGCGTCGACCTCATCCATCACACAGACCGGGGCGGGGTTGGACAGGAAGACCGCGAAGATCAGCGCGGAAGCGGTCAGCGCCTGTTCGCCACCGGACATCAGCGACATCGAATCGAGCTTCTTGCCGGGCGGGCAAGCGAAGATCTCCAGCCCGGCTTCCAGCGGATCATCATCCTCGGTCAGGCGCAGCTCGGCATGGCCACCCTCGAACAGGGTGGCAAAGAGATTGCGGAAATGTCCGTCCACGATCTCGAAGGCTTCCAGCAGGCGCGCCCGGCCCTCGCGGGAGAGTTCATCTACCGCCTTGCGCAGGCGACTGATGGCTTCCAGCAGGTCATCGCGCTCCTTGGCCATCTCCTCGACGGTCTTGGCCAGTTCCTCGGCCTCTTCGTCAGCGCGCAGATTGACGGCGCCGAGGCGATCACGTGAGGCGCGGGCCTCGTTTAGACGGCGTTCCAGCTCGTCCGGAGACAGGCTGGTGATGTCCTCGTCCTCGATTCGCGAAGCCAGGGCGCCCGGCGCCGAACCGGTCGCATCCTGCAGACGTTCCGTGGTCTCGTTGAGGCGTTCGCGAGCGCCGGACAGGCGGGCTTCGGCGGCGGCACGGCTCTCGCGGGCAGCAGAGGCGGCGGCCTCGGCCTTGCGGGCGGCGCTGTCAGCATCCTTGACCTGGTCTTCGGTGGCGCTGGCTTTTTCACGGGCCTCGCGTGCGACCTCTTCAGCCTTGTCGATCTTGTCGCCCAGGAGGTGCAATTGCTCCTCCAGCTTGGCCGGAAGCTCACGGGTCTCTGCGAGCCGGGTCTCGGTCTCGACGATCTGTTTGGCGATCTCAGCCAGTTGGGCCCTGGCGCTTTCACAGCGCTTGGCCCACGCATCCTGTTCCCGCTGCAGGGCTACCATGCGCTGTTTGCGCATCTCGGCCTCGCGGCGCACGCTTTCAAAGGCGGCGCGGGCATCGGCGGCGGCCATGCGCGCGCGTTCAGCTTCCTCGCGCGCGGTCTCCAGCGCCTCGATATCGGCCTCGGCCTGGCTGTCCGTCTCACAGGCCTTGATCGCATCCTCGTGCGCTGCACGTGCCTCCGCCAGCTCTGCCGCGAGGCGCTCCAGCCGCTCCTTGAGGGCGGTGGCGCGGGCACTGTCCTTGGCGGCCTTCTCGCGCAGATCGCCAACACGGTTGATGGCGCCGCGGGCAGAGCGGTCGGCTTCCGGCAGGGCTTCCCGGGCAGAGATGGCATCCTGGCGGGCCGCGGTCAGGGCCGCCTGTGCCGCATCCTTGGCCTGCAGGGCGCTTTCCAGCGGATCGGTCTGCACCTTCAGCTCGGCCTCGATTTCTTCCAGGCGATTGCGTTGTTCCAGTCGTGCGACGGCTGCAGTTGGTGCATCCGCACGGGCGACCAGCCCGTCCCAGCGCCACAAATCGCCTTCCAGCGTGACCACGCACTGTCCCGGCTTGAGCTTGCGTGCCGCTTCCTCGGCCCGTTCCGGTTTGACCACACCGATCGAGTCGAGGCGGGCCTTCAGGGCGGGGGGAGCCTTCACATGATCCGACAGCGGGACAGAGCCGCCGGGCAGCTGGTCGAGCGTGATGGCCAGTTCCTGCCAGTAACGGGGCGCATCGCCGTCCAGCGAGGCATCAAGATCATCGCCCAGCGCCGCCGCCAGGGCCTGTTCAAAACCTGATCGAGCGCGAACCGCATCAACTGCAGGGTTGGGCGTGTCCTGGGTCGAGGCGGCCAGCAGGCGTTCCAGTGCCTGGGCCTCTCTTTGCAGGGCATCATGATCGGATTGGCGTTCGCGGTAGGTTTCCAGCGCGTGTTCGAAGGCCGTCTCGGCCTCGGCCCGGATTGTGTCAGCGGTTTCCGATCGGGTCTTGGCGAGGGTCAGTGCCTGCTCTGCGGTTTCAACGGCCGCTTCGGCTTCGGCCAGATCGGCCAGGGCGGTCGAGGCCTGGACACGTTCGCGTTCAACGCTGGCGGCGCTCATCTCCCGCTCGATCTGATTGAGACGGGCAGCCAGGCGTTCGGCATCGCGACGGGCGGCTTCCAGGGCGGCCCGGTTCTCGGCGGCCTCCCGGGCCTTGGTGTCGAGGATGGCTTCCTTCTGGGTGCGGCGCTTTTCAGCATCCTGCGAAGCGGCTTCAGCAAAAGAGAGCGCATCCTTCTCTTTGGCTGCTTCCTGTTCGAGACTTTCGATCTGGCTGGCGGTTTCGCTGCGCGATGTTTCCGCATCCTCGCCGATCTGCTCTTCGCGGCGGGTCGAGGCGGCGAGTTCGGTCAAGCGGTTTTCGAAGCCGGAAATGCGATTCTGGACGTCACTTGCATCGCGTTCCAGCCGGTCGCGTTCGCGCTCCAGCGCCCGCAGGGCCGCGGCGGCCTCGGCCTCTGCCAGGCGTGCGGGCTCTCGGGCCGCGGCCTCGACTTCGGCCTTTGTCCGGGCATCCGCGGCGGAGCGGGTGGCGGTTTCAGCGGCTTCCAGGCACTCGGCCAGCGCCGCCTCGGCCTCTTCGACCTGGCTGGCAGCGTGGCGCCAGCGGTTCAGCCAGACGGCGGCTTCCAGCGTGCGGATGCTGGTGGAGAGCTTGCGATAGCGCGATGCCTGGCGCGCCTGTTTCTGCAGGGCGGAATGACGGCTGTCTGTCTCGTCGATGACCTCCTGCAGCCGGTCCAGATTACTCTCGGCACCCTTGAGTCTCAGCTCGGCTTCGTGACGGCGAGCCCGCAGGCCGGAGACGCCAGCGGCTTCTTCGAGAACACGGCGGCGGTTCTGCGGCTTGGCAGCGATGAGTTCGGAGATCTGGCCCTGGCGGACGAGAGCGGGCGAGTTGGCGCCCGTGCCGGCGTCGGCGAACAGCAGCTGGACGTCCTTGGCGCGGACTTCCTCGCCATTGATCTTGTAGGCAGAGCCGGCACCACGGGTGATCCGACGGGTGACTTCCAACGTCGGCGCGTCATTGAAGGCCGGCGGAGCACGACGCTCCGCATTGTCGATGGTCAGGACAACTTCGGCCTGGTTGCGCGCCGGGCGCATGTCGGTACCGGCGAAGATGACGTCTTCCATCCCGCCGCCGCGCAGCGATTTGGCAGAGGTGGCACCCATAACCCAGCGCAGGGCTTCGAGCAGGTTGGACTTGCCGCACCCGTTCGGCCCAATAATTCCGGTCAAACCCGGATCGATCCGCAATTCGGTCGGATCGACAAAGGATTTAAATCCGGTCAGCCTGAGCTGAGTGAACTTCACCTGACCTCCACGACGCCGTTTTCACCATGTGTACAAGGCAAATGCGGCGCTTTCCTGACAAATTGTCTAGTCCGAATCGGACTCTGTCAGGAAGTGAAGAATGATTCTCCTGAAGGAGTCTTCAGTGAACTCGGCAGCAACCCTATCTCCGTTGATGATAAGTGGCTCCTCGCCATAGATGAAAATGTACTCGCCATCGACTTGCTGGCTCGACAGGAGCACGCCGTTGAACAGGAAGCTGGGCGTGCCCCGTACTCCGTCCAGACTGGCCTGGTAGAGGTTGGACATCAGGCGCGTATTGTTCGCTTCGTCATTGAAACAGGCGAGCATCTCGTCCTGGGTCCGGCCCAGTGCCCCGGCAATGCGCGCGTAGATACCCAGCACATCCTCGCGATTGCGCATGCCTTCGAGGATATTGGACTGTTCCATGAACAACAGGTCGACGGCGTCGTAATAGCGTTCGTCACCGACACAATAACTCAGGAAGGCGCCCGCCGCGGCCATCTGCTCGGGCGGGGTCACGATCGGTCGGAAAATGAAGCGGACCTGGCCCGTCTCCACGAATTCCGAATTGATCATGTGCCAATTGTTCTCGTGGAAATGTCCGCAATGCGGGCAGGCATAGGAGCCGTATTCAATGATTTCCAGGCGCGCCTCGGCAGAGCCCAGGACAACGTCCTGCGGCGGAGGAGGCGGGTCAGACGGTTGTTGGGCGTGAGCGCTCCCCAGCGCAAGCACGGACAGGGTCAGGGCGACAAGGGAACGCATCACACCACGCATCGCAATTAGCCTTCAGAGCTGGCTTGTTCGACCAGGTGGTCGAGCAGGCGGCGGAAATTGTCTGCGTCAACAATGGCTTCAACCGGCTCACCATCGATCAGGACCGGGTTCCCACCCAGGGTGAAGATCGAGCGATTGCCGTCACGTTCACTGTCCAGCATCTGGCCGTTGAACACGAAACGCGGCGTGCCTGTGATACCGGCCTCGAAGGCACGGTCATGGCTGTCGATAATCGCCTGGTTGATGGCTTCGTCGTTCAGGCAGGCATCCATCTCGGCTTCGGACAGGCCCATGGAGCGTGCAATGGCGACATATTGCCGGCGTGCACCACCAGGCTGAGAGGCGGCCTGGAAGATCGCGCGCTGCTGTTGGAACAGCAGGTCGACCATGTCGAAATAGCGGTCATCCTCGACGCAACGGGCAAGGGAGAAGCCAGCGACAGCAAAGGTGGCTCCGCCATTGAGCATCTCACGCATCACATAGCGGACCTTGCCGGTCTCGACGAATTCGGACTCGATCGTACCCCACACCTCTTCATGGAAAGTGGCGCAATGGCCGCAGGCCACGGAGGCGTATTCGATCATCGTCACCGGTGCGTCGACCGAGCCGAGGCTGCGCTCGTCAGCGCCCGGGCCCTCGATTGAACCATTGGAGCCGCCACCGCAGGCCGCCAGCGCCAGCGACGCTGTCATGGTCACGGCAGTGAAAAATCGACGAGTTACGCTCATTCCAATCCCCTCAGAAATTCAGTTTCCGCCACGGGCTTTGACGGATTTGTCGAAACGTTTCAAGGCGGACAATAACCTTGCCTCAGCAGAAGTCTCTACCTGATCGCTGTTTTGTGATCTTATTTGCCCGCTTGTCACCCCTGTCTGAACAGGCGACGAGGCGCTCATACTGCCTTGTATCACACGCAAACGCGTCGGCGATCGACCGCCGGAATATGTGCCGACACGCTCCAGAATTCGGCGGCTCTCAGCCTGCAATACGGCAGCCGCCGGGCCGCGCGCCTCGATCACCAGTGTGGCGACGCCCCCAGTGCGCTGAATGGATTTGGGCGCACTCCATTGTGCCAGGCGTTGACCGACGATCTCTGGCCAGTACTGGGCGAGCTGGTCCACGCCGACACCGAATTTCTTGGCCAAGGGGCGCAATATACGTTCAGCAGCGCGTCCGGCGCGCGGTGCCGGGCGGATAGCGGCGCGGCCGCGATGCTCCTGCAGATACTGGCCTGCGGCCTGTTCCACGCTTGACTGTGTCGGGCGTCGTCTCATGTCACACAGCATTGCGCCTTTGCCATTTTCCCGCAAGTTGACGCCTCATGCAGACCCGCCCCGAAATCCTTGATCTTCGACAGCGCCTGTTGACCTGGTATGACCGGGAAGGGCGCAGCCTGCCCTGGCGCGTTCGGCCCGAAGACCGCGAGGCCGGCGTGGTGGCGGATCCCTATGCTATCTGGCTGTCCGAAATCATGTTGCAGCAGACGACGGTTCCTCATGCGACGCCTTACTGGCACCGCTTTCTCGCGCTGTGGCCGGGCGTCGAGAACTTGGCTGCTGCGCCGCGCGAGGACGTCATGCGCGAGTGGGCGGGGTTGGGCTATTATGCGCGAGCGCGCAATCTGCACGCCTGTGCCCAGGCCGTGACAACAGAGCACGCGGGACAGTTTCCCGATACGCTCAAGGGTTTGCTGGCCCTGCCGGGGATCGGCGAGTACACGGCGAATGCGATCCTGGCGGCTGCGTTCAACGTGCCGGCCAGCGTGGTTGATGGCAATGTCGAGCGGGTGATCACGCGGTTTTACCGGGTCCAGGTCCCGCTTCCCAAATCCAAGCCCGAGATCAAGCGTCTTGCCGCCGAGATCGCCTGTCCGGAACGGTCATGTGATTACGCGCAGGCGATCATGGATCTGGGCGCCACCATCTGTACGCCCAAATCGCCCGATTGTGACGCCTGTCCGTGGTCGCAGGGCTGTCAGGCGCGCGCGGAGGGTGACGTGCTGCGCTACCCGCTCAAGGACCGCAAGAAGCCCAAACCGGTGCGTCGGGGAATCGCCTGGCTGGTGCGTCATGACGGCAAGGTCTGGCTTCGGACACGCGCAGACCAGGGTCTGCTCGGCGGCATGCGGGAAGTCCCGTCCACGCCATGGGCCGACGCAGAACCGGAGTGGCAACCGCCATTCGATTCAGACTGGACCGCTCGCGGCGAGGTGAAACACGTCTTCACCCATTTCGAGTTGAAATTGTCGGTGCAGGAGGCTGCGCCGCCAGCCGGCTGGACGCCGGCATCGGGTGACTGGGTGGACGAGACTGCGCTCGACCGGGAAGCCTTGCCCAGCGTGATGCGCAAGGTGCTGGCCACCCGTCTGGGTGTCAGTCGCTAGGCGTCATCCGTCGGTCGGCGCTGCAAGCGCTTCCATCATCGCATTGAAGAAATCGGGTGCGTTCAGCGGCTTGGCGGCAAAGCTGTTCATTCCCGCGGCCCTGCAGGCCCGGGCATCCTCTTCCGTGGCATTGGCCGTCAGCGCCACGATCGGCAGAGTGCTGCGGCCATTGCCAAGGGCGCGGATCTGCCGGGTTGCTTCCAGGCCGTCCATGACCGGCATGCGCATATCCATCAGGACGAGATCGAACGCGCTGTCCACGACGGCATCCACGCCCTGTTTGCCATCATGCGCTTCGGTAACGGTGGCGCCCAGCGGTTTGAGGAAAGCCTTGGCGACCTCGCGATTGATCAGATTGTCCTCGACCAGCAGGATCGAGCGACCATGCAGCGGCGCAAATTGCGGGTCCTTGGCCAGTTCCACCGGGGTCTGGGCGACGGTCTCCACCGTGTCACGGCGGGATTTGCCAGCCAGCTTGAATTCCAGCGTGAAGCACGACCCCTTGCCTGGGGCGGAATCTACCCGGATATCGCCGCCCATCATGCGGGCCAGATTGCGTGAGATAACCAGGCCCAGCCCGGTACCACCAAACCGCGTCGACGTTGACGCATCGGCTTGCTGGAACGGGGCGAAGAGCTTTTCGGTGACTGCGGCGTCCATGCCGATGCCGCTATCCTCGACCGCAACGGTGATGATGTGTCCATCCTCGACCTCACGCGCAGAGGCGCGGGTGATGATCTTGCCGCTATCGGTGAACTTGATCGCGTTGGACAGCAGGTTTGACAGGCATTGTCTGACGCGGTGGGCGTCGACAGTGCCGGAATCGGGCAGTGCGGGATCCATCTCCAGCTTGAATTCCAGCCCCTTGTCACCGGCCTGGGCCGAGAACAGAGCGTGGATGTCATTCAACAGCTGGGGCAGCTTTACCTGGGTCGGTGACATTTCCAGCTTGCCGGCCTCGATCTTGGACATGTCGAGGATGTCGCTGAGCAGGAGGGTCAGAGTTTCTCCCGATGCCTGGATCATGCGGGCCTGTTCCTTCAGTTCCGGCTCTTCCAGGTTGGACTCCAGGGCCTGCGCAAGCCCGTAAATCCCGTTCAGGGGGGTGCGCAGCTCATGGCTCATATTGGCGATGAATTCACTCTTGGCCTGATTGGCCTTTGCCAGTTCACGGGTACGCGCCTCCACCCGATCTTCCAGTTCGGTCATAAGTTGCCGATTGCGCAGGTCCTGGTCGGCGAGGGTGCGGGTCAACGCCCCGATTTCATCGCGCCGCGTTGCGAGGAGGTGGGTGGCGCAAGAGACATCGGGCCGTTTTTCCACGTCCGGGGAGAAATGCCGGGTCAAGGCGCCAAGCGGCGATACGATATGACGCCGGAAATACCACAGCAGGAACAGCGCTTGCAGGGCAACGCCGATGATGGCGACGGCGAGAATTTTTCCGGTTTCGCGGATGGCGTCGGCGCGCAGGGCCTCGCGATCGAGCAGGGTGACGTAGAACCAGTCCGGCCCGATCATGCGCGAAAACCCGACCAGCCATCGCCCGTCCGGGCTGACCAGCGCACCCTCCGTCTCGCCGGATCCTAGGATGGCTTGGTGGATCATGTCGACACCGAGCTGGTCTGCCAGCGCGTCGACAACATCCTGGGTGATCTCGCCGTCGAGCAGGTCGCGGTGTGCGATCAGGTCGCCAGCACCATTGATGAAGAGATTTTGCCCATCCGGCAGCGTGTCCGTCATCGCTTCGCGGAAATGCACCTGCAGTGGAACCGTGGTTCCAAACGCTCCCAGATGTTCGCCATTGCGACGCACGGGCGTGAAGCAGCCGGTTGTCAGCGCTTCGCGGTTCTGGATGAAGGCGATTTGGGACAACTCATCGCACAGGAAGGCCCCGTCCGGATTGCTCTCGGGTGTGACAAGCTGGGTGAAGCTGGACTGGGTGAGGTCAAAATCCGGGGGCGCCTCGCGGCGATAGAACATTAGCTGGTCTTCGCGCGATGCCGCAGAGATGACGAGCTCGTTATAGGGGGTGAAGAGGTAGAGGTTCTGGACGCGCCCCTCGAGCATTCCACCGCCCTGGTCGACCACATTATAGGCTGCAAGCAGCAGGCGTTTGCGGTTGATGTCGAGCGGTTGCAGGGAGCCCATAAACGCGCCGACACCATGATGGAAGTTCCCGTGCTCGTCGGTGTAACCGTCGAAGAGGGCGTCTATCGACCGTCTGGTGCCATCGTCATTGACCGGGAAGAGCCGGTCGAATTCGGCTTCGACCCGTGCGTCCGACAAGGCTACAAGGCGGCGATCCAGTGCAGTTTGCGCGGTGAGATGCGCCTGGCGGATCTCTTGGAACATGTCATTGGCCCGGTGCGCGCGCTCCGCGATGTACATGTCCAGGGATTGGGTCTGCTGACGCTCGATATCGCGCCAGAAGCTGTTGGCGACGAGGATGGTCGCAACGACAGAGAGTGCCAGCGTGGACAGCAGGATCGCTGTGACGATTCTCAGTGTCAGTGATCGATTCAACTCAGCCCCCTACGCCGAACCGCCAGATTTGCCTGATTTGCCATGCTGGCCAAGCCGTCCGGTGGCGTCTTGCGACCTTGAGTTGGGGCGGGGTTTGCCGAGCGCACTCCGCTGTCTCATCTCGCAGTCGCGCGCCGCCGGTGGCGCCGGCCTAATTCTCCAGTGTTGCCCGCACTTCCGAGCGCAGGACATCGATCGGGGCGAGGCCCTGCTTGGTGCGGACATGCCAGTAGGTCCAGCCGTTACAACTCGGGGCGGCTTGTAGTTGCGCACCGACCTGGTGAATGGAGCCAGACCGCTCGCCGGCGATCAGGGTTCCGTCCGCGCGGACGCGGGCCGTATTGCGACCTTTCGGGCAGTAGAGGGTGTCACCGGGCTTGACCAGGCCGCGTTCGACCAGGGCGCCAAAGGGAATGCGCGGCTGGGCGCGTTTGGATTGCGTGACGTCCAGCGCTTCGCGGGCTGCGGGTTCGATGGCCAGCAGGCGTTCGCGAGCCACGGCGATATAGGTCTCGTCGCGTTCGACGCCGATAAAGTGACGACCCAGACGCTTTGCGGCCGCGCCGGTCGTACCGGTTCCGAAAAACGGATCGAGGACCACGTCGCCCGGATTGGTCGTCGACAGCAGGACGCGGTGCAGCAGGGCTTCCGGCTTCTGCGTCGGGTGGGCTTTCTTGCCGTCAGCATCTTTCAGGCGTTCGCCACCGGAACAGATCGGCAGCGTCCAGTCAGAGCGCATCTGTACGCCGTCATTGAGCGCTTTCATCGCGGCATAGTTGAAGGTCGGACGGGCATCCTTGGTCTTGGCCGCCCACAACAGGGTCTCGTGGGCATTGGTGAACCGAGTACCCTTGAAATTCGGCATCGGATTGGATTTGCGCCAGATGATGTCGTTGAGCACCCAGAAGCCCGCATCCTGCAGGATGGAGCCGACGCGGTAGATATTGTGATAGCTGCCGATGACCCAGAAGCCGCCATTGGGCTTGAGAACGCGACGGGCCTGCTCCAGCCACTGCCAGGTAAACAGGTCATACTCGTCAAATCCGCCGATCTGATCCCAGTCATTATCGACGGCATCGACCTTGGAATTGTCCGGGCGATGCAGATCGCCTCCAAGCTGGAGATTGTAAGGCGGGTCCGCAAAAACGAGATCAACGCTTTCGTCTGGAAGCGTTTTCATCACTTCCACGCATTCGCCTTCGAGGATCTGGTCGATCGGCAGTTGATCCATAACGCAAAACTCCACCCGCTTATTCTACGGTCCGTTTTCCGCTTTTAGGGCTAACGGGGCGTTAACCGTGAATCAAGTTATCCACAATGATTCGCATCCCGGGGCTGGCGCGATTCGAGGGCTTTGCGGACCGGCGCGTAACTCATCCGGTGGATCGGGCAGGGCCCGAGGCGCTCAAGCGCTTCGCGGTGAACAGGGCTGGGATAACCCTTGTGCCTGGCAAAGCCGTAACCGGGATAACGCGCATCTGCGAGAAGCATCAGGTCGTCGCGGAGTGTCTTGGCGATAATGGAGGCGGCACCGATCGCCGCCACCTTGGCGTCACCCTTGATGATTGCACTTGCAGGGACGGGCAGGTCCGGTGGTACGCGATTGCCATCGATCTGGATTTCCGTGACCGCTACACCAAGTCCCAGGACGGCGCGGCGCATCGCGGCCGTGGTCGCATGCAGAATATTCAGTCGATCGATTTCCGCCGGCTCGGCGATGCCGACACCGATATGTGCCTTGTCCGAAATCTCCTGGAACAGCATCCGCCGGCGTTTCTCCGAAAGGGCCTTGGAATCGCCCAGCCCCGCAATCGGTCGATCGGGATCGAGCGCGACGGCGGCAGCAACCACCGGCCCGGCGAGGGGGCCGCGCCCGGCTTCATCAACGCCGGCCAGTGGCAAAGTCGAACAAAAATCCATCGCGTTAAGCTTAAATCCAAATTTTCGTGTCAGAATCCAGCCCAAAGGTGGATGGACCGAGTAAAAAGACGTGAAAGAAGTAATGGTCAATTCGGCCGCAGTACATGATCTGTGGCTGTTGGGGATTGCTGCTCTGCTGAGCCTAGCGTGCGCGGGCGCCGCGACCGCGGCTGTGCGCCGTATCCTCATCCTGGAAGACGAAAGACGCCTGGTCTGGCTGACCGTGGCTGGATTCCTCACCGGTATCGGCAGCTGGGGTGCGGGCTTTATCGCGTTGATGGGGTTCAATGCGGGGGTCACCATTGCGTTCGATCCCTTCCTGGTGCTTTCGGCATTTCTCGTCGGTGTGGGCATGGCCTGTGCGGGCTGGACCGTGATGGCTTTTTTCAAGCACAGGCTGGGAAGTCTGCTGGGAGGGGCGACGGTTGGCGCCGGCACGGCAGCGATGCTCTATTTCAGCTTGAATGCGGTCAGTGCACCTGTGCCTGTCGGGTGGAACGAGGCCACTGCCTGCCTGGGTATGGGAGCTGTTGTGCTGATCGCCATGGTCAGCGCGATGACGGCAGCGCGCGTGAATGGGTGGCTTGGCCTGGGGCTGGCTGCAGTCTTGTTGTCGACCATTCCCGGAGTGGCGTATTTCGCCCTGACCTCGGCGCTCGAGATCAGCGAGGCGGCGGCCGCACCGTTGAACAAGCTGGAGACGGCACAAAAATTGTTGGGATTGACGATCGCGCTGGGCATTTTGCCGATCGCCGGTCTTGGCCTGACCTTTGCCCTGTTCGATCTGCACATTGGCAAGCGGCGCGAAGCCGAGGGGCAGCGGATCAACGCCCTGGCCAATTCAACCTTCGAAGGCCTGGTGCTGGTCCAGGACGGCCGCATCGTCGAGGCGAATGACCGTATCTGCGAGATTACCGGGCTGGCCAAGGAAGACCTGATCGACATGCCGCTGTGCAAGGTCGCTCTGGATGAACAGTCTGTGGAGCGCCTGCAGACCCTGAACTGTGGTGACAAGGCCACTTGTCATTTGCGTTCGCGCCGCGGTGAGAACATCACCGCACAAGTCAGCTGTCGCCAGATCGAGTATCGCAAGCGCGACAGCCTGATCCTGGCCTTCCGCGACATTTCCAGCGAGGAGCGTTCGCGCCAGCGCATCATGCACATGGCGCATCATGATGCGTTGACCGGGCTGCCCAATCGCCTGCGCTTCCGCGAGTGCCTGGAAAACGAACTGACCATGGCCTGGGGAGATCATTCCGAGGTCGCCCTGATGTTCTTTGACCTGGATCGCTTCAAGGAGGTCAATGACGTGCACGGCCATGCCGCTGGCGATGAATTGCTCAAAGCAGTTGCCGAGCGCATGCAGGACGCCCTGCCCAAGGGGGCGATCGCCGCACGTCTCAGCGGAGACGAGTTTGCGGTCATCCTGCCGGGCGTGGAAACCCGTATGGCGGCCACTGCTGTAGCCGAGCGGGTTGTGACATCGGTCGGATCCCCGGTCACGCTGGGCACGGTGCATCTCAATGTCAGCGCGTCGGGCGGTGTGACCATGTTTCCGCTGGATGGTGAGGACCCGGACCGGTTGATGAACCAGGCGGATCTGGCGCTGTACAAGGCCAAGAATCTGGGCCGCAATTGTGTCTGTGAATTCGATCCGAAAATGGGTCGGGAACTGCAGGAACGGCGCATGCTGGAGTCAGACCTGGCCCTGGCGATCGAGGATGAATTGCTCGACCTGCATTTCCAACCACAGGCGCATATGTGCACAGGTGAAATCGTTGGTTTCGAGGCGCTGGTGCGCTGGGAAGACGAGGTTCGTGGTTTTGTGTCTCCGGCTGAATTCGTCCAGCTGGCCGAGGAAAGCGGGCAGATCCTGAAACTGGGACAATGGGTGCTGGAACGCGCCTGTCGCGAGGCGGTCTACTGGCCGGGCGGTCAGCGGGTTTCGGTCAATGTTTCGCCGGCACAGTTCAAGCAGGGCAATTTCATCCTCTCGGTCGAGCGGGCGCTGTCGAGTTCTGGTCTGGAGCCGCATCGTCTGGAGATCGAGATCACCGAGGGCGTGCTGATCGATGACGAGGCGCGGGCGCTGAGCCTGATGCGCCGGCTCAATGAGCTCGGGGTCGGCCTGTCCATGGATGATTTCGGCACCGGCTATGCCTCGCTGAACTATCTGCGCGCCTTCCCGTTCGACAAGATCAAGATCGACCGCTCTTTCATCTCCGGCCTTCAGAATGAACCGGAGGCCCAGATCATCGTCGCCTCGACGATCGAGCTGGCGCACCAGCTGGGCATGGGAGTTGTCGTCGAAGGGATCGAGGATCTCGACGAGATGTCGGCTCTGGGTGACCAGCCGGAAGTGCTCATCCAGGGCTATCTGCTGTCGCGCCCGCTGACCCGTGGGCAATTGCCGGAATTCCTCGCCAACCCGCCGGACCTGGCAGCACGTGCGGCTGATCATCTGTGCGAACAGCTCTCACAGGATTGGGGCAGCGGCGCGGCCTAGATGTGAGTTCTCATAAGGTTGTTCACCCGGGCTGAAGCCTTGAGACTGGTTGATGCGAAGCAAACAGCGATCAAGGAG